>CALBQR010000023.1 GCA_937899895.1 uncultured Alistipes sp.
AGAGCCTTGTGCGATACAACTACGTTGCGGAACTCCTGGTTGATCTTAACAACCTTGAACTCCATAGTCTTGTCAACGTAGAAGTCGTAATCACGGATGGGCTTAACATCGATCTGCGAACCGGGCAAGAATGCCTCGATGCCGAATACATCGACGATCATACCGCCCTTAGTGCGGCACTTGATATAGCCCTTGATGATCTCGTCGTTCTCCAAAGCGAGGTTAACGCGATCCCACGATTTGAGCTGGCGAGCCTTCTTGTGCGACAGCAACAGCTGGCCCTTCTTGTCCTCGGCACTCTCAACATAAACCTCAACCTTCTCACCTACGGTCAGTTCAGGGTTGTAGCGGAACTCGCCTACGGGGATGATACCTTCGCTCTTGTAGCCGATATTAACGACAACCTCGCGCTTGTTGATGTCCACTACGGTACCCTCAACAACCTCACCAACCTGTACCTTCGACAGAGTCTGGTCATACGAACCAGCGATCTCCTCTTTCGAACGATCATACAGATCGAGCTCATTCTCGAATGCGTTCCAATCGAAATTCTCGTTTGCGACTACCATTTTGTTTTCTACCATAAAAATTTTTGTGATACAATCACTCGTTAAAAGTTTGACAATAAATTAATTTAACCCTCTCGTTGCCAGACGTTTGCACTTCCACACGCACGCCTAACGCGGAAAAAGCGCACAAATATAAGGACTATTTTTCGGAATAACAACCATTTACGAGATTTTATTCACGATTCTCAACTCATAATTCACAATTAATGTCAAACTTTCACCGCATACGCACACAAAAAAGCCGCGCCTCCAAACGGAACGCGGCTTGATTGTCTATCTTGATTGCCTATCTTGGGATTGAATTTCCCGCTACTGCTCAACGATCGAGATTCGCTCCTCGTTGGTATATTTCAGCGGCGAATGGTGGCGCAACTCGTCGAGCATAACCTCCGTAACGAGAATACCCGTTGCCTCGTGTGCTCCATTCTTCGAGAAATTGTAGTTTTTGTACATATAGTCGCCCATCGCAACTTTGTAGGTACGACCCTCTTTAAGAGTCGAGAAGCGAACATCAACAGCCTCGCCCTCTGCGTCGGTTACGATCGTGTAGCTCGTTCCGTAAGGGTTGATATCGGGGCGATGCGACTCCTTCGGATTGACCGAGTCGTTGAACTTATTGATAATCATCTGACGAATCTCATCGGTGGTCATCTGCGCCGTATAGATTGTGCTGCTAAACGGCTCCAACGTAAATACATCGCCGATACTGATACCGTCCTTGCGCAACGAATCGACACGCACACCGCCAAAGTGATACAGGCCCACATCCGACTTCGAGCGTTTAGCAATCGACTCGGCCATAAAGTTTGCAAGACCGACCTTCGACAGCTGGATCTTTGACGAACCGATCGGAGCACTCAAATAGGGGTCTTTGTAATAGACCTCAACGGCAGCCTTCATCTCCTCATCCTCGGCATAGTCAGCCAGCGCAACAAGGCGATTTTCGAGGCGGGTGATCTTCTTGCCCTGCATCTCTATAACCGTAACACCCAAATTCTTCAAGCTCTTGCCCGTCTGGGTGATAAGCGTACCGTTATATTCCTGGCCCTCAGGGAGAACTGTATGGGTATGACCGCCCACGATCAGATCATATTCGGTTGCATCGACCGTCAGAACGCGATCCATATCGTCGCCCAAATGCGAAACCAGCACCAGCACATCGCACTCCTTTTTCAGCGACTGCAACTCGACCGCCTTCTCAAAGGGCGAGGGGAAGGTCAGGCCCTCGAAGTTGGTCTTCTGACCATCGGGATAACCGCCCGCGAAGTTGGTTACAACGCCCACAAAACCGAACTTGATACCTCCGCGCTCGATGATTGTCGTTGCAGGCACGGTCAGTTCCGAGCCGCACGACTCCATATTGGCGCAAATAACCTCAAATTCGGACTGCGAGATACGTTCGCGGAGCAGTTCCTGACCATAATCAAATTCGTGGTTACCGAGCGTTGCCACATCATAGCCCAAGCGATTCATCAACTCAATCACGGGCAGGCACTTCTGCTCGGCCTTATCGACATAGGCATTACCTGTCCAGCGGTCGCCGCCATCAACCATAATAACCTCTACCGTATCGCGGCACGCAGCTACTGCTGTTGCAAGGCGCGGAAATTGCTGAATTGCTCCGTGGATATCATTCGTCGAAAGGATAACCACACGACGAGTTTCCGACGGCGCGCACGAAACAACGAACATTGCAACAAGTAATGCAATAATGGTAAAAAACGATCGTTTCATAAGTAAATTTTCAATTTTTTGTAGAAAAAAAGTGTTTTTTGCTCGTCAAAGTTACATTTTTTTTGCGAATTGATAGCAAATAATGAATTTTTTTCGCAAATTTGTAGCAAGCATTTTTAATCGAAAATAGACAAAACAGATGACACCTGTCATAAAAATTATTTGCGAAAATACCGGCTCCGAAATAGCAGTCAATCTCGGTACTTCGCTGCTTGATGTGGTGAAGATGATTCAGTTAGATGGTCAGAATCCAGTCCTCGCCGCATATGTAAATAATCGCATAAAGGAGCTAAATTATAAAATCTTCAAGCCCATATCGGTCCGTTTTATCGACATCACCCATTTTGAAGGTTCGCGCGTATATCAGCGCACTCTATTTTATATAATGCACAAGGCGGTGCACGACCTCTACCCTGAAAACAGCTTTTCGATCCGCCACTCGGTTTCAAAAGGTTTCTATTGCGAGATAGAGGGTCGCGATGAGCTATCAAACGACGAGATCGAGAACATCAAGCACCGTATGAACGACATTATCGCCGCAGATATCCCTATCGTGCGCGAGCATCTGCCTGCGGCCGAGGTCGAAGAGATCTACTCGAAGCTCGGTTTCGACGATAAGATTGCCCTGCTGCGTACTCGCCCGCGTCTGTTTGCCGACGTATATCGTATGGCCGATATGGCCGGATATTTCTACGGAGCACTTGCCCCTTCAACCGGATATATTCATCTGTTCGACATCAGTCGCTATTACAACGGTATTCATCTGGCTGTGCCGCAGCGCACAAATCCATCGCAGCTCGAAAGTGTTGTGCCGCAAGACAAAATGTTCGACATCTTCTCCGAGTATAAGGATTGGGTCGAAATTATGGGAGTGCAGAACATCGGCTCGCTTAACGCAAAGATCCTCAATGGCGAAGGCGGCGAGCTGATCAAAATTGCCGAGGCTTTTCACGAGAAAAAACTAGGAGCAATTGCCGATGCGATATACGACGCAAATATTTCGCGCGGAGCACGTATCGTATTGATTTCGGGGCCCTCGTCAAGTGGCAAGACCACATTTGCACAACGCCTTGGTATTCAGTTGCGTATTCTTGGCTTGCGCCCCGTTACCATCTCCCTTGACGACTACTTTGTCAATCGCGCCGACACTCCGCGCGACGAGAATGGCGACTACGATTTCGAGGCTTTGGAGGCGATCGACATCGCATTGTTCAACGAGCAGCTGAACAAATTGTTGCAGGGCGAAAGCGTGCAGGTGCCAAAATTCAACTTCATCTCTGGCCTGCGCGAATGGCACGAGCAACCTTTGAAACTTGACGAGCGTTCGATTTTGGTCATCGAAGGAATTCACGGTCTGAACCCAAAACTTACGGCCGATGTTGATGATCAGATGAAATTCAAAATTTACATTTCGGCACTCACCTCAATTTCGATGGATAATGTTTCACGCATTGCGACAACCGACAATCGTCTGATTCGCCGCATTACACGCGACTATTACGCCCGCGGAGCGAATGCCGAGGCGACCATCAAACGCTGGCAAAGTGTGCGCCGTGGCGAGGACAAACACATCTTCCCATATCAGGAAAATGCCGATGTAATGTTCAATAGCTCACTATTTTACGAAATATCGGTATTGCGTCAGTTTATCGAGCCGAAGTTGCGTGAAGTACCCAATACCGTTCCCGAATTTTCGGAGGCAAAACGTCTTTTGAAGTTCCTCGATAATTTCTTACCAATCGACCCTGCGGAGATTCCGCCCACCTCGATTTTACGAGAATTTATCGGCGGCAGCAGTTTTAAGTATTAACTATAAATACCGAAAACAGCAATAATCGCATATTTAGAAAACAACTACAAAACCAATATTTCCCCTTAAAAACTTAACCTAAAATCAAGCTTAAACCTAAAACAACCCTAAAACTATGACCGTTGACAGAATCCTTCGCAGAAAACATCTTCTCACAAGTTTTCTGAATTCATTTGCATCACACGGGCTTGATAAAACATCAATGCGCTCGTTGATCATTGAGTCAGGTATCAGCTCTTCGTTTATTTACGAGATGTTCGAGAGCCGCGACCAAATAGTTATCGATACCATCCGTTTCTATTACCAATCGCTCATTGACGAACTCGAATTAATGCACGAAGATGAAAATTTAACCTTCATCGATTATATCAACAACGTCGAGAGTCTGGCCGCAAAAAACATACAGTACGACCGCTTCGTTGTGCAGTCGGTACTCCACCCCGTATATCAACCGAAGGTTATCGATTTGGTTGAAAAATTGGTTGAAAATCAAAAAATATTGGGCGTCGAATTAGCTAAAAAAGAGGGTATTAAGCCCGAATATGCCATCACCACACTGAATTACCTCCACTCGGCCCTGAATGCCTATACGATTATGATGAACGAGGAGTTGTTCCACACGCAGATAGATCGTCTGCGCAAGTTCTGGCAACAGGTCCAAAAGGGTAAAGAGCCGAAGCCTACGTGGCAAATGCAGTAAAAACGGCTTACGTGTGTAAGATTTTTGGCAAAGTACGATACAAAACCATAAAAAATAGGTAAATTTGTATCGTACTTTGTTAATTATTGCAAAATTTTAACACTCACTATATCTATGTCATTTGATAGATTTGCATCACGCCACATAGGCCCGGATGCCGCACAACTTAAAGAGATGCTCGACGTTATTGGCGTCGAGAGCCGCGAAGAACTGATTTCGCAAGTTATCCCGCAGTCGATCCGCCTGCGCAAACCCCTCGCACTGCCCAAAGAGGGTATGAGCGAATTCCAATTTGCACAGTTGATCCGTTCGTTGGCAGAGCGTAATCACCCCCTGCGTTCGTTTATCGGTATGGGTTACTACCCCTCGGCCGTGCCCGCTGCGATTTCGCGTAACGTATTCGAAAATCCCGCTTGGTACACCTCATACACACCCTATCAGGCCGAGATTTCGCAGGGTCGTTTGGAGGCTCTGCTCAACTACCAGACCGCAATCATCTCACTTACAGGTATGCAGATCGGTAACTGCTCGCTGCTTGACGAGGCTACTGCCGCTGCCGAGGCGATGCTGATGATGTTTGCATTGCGTTCGCGCGAGGCTGTAAAGCAGGGTCGCAACGCTCTGTTTGTCGATGAGAAGCTCTTCCCGCAGACGATGGACGTACTGCTCACTCGTAGCGAACCGTTCGGTATCGAGATCATTTGCGACAACTTTGACGAATATGAATTCACTGGCCGCGAGTTCGGTGCTATGGTACAATATCCCGCCGCAGATGGCGAAGTACGCAACTACGAGAACTTCACCGCAAAGGCTCACGAGGCAGGTGCATTGGTTACGGCTGTTAGCGATTTGATGTCGCTCGTACTGTTGAAAGCTCCCGCAGAGTGGGGCGCAGACATCGCCGTTGGTGGTACGCAGCGTATGGGTACTCCGATGGGATTCGGCGGTCCGAGCGCAGGTTATATGGCTACACGCGAGGAGTTTAAGCGCAATATGCCTGGTCGAATCATCGGCGTAAGTGTCGATCGTTTGGGCAATAAGGCTCTGCGTATGGCTCTGCAAATGCGCGAGCAGCATATCAAGCGCGAGCGCGCTACATCGAACATCTGTACCGCATCGGCATTGATGGCTTCGATGGTCGGTTTCTATGCCGTTTATCACGGTGCCGAGGGTCTGCGTCGCATTGCCGAGCATATCCATTCGGCTGCTGCAACCGTTGCCGAAGCATTGGAGGCATTGGGTTGCACGCTGTTGCATCGTTCGTTCTTCGACACAATCGAGGTAACCGATGTAGATGCTGCGGTTGTGCAGTCATTGGCTTTGGAGCGCGGTATCAACTTCTTCTACCCCGCTTCGGGTGGCGTGCGTATGAGCTTCGACGAGGTTACAACCGACGAGGAGATCGCAACTGTTGTCGAGATCTTCGCGTTGGCAAAGGGTCGCAAGGCTCCCAAGTCGGTGAAGGCAGCAAGCAAGTGCTACTACCCCTCGGAATTGGCTCGTGAAAGCGCGATTTTGACCGAAAGCGTATTCAACAAATACCGCAACGAGAGCGACTTGATGCGCTACATCAAGCGTTTGGAGCACCGCGATATCTCGCTGGCTGACAGTATGATATCGCTCGGATCGTGCACAATGAAGTTGAACGCAGCCGCGCTGATGCAGCCACTCAGTCTGTCTGGTTTTGCCGATGTGCACCCCTTCACTCCCGCCGACCAGGTCGAGGGTTATAAGATGATGATCGAGGATTTGGAGAACGATCTGGCAACCATCACGGGCTTTGCCGCTTGTTCGTTGCAGCCCAATTCGGGTGCCGCAGGTGAGTATGCAGGTTTGATGGTTATTCGCGCATATCACCAGCACCGCGGTCAGGGCTACCGTAATATCGTGCTGATTCCCGCATCGGCACACGGTACCAACCCCGCATCGGCCGCAATGGCAGGTATGAAGATCGTAACCGTAGCGTGCGATGCAAATGGCAACATCGACGTCGAAGATTTGAAGGCAAAGGCCGAGCAGTATAGCAGCGAGTTGTGCGGTTTGATGGTTACCTATCCATCAACTCACGGCGTATTCGAGAGCCGTATCCGCGAGATCGTCGATGCAGTGCACGACGCTGGCGGTCAGGTATATATGGACGGTGCAAATATGAATGCACAGGTAGGTTTGACCAACCCCGGTTATATCGGTGCTGACGTTTGCCACTTGAACCTCCACAAGACCTTCGCAATGCCTCACGGTGGCGGTGGTCCAGGCGTTGGTCCGATCTGCGTGGCTGCTCACTTGGCGAAGTTCCTACCTTCGCACTCGTTGGTTGAAACCGGTGGCGAAGAGGGTATCACTGCCGTTTCGTCGGCCCCCTGGGGTAGCGCAATGTTGTTGCCGATCACATACGGCTACATCAAGATGCTCGGTGAGAACGGCCTGCGCGAGGCTACCGAGATGGCTATCGTCAATGCAAACTATATGTCGGCGGCTCTGTCGAAGGAGTTCCGCACCTATTATACGGGCGAGAATGGTCGCGTAGGCCACGAGATGATCCTCGATCTGCACGAATTCAAGAAACTCTATGGCGTTGATACGGGCGATATGGCGCGTCGATTGATGGACTACGGTTTCCACGCTCCGACGCTCTCGTTCCCCGTGCACGATACATTTATGATCGAGCCGACCGAGAGTGAGCCGAAGGCCGAGATGGATCGCTTTATCGAGGCTATGATCTCGATCAAACGCGAATGCGAGGCTGTGGCCGAGAGTGGCAATACGACCGATAACCCGATTGTGAATGCACCCCATACGGCTGTCGAACTGGCGGGCGAGTGGTCGCATCCCTACACTCGTGAGCAGGCAGCATTCCCGCTCGAATGGGTTAAGCAGAGCAAGTTCTTCCCCTACGTTTCGAAGATCGACAACGGCTACGGCGACCGTAACTTGGTTTGCACCTGCAAGGAGCTATAAAAATGCAAAATTCAAGATTCAAAATTCATAATTGAAATTTGAATTAAGATATGAAATTCGAATTGCAAACGCGACGGCACGTCGCGCGCAAGGTTAAGGCTTACGAAAACATTACAAATACTTAATAAACAACAATTTAGTACAATGAAAGTAGAACAGAACAAATTTGTAGCGGTAGATTACAAGCTGACAGTTGACGGTCAGATCGCTGACCAGTCGCACCCCGAACACCCCCTCGAATTCATCTTCGGTACGGGTATGTTGCTTCCCAAATTCGAAGAGGCTATCCTCGGTAAAGAGGTTGGCGACGAGGTGGCTTTCACCCTCGCTCCCAAAGATGGCTACGGTGAGGTGATCGCAGAGGCTATCGTTGATCTGCCCAAGAATATATTTATGATCGACGGCAAGATCGCCGACGAGATGTTGTTCGTTGGCAATCAGGTACCTATGAGCGACAATCAGGGCAACCGTATGCTCGGCACCATCCGCGAGGTGGCAGAGGAGAGCGTTAAGATGGACTTCAACCACCCGATGGCCGGCAAGACACTCAACTTCGAGGTTAAGGTCGTAGGCGTACGCGACGTACAGCCCGAAGATCTGGCTCCGAAGGGGGGCTGCGGTTGCGGCTGCGAGCACGACAGCTGCGGCGACGAGTGCGGCGATGGGTGCGGTTGCAACGACGGCTGCTGCCACTAATCGTTCGGGCCGAAAGGCTACGTATCAACAAAAGAAATCCCACTTCGATCACGAAGTGGGATTTTTATTTATAGCGGAATATACTCCGAAGCTATTTTGCCTGCTGCTGATTACGCTTAAAACGGCGGAAGAAACGATCGGCCGAACGCGTACGTTCCACGTTCATATTGAGGCGTTTAACCAACACCGACTTAAACTTGTCAGGTTCGATATCGCGCTGGATAACACCACCCTGCGCAATCGAAAGAGCACCCGTCTCCTCCGACACAACCAGAATAATTGCATCCGAAACCTCGCTCATACCCAACGCTGCGCGGTGGCGCGTTCCATACGACTTGGGCACCTGCGACTGGGTTGAAGGCAGGATGCAACGCGCCGCAACAACACGATTGCGATTGATGATGATTGCGCCATCATGCAGCGGCGAATTCTTAAAGAAGAGATTCTCCAACAACGACGACGACACCTTTGCATCTACCGCAATACCACCCTCGGCCATAAGACTCAAATCGCTGGTCTGTTGCAGAACGATCAGTGCGCCCGTCTTTGTTGCCGACATATCGACACAAGCCTTTACCAACGAATCGATATCGAGGTCGCTATCGTTATTTTCGCGGCCAAACAGGCGCGAAAGACTATGGTTCTGTTGCAGGCCGAGCATCTGCAAAAAACGGCGTATTTCGGGCTGGAAAATCACGACAACAGCGATGATACCCACGCCGATAAACTGTCCTAAAATGCCCGAAAGAAGCTCCATATTGAGCGCACGGACCACGATGTACATCAGATAGAGCATAACTACGCCCAAAATAATGCTGAATGCACTCGTGCCACGCGTTACGCGATACAAGTAGTAGAGCATCAATGCCACCAAAAGGATGTCGATAACATCGATTATGCCGATATGAATAAAGCCCATCTTTGATTTACTGATTTCGTTTCCGCAAAACTACACAAAAAAAAGAAGACCCGCAACGATTTACGGGCCTTCTTTCGTCGTTTTAATCCTTTCGGATGATTAATTCTTCTTATTCTTACCCTTGGTCATCATCTCGTAAGCAACGGGAGTTGCAACGAATACCGACGAGTAAGTACCTACGATGATACCGAACATCAGGGCGAATACGAAACCACGAATAGTCTCACCGCCGAACAAGAAGATCGCCAACAGAGTTACGAACGTCGTACCCGAAGTATTCAACGTACGCGACAGAGTCGAGTTGATTGCCTTGTTGATGTTATCACCGATAGTGCGCTTCGGATAGAGTGCCTGGTACTCACGGATACGGTCAAAGATAACCACGGTATCGTTGATCGAGTAACCGATGATGGTCAGGATCGCTGCAATGAACGACTGGTTGATCTCCAATGCGAAGGGCAACAGACCGTACAGCAACGAGAACAGACCCATTACGAGCAGAGCGTTGTGGGTCAGCGAAACGACTGCACCCATACCCCACTGCCACTTCTTGAATCGCATCATAATGTAGAGTGCGATTGCAATCAGCGAGAAGATAACTGCCAAGAATGCCGAACGAGTCATATCGCGCGCAATCGAAGGACCGATCTTATCTGCCGAGATAATACCGTTCTGGTCAGTCTGCGTGCTGGTGAAACCGTCGAGAGTGATGTCATACGAGTAGAGACCCTTCAAGTTCTCATAGAGCAGCTGATCAACCTCTGCGGTTGCCTCCTCCGAAGTGTCATCGAACTTGTACTGGGTTACGATACGCATCTGGTTCTCATCGCCATACTGCTTAACCTCCAAGCTGACGCTGCTTGCATCGCCGGGGAAAGCGTTCTCCAATGCACCACGAACTGCATCAGCCGATACATTCTGGTCGAAACGAACTACGTATGCACGACCACCGGTGAACTCAACGCCCATATTGAAACCGCGAATTGCAAACGATGCAATCGACAGAACGAGCATAACACCCGAAACGATGTAAGCAACCTTACGCTTACCGATGAAATCGAACTTGGTGTTAGCCAGCAGGTTCTCCGACCACTTGTACGAGAACTTAACATTCTTACCCTTCTTGATCAGTGCGTCGATAATCAGACGAGTGATATAGATCGAAGTAAATACCGAAGTGATGATACCGATGATCAAGGTAGTCGCGAAGCCCTGAACAGGACCGTTACCGAAGATGAACAGAACGATACCGGTAATCATAGTGGTCAGCTGACCGTCGATAATTGCCGAGTAAGCATTGCTGTAACCATCCTTAACAGCCATCGAGAGACCCTTACCTGCGCGAAGTTCCTCCTTGATACGCTCGTATATAATTACGTTAGCATCCACTGCCATACCCATCGTAAGCACGATACCTGCGATACCGGGCAGAGTCAGAACTGCACCAAACGACACCAAAAAGCCAATCAGCAAGAAGAGGTTGGTGATCAATGCGATGCACGAAATCCAACCACTGGTGCTATAATAAACGCACATATAAACCAGTACCAGCAAGAATGCGATCACGAACGAGAACATACCTGCGTTGATCGACTCCTGACCCAACGAAGGACCTACAACGGTATCCTGGATAATGCGCGACGGAGCGCGAACCTTACCCGACTTCAATACATTAGCCAAGTCCTTTGCCTCGTTGATGGTGAAGTTACCGGTGATACGCGACTGGCCACCGTCGATTACCGACAATACGTTGGGAGCCGAATAGATGTAACCGTCCAAAGCGATTGCGATTGCGCGACCGATGTTCTGGCCGGTCAACTGTGCCCACTTCTGCATACCCTCCGAGTTCATCGTCATCGAAACCTCGGCATCAGCACCCTGACGAGCGTAATCTGCCGTAGCATCAACTACAACGCTACCATCCAGAGGAGCCTTTCCATCGAAGGTGTTAGCCTTAACAGCGAATAACTCGAACTTGCCATCGAAAGGATCTGCAACACCCTCTGCTGCTGCACGCTTGTTCTCGTAGGGCTTAACGCTCCACATAAAGCGAACATCGCGGGGGAAGAGAGCCTTGATCTGGGGCATAGCCAGATACTTATTTACAATAGTGGTATCGGTCGAAGTTGCGTAACCAATAATCGGGTTGTTTGCATCAGCATAAACTGCACCAGGGAACAAACGAACAAACAGGGGATTCATCTTCTCCTGCTCCTCGAAGCTCAAACCCTCGGTTGCAACAGCCTCCTCCGAAGTCTGCTCTGCAACCTCTGCTACCAATGCGTTATCCTCTGCGGGAGCTGCCTCCTCGGCAACCTCCTCTGCCTCAACAACCTCGGCGGGAGCTGCGCTCTCGGCCTTGATGTTGCGCAACAGAGCATCAGCCTGCTCCAAAGCACCCATCAGCTCGTTGGTGCTATAAGTCTCCCAGAACTCCAACGAAGCGGTACCCTGCAACAGCTTACGAACACGTTCGGGCTCCTTTACACCGGGGAGCTCGACCAAAATACGGTTCGAGTTGGGCAGACGCTGGATATTGGGCGAGGTTACACCGAAGCGGTCGATACGCGAACGCAAGATGTCGTACGATGCTGCGATAGCGTCGTCGCTCTCTGCACGCAGAACCTTCAAAACATCCTCATCTGTCGAGTTTGCGTTGATCTCCTTCATCGACGGAGTGTTGAAAATCAGCGCCAAAGGCTGACCACCCGATACCTGGGCATAATTCTTTGCGAAGATCGAGATGTAATCACCACCATCACGAGTCTGCTCGGTAGTCAAACTCAATGCTTCGAGGAACTTGGGATCCTGCGAGTCGTCCGACAACGACTTCAATACATCACCCTGCTGAACCTCCAACATTACGTTCATACCACCCTTCAAGTCCAGACCGAGGTTGATCTCCTTCTCCTGGCACTCTTTGTAGGTGTATTCAATGATACCCAAGTTATAAACAGGCTGATTCTTAACCGAATCAAGGTACTGCTGCTCCATCTTGTCCTGAAGCTCAACCGGGTAGGTAGCAGCATACTCTGCTGCCTTCTTCTCAACTCTGCGCGTTACAAACGAGAACGAGAGCTGATAAACACAGGCAATCGCTAAAAGGAATGCCAATAGTTTAATTGCGCCTTTGTTTTGCATTGTTTAGAAATGTTTATTTATTGTTTATTTTGTTACGTATTTTCCTACGCATTCGGCTACGTCATTACATAACTCGCCAATAGGGCACAAAAATAGTAATTTTTCTCTAAATACACACCTTTTTCCTTAAAATTCTCACCTTTGAGGCTATTTTGTTGCTCTGAACGTCAGCGAAGAAGACTTTTCGCGCTAATTTATCTGTGCCTTTATGCGGCGTGTCATCATCGGCAGGTCGTCATTGGGGCGAGTCCCCCGCCCTCCAATAATCAGCCAACAAAGCTCACTGCCATTTTTAGCGAATTAATTGGGAATTAGAGATTGGGAATAAAAAAATCCCGACCTCCGTGAATGGAGATCGGGATCATTTGAAATTTTATCGAGCGAGGACTACTTCACCTCCTCAAACTCAACATCTTCGGGCTGCTGCTGACCACCCTGTGCGCCGCCATTCTGCTGTGCGCCACCCTGGGCGTTCTGTGCCTGCTGCTGTTGAGCCTGCTGGCTTGCGTAGATATCCTGCGATGCTGCCTGCCAAGCGTTGTTCAACTCGGTCATAGCTGCGTCGATAGCTGCCAAATCAGCCGCCTTGTGAGCCTCCTTCAACTTACCGAGAGCACCCTCGATAGCAGCCTTCTTGTCAGCGGGAATCTTATCACCGTACTCCTTCAACTGCTTCTCAGTGGTAAAGATGTGCGAGTCGGCAGCATTGATCTTCTCGATACGCTCCTTCTCCTCCTTATCCTTTGCTTCGTTAGCCTTTGCCTCATCGCGCATACGCTGGATCTCCTGCTCGGTCAGACCCGACGATGCCTCGATACGGATCTTCTGCTCCTTACCCGTACCCTTATCCTTTGCCGATACGTTCAGGATACCGTTAGCATCGATGTCGAAGGTAACCTCAATCTGCGGAACGCCACGCGGAGCTGCGGGGATACCGTCGAGGTGGAAACGACCGATCGACTTGTTGTCGCGTGCCATAGGACGCTCGCCCTGACATACGTTGATCTCAACCGAAGGCTGGTTGTCCGACGCAGTCGAGAATACCTCGCTCTTGCGGGTCGGGATAGTGGTGTTAGCCTCAATCAGCTTGGTGAATACGCCACCCAGAGTCTCGATACCGAGCGACAGCGGAGTAACGTCGAGCAGAAGCACATCCTTAACCTCACCGGTCAGCACACCGCCCTGAATCGAAGCACCGATAGCTACAACCTCATCGGGGTTCACGCTCTTGTTGGGGGTCTTGCCGAAGAACTCCTCTACAACCTTCTGGATTGCAGGGATACGGGTCGAACCACCTACCAGAATAACCTCATCGATCTGCGAAGCCTGCAAACCTGCATCGCGCAGAGCGATCTTACAAGGCTCGATGGTCTTGCGTATCAAGTGGTCGCACAACTGCTCGAACTTCGCGCGGGTCAAGGTCATTACCAAGTGCTGCGGAATACCGTTTACGGGCATAATGTAGGGCAGATTGATCTCGGTCGAGGTGGTCGAAGAGAGCTCAATCTTTGCCTTCTCGGCAGCCTCCTTCAAACGCTGCAATGCCATTGCGTCCTGACGCAGGTCGATACCGTGCTCCATCTTAAACGACTCGGCCATAAAGTCGATCAGTACGTGGTCGAAGTCATCACCACCCAGGTGAGTATCACCATTGGTCGATTTAACCTCAAATACGCCATCGCCCAATTCGAGGATCGAAATATCGAACGTACCGCCACCGAGGTCATATACGGCGATCTTCATATCCTTGTTCTTCTTATCCATACCGTAAGCCAAAGCTGCGGCGGTAGGCTCGTTGATGATACGACGTACCTTCAAACCTGCAATCTCACCTGCCTCCTTGGTTGCCTGACGCTGCGAGTCCGAGAAGTATGCGGGAACGGTAATTACCGCCTCCGATACCTCGGTGCCCAGATAGTCCTCTGCGGTCTTCTTCATCTTCTGCAAGATGATAGCCGAGATCTCCTGTGCAGTGTACTGACGACCGTCGATATCCACGCGGGGAGTGTTGTTGTCGCCACGATTTACGGTGTAGGGAACGCGAGCGATATCGCCTGCAACCTGATCGTAGGTCTCACCCATAAAACGCTTGATCGAGAAGATCGTACGCTTGGGGTTGGTGATAGCCTGACGCTTTGCAGGATCACCCACCTTACGCTCGTTAGCGTCGGTGAATGCTACAATAGAAGGGGTTGTGCGATGACCCTCGCTGTTGGGGATTACGACGGGCTCGTTGCCCTCCATAACTGCTACACACGAGTTGGTAGTACCTAAATCGATACCGATAATCTTTGCCATAATTTTCCTTATTTTTTAATTGTTATACTTATTTTCTATATTTTTCGTGTCGTCTTCGGACTTTTCAAACTTCCCGATCTTTCGAGACCGCTTGTTTTTTTCAATGCCGCCCTCGGCGACGACGCTTTTCTTTGGAACAAACGCTATACCAAACCCGAAATTGGCCTTTTTTGGCATACAGACAGCAAAAACAGACACTCAAAAGACTGCCAAATGTCATATTTGCTGACAAAAAGGCTGACACATTGTCATTCTTAAACCTATTTTGCGGCCATTAGTTTATTGCCACACATCGGGTCTGCATCTAAAATTTTCCCCGATCTGGTCTATTTCGCAAGGCAATTTTGCCCCTCACCACCCCCAAAAATGAGGTCAGAGGAGGGCCTTCGCGAATGGAAAAATTAGAGTAATTTATCCGATTTTGCCTAAAAAATTTTGTTGTTACAAAAATCTTTTATACTTTAGTACCACTGAAAATATCAACTATAAAAGAAATACAACTATGATTATCACTTTCAACGAACTCAGAAGAATCAAAGACAAGTTGCCCAGCGGCAGCTCGCAGCGTATCGCAGATGAACTCGGTATCGACGTTGACACCGTACGTAACTATTTCGGTGGCAATCACTTTGAGTCGGGTCAGGTAGTGGGTGCTCACTACGAGAAGGGTCCCGATGGCGGTGTTGTAACTCTTGACGATACAGCTATTCTCGACGCTGCGATGCGCATTTTGAACGAGCTGAAATAATTGGTTTCGACAATCCGCAAAGGGCAAGAAACATATTTAAGTTCAACCCAAAACTATTAAGTGCCGAACACGATTGTTCGGCACTTTTTTATTCGGCTCATAATTCAACGGCACATTGGAGGCGAGATACGTCCTGCGAATTAAAAAATATAGGCTGCCAACCCTCTTTGGGTGGCAGCCTATATTTTCGTTGCAGGTTACAGAACAGAGCACACAGAAAAGGTGTGCAAACGCCCCAATCGGCAACCTTCGGTCAGAATGATTACATTTGAGCAACGATATCCCAAACGAATGCACGCGAGCCCTGCATCTTGGTATCGGCATCCATTGCGCGCAAATCATTCATAATCGGTTCAACCTTCTCGTCATCGACAATGGTCAGAATCGACGAGTTCATTGCAGGCCAAGCGTGCGATGCGTAGTGAGGCTCACCATCAACCGAACCTCGGCCGTGAGTCAGCTCCCACTTGGTGAAGCCACGCGCACCATTGCGATCCAAAATCGCCATTACACGTTCGGTCAGTGCCTGATTATATGAAATGAATACTGCTTTCATCGTTTTGTAGATCAATTTAATTAGTTAATCTTATTAGCAATAGCCTGCTTGCGCTTGCCGGTACCATCGTACTGAATGTCATCTGCACCGGCAGCCTTGCGACCTCGGAAGATCACATACAATGCGGGCAGAACCAGCAGTGTCAGAATGGTCGAGCAGGTCAGACCACCGATAACCGACACACCCATCGGCTGCCAGATTTCCGAACCTTCACCCAGACCCATAGCCATAGGCACCATACCGAATACGGTGGTCAGCGAGGTCATCAACACAGGACGCAGACGGCTCTTACCTGCCGCAACAGCAGCCTTCGCAACGCTCATACCGCGCTCAACGAGCAGGTTGGTGTAATCGACCATAACGATACCGTTCTTAACTACGATACCCACCAGCATAATTGCACCAATCAGTGCGATCAAACTCAACGATGTACCGCTAATCCACAGAGCGAAGAAGACACCCGTAAATGCGAATGGGATCGAGATCATAATCATCAGAGGCATCGACATCGACTCAAACTGGGTTGCCATAACGATATAAACCAACACCACGATCAGAGCCAACAGCACGAACAGATCGCCAAAGGTCTCCTGCTGATCCTCCAACGTACCACCCAATTCGAGGTCGATACCGTCGGGAGTTTCGTACTCGTCGAGCATCTTCTGCACCTCGCCTACTACATCACCCAGAGCTACACCCGGAGCCAACGTAGCCGTTACCTTCACTATGCGCTGACGGTTCTCGCGCTGGATATCGGGAGCTGCAAACTCCTCAACAACCTTTGCTACCTCTTTCAACTTGATCGTGCGACCCGTTGCGGTCATCAGGTTGATATTCTCGACGTCCTCCAACGACTGGCGGAACTCTTCGGAATAACGAACTACGATATCGTACTCATCGCCATCCTCGCGGTACTTCGATGCTGTCATACCGTCGATACGGTTACGAACAGCCTGCGATACCTGCGCATTGCTCAAACCGTGCAGAGCCAACTTCTCTCGATCGAAAACAACATTATATTCGGGGCGCAGATCATCACGCGACAGATCGGCATCACGCACACCGGCAATCTTCGACACCTTGTTTTTGAGGTCGATAGCCACACTATTCGAGTTATCCAAGTCGAAACCAAAGACCTTGATCTCTACGTTGGCGCCACCGCTCATACCGCCGCTGCTACCACCGGGCGTTACAACAAACTGCGAAATCTCCGGAATCTTCGCCAATTCAGTTCGCCAGATATCGGCAATCTCATAGATCGAACGCTCACGCTCGGTCGAACGCGACAGACGGAGGTTGTAGCTGATCATATTGCTACCCGACTTCTGCATTGCCGACATTGCATTGTTGGCCGAACTCTGACCCGTACGAGCCGAAACCAACTCAACCTCAGGGAAGTTCTTATAAACAATGCTATCAATACGGCGAGCGATATCGCGGGTGTACTCCATCGAAAGGTTCTGCTCGGTCTCGATCGTAGCCGTAATCTGTGCATTATCCGAGGGAGGGAAGAAATCGAACGGAACGAACTTCAACAGACCAATCGACACCATAAACATCACAAGCGAGAGGATAACGGTTGTCCAGCGATGACGTACGGTCCAAGTCAACATTCGTGCATAAGCATCATCCAACCAATCAAGTGCCTTATCAATAGGCTTGTAGATGATACCCACACCCTTATAGTCGTGCTTACCACCCTCCGACGAGAGGATATATGCCGACAACATCGGGGTCAGCGTAACAGCCGCAGTGGTTGACATACATACCACGATCGAAACGATCCAACCCAACTCCTTGAACAGGATACCTGCCATACCCGACACCATTGTCAAAGGCATAAATACCGCTACAACAACCAACGTGGTTGCGATTACCGACAGCCAAACCTCATTGGTACCGTAGATTGCAGCCTCTTTCGGGTTTGATCCGCGCTCGATATGTGTTGTAATATTCTCCAACACCACAATCGCATCATCCACAACCATACCGATTGCAATTGACAACGACGACAACGAAATCAGGTTTAGCGTCGAGTCCGTTGCAAACAGATAGATAAATGCCGTTACCAACGAAATCGGGATAGTCATACAGATGATGAACGTAGCACGCCAACGACCCAGGAAGACCATAACCACGATGATGACGAAGACGAATGCCAACATCACCGTTTCGGCCAGCGAGTTGATACTCTTTTGGATCTCGGTTGCACCGTTCATAATCTCGACAATCTTGATGTCGTTAGGCAGCGACGCCTGGATTGCGGGCAGACGCTTGTTGATCTCCTCAACGATCTCAACGGTATTGGCACCCGACTGCTTCTGGATCATAATCATCGCCGAACGACGACCATTGGCACGGGTATCCATCGTGATCTTCTGGATCGTATCCTTAACCTCGGCAACGTCCGAGAGCTTAACTGTGCGACCACCACGAGTCGATACAACCAAGTGCTTCAACTGCTCGCTATCGGTAAACTCGCCATCGGCTTTGACATTATATGTACCACTTGCCAAATCCATCGAACCTGCGGGAACATTGAGGTTCTCCGATGCGATGATACCGCCAATCGACTCGATCGTCAGGCCAAATGCCTCAATCTTTTCAGGATCGACATTTACCTGAATCTCGCGCACGGGCTGACCGATGACATTCACCGAACCGATACCATTCACACGGTTCAGAACGTTCACCAAACGGTCGTCCAGAATCTTGTCCATTGCGTAATAGCTCTCATCGGCCGTAACCGAGAGCAACATTACGGGCATCATCGACGAACTGAACTTGAAAATCGTCGGATAATCCACCTCATCGGGCAGCAAGGTTTGAGTACGGCTGACAATGTCGCGCACGTCATTCATCGCCACATCAAGATCCGAGCCCCACTCCATTTCGAGCGTAATCATCGACACGTTATCCTTCGATGTCGAGGTGATCTCTTTCAGATTATCGACCGAGTTAAGCTGATCTTCCAGCACTCTGGTAATATTTGTTTCGATATCGGCTGCATTAGCTCCTGCATAGACCGTCGCTACGGTGATGTAGGGAGGGTCCATTTCGGGGTATTGGTCAATCGCCAGATTCTTCAACGAGAAGAGTCCGAAGATGATCACACCCAAGAAGAGCAGACAGGTCGAAATCGGCTTTCTAACGGCTGATTCGTAAATTTTCATATTACTTCTCTCCTATAAAATTATTTGCTAACCTCAACAGCGGTACCGTCATCGAGCTTGCTCAAACCGGTAACCGACACCTGCTCGCCTGCATTCAGACCCGACAGGATTACGTAGTTCTTGTCAATCTGGCGACCCAACTCAACCACGCGACGCTCAACCGTGCCATCCTCCTTCAATACGAATACGGCACGCTCGGCAGTACCTGCCTGACGCTTGATTGCAACATCGGGAACCAATACGCTCTCAACCTCACCAAGATTGAAGATTGCACGAGCAAACATACCGGGGCGCAGCTTATTACCGGCGTTGGGAATGGTAATCTCAACAGTGAAAGTACGCGTAGCAGCATCCATTGCGGGATAGATCAACGACACCTTACCCGTAAATTTCTCATCGGGCAACACCTCCGTTGCGATCTCAACGGGCATATTCAGCTTAACCTTCGAGAAATACTTCTCCGAGATGCTTGCGGTGATCTTCAACGGGTTGATCTGCATAACCTGCAAAATAGGCATATTGGCAAACATATCGCCTGCCTCGGCGTTACGAGCCGTTACAACACCCGAAATGGGCGAACGAAGCTCGATATTCTTCTTCAAGTTGGCAACTGCATCGCGCTGTACCGACACCTGCGTCTTCATAGCTTCGAGCTGCTGTGCCGAGATACCGCCGGCCTCAAACACGGGAGTCATACGAGCCAAGTCTGCCTCCAAATTAAGCAGCTGGGTATTTGCCTGATTATACTGAATGGGGTCCATCGTTGCTACCAACTGGCCCTTCGACACATAGTCGCCTACATCAACCAAAATACGGTCGATACGCACACCCTGAACTGCGGGCGTAATCGAGTTCTGCTTGTAAGGCTGGATATTAGCCGTAACCTCAACCAACTGACCGACCATTGCCGAAGTTGCCTCCGCAGTCTTAATCAACACCTTCTCCGGCTGGATAGTAGCTACATTCTGTTCGCTCTTGCCACCGCCACAACCGACCAGCACCAACGATGCTACCAGCGCAGTTGCACATACTAAATTCTTTTTCATCTTTCTATATCTTACTTTTTAGTTATTATTCTTCAATTTATTGGTATTGCGCAAACACTACTCCTCCTTACCGATAATCTTATCGTAGTCGGCCTTTGCCGAAAGGTAATCATAGATAGCCTGCGAATAGTTCAGTTTGGCCTGTGTCAGCGACAACTCCGCTGTATTCAGCTCCAAAATGGTACCTGCACCAGCCTTATAGCGAGTGTTCGAGATGTCGTAAGCCTTCTGGGCCTGCGCAACGGTCTTCTCGTTGGCAAACATCTTCTCACGTGCAGTCAGCAGATTATTGATCGACGTGCGCACCTGAACATCGGTACTTTTGGCCAGATATTCGCGCTGAATATCGAGCTGACGAATCTGATTGCGCACCTGCTTAACCTTATTGGTATTCTTAAAACCAGAGAAGATAGGCACCGAAAGCTGCAAACCGACCGAGATGGGGTGCTGCCAATAGAAGCTCTTCTTTACCGCCTCGGCAGTACCTGCATCACCCGTTGCACCGCCTGTCGTGCCACCTGCTGCACCGCCGCCCATCATTGCACTGAAATCGGGACGCTGCATATCGTTACCCGAATATGAGAACTGACCAAATGCCACCAGCGACGGCATACGCGAAGTTTGGGTCAGTTTCAGATTCTGTTGCAGCAACTCGGCCTGAATATCGAGCTGGCGAAGCTGGCTATTGTTCGAGATATCGGTTGTAAGTTCCTCGCCACCATTCAAAATTGCATTACGGAAGTCATCGAGCGTACCAACCAAAGCCAAATCTACATTTTCGGGCAGGCTCAAATACATCTTCAACAGACGCTTTGCGATGTCGATCGAATTGGCAGTCTGGATGATCGAGGGCTGCAAGTTGCTCAACTGCACCTCGGCAGTAAGCAGATTGTACTCCGATGCCAAACCGTGCTCATACTGCACACGGGTATCCTCAACCGTCTTGCTCACCGTAGCCTCGCTCGAACGGAGCACTGCAAGCGACTGCTCTGCCAACAAAATATTGTAATATGCCTTCTTAACTGCATTTACCAAATCAATACGCGATGCACGAGCCTGCTCTACGGCATTCTCCATCTGCACCTTCGTCAGTTTGATCGAACGCCAAACTGCGGGCATAACCAACGGCAAACCGACCTCGGCCGAAGCTGCGATCGTATTATCGGCACCAAACGACAGACCCTTCGAGATCTCGCTCTTAACAACGGCATAGGTATAAACGCCACTTGCCGAGATCGAGGGATAGAGGTTGCCCAAAGTCTCCTTGCGAACATAATCGTAACGCTCAATCTCCAAATCGGCCACCTTGATAGTGGGGTTCTCGCTCAATGCGAGATCGACAGCCTCCTGCAACGAGAGTTGCATCGTCGTAACGACCGGCTCTGACTCTGCGATAAGTGCAGTCTGCGCCGATACGCCAAGCGTCATCAGCGTGCACACGCAAAGTGTCATCATCATCTTTTTCATCTTTTTACTCCTTCTATTATTGTTTTTAATTTATTTTCTCTATTTGCGGTTTGCGGAACTTACCCAAGAATGTATCAATAACCTCTATACCCTTCACCGTCGAGATTCCGCGCAGGAAGTTGATAACTACGTAACGTAACGCATATTCGGGCGTAATATTGTTCGGCAGAGGGGCTCTGCGACTATCCACAACGCCGGAAAGCGACCAACAGAGCATTGAAACCGACACATCGACATCAATTGTCGGATCCAACAGCCCCTCGGCGATACCCTTCTCGATTGCACCTTTCAATCGGTCGAAATTGCGACGTTGCATCGTTGCCGAGATCTCCTCGTAAAGCGCGGGATAGAAACGGCGCAGATTGGTCTGCATACGTTGCTCCGCCTCGCCATTGACCAAAAACAGATCGAACGCCACCAAGATCTTCTCAATCACATTGCTTCGCTCGGCCAGACGTTGATTCATCCGCTCGGTGCGCTGCTCGTAGTAGTTGTACATACACAATTTGAGCAAATTCATCTTATCATCGAACAGCTCATAGAGCGTACGTTTCGACACACCCAAATGCTGGGCGATATCGTCCATACGCACGGCTTTGATTCCGAGCTGTCGAAACATCTCGGTTGCCTGCTCGATAATGTACTCTTTTTGCGACATTGTTTACCTATTTATTAATAACGTACTTCTTAACGCGTGCAAAGATATGCAGAAAACTTTATAAACCAAAAAAGTTTTCCGTTTTCCAAATTTTTTAGACCGATTTACCACCAATAGAACCGATAAATCGACCTTTCGGACACCTCATTTCATATCAAAAACCGAGCGCAAACGCCATCACGCCCACTTTTGCAATTTCCGAGACTCGATTTATCACAGGCCAAATCGACCACTATTTTGCCATTTTCGACATCTCCGCTACGAGCCTAAAACGGGAACTCTCCTCAACACAGGACACAAAAAAGTCGTGCTCCCGCCGGAGCACGACCCACCAAAATGATATTATTTGCGCTAAACTAGCCCAAATACGATTTAAGTAATTTGCTACGCGACGAGTGGCGTAGGCGGCGGATAGCCTTCTCCTTGATCTGGCGAACACGCTCACGGGTAAGGCCGAACTTCTCGCCGATCTCTTCGAGGGTCATCTCCTGACAACCGATACCGAAGAAATATTTGATGATGTCCTTCTCACGATCGGTTAGCGTCGAGAGTGCGCGCTCAACCTCGGTGCTGAGCGACTCGTTGATCAGACCGCGATCGGCATTGGGTGAATCGGTATTAACCAACACGTCGAGCAGACTGTTGTCCTCGCCATCGGCAAACGGAGCATCTACCGATACGTGGCGACCTGCAACGCGCAGTGTATCCGAAATCTTCTCTTTGGGCAACTCCAAAGCCTTTGCCAACTCTTCGGGCGAGGGAGTACGCTCGTTCTCCTGCTCGAAGCGGGCAAATGCCTTGTTGATTTTGTTAAGCGAGCCAACCTGATTCAAAGGCAGACGTACGATACGCGACTGCTCGGCCAGAGCCTGCAAAATCGACTGGCGAATCCACCATACGGCATACGAGATGAACTTAAAACCGCGAGTCTCATCGAACTTCTCTGCTGCCTTGATCAGACCGAGGTTACCCTCATTAATCAAGTCGGGAAGGCTCAAACCCTGATTCTGATATTGTTTAGCCACCGAAACCACAAAGCGGAGGTTCGCTTTGGTCAGCTTTTCGAGGGCCTCTTGATCTCCTTTTTTGATTCGTTGGGCGAGTTCCACCTCCTCTTCAACCGTGATAAGATCCTCTTTACCGATCTCCTGCAAATATTTGTCGAGCGATGCGCTCTCACGGTTAGTGATGGACTTTGTAATCTTTAATTGACGCATATTCTTCTATTTATTTCGTTTTTCTTGCTTATCTCTTCATTTTGTGCGACTCGCCGTTCGGGTAAAAAAGCGGGGGCAACTGTTTGGACAGCTCACCCCCGTATGTTGTTTATAGTGATCCGCTTGCTCGGAGTTACTCTACGAAGGTGTAGCTTGCAGAGCGTCCGTTGGGATAGATACCGTCAATCGAAGCGATCTTCTCGTTGATCTTTGACAGATCGTTGAGCGAACGAATTTGACGGTCGTTGATGTGAGTAATGATGAAGCCTTCACGTACGCGGGCCTTTGCCAACAAGCCACCCTGCTTGATCTGCGTAACCTGCAAACCTCCCTTGATATCCAACTCTCGCATCGCACGCTCATTCACCGCTGCGAATTTACCGCCCAATGCCTGCTCAACATCAACATCATCCTTCGAGATGAGTTCTGCTTTACCTGCCTTATTACGTAAAGTAACCTCAAAATGTTTCACAT
>CALBQR010000024.1 GCA_937899895.1 uncultured Alistipes sp.
GACTCAAACCTGTAACCTTCTGATCCGTAGTCAGATGCTCTATTCAATTAAGCTATGGTGCCAATCCTTTGTTTTGCGAGTGCAAAGATAGGGCATTTTTTGTGCGCCACCAAATATTTTGCAAACTTTTTTAATTTTTTTGCTAAAAAAGTTCATTCAAGAGCTCTCTTAACTCTGCGATCGAGGTGGTGTGTGCTACGATGCGACCCTCTGGTGAGATGAGATAAGTGGTTGGTAGCGATTCGATTGAGAGCTTTGCAACAATCGCCGCACCACTGCCTTCAATGCCCGAAAGTTGCAACCACGACGTGGGCTCGTCTTGCGAGGCGATACGTTGTTGCGTGGGGCTGTTGTCCATTGAAATTCGACAAATCGACAACTTTGTGCCCTCATACGGAGCAGTTGTTTCGGCCAAATTGCGACTTCGGGTGTGGTTGTTGATATTCCACGAAGCCCAAAAATCGATCAGAACATATCTCTTCTCGTCAAGCAGTTGCTGCACTTCGATTGGCAAATCGGCTATGCGTCGGCCCTCCTGCGAGCGCAGGTGGCGTTCAATTCGACTGCGTAGCGGAGCCACAACCTCCGTGCGACGTACTCCCGACGATAACTGCTTGTAGAGTGCCTGTGCCTGGTCGATCGTAAGTTCGCCGCTGATGCGGTTGGTAAGCCAGCCGCCATATAAGTTATTGCTATTCTGTGAGATGTACTTGCGAGTGAGTGAGTTGTATGCCTGCTTGTAGCTTGCCGAGTACTCACCTTCGGGATGGCTCCACGCGAGCGAATCGGCCTCGGAGAGCATCGCCGTTCGAGCATCGTTCGAGATTGTTCCCGTTGCGCGGTAGTTCTCAACAAGGATTTTACCACGCTCGATGAAGAGCGCAGAGCAGTAGCTTACCTCCTCCGATCGAAGTTCAACGACGCTCGGTCGCTTGGCTTTGCCGCTGATGATGTAGCGGCCGTCGCTACTGTCAAGCTCCAATCGCTCGACATTCCAATTGCTTGTGTCGGGTAGCTCGCCCTCGATAATTTCGCCCTCAATACGGAAATCGAATTCGCGCGAGGAGAACATACCGCCACCGAGCGACCAGATGATAACTCCGACCGAGAGTAGGATAACGAGCAGACTTATAAGACGTGTGCGACTCATTTGATCGGTTTTTTGACGGTTCGACGTTGGGGCGTTTCGGCTTTAAGCTCGCGGTCGGGATTTTGTCGCAGGAATTGCTCCCACGAGCTGCTGCCACGTGCCGAGGTTGCTTTGAGCTTGCCACCCAGCCCCTTTGCACGTTCCGACCCTGCGAGCGCATTGATTGTCGAGCAGGTGGTAAAGTAGTGGCATACAGCCACCGCCATACCATCTGTTGCATCAAGGCGTTTGGGGTCATACGTAATGCCGAGCATTGATTGCAGAATCGCAGCTACCTGCTCCTTTGTCGCCGATCCGCGACCTGTGATCGACTGCTTGATACGCGTGGGAGCATACTCTGCAACCGGTATCCCGCGACTCAATGCGGCGGCCATTGACACGCCCTGTGCGCGACCCAATTTGAGCATACTCTGCACATTCTCGCCAAAGAAGGGCGATTCCAAAGCCACCTCATCGGGCTGATACTCATCAATTAACGCTCCGACACGCTTGAAGATGTAGGCCATCTTCTCGTAGGGATCGGTGAGCTTGTGCAGGTCGATGTCGCCAATCACAATGGCGCGCGGTTTGCGACCTCCCACTTCGAGAAAGCCGTAACCCGTACGATTAGTACCGGGGTCGATACCCATTATGATCTTCTTCGATTGCTCCATTGCGCGTGGTTGAAAAATGCGTCATACGTCGCACTCTTTGGGGAGTTAAACGTATGACGCACTGTGGTTTATCTTGTGATTACTCGCCCAGAATCTCGGCGATCTTTGCCTGAACCTCCTCGCCACGCAGATTAACTGCTACGATCGAGCCGTCGGGACCGATCAGGAAGTTCGAGGGGATGCTGCGTACAGCGTAATCCTTGGCAGCCTGATTGTCGAAGTAATTAACGTCGCTCACGTGGATCCAATTCATACCCTTGTTATTAACAGCACTCTTCCAAGCCTCTGCGTCGCGGTCAAACGATACGCCGTAGATCTCGAAACCCTTATCGTGGTACTTCTCATAGGTTTCGAGCAGGTAGGGTACCTCACGCATACAGGGACCGCACCACGAAGCCCAGAAGTCGAGCAGAACATACTTGCCCTCGCCAACAACCGACGACAGAGCAACGGGCTCGCCCTCCATATTGTTCTGAACAACCTCGATATAGGGCTTGCCAACCTCGACATTAGCCTTTGCGGTAGCCAACTCTTTGAGCTTTACGATCTCGTCGGTCAGCTGCATTTCGGGCGAGAACTTCTCAACCTGCTCCAACATCTCGGCTGCAGTTGCATCATACGACAACTCGCTCAAATAGAGCTTAACACCGAACAGATTGTCGGCATTCTGTGCAACGCGCTCGCGAATGTTCGAGTAGTAGAACTCAACGAGTGAATCCTGTGCCTCGATACCTGCCTCACGGTAGCCTGCCATAAACTCGCTCTGGAAAGCGTTGAAATCGGTGCGAGCATCGTTTGCGGGAGTACCCGAAACGGTGATCGACTGCGGATCCTCGATCGAACCTGCCACTGCAATTGCGCCATTCTCAACATAGACGATTGCAAAAGGACGCTCTGTACCCAGATACATCAGCGCGGGCTTCTCAACCTCGCCCTTGAAGGTGAATGTGCCTGCCACCATCTCGGTCGAATCGCTCTTCTCGCCCTTCTCGTTCATCAGATATACGGTCTGATCCTCGGCACCTTCCAGCTGGCCGTTAATCACGTAACCATTATTGCCGCAACCAACTGCTACCATAGCAACGGCTGCCATTACGATAAGTTTTTTCATAGTTTTTTTCGTTTTTATTTAAGATTTAGTTTTTCGTTTCTTTGTGATGACATTTGTCTTGTTGCCTCTCTGCTCTTTCGCACTTTTCGAGGTTACTTCTTCAATTCTGCTACCTCTTTCTCCAAGCGCGATACCGTGCGGCTCAATTCGGGCAGATTGCGGAAGACTGCATTCGAGCGGTGGAACTTCAAGCCCGGCAGCGAGGGGGTACCCATACGCATTTCGTTGCTATCGACATTGTTGTCGATACCGCTCTGCGAGCCCGCCTTTACATTGTCGCCAACGGTCAAATGGCCTGCGATGCCGACCTGACCACCGAACATACAATTCTTGCCCACCTTTGTCGAGCCGGCGATGCCGACTTGTGCAGCGGCAACGGTATTCTCGCCAACGATGACATTGTGGCCGATCTGGATCAGGTTATCGAGCTTCACGCCGCGACGAATCACCGTCGAGCCCATCGTTGCACGGTCGATACAGGTATTGGCACCGATCTCGACATCGTCTTCGATCACGACATTGCCAATCTGCGGAATCTTATCGAAATTGCCTTGTGCATTGGGCGCGAAACCGAAACCATCGGCACCAATCACCGCGCCTGCGTGCAGGATCACGTTGTTACCGATAACACAACCCTCATAGACCTTCACGCCTGCATTGATTGTTACGTTGTCGCCAATGCGCACATTCTCACCGATATATACCTGCGGATAGATGCGGCAGTTTGCACCCAACTTTGCGCCTGTGTCAATCACTGCGAAGTCGCCCACGTAGCAACCTTCGCCCAACTGCGCCGTTGCGTCGATCGAGGCGCGCTCGCTGATGCCCGTCTTGCGAGGCTTATTGGCAACATAGAATTCGAGCAACTTTGCAAAGCAACCGTAAGCGTCATCGACCTTGATCATCGTGGCCGGCACGGGCTGCGACGGCTCGAACGAGCGATTGACAATCACAATCGACGAAGCGGTCGTGTAGATATATTGCTCATATTTTGGATTTGCCAGAAACGACAGCGCGCCCTCGTGTCCCTCCTCGATCTTTGCGAAGGTATGTACGGCAGCCTGCGGATTTCCCACTACATCGCCTTGCAGTACGCCGGCGATCATTTCAGCTGTAAATTGCATAGTTATAGTGTTTTATATTATATTCTACAAATAGTTTTTCAGATTAATCTCTTCGGGCATAAACTGTGTCGGGTCGCCACCGAAATAGACCAATTCGCGCACGATGCTCGACGAGATTGCGGCATAGCGCGGCGGGGTGAAGAAGAGTACGGTGGTCAGTTCGGGATACAGACGCTCGTTGATGAGCTGCATATTGTGTTCATACTCGAAATCGACCGCATTACGCACGCCACGCAGCAGGAACGTCGCTCCGCTCTCGCGGCAGAAGTCGGCCGTCAGTCCGCGATACATCTTGACCTCAATCTTGTCGTTGCCCTTGAAAACATCCTCGATCAGTCGCACACGTTTTTGGGGTGCAACCAGACCACGTTTTTCGTTATTGTATCCAACGCCGATAATGATACGATCGAACAGATCGATAGCCTCATCGACAATGGCCTTATGGCCGAGTGTAAAGGGGTCGAACGACCCTGGGAATACGGCAATTCGTTGCATACTCATTTCAAACTGTTTCTAAAAACACGTAAAGGTATGGATAATTCCGAGAAAAAACAAACCTCTTGCCCTAAACTCCACAATTATAACGATAAAACCACCCTTTTTTATCGCATTTTTTTGTGTCAGAGGGCTTAATTTTAGGGTGCAATGTTTATGAAACTTGCCGAAAAATTTGTAACTTCGCACAAAATCCTCTTCCGATGAAAACTGTAAAGATAACCGTAATGCGAATGGCGCGCTATGACGATTTGATGGCTCGCTATGAGAACCCGATTGAGCACACCTGCGATATGCGCCTCGGTCAGACATTCCTTGTCGAGAACTGCGAGCGACCTGCTACAATGTGCGAAAGTGCGTGGCAGACGTTGGAGCCCTTTGTGCGCGAGTTGGCCGAGGGTGGTGGTAATTTCTTCGATGGTTGGATGCGCGATCCGCACTCGGCAATGCTCTCGTGCAACGATGGTTTCCGCCCCGTCAGTTTCTATGTCGAGGTGGTGGAATAGTCGGCGTAGAGGGTGAGCAAAACGTCTTAATATAAGGATTTTAGTATTGGGATATTAATTTCTTTGCCCGTTTATTTATTTATTTATACCTTTGCATATAAACTAACTCTTAAATAATTTGAAAAAATGGTCAAAACAAATTCTCAATTGCGCCAGGAGTCGCGCGCATTGTTGTCGGGCCACTGGGGAGCAGCGGTTGTCGCTACGCTGATATGTCTGCTCATTGGCGGTGTTTTTTATGGTATGATGATGCTCGATGGCGAGGGTGGATCGACATTTACTCTGATTTTCTGGGTGGCATATTTCTTAATCCTATCGCCGCTGATGTTGGGTTATATTAATGCTTTCTACATCTTCATCAAGGGAGAGCAACCGATCGAGGCGGCAAATATGTTCAAGATCTTCTCGTCGAAATATTATTGGAAAGCGGTGGGTGTCTATTTCCTTAATTGGCTCTATACGACGCTCTGGACCTTCCTGCTTGTTGTGCCGGGCGTTATCAAGGGCCTTTCGTACTATCTTGCGCCTTATATCCTGCTCGAAAATCCCGAAATCGGAGCCGAGGGGGCGATTAAGCAGAGTATAAAGATGATGAGAGGACATAAGGGCCGTCTGTTCCTTATGTTGCTCGGAATGATGGGTTTGACCTTTGTGTCGATGCTCCTGCTCGGTATCCCGATGTTGTGGCTCACACCTTACTATCAGACTACGTTTGTCAAATTCTATCTCGACATAAAAGAGAACTACGTAGAGGCATAGTCGCCACTGCTCGCAAAAATAGAATGGCTACTCCTATTTCGGGGGTAGCCATTTTGTTTGTATCATTGGTTGTCGTTACCTCTCTGTTTGGATAAATCGCTTTGTAAGCCAGCGACGTACGGGCTCGTCGTAGAGTTTCAGACAGGCGTAGGCGAGTGTGATATTGATCGCAAAGACCATAATCACCACGGGCCACGTCGCACCGAGCGAATAGAGCTCATTTTTGATCAGCCAAGCGTAGAAGAGGTACATCACCGGGTAGTGAACGATATAGAGCGGATAGGAGATATCGCCCAAAAAGCCGCACACCTTTGTCGATAGTTTGCTTGTCGTGTCGCCCGATGCCGCTAACCAGACGATTGCGGGGAATACGATCACCACGCACGCGAGCTCATACACTCCATTGAGGCTCACTGCGCCATATTTTGCAAATGCGGGCACCGAGAACAGCGCGAACAGCACCGCCCACGCGATCCAGAATATGCCTTTGATCTTCACGGGCTTAAAGTTGCGCGCCAAGAGCATACCCACCGTAAATGGGAACATCATTCGTAGCAGACCGCCGAAGAGATTGACCGCATCGAGTGTCCAGCCGATACCGATCATATCGTAGCCAGAAACATCGGTTGCCACGAACCACACCCACGCCACGCCCAACACCGTTGTCAGCGCCGCCAGCGCACGATTACCCAAGCGACGAACGAAGAGGGCATAGATCAGGTTGCCGAGATACTCGAAGAAGAGCGACCAGCTCGGTCCATTGAGCGAGAACATCTCGCCATTGCCACGCACGTCGTACGGCGCACCGGGGTAGGCGGGGATAAACAACATCGCCAGCACCAATGCCACCATCGACCACGCGAACGAACTCTGTGTGCCGTTCCATTGCACTCCGCCCTGCAACCAGAATGTGATCAGTCCAATCACCGCACCCATAATGAGCATAGGGTGCAGACGGATCAGTCGGCGTTTGAAGAAGTCGCGGAGTGTAAGTCGGTTGCGTGAGGCCTGCCAACGATCGTCGTAGGCGTAGCTGATCACAAAACCCGAAAGCATAAAGAAGAGATCCACGCCCAAATGACCGTGGTTGAAGGTCGTGATGGCCGTGCCCTCGGCAAAGGCAAATCCCTCGAAAAAGTGATACCAGACCACCATCAGTGCCGCCGCACCTCGCAAGCCGTCGAGCAGGGCGTAGTGGGGTTTGCTGTCGGCAAATACGGCCGATGGGGTAGTAGCGTGTTGTGCGTTTGTCATATTGTGGTTACTTCGGTTTATTTGTTTAGGTATTAGTAATTTGCAAAGCCTCGGCAATGGCATACCCCTCGTCGTAGAGTGCTACAAGTTTGCGGGTGTCGCGTTCGATACGACCCACCTCGATCGGGCGTTCGGGGCGCAGAACGGTCAGCGAGCCCTCCGCTTCGAGCCGCTCGATGAGCGCCAGCTGCTCGTTGTAAAGCGCATTGCGACGTTCGAGTGCCGCGCGCAACTGCGGATAGCGACCATAGACGAATGGCGGCAAATGGATCGCGCGCTCCGACTTTCGGTAGCCCTTGTTGCGGGTCAGCACGACCAAATTGTTGTCGAAACCCAACTCGCGGGCACGCAATAGCGGAATCGAGTCGGCAATACCTCCGTCCAACATCGGCTCGCCATCGACGTAGCTCACGGGCGACACAAAGGGCAGGCTGCTCGACGCCTTGACGATGTCGATAATGCGTTCGGGGTCGTGTTTCTCGTCGAAGTAGCAGGCGCGCCCCGTGCGACAACTTGTGGTAACCATCTCGAAACGCTCCTCACAAGCAGCGTAGGCAGGGTAGTCGTAGGGGATTATGCGGTTGGGGAAGTCGTCAAACAGCAGATCGAAATCCATAATGTTGCCTTTGAGGATCAGATGTTTAAGGCTTATATAGCGATATTTGTCGAGCAGATCGATGTTGCTGTAACGGGCACGACCGCGCTGTCGCGACATAAACGAGAGCCCGTTGCACGCCCCCGCGCTCACCCCGATCGTGTAGGGAAACCGCACGCCCCGATCCATCAGACAATCGAGCACTCCGCACGTGAATACGCCACGCATACCGCCCCCTTCGAGCACAAGTCCCGAAGTTGCAGTGAGTTGATATTGTGCGTGTTGTTTGGTCATTGCTATTCGGTTTGCAGGTGCCACATTCGGTGGCCGAGAAATCGTTTTTCGCCAACACGGTGCCAACCGAGCGACGTGTAGAGCCGTTCGGCACGTGGATTGTCGAAATCGACGATCAGTCCGACCCGTTGGTGCCCATCGGCGAAGGCTCGGTCGCGCATCGCGGTAAGCAGTCGCGCACCTACGCCAAGACCTTGAAATTGAGGCAATACCCCAAGCGAATCGAGATAAAATTCACCCGCCTCGCACTCGTCTTCGATCTGCAACGTCTCGCCCAAATATTTTTCGAGCAACGGGAAAATCGGCTCTCGCAACTCCTCCAAACGTGCTCCGTCGTAGCCCACGATCGCACCCGCCGCCACGCCATCGACCTCGGCAATGAGGGCGTTTCGGTAGCTGTATTGCGCCACCTCGCGTGCGGCTAATTCGCGGAAAACGGGATAGATTGGGTGCGACCGATCGTACCCGACCGCCATACATACGGCCGTTGCGATCAGCTCTGCATCGTGGATTGTTGCTGTGCGAATTGTGATCTGGTTCATCGTGGTTGCTACTTTGTTTCGGCGAATGATTTTGTGTAGGCGGGGTAGAGCACCTTCCAGATAAGCAGGAGGTTCACAATGCCGACTGCAACGGCAATCGTTGATGCCACCCATTCGGGCATAAGGAGCGCAATGCCGTTCATATCGCCGCCGCCCACCCAGCGGTAGAAAATGCTCAAATAGATCGGATCGAGCATCAACATCGTCAGCGAGGTGTACCACGCCGTCGCCCGCACGACGCTCGAACGAATACTACAAATCGGCTTGACGAACGCCACCAGCAGCCAGCCGACCAGTGCCGTTGCCACCGCACCTGCGAGGCAGAAAATGCCCATCTGCGTACCGGTCATTTGGTCGGCAAAGACGTCGATCTGCACACCCAAACCCATAAAATTGATCTGCTTGAACACGCCCAATGCGAGAGCGATAATGAGGTGAGCTCCTTCGTGAATCAGGTAGTATGCGAGCACCGCCACCGCAATTCCGATATATTGGCGAAAAGTTTTATTCATAGTTTAAGTATTTAATATTTGCACCAAAGTTACACAATAAATTTGATACCGCGCGAGCGCACTCCCGACTAATTTTTTAGGAGTGTTCGAGAGAGGTCATAGTCTGCAATATCTCTATTGTGAGGGGGCGCGTCGGAATTTTTACAGCCCCTTGCGGGCGATTTTCCACGCTAACCAATTGTAGACACGAAGGGCCGACCATCGCCACGCAGCGGGCAAGCGGTTGATAACCTGTAACTTGCGCAGAATGCGGCGGTTCATTTTCGTATATGAGAAAAACTGCTCGGTGTCGCGAGCCTCCTCCGTGCCGCCTTTGGCACTGATGATAATGGCGCGCGAAAGTCCGATACGTGCCGCATACTCATCAAGCATCGGCTCGCGACCTGCGGTGTAGAAGTCGCGGAACGAGGCCGTGCCGTCATCACCACGATAGATCGACGGAGTGCGATTCTGTGCCGCGCGATTGTAGCGGCAAAGACGTTTGGGTGTGGTCGCAACCTTATAACTACGGGCAAGTTTCACCCACATATAGGTATCCTGCCCCATTCGCATACCGACAGGAAAACCTCCCACCTCCTCAAAGACGCGACGGGCAATTGTTGTAGCTGAAGTGATGCATACATAGCGTTGCATAGCCTCGGCAAAATAGTCCTCGCCGGAGAGAACTCCCTCATATTGAGGCGTATCGCCTGCAAATATACCGTCTTCCGACACAATGTCGAAGCCCGAACACCAACCTCCGCAATCGGGATAGAGGTCGATCAGTCGAGCGATCTCCGAGAGGTAGTTGGGTGTCCATTCGTCATCGGCGTCAATCATTGCGATATACTCCCCTTGTGCGAGTTCGATAGCGCGATTGCGAGCCACGGCCGAGCCTGCATTGGCTTGTCGGTGGAGTTTGATCAGGGGCGAATTGATCGCCTCGACACGCTCGCACGAATGGTCGGTTGAGCCATCATCGACGATGACGATCTCGATCGGTTGCAACGTCTGCGCCAACACCGAGCGCAGGGTGCGTTCGATCTCGGCCTCCTTGTTGTAGAGAGGAATGATTACCGAAAAACGGGGTGTGCTCATAACTTTCACTGTACTAAAAGGTTACATCCTCTGATCTCGCTATGGTCAATGCGACCCGCGATCTCGAACGAGCCATCTGCGAAGACGCGACCTGCATCTTCGGTCTGGATAAATGCACACGAATAGACGTTGCCCAAGTCGATGATGTTGATACCGCCACGCTGTCCCGTCGGGAGTAGTCGGAATGGGTCATTCAGATCGCGCGTGATGATCCGCATCCACGGCGGCGCAAAGAATCGATTTCCACCTCGCGAGTAGGCCTGCGAGGTCAGCTCGGCCATTCCGTACTCGGAGTGTATTGCATTGACATTAAACGCATTACACAATATCCTATGCAACTCCTCTTTGGGTAGCTCCTCGCGGTGTCCCTTCATTCCGCCTGTCTCCATCACCACCACATCGTGCAGGTCGGGCGCAAATTGCTCGGCCAAATCGAGCAGGGCGTATGTTACACCAAGCAGAATTTTCGGTCGCGGGTCAGCCTTAATATCGGCGATAAGGCGTTCGTAATCATTGAGATAGAATCCGCCGTGTCCGTCGGCATCGGCAATCAACCGATCGACCATATAGATCAGCGACGACCCCTTGCGTTCGAGGTACGAGGGCAGCAATCCGTAGATGCTCCACTCCGCAGCGTCGCCGTAGAAATTACGGAAAGCCCCGCGGAAAGCGCGTTCATAGATCGTCAAATCGGCCATTGCGTGGCGCGAGGGCACACTTCCGCCCGTCGAACTGCTTGTAAAGATCTGTTCGGGAGGTGTCGAGCCACAATAGACCTCGTGCGATTTGAAGAGCCCTATCGGCAGAAAGGGAATCTGCTCCACCTCGCGCACCTCATCGGCGCGAACACCGATCAGATCGAGATATTGGCGATATGGCTCGCACCTCTCCGCCTGAAAGCGAAACAGTGCAAGTGCTTCGTGGCGGAACTCTTTGTCGTCAGCCACCGAGAAGATGCGATCCACATCGGGTTGAATCATAGTTCGTTAGCTTCTGTTACGTTTGTGCTAAGCCTTCAAGAAACGCTCGCAATCGAGTGCTGCGCGGCAACCGCTGCCTGCGGCGGTGATAGCCTGGCGATAGTGCGGATCCTGTACGTCGCCTGCGGCAAATATACCCTCGATATTGGTGCGCGACGAGCCATCTTTGGTTACGATATAACCCTGCTCGTCAAGCTCCACCTGACCTGCAAAGAGCTCGGTATTGGGGTGGTGGCCAATCGCCATAAAGATACCCGAAAGCTCGATTTCGCGCTCGGTGCCGTTGTTATGGCGCACGCGAATACCCGTTACACCCGACTCGTCGCCGAGAATCTCGGCGGTGTTGTGCTCAAACAGCACCTCAATATTGGGAGTGTTCTGCACACGCTCCTGCATAGCCTGCGACGCACGCAGATAGGGCTTGCGAACAATCAGATAGACCTGACGGCAAAGACCTGCCAGATAGGTCGCCTCCTCGCACGCGGTGTCGCCACCACCGACAACAGCCACATCCTTCTTGCGATAGAAGAAGCCGTCGCACGTAGCGCACGCACTGACTCCCATACCCTTGAAACGCTCCTCCGAAGGCAGACCGAGATACTTCGCTGTTGCGCCGGTGCAGATGATAACGCTCTCGGCCTCAATCTGTTTCTCGCCGTCGATTGTGATTACGAAGGGACGTGCACCCAGCTCCGCCTTGGTTACTGCGCCGAAACGGATATCCGTACCGAAACGCTCCGCCTGTGCGCGCATACGGCTCATCAGTTCATTGCCGTCGATACCTTCGGGATGCGAGGGGAAGTTTTCGATTTCGGTGGTTGTAGTGAGCTGACCGCCGGGGGTGATACCCTCGTAGAGCACGGGGTTCAAACCCGCACGTGCGGTATAGATTGCTGCGGTGTAGCCCGCAGGACCACTACCGATAATAAGGCATTTTACTTGTTCCATAGTGTTATATTTTTACGTTATTTGTATCTTGTTTCGTACTATCCTTTGCTTTCACTTACGCGCGACGTGCCGTCGCGGTTGCAAATCTGACCCCACCCTAAATCCCTCCCTCAGGGAGGGACTTTGCCGCTATGCGGCGGATTCGGCTATGGTGTCGTGTGCAAGCGCACCTTTGTATCAATCTACAAATATAATTGTTTTTAAGTAAATATCAAATATGAAAGCTCTACTTACTCCTCACTTGTCGGGTGGAAGTGGTCATAGACCTTGCGGGCACGTGCCAGACCGACCACCTCGGTCAGCTCCTCGATCGTTGCTCGACGTATGCGTGCCACCGTGCGGAACTTGCGCAGCAGATCTTCGATCGACGCTGCACCAATGCCCTTAATCAGCTCCAACTCGCTCGTAATAAATGCCTTTGACCGTTTATTGCGGTGGAATGTGATACCGAAACGGTGCGCCTCATCGCGCAGGTGTGTGATCACCTTCAACGGCTCGCCCGTACGATTGAGGTAGTAGGGTGTCGGGTCGAACGGGAAATAGATCTCCTCCAAACGCTCGGCCAAGCCGACAATCGGAATCTTCTTCTCCAAACCTAACTCGACCAGCACCGAGTAGGCCGAACTCAATTGTCCCTTACCACCATCGACCACAATCAGATCGGGCAATTCGGCTCCCTCTTCCAATAGGCGCGAGTAGCGACGATGCACGATCTCGCGCATCGAGGCGAAGTCATCGGGACCGATAACGGTCTTGACGTTGAAGTGGCGATATTCGCTCTTCGATGGTCGGCCGTCGCGGAAAACAACACACGCCGCTACGGGATTGGTACCCTGTAAGTTGGAGTTGTCGAAACACTCGATATATCGCGGTTGATGTTCGAGATGCAACTCGCGTCGCAGAGCCTCCATCAGTCGCTCGGTATGGCGTTCGGGGTTGCGGATTTCGAGATTTTTCAACTGCTCGGCGCGATAGATTCGTGCCCCTTTCTCCGAAAATTCCAACAATTTGAGTTTGTCGCCGCGCTTCGGAACGGTGAACGTAATACCCTCGAAAAGCTCCTCCTCCGGCAGGAACGGAACGACAACTTCGCGTGCCAAACGACCCGCAATGCGCTCGCTGATCTGCTGAATTGCCTGCGTGAGTACTTGTCGCGGCTCGTTCTCGACACCGAGCGAGAATTGCGAGGTGAAAGTACCTGTAACTGCGCCATTTACAATTCTTACGAAGTTGCAATATGCCGCATCTTCATCCATCAAAAGCGAGAATACATCGAGCGTAAAGAGCGACGAATTGACAATCACCGACTTGCTCGAATAGTTTTCCAATGCCGCCAGACGTGCTTTATAACGTGCCGCCGCCTCAAATCGCAACTCCGCCGCCGCCTCGTTCATCTGCCGTTCGAGCCACGAGCGGGTTGAGCGCAGGTCGCCGCGCAGCGTTGCGCAGATGCGGGCCACGTCCTCGTCATACTCCTCGCGGGTCTGGCGACCGACGCACGGTCCTTTGCAGTTGCCGAGGTGGTATTGCAGGCAGACCTCGTAACGTCCGCGGGCGATCTGTTCAGGGGCGAGATTCAGGCGACACGTGCGCAGGGTATAGACCTCGCGAATAAACTCCAACACAGAGCGTTGCATCGAAATCGAGGCATATGGACCAAAGTATTGAGAGCCATCGCGCACCACGCGGCGTGTCGATTCGACACGCGGAAAGGGCTCATTGCGCACCACGATCCACGGGTAGGTTTTATCGTCTTTGAGCAGAATATTGTAGCGCGGTTGGAGCGTCTTGATCAGCGAATTTTCCAACAACAGAGCGTCGCTCTCGCTCCCAACGACGATATGTCGAATGTCGGCAATCTGTCGCACCAACGCACGAACTTTTGCCGAATGTTCTTTACTCTCAACGAAATACGACGCGACACGACGGCGCAGGCTCTTTGCTTTACCGACGTAGATGACCGTTCCCGATTTATCTAAATATTGATAGACACCGGGGTCGAGTGGCAGTGCTGCCACCAGCTCTTTAAGTCGTGCTATACGTTCGTCGGTCTGCATCGTAGAGTTGAAAAATGGGCAGGTGAAACCCTTCAAAATGTGGATTTCGTGCCTGCCCTATTGAGAGTGCTGTTTTTGATCGGTTTAGAAGAGCAATTTGCCCGTCTTCACGCGTTTAACCAGACGTGCAACATCGTCCCAAGCCTCCTCGGTTGGGGTTGTACCGACGATCTCGATCACCTTACCTGCCGTGATTGCACCGATCGTGCCACACTGACGCAACGTAAGACCCTCGCACATACCTGCCAAGAAACCGGCAGCATAGAAATCGCCTGCACCCGTTGTGTCGATGCGCTTGGCTGCCGCCATAATACCTACGTGCGACACCTCCGAGCCCTGCTTGATCAGCGCACCGCGCATACCGATCTTCACGATCACCAGATCGCACATCGTCGAGATATATTGCAGAGCATTGACAGGCTCCTCCTCGCCCGAAAATGCGCGAGCCTCATCTTCGTTTGCAAAGACGATATCGACATACTCACTAATCACCTCGCGCAGGAAATCAACATTCTCCTCCACGACGTTGAAACTTGCCAAGTCGATTGCAACTTTCAGTCCAAGCTCCTTTGCCATACGGATTGCACCGCGGATAAGGTTGTGATCCTGAACGAGATAGCCCTCTACATAGAGGCAGTCGTAACCGTCGAAAATTTCGGGTTTCAGATCCTCGGCCTTCATCTCGACAGCTGCGCCCAAGTGAGTTACCAATGTGCGTTCGCCATCGGGTGAAACAAGTGATACACACTTACCCGAACGCTCCTCGCCACGCAAGATAAAGGGCTGAATACCAAGATTATCCAAGGCCGACTCAAAGAAATCGCCCGTCGAATCGTGGCCCACCTTGCCGATAAAGCCTACTTTGCAGCCGAGACGAGCCATTGCTCGAATCGTATTGTCGGCCGAACCACCGAGCGAGAGGGTGTAGGGGAGTCCCGAAACCGATTTCGAGATCTCCTTCTGCTGCTCCGAATTAACAAGGCTCATACTGCCGCGCGGCAAATCGAACTTTTCGAGAACCTCGTCAGAGCGCAGGTTCACAAGCATATCCGTTAAGGCATTTCCAATGCCGATAACTTTCTTCATATTCTTGGGTTGTATTTTATTGATTATTAGATCGAAAGAATCTTTAATGTGTTGAGCAGGTCGCGGTTGATCGGCTTATCCTTGCGAACCGCTTTGGTAAACGGAATATAGACCAGCTCGTCATTCTGCACACCAACCATCACATTGCGCTGACCCTCCATCAGAGCATTGATCGCTGCCTCGCCCATACGGCTGGCGATGATACGGTCGCTTGCCGTCGGTGAGCCACCGCGCTGGATATGTCCGAGGATTGTTACGCGGGTGTCGTATTGCGGATACTCCTGCTTGATGCGCTCGGCAACGCCCATTGCGCCACCCGTCAGCTCACTCTCGGCAACCAATACGATCGACGAGTTCTTGCTCTTGCGGAAACCGTTGCCAATCAACTCGCCCAGCTGGTCGGTCTCGGTCATAATTTCGGGGATAATTGCCGCCTCGGCACCCGATGCAATTGCTCCATTGAGCGCGAGGAACCCTGCATTGCGACCCATCACTTCGACCAGGAACAGACGCTCGTGCGACGAAGCCGTGTCGCGCAACTTATCGACTGCATCCATAATCGTATTGAGGGCTGTATCGTAGCCGATTGTGGTATCGGTGCCGTAGAGGTCGTTGTCGATCGTACCGGGCAGACCGACAATGGGAACATCGAACTCCGAAGCGAAGATACGCGCACCCGTCAGCGAGCCGTCGCCACCGATAACGACCAGCGCATCAATGCCTTCGCGTTTCATCGTGTCGTAAGCGATTTGGCGACCTTCGGGAGTCTGGAACTCCTTGCAACGTGCCGTTTTGAGGATTGTTCCGCCCTGCTGAACGATGTTGCTGACGTTTTGAGTTTTGAAGGGGATGATTTCACCCGTTATCAGGCCGCGATAACCACGCATAATACCTTTAACGGTGAAGCCGTTGTAGATTGCTGCGCGGGTTACGGCGCGTATAGCTGCATTCATCGCGGGAGCATCGCCGCCCGATGTGAGAATACCGATACATTTAATCTCTGCCATAATCAGTTAATGGTGGTTTTGAGGGTCGAAGCCCTACGTGTTTATTTATATATATGTGCAAATATACGAATAAATTCATTCAAAAATCAATATTATTGCTCAAATTCGAGTCCCAATTCCAAAACCAAAACCAAATCAGCCAAGCGTCGGATGTTTTATTCAACTATTTTTCCACTAAAACACCTAATTGTTGGTTTGAAATGTCCTATTTTATGGTTTTATAGTTCTATGTGTTGCAAAGTACCAAATTTTGTTTATATATTTGCAGTACGGAATAAAGTTTATACGAACGAAAACAAAAAACAACAGATACCAACACAATGAGAAAATTTCTCAAATATCTCTTCATCACGCTGCTCGCCATCGTCGGAATATTGGCGACGGCCGTCGTGCTCGCCACGACCGTTTTCAGAGAGGAGTTGGTGGATATTCTCTCAAAGGCGGTGCAACAGGAGCAACCCAAGCATTTCATTTCGGAGATTCCTGTCGAGCCCGCGCAGTTTGCCGAAGATTTCGAGAGTATCCATCAGCAGGTTGTGGAGCATTGTTCGCTCTACAAGCAGAAGGGGTACGACATCGACTCACTCTACACGGCATTTGCTGGCCGTATCGAGCGCGACGTGCTGACCAAAACGGATTACGCGCTGTTGGTTTGTGAGTATTTCGCTGCGTTAAACATCGGGCACGCTTGGACGACGATATATGCCTACTCGGCGGGACAGCGCGTGGAGGTTATCGAGGATCGGCTCTTCCTCAGCGAGCCTAACGACTATCTGGCGAGTTGTGGCTTTTGCGATAAAGATGAGATTGTCGGGATCAACCAAATGACGACAGACGAGTACGTAGGCCAACTGAAAAAGTATCTTCCCGCATCGACCGAGGCGGCTCGAATGTACAACACGCGCCGATGGGTGCTGATCGACTCGTTCGCTGACTCGACGCTCGTTTGCGACGTAATGCGCAATGGCGAGCGGCTGAATATCGAAGTGCCATTGAAGAGAAAACTCTCTATTTCGGGGTCGAACGGCCAACCGACGGTAACGGGCAAGGTGCTGAACGAGCAAGTGGGATATATCAACATTACCTCGATGATGGGCAATGTCGTGGAGGAGTTCAAGCAGGCATACGAGCAGATGTGCGAAATGCCCTGTCTGATTGTAGATGTGCGCAATAATGGAGGAGGCAATAGCGACAATGGCCGACGAATTGCCGAGTATCTTATCCGTCAAGAGCAAGCCCATTGCGTGCACGGTATGATGACCCCACAGCCCAACGCCTACCGAGGTAAGCTGTTTCTGCTGACAAGTCCCTACACCTTCTCGGCAGCCGAGAGCTTCACGATTGACCTCAAAGAGAGTGGTTGCGCAACATTGGTCGGCGAGCCGACGGGTGGCGACACGGGTAACAATCCGCAGGGTTTCCGATCGAAATATGGCATTGAGTTCCGAATCCCGACACGCGAGCCGCAACTCTCGCCCCGCGGTTTCCCGATGGAGGGTGTGGGCATTGAGCCGCACTTCACGATCGGGCAGACGGTTGAGGATTACTTTGTCGATAAGGACACCGTCATTGAGTATATATTAAACGAGCTAATTAAGAACTAAAAACAGATACCAACACAATGAAAGAGACAATCAATGTTAATATCGGTAGGCAGTCGTTCACGCTCGATCACGACGCTTACCAAGCACTGCGCACCTATTTAGACGATGTTCAGTCGCGTCTGGGTAATGACGACCAGGAGATTATGGCCGATATCGAGAACCGTTTGGCCGAGATCTTCCGCGAGAAGACCCCCTCGCCGATGATGGTCGTAACTCTCAACACCGTACGAAGTGCCATCGAGCAGATGGGCCGTCCGGAGGAGTTTGGCGAGCCGCGCTCTGCGGAGCAACAGGAGCCACCGATCTACTCGACCTTTGAGGAGCGACGTTTCCGCCGCCCGTTGAACGATAGAGTAGTGGGAGGTGTCTGCGCAGGTCTGGCAAACTTTTTCGGCATTGAGGCACTTCTGATGCGTGTAATCGCTCTGCTGCTCTTCTGCTGTGCAGGTTTGAGCTTGTGGGTATATGTGATTCTGTGGATCGTGATGCCATCGGAGGAGATGCCCAAATTAAATATCAGGAAATAGAGTAATAATCGGAAAAAGATAAAGAGATGAATGCAGACAACGTAAAGGCGCAAATGCGCAAAGGTATTTTGGAGTATTGTATCCTCTCGATTCTTTCGCGCGAGGATTCGTACGCACCCAAGATCATTGCCGAATTGAAGGCGGCACAGATGATTGTGGTCGAGGGTACGCTCTATCCTATTCTTACGCGTCAGAAAAATCAGGGACTGCTGACCTACCGTTGGGAGGAGTCGCCGCAGGGTCCGCCGCGTAAATACTATATGCTCACCGATGAGGGGCGTCGCACGCTCGCGCAGTTGGATGAGTCGTGGGAGGAGCTGGTTAAGCAGGTACACGTCATTCGCCACGGCCAGCAGGAGGAGAATGTCATTACGGTTGAACCCATTGAAGAGTAGCGCGTTATGAAAGAGAGCAAGAAAGTTAGCATTTCGGGTGTCGGTTTCGTATTTGATATTGACGCCTATGAGGTTTTGGCCAACTATCTGGACAACCTCAATGAGACTTACAAAGATACGGCCGATGGCGAGGAGATCGTGGCCGACATCGAGGCTCGCATTGCCGAGCTGATTCTCAACCGTCAGGATACGCTGACCGTTGTTTCGATGCCGTTGATCCGCTCGATTATCGACCAGATGGGCTCGCCCGAAGCGATCGAGGAGGAGAGCAACGAGGGCGAACAGAAGCCCAAAGAGAAGGCTCCGCGTATCCCGCGCCGCCTGTATCGCAACCCCGAAAATGCGAAGTTGGGTGGCGTATGTTCGGGTATCGGAACATTCTTCGACATCGACCCCGTGTGGGTACGTTTGGGATTCTTCGCGCCCATTGTCTTTCTCATTTTGTGCGGAACATTCCATTTTCATCGACTGGGCGAGTTCTTCGGTTCGCTGTTCGGAATCTTCATTTTGGGGTATATCGTGATGTGGTTTGCCATTCCGTTGGCCAAGAGCGCACGCCAGAAGCTCGAAATGACGGGTCAGAAGGTCAATGCACAGACCATCTCATCAACCACTCGTGCACGTGTCGAGGCCGATACCGATAGTACTCGCGCCGATCGCAGCCAGTCGGTTATTGCCGAGATTATCTATGTGCTTGGCCGTATCATTCTCTTCTGTTTGAAGGCCTGCGCACTGCTCGCATTAGGTGCTATCTTGGCAGGCGTAATCGGCTGTGTAGTAGGACTGTTCGGATTTTTGTTCGTAGCTCCTGAGAGCGAATACGAGCTGTTCAGTTCATTCACAACCTACATCGGCTCAGGAGCAGTCATCACGCTCGTAGCGTCGGCTATTGTTGGCGTTTTGCTACCGTTGGTGCTGCTGGCTTACCTGCTGTCGGGATTCGTCTTTGGGCATAAGATCAACCGCACATTCTCGTTCATCGTCGGTGGCGCGTGGATCGTGGCATTGGTGATCTTCTTCGCTACCGCATTCAGCAACCACGAGCAGATCCGCAAGGGTATCAAGGAGGCTGATATGCGCGAGGCAGTCGAGCGCAATCTCCGCCGTTGGAATGTGAATGACAACTTCCTCCACACGATCGACTTGAACGACGTTACGGTTAAGGTCTATAACCACACCTACAACGTCGATCCTGATGGCGAGAATGTAATCGAGATCGGCCACGATCAGCTCTATATCTCGATCCCTGAAAAGGATTTGAAGATCGACATCGACAACCGCGTGAAGGAGACTCCGACACTCGAAGAGAGTGCCGACGAGGTGATCAAAGCGGCAGGAGCTGTGGTTGAGAGTGCCGGTCGCGCTATCGTCAAGGGCTCGGAGGCCGAAGCGGAGGTTGAAGCTGCCGCAGCCGATCTGGCAAAGGCCGTTATCGAGGTAACCAAAGCGGGACTCGACTCGGCAACCGTTGTACTGAATGAGGCAACGAAGGCTGTCAATGAGGCTCAAACCGAGATCGTTAAAAAGGCCGAATAATCACTATTCGCCGATTGTTAGATAAGCCGTTTAATGCACGCCCTGCCGATTGAGTTCGGCAGGGTGTGGTCGTTTTTTGCGGCTTGTTGTTCGTTGCAATCGGGTGGTGCGGAGCTATTTTTTAGGGGTAGCGATGCGATTCCTTGACCGAAATGTGTATTTAGCAATCGAAAAGTATTATTTTTTGTTTAATTGCTAACCCTTAAAACATATAGACTATGCGGAAACTTTTACTCGCAGCTCTCTTTGTGTCAGCGTTTTACTCGCTCTCGGCACAGAACGTTCAACTCCATTACGACTTCGGACACAACATCTACAACGAACTCAAAAAGGGCGAAGGCTCGTATGGCCGTCCTCCGCTGACCACAACCGTCGAAATGTTCCGCCCCGACAGTTGGGGTAGCACCTTCTTCTTTGTCGATTTCGACTACTCGTCGGGCGCGAAGGGTGCCTATTGGGAGATTGCGCGTGAGATCTGTTTCTGGCAGAACAGCAAGATGAATTGGCTCTCGGTTCACGTTGAGTACGATGGCGGATTGAGCAACGCGGCAGGCTCGTTCAACAATAGCTGGTTGGGCGGTGCAACCTATTCGGGCCACTCGAAAGATTTTAGCAAAACGTGGTCTATGTCGTTCCGACGCTGGCCGCAAAATGGACTTTTTAAGATTAATTCAAAAAACAATTTTATACTATGTTGAAGAAACTTTTTGGGTTCGATTCCACCAAAACGACCGTTCGTATAGAGTTGTTGGCAGGTCTTACAACCTTCCTCACAATGTCGTACATTTTGGCGGTCAATCCTGCGATGTTTGGCCAGCTTGACGGAATGCCCGCAGGTGCAGTCTTTACCTCGACCGCGCTGGCGGCAATCGTCGGCTCGCTGTCAATGGCTCTGATCGGTAAACTGCCCTTCGGTCTGGCACCGGGTATGGGCCTTAACGCCTTCTTTGTCTATACGGTTTGTATGGGTATGATCAGCTACGTGGTGCTGAATGCCCTGTGCGGCAATTTCAAGCGCATCATCCCTGCAATGTATATTCTCGCAGTGCTGTTTATTTTGAAGTATATATTCATCTAACCGCCCGCGCAACGGACTGAAAACAATCGAGCCGACCTCCATACGCGGGGTCGGCTCGATTATTGTTAATTAGAACGTTTCTTTGCCATATTTGGAAAAATTATGTGATCATAATCCTTCAAATATTCAGCGTGGGGGCATTGGGGATATTTCTCACATCTTAAATAAGGAACTCCGTGCTCCATTATTTGGATTTCTAATTTGTTGCCACACTTTGCACATATTTTATTCCCTTTGGTTCTTAAGAATTCAATTAATGGTGGGTTGTTTTTTACGTGTTGTGTGTTAGAGTATTTTGTTGTATTATTGATAATTCTGATATTTTTAGAACATTCATTGCATTGGATATGTGAATGTAATATTGTTTTGTCGGAATTAGTCAATATTTCCTCAATCTTTTCACACTCTTCAAAATCGGAAATGTTGATTTGCAGGCATATAATATTATTCTCTTTGTAATATTGTAAAACGTTCTGCTCTGGCTTATGAGTAACAACAATTTCGATAGCCATAATCACCTTGCCATTGTTATCAAGTAGGATAATATCAGGTTTAGGACTATTTTTATCATTGTTTATATGATGCTCTGTGTCAACTGCTACTACGCCGTTTAATAAATTTATTGATTGCTTATTATGGCATTTGCTGCATTGCCACACATAAAGGAGGTCTTCTTGACTATTCAGTTTCTCACAAATTAATTCAGCACATTTGTTTTTAAATGCTTTGTGTAGGAATGTTTCTGAGCAATGGTTTTCCGATTTTCCTTTGTGCGCAAAGTGGTTCCGTTTATGATATTTTTGTCCTTGTGGTATTTTGCTAATTTTTAACAAAACAGAATTCTTGCAGGTTGGACAAGTGTATTCTTGACCTTTTTGAGCATAGTCAATGTGGGTCAGATTGCCTTCGCTATCGTGTGCGTATGGTAATAATAGTGTCATATCAATTATTTTTTCGCAAAACTATTGAGCTATTTTGACAACTTCTGACAATCGAGGAATTATTTTCGCTCTTAACCACATTTTTGTTTTTATGGGGGCTACTCCTTTATCCCAAGCTGGTATTTGTAGTTGGCGATGTCCTCTGGGGTGCCGATAGCTTTGCCTGCGACGTCGCTCAGTTTGACGCAACCATAGATCGGTTGGCGGGCGTTGATGCGGCACTCCTTCAACTTCATCACGATATTCATCGGTCGAACGCTGGGTATATCGCACGTGAGGTTGGTGCCAATGCCGAATGTTACCTTAATGCGACCCGCAAAATACTCCTTAATCTCGGCCGCTGCGTCGAAATCCAATCCGTCGGAGAAGACAATCGTTTTGCTCTGGGGATCAATGCCGTACGACTCATATTTCTCAATAATGCGGTCGCCAAACAGCTTCGGGTCGCCGCTATCGTGGCGCACGCCATCGTAGAGTTTGGCGAGCTTCATCGAGAAGTTGCGCAGGAAGGCATCAACCGTATAGGTGTCGGTGAGCACCGTTCCGAGATTGCCGTCATAGACATCGACCCAACGCTCCATCACCTCGTAGTTGGCCTCTTTGGGGGTGTGGACCGCCGCCTGGAACATAAAACATTCGTGCGCCATTGTGCCTATCGGGCGAATGTTGTACTTCATCGCCAGCGCAACGGTCGATGTGCCCGTGAAGGTTGGGCAGTGCTCCTTCATATACTCGATAACAATCTGCTCGGAGAGGGTGCTGAAACGGCGGCGCATACCGAAATCGGCAAAATAGAGATTGTGCTGTGAGGCGATAGCAACCTTTTTCGCCATTCGTGGCGTCATCGCCTCGGCAAGCTCCTCGCGTGTCTGGAATCCGTCGCCAATCGAGCGGTGATAGAGCTCGGAAACGATCGCCAAAATCGGAATCTCATAGAAGGTAACCTTGTACATTGCGTCGGCGACCTCGATGTGCAGATGACGCTCCTCGTCTAACCACGTGCGGATCTTCGCAGGCTCGAATCGGAACTGACTGAGCCACTCCCAAAAGCATTGAGGAATGTAGTTTATGGTCTTCACAGCCCACTCAAACTCGGCGGGTTGCAGCGCGAGGGTTGCGAGGTTTGCAAACTCATCTCGCAGGGCGGCTACAAACTCATCGGTATATTGCGTATTGTTTCGGTCGTGGAATGTGAATGTGCCCCACGCATTGGGGTAGTGCACTTGGTAGTAATAGGACATCGAAAACTTATAAAGATCATTTTCGAGAATGGAGCTAATTACCATAGTTGTCGGTTTTTTGTCGAGTTAAATTTTTCTTGTTTGCGAACCTGCGTTTCGCTTGTTCGGCGATGGGCGAAGTGTGAGCGAGATTGGTCGCGCAAACAATTTCTTACAAAGTTAGTTTTTATCTCTGGAAAAATCTAACGAATGAAGGAAAATGATGATGGCAGCACTGGTGTTCAATGACTTATGAGGACTTTTGATGAAAGCCTCTCCAATGCCAAAGTGCAAGGAAATGAAAGGTAATGAGGGCGAACGGTTTTCAAATCATTACCCGATAACGAGGTAAGTTTATAGGTCGTTGGAGTTTATTTCTACTCTCTGCCATATTCTGCATAACAATGTACAACTCGCTGATAACTAATTTTGTAACCAAAAAGAATTGGATTATGCGAAG
>CALBQR010000025.1 GCA_937899895.1 uncultured Alistipes sp.
TGCTCGTTCGTCTGGTATAATGGGATACTTCAAAGAGAGTACAACCTTTTTAGAGAGGTGTCATATGGGTTGCAATCTATTAATAATCCTGGTATATCAGAGTATTATTATAAAAAGCATAAAAAATATATAGAATTATCGGAAGCAGAATTTCACAAATTTGTCATTGAAACTGTGCAAAAAAGAAATAGCAAATCTCATAAATATAATATGTACAATCTGATTATTCTTATTCTTGGTTTATAGCATTAAATAATGAAAATGAAAACAAACTCGGCTATATTTTCAAAGAGGAGAGTATAGAAGAGTTAAATATAAAAAGCAGAAAAATCATCGTTTGCGAAGGAATTTTCTGCTTTTTCTTGATATGAGACGAAATGTGTGATATAATGTAATATAATTCATTTTACGAGGTGTCGTATGAAAAATGAAAAATTGCTTGTGATAGATAGGTTCGAAGGCAACATTGCGGTTTGTCTTGATGACGAGGAGCGCGCATTTGATCTTCCAAGATCTGCAGTTGCGGACCTTGGTGAGGGCGAGTGCTTTCTTGCCGCGGTCGAGGGCGAGCGCGTGGAATTTATCAAAGCTATGCCTGAGGAAACAGCTCGCCGCAAGGCAGAGGCCGAGGCTATGCTCGCATCTCTTTTCGGAAAAAAGTGATAAGGTAAAAAGATATGATAAAGGGAATTTACTATATTCTTGAAGAAGCGTGGGGCGAGGGCGATCCCAGATGCGCTGTGGCTTACACGATAGGACTGTTGCTTTGCATAATAGCGGGATATTTTCTTGGCAGTATCAATTCTGCTATAGTGGTGTCGCGCTTGAAATATCATCAGGATATACGCGAGTACGGCAGTAAAAATGCCGGCGCAACCAATACCCTGCGAGTGTTAGGTAAGCAGGCCGCTTTGCCTGTCTTTGCGCTCGATGTCTTGAAGGGTTTTGTCGCGGTAACGCTGATGAGCTTGATGAAGTACAGCCCCGCCGTAGGCGATAATCTGCTGACAATCCTCAAATTGCTTGCCGTAGTTGCGGCAGTCATTGGTCATATCTTCCCGATCTTTGCCGATTTCCGTGGTGGTAAAGGTGTGGCAACGCTCGTTGGCTCGGTCATCGCAATTGCTCCGTCGATCATTCTGCTATGTTTCGGAGTGTGGCTGGTGATATTCTTGCTTTTTAATTATGTATCGCTGGCGTCAATGTGTGCGGGTGTCTCATTCCCGATATTTATTCTGGTCTCCCCCAAGACTCACGATAATCTGACGCTTATAATTTTCTCGTTCCTTGTGGCAATTCTGCTCATTTGGACTCATCGCAAAAATATTTCTCGCCTACGTGCGGGCACCGAGTCGAAGATTTCGATCTTCCCGAATAACGGTCATAAGCCCGATGTCGATATTACGGGTAGCAATTTGCGTGGTGAGTGCGAGAAGGATTATAACGACTCAACAACCGAAAAAGAGAGATAAAGAGATAATTAAGAAAAATCCGCTCCTTCGGTTGCAGGTTTCGGCAAAGCAACTGTTTGGAACGGGTGTAAAGGAGAAAAAGACAAAGTAAGTATTAATCCCCTTAAAACCAATTACAACTATTATGTTGCAAGAAAACCTGATCAAACTTTATGAGAAGAGTTTCCGCGAAAACCGCGAAATGCCGGCTCTGACCGACTATTTCAAGAAAGAGACCTTCTCGTACTACGAAATGGCAAAAGAGATCGCCAAGTTGCACCTTTTGTTCAGGAAGTCCGAAATTAAGCAGGGCGATAAGATCGCGCTGATCGGCCGAAATAACACTCGCTGGTGTATTTCGTATATCGCTACCATTACCTATGGTGCGACGATTGTTCCCATTTTGCAGGACTTTAACCCGAATGATATTATTCACATTATCAACCACTCGGAGAGTAAATTGCTCTTCTTGGGTGATACCTATTGGGACAATATCGAGCCTGATCAGATCCCTGCTATCAAGGCTGTATTCTCGCTTACGGACTATCACGTTATCTATGAGAAGGATGGCCATTCGCTGACCCGTTTCCAGCAGGATATCCTCAAACACTATCGCTCGAAGTATCCGCGCGGTTTCAGTGTCAATGATATTAAGTATCCCGATGTTCCGAGCGATCAGCTTATGTTGCTGAACTATACTTCGGGTACGACGGGCTACTCGAAGGGTGTAATGCTGACCTGCAATAACCTGACAGGCAACGTGCTCTTCGCAATTACCGAGATCAACCCCGATACCCAAAATACATTCTTCTATCGCGGCTCGCGCACGCTGTCGTTCCTGCCGTTGGCTCATGCCTTTGGTTGTGCATTTGACCTATTGTCGCCTTTGGCTTGCGGTGGTCATGTTACTTTGCTGGGCCGTATTCCCGCTGCAAAGATTCTGATGCAGGCAATGGCAGTTGTTAAGCCGACCATTATCTGCTGCGTTCCGATGATCCTCGAAAAGGTATATCGTAAGCAGGTGTTGCCGATGTTGGAGAAGAAGCCGATGAGTATCGCTATGCGTATTCCTCTGCTCAATACCGCAATTCACTCGATTATCCGCAAGAAGTTGATCGATGCCTTTGGTGGTAATGTCGATATCTTCGTCGTTGGTGGCGCTCCGATTAATGAGGAGACCGAGGCATTCTTGTTGAAGATCAATTTCCCGCTGACGATTGGCTACGGTATGACCGAGTGCGGCCCGCTGATCAGCTTTGCTGCTCACACCGATTTCAAACCCGGTTCGTGCGGTCGCTATTTGAAGTCGCACCTCGAATGTAAGATCGACTCGCCGGATCCGGAGAAGGTTGCAGGTGAGATTATGATTCGCGGTGAGCACGTGATGATGGGTTACTATAAGAACGAGCAGGCTACTACCGATGTTCTCGAACCCGATGGTTGGATGCATACGGGCGATATGGGTACGTTGGATCCCGACGGTACGCTCTACATTCGCGGTCGTTGCAAGACGATGCTTTTGGGTAGCAATGGCCAGAACATCTATCCGGAGGAGATCGAGGCTAAATTGAATACTCTGTATCTGGTAATGGAGTCGTTGGTTGTTCAGCGCGACAATAAGTTGGTGGCTTTGGTTGTGCCCGATTATGAGGCTGCCGAGGCTGAAGGTGTTACCAAGCTCGATATTCCGAAGTATATGGACGAGAACTTGAAGCAGATCAACTCGTTGGTTGCACCTTACGAGCGTCTGGCCGAGATTATTATCTATCCTTCGGAGTTTGAGAAGACTCCGAAGCGCAGTATCAAGCGTTATTTGTACAATATCTAAAATAGAATAGACGATGAAAAGATTGATTCTTACCGCATTGGCCGTTGTGGCGATTGCTTTGCAAGCTGCGGCTGCCAAGATTGATTCGTTGGAGTTTCGTTCGGCGCGCGATTTTCGTATTGTAGGTAAAGGCTTTACCGATACCGAGTCGTTCTACGATCGTTTGCCCGCATCGGTTAAGGAGGGTTGCCGAGAGGAACTTTGGACCCTTTCGACCAATAGTGCAGGTATAGCAATTCGCTTCCGTACCAACTCGACAACTATCGGCGTAAAATGGACCGTTCGTCAGCAGATGAATATGGGCCATATGACTACGGTGGGTATTCGCGGTGTCGATCTCTATCGTCTGACCGATGATGGCTGGCGACACGTCAATTCGGGTCGCCCCTCGACCAAGAGCAAGGAGAATAGCGGTGTGCTGATCTCGAATATGGCCAGCGAGTATGCCGAGTATATGCTCTACCTGCCTCTGTATGATGGTGTTAGCGATGTGCAGATCGGTGTTGATCGCGGTGCCGTAATTGAGCAGCCCGCTGTGGCTACTCCGCGTGCCGATCGCTCGGTGGTGTTCTATGGTACGAGCATTACGCAGGGCGGATGTGCCAATCGTGCGGGTATGTGCTATTCGTCAATCCTCTCGCGTGATATGGACTTCGAGGCTATCAACCTCGGTTTCAGTGGCAATGCTCGCTGCGATCTCTATATCGCCGAGGCTATGGCTCGCTTGAATCCTACGGTCTATTTCCTCGATTTCGTACCTAATTGTACGGCAAAGATGATTGAGGAGAGGGCAATTGAGTTCATTGAGGTTATTCGTAAGGCTCATCCTACCACTCCGATTATTATGATCGACAGCTATAAGTTCCCGCCCTCGCAGTTCAACCTTGAACAGCGCAGTCAGTTGGAGGCCAAGACGGTCGAGATGCGTAAGGTGGCTGAACACTTTAAGCGCGATAAGAATTTCTATTTCTACGAGGGCGCATCGTATAACGATGATGAGTGCTCGGTTGATGGCGCACACCTGACCGACTTGGGCTTTAAGGCTATGGCTGATCACTATAAAAAGCTCTTGAAGAAGCATATTCGCAAGTAGTAAGAGAGTGGTAAAACGGAGTGCTTATGCGAGTTCCACGACCACAATCCGAAAAAATCAGTAAGCAGGCTCTGACCGAGGGCCTGCTCTACTTTTTGGTGTGGACATCTGTGTTCCTGATACCGATTTTGAGTGGCTCGATCTTCCGACGCGATCCATTCAATTTACAGCGTATCGAGGTGGCGTGGAGTGTTGTGTTGCCATACTTCGTGGTCTTTTTGATTCACAATTTCGTGCTGATTCGTCGATTATTGCTGGCTAAACGTTATTTGATTTATGTACTATCGACGATTAGTCTGTCGGTGATCGTCTTCTCGCTTGTTGCACTCTATCAGTCGGTTAACGACATTGATGTCAATCAACCCGATCTGCTTACCAAGGGGTGGATTTTCAGCTATCTGCCTATGGCGGTCAATATGCTGCTCGGTGTGTTTATGTGCGGTCTGAATTCGGGTGTTAATATGATTTTCAAGTCGATCCGAGACGATCAGGCTATGGCAGAGATGAAGCACAATATCAAGGAGGCCGAGTTGAGTTATTTGAAGTACCAGATCAATCCGCACTTCTTTATGAATACGCTCAACAATATCCACGCGCTGATCGACATTGACTCCGAGGCGGCAAAGGATACGGTGATCGAGCTGTCGAAGATGATGCGTTATGTGCTTTACGACTCGGAGCAGGATGCCATATCGCTCGAAAAGGAGATTCAGTTTCTGCAACACTACATCCAACTTATGCGCTTGCGATATAGCGATTCGGTGGAGATAGTGGTTGATGTACCCGAAGAGTCGCCCTCGCAGGTCAAGATTCCACCTCTGATCTTCATCGTCTTTGTCGAGAATGCGTTTAAGCACGGTATTAGCTATAATAACCGTTCGTATATTCACATTTCGATTGAGATCAATGCCGAGGCCGATCGTGTGCGCTATCGCGTCTCTAACTCGAAGAATCCGAGCAAATGGAATACGCAGGGCGGCATAGGCCTGGATAATGTTCGTAAGCGTTTGGATCTGCTCTTCCCGAAGCGTTACCAACTCGAAATCGAGAATACTGCCAATCAATATAGTGTCGAATTAAACATTCCTGCACGATGATCAAGTGTGTTACAATCGACGATGAGCCGTTGGCTCTCAAACAGTTGAATAAATATGTATCGCAAGTTCCGTTCTTGGAGCTTGTGGGGTCATTCACCAATTCGATCGAGGCGTCGGCATTCGTGTCGAGTGAGTCGGTCGATCTGATCTTTGTCGATATCAATATGCCCGACTTGAACGGTTTGGATTTCGTTCGTTCGCTGGTAGGGCATAAAATGGTGGTTTTCACGACTGCCTATTCGGAGTATGCGATCGAGAGTTATAAACTCAATGCGGTGGATTATCTGTTGAAACCGATCTCGTTCTCGGACTTCCTGCGTGCTGCTAATAAGTGTAAGCACCACCACGAACTATTGCAGACGGCGGCAGCGCAACCCTCTACAATCCCTGCAACGGAGCAGGAGACGGAGGAGGATGCCGAGCTTACGATTGAGAATCGCGAGTATATCTCGGTGAAGGCTGATCATAAAGTTATGCTGGTTAAGATCAGCGATATAGATTATGTCGAGAGTGAGAGCGAATATTTGCGTCTGCACCTAAATTCGGGCGAGGTTGTTACGACGCTGCTCCGTATGAAAAATATCGAGCCGATACTTACGGCGAGCGACTTTATGCGAATTCATCGTTCATATATTGTCAATCTCAAACATATCAAGGCCTTTGCCAAAGGGCGAGTATTCCTGAACGATAAAGTGAGTATCCCCGTCGGCGACAACTATAAAGAGAGCTTCAATAGCTATATCGAGAAGGCCTATCTCAACCTTTAAGCCTTGGTCGCCGACTGCGGAGTGTGGCACTTGCTGCTTCCCGATACGATGCGCCTTGCCCTCTTTCCGATATGGTGATACGATAGCTTGATTCGTTCGCTATTAAACACAAAAAAATCCCGAACCAGAAGCGGTTCGGGATTTTCTTTGTCGGTAGGGTTAAGACTACTTGTTGTAAGCCTTCATAACCGAGATCAGGTCGAGAACCTTGTTCGAGTAACCCCACTCGTTGTCGTACCACGAAACAACCT
>CALBQR010000026.1 GCA_937899895.1 uncultured Alistipes sp.
TGGATTGAAAAAATCAAAGGTTACGGTCATGCCAATATCGAAAAGGCGGACGAAAGCTACATTCGTATCATGACCTCGAACGTTCTGCACAGTCGTGCCGACGAGCTTCCCAAAAAGACGTGGGAAGAGAGAATTGATATCCTCTCGGCAGTCTATCTGACGTTTTTACCCGATTTTCTCGGATTGCAAGAGGTAAGCTATCAGCAGACACCGAAGTTTTGCGAGCTCCTTTCGGACGTGTATGCAACGCCGAATACGCCCTTAGGTGATTTTATCAACTATCCTTATCACGGTGTAGATTACATTCAAAATCACATTCCGATTTTTTATAATAAGCTGAAATATGAAGAATTGGAAAGCCGTTATCATCTTTTCTCAATTCCGGCGGAGGAACAGTCTCGATTACTGCTTTCAGGATATCTTCGATCCCGATTCCTTCTTTTGCGGAGCAGCAGACTGCATCTTCGCGGGGAATCGCAAGGATCTCTTCCATCTGTTCATAACAAAGTTCCAGATTGGCGGCAGGCAGGTCGATTTTGTTGATCACGATGATTGTCGGAATATCGCTCTGTGCCACCTTGTCGAGGATCTCGGCCGAGCGATCGGTGTGCTCGACGGTGTCGGTTACATAGAGCAATACATCGGCATCCTTCAACGCTCCGCGCACGAAACGCATCATCGACTCTTGGAGCTTGTAGTTGGGTTTGAGAATACCCGGCGTATCCGAGTAAACTATCTGAAAATCATCGCCATTTACAATACCCATAATGCGGTGGCGTGTAGTCTGCGCTTTCGAGGTGATGATCGACAGACGCTCACCTACGAGCGCATTCATCAATGTCGATTTACCTACGTTCGGGTTGCCAATAATATTTACAAAACCTGATTTATGCATAGTTCTTATCGTTAAATAAAAGGGGCGACCGCACACGTCGGACAACCCCTTTTATCGTTTTTGTTTCGTTCTCTATCGACGGAAACCGCCGCCGCGACGCATCTGTGCCATCTTCTGCTGCAAGCCACCGCCCGCAACCATCTTCATCATCTTGCGGGTCTGCTCGAACTGTTTGAGCAGCTTATTTACGTCGGCCATCGTCGTGCCGCTACCTTTGGCGATGCGCTCACGACGCGAGGCGTTGATGATCGACGGATTCTCGCGCTCGGCAGGGGTCATCGAACCGATGATAGCCTCAGTCTGCTTGAACGCATCGTCGGGAATATCAACATCTTTCAGCGCCTTACCCATACCGGGGATCATCGAGGCAACATCTTTCAAGTTACCCATCTTTTTGATCTGCTCGATCTGCGAGAGGAAGTCGTTGAAGTTGAACTGATCCTTCACGAGCTTCTTCTTCAACTTGCGAGCCTCCTCCTCGTCGTACTGCTCCTGCGCACGCTCAACGAGCGAAACGACATCGCCCATACCGAGGATTCGGTCGGCCATACGTTCGGGGTAGAAGACCTGCAAAGCGTCCATCTTCTCGCCGTTCGATATGAACTTCAAAGGTTTGTTTACCACCGAGCGGATCGAGATCGCAGCACCACCGCGAGTATCACCATCGAGCTTGGTCAATACAACGCCATCGAAATCCAGACGCTCATTGAACTCACGTGCGGTATTCACGGCGTCCTGACCCGTCATTGAATCGACCACGAACAGCGTCTCGCAAGGATTCGTCGCAGCCTTCACCGCCTCGATCTCCTGCATCATCTGCTCATCGACTGCCAGACGACCTGCCGTATCGACAATCACCGTATTGATGGTCTTGCTACGCGCATAGCGGATAGCGTTCTGTGCAATTTCAACGGGATTTTTGTTGCCCTCTTCGGTATAAACCTCTACGCCAACCTGCTGACCGAGAATCTTCAACTGGTCGATAGCCGCAGGACGATATACGTCGCCCGCAACGAGCAACACCGAGCGGTTACGCTTGGTGCGCAGCATCGATGCCAATTTACCAGAGAAAGTTGTCTTACCCGAACCCTGCAAACCTGCAATCAAGATCACTGCGGGCGTGCCCTCCAATCGAATGTCGGTTGCTGTACCACCCATCAGGGCTGCCAATTCGTCGCGTACGATCTTGGTCATCATCTGACCGGGCTTAACCGATTTCAATACGTCCTGACCGAGTGCCTTTTGTTTCACTTGGTCGGTGAACGCCTTGGCTACCTTGTAGTTAACGTCGGCATCAATCAACGCGCGGCGAATCTCTTTGACCGTTTCGGCCACGTTGATCTCGGTAATGCGACCCTCACCTTTAAGGATCTTAAATGAGCGTTCGAGTTTATCTGTTAAGTTTTCAAACATATCTTTTTCGTTTTGTTTCTGCGCGCAAAGATACGCTTTTATTTTGATTTACAACTTTTCGTAAGCCTCTTTCAGTTGCGCCATTGCCTGTTCGAGCACTGCGCGCGATGTTCCAATGTTCAGACGAACAAAGCCGCGACCCTCCTCACCGAAGGTTGCACCGTCGTTTGCGCCGATACGAGCCTCATTGGTCCAGAAGTCGAGCATTGCCTTGTGCTCCAAGCCCATCTCGCGGCAATCGAGCCACATCAAGAACGTACCCTGCTGCTTGTAGTGGCGGATCTTGGGACAGTTCTCTTCGAGGAACTTACCGACGTAGTCGATGTTGCCCGCAATGTACTCCATCACCTCGTCTAACCACTGCTCACCCTCGTTGTAAGCCACTTCGAGAGCCGCCGTGCCGAAGATGTTGCCACCACCTGCGTGTGTGCGGTCGCACTCGGCATTGAACGCTGTACGCAACTTTTCGTCGGGAATGATTGTAACCGAGGTAGCCAAACCTGCGATGTTGAATGTCTTGCTCGGTGCGGTCAGCGTGATTGTGCGGTGTGCCAGATCGTCGTTGAGCGATGCGATGCTACGGAACTCGTTGGGCTTAATGATCAGATCGGCGTGAATCTCGTCAGAGATGATCTTCACGTTGTGCTTGCGGCACAACTCACCCACACGCAGCAACTCCTCCTCCGAGAAGACGCGACCCGTCGGGTTGTGGGGCGAGCAGAAGAGCAGAGCCTTTGCGCCCTCCAACTTGCGATCGAGGTCCTCGAAGTCGATTTCGAAACGGCCATCGACGATCTTCATCGGATTGTTGATCAGTCGGCGGTTGTTTTGGTTGATCATATCTGCAAAGGGCGGATATACAGGGGGTTGGATCACTACACCGTCGCCCTCATTGGTCAGTGCGCGAATAGCGAATGCAAAGCCCGCCACCACACCGGGCGAGAAACCGAGCCACTCGCTCTCGACCTTCCAGTTGTGGCGACGCTGCTGCCAGCTGACGATAGCGTCGAAATAGCTTTCGGGACGTATTCCGTAGCCATAGACCTTATGATTAGCACGACGAATCACTGCCTCGGTGATTTCGGGCATTACCTCGAAATCCATATCGGCAATCCACATCGAGATAATATCGTCGCGACCGAAGACGCTTTGGTTTTCGTCGAATTTGATACAAGCGGTTCCTTTACGACAAGGAACGGAGTCGAAATTATACTTCATATTTGATAAATTATTGCACATTGAAGCCCAAAGGGCGTACAAATATAAGAAAAAAAGCCGTATCTTTGACCCCGAATAAAGATATATTTCATTCAATGAGTAATTTCGATGAGAAAAAGGGTGGGCAGCACGTCGCGACTGACGCCCCCACCTACCAGAAATTTGCACGCGACAAGCGCGTTCGCACCACAAGTGCGGTACGAGTAGAGCCTGTTTCGCGTCGAGAGAATAGTGATCGTGCTGACCGTGAGGGCCGCACCTTCAACCGCGATGAGCGCAACAATTTCAAGCGTTCGTATAACAGCGATCGCACTCCCCGCCAGTCGGAGGAGAATCGTACTCGTGCATCTTATAACCCCAATTTTACACGCGATAATCGTCCGATGTTCCAGAGTGAGCGCAATGATGAGGAGCGTCCCCGTCGTCAGTTCAATCGCGATGGCGAGCGTCAGCACCGCACTTTCAACCGCGATGGTGAGCAGCGTTCGTTCAACCGCGACTATAATCGTGATTTCAATCGCGATAACACGCGCGAAAATAGTCGCTCGGAGTATCGTTCATATAATTCGTTCCGTTCGGAGCAGTCGGGTGAGGAGCGTCCTCGTCGCCAGTTCAATCACGACGGCGAGCGTCAGCACCGCACTTTCAATCGCGATGGTGAGCACCGTAGTTTTAACCGCGACCATAATCACAGCGGCGAACATCGTTCGTTCAAGCGCGATTTCAACCACGAAGGCGAACGCCGTTCGTTCAATCGTGAGGAGCGTCAGGGTGGCTATCGTCAGCGCGATGAGCAGGGCGGCTTCCGCCAGCGTTCGGAGGAGGGTTTCCGCCAGCGAAATGGTGAGGAGCGTTCGTTTAATAAGCGCACGGTTCGCACCAAGACGGCATATAGTGCAGGAGAGATTCCCGAATCGTATCCTCGTTTTGCTGCACCCCAGCAGGAGGGCGAGATTCGTCTGAATCGCTATATTGCCCAGTCGGGTTTGTGTTCGCGCCGTGAGGCTGATGAGCTGATTGCCGATGGCAAGGTTACGGTCAATGGCGTAGTTGTTACCGAGATGGGTACGAAGGTGCAGCCAACCGATGAGGTTTGTGTTAATGAGAGCCGCGTGGTGAGCGAGAAGAAGGTCTATATCCTGATGAATAAGCCGAAGGGTTTTGTAACGACGGTTGAAGACGAGCACGCTGCCAAAACGGTTATGGATATCGTCAAGGGTGCTTGCGCCGAGCGTATCTACCCCGTAGGTCGTTTGGATAAGAACTCGCTGGGCGTGTTGCTTTTGACCAACGACGGTGATTTGACCAAGGCATTGACCCACCCCTCGTATGAGAAGCGCAAGGTCTATCAAGTAACTCTGGATAAGCCTCTTACCAAGGCCGATATGGAGCAGATTGTCGAGGGTATTACGCTCGAAGATGGCTTTATTCAGGCCGATGAGGTCAGCTATGTAGGCGAGAGCAAGAAGGAGGTCGGTATCGAGATCCATTCGGGCCGTAACCGTATTGTGCGCCGCATTTTTGAGCATTTGGGTTATATGGTAACCAAGCTTGACCGCGTGCTGTTTGCAGGCTTGACGAAGAAGAATTTGAAGCGTGGCCAGTGGCGTTTCCTGACGCCGCAGGAGGTTGCGATGCTCAAATCGGGACTTTACGAGTAACCTATCGGTAGCAAACAGAGTATAACAATCGAGGGTCGCCCCACCAAAGGGCGACCCTCAAACTTTGTATGCGCGAGCCTATTTAGAACGAGAAACCTACGCCAAACGTAAATGCGTGTCCGTTGTATTTCGCGTTTTGAATCATAGAATAATCACTATGGGGCACTATAACCTCTCCGTGTTTCTGCAAGAAGTTGTATCCAACCGTGAGGTCGATTTTGAAACGCGGTGCGATGTGGAATCGGTAACCGCCACCGATACCGCCCTGCATACCGACGTGAATTTTGTCGGGGCCACTGAAATTGACACCCACGTTTGCGTAAGTGAGCCAACGACTGCTATTTACGTTGCTACTCCAAAAGTGTTTAGCCTCAAAAAGCAGGGGAATGCCATAGCCTGTGTAACCCGTAACGATACCCGTTGTCCAACGCGGAGTAACGGCATAGTCGAAATTAAGGGTCAGCATATGCATATCGAGGTATGCGTCTTTAACTTTCTGTTTGCCGATATGGTCGTTTTCGATGGTTGTGGCTGCAAAAATTGCGTAGTCATAACCAATACCAAACGAGAACGGACCTTTGGGCTTTTTGTTTTTTTCGACGTTAGTTTGTGCCGATGCGCTCGCTGCGAGCAATAGCATTACGGCCAAAGTGATTAGTTTCTTCATAATGCTGTAAATTTTAGGATTGTTGATATGTTTATTGTTTAACGTTTTGAGCCTCGAAAGTATTATCCTATACAAATAAAATAATATTTTTTGACCCACTGCAAAGGTACAAAATTCCCCCCCCCTGCAAATTTTTCGCCAAAAAAATGCAGAAAAAATGTAATAAAACTATTTTGCGTGGATATACCTATATATTATAGTTGTTCGGCGCGAGGGATTATGCCTCGGATACCGCCCGCCATTAGGTATTGAAGAACGCCACGGGCAACCATAAACAGCAGAAATGCCAACCACAGAGCGTCGTTGCCCCACACGCCACGCAGTGAGAAGAAGATTGCAAAGTAGAGTGCCAAGGCGCAGACCATCGAGTTGCGAAGTATGCGTGTCATCGTTGCGCCGATCATAATGCCGTCCATCAGGAAGGGTGCAAAGCCGACTAACGGCGAGAGGATAACCCACACTCGATAGCGTGCTGCCGTAGCCATAATTGCGGCGGTTTCGTTCGGGTCGCCATCGACGAACAGCCCCAACAACCACTCCCAGCCGACCGTATAAACCGCAACATAGGCGAGTGCGATCACCAAGCTGATACGGAACATTCGACCCGCAGCGTCGCTCAGCGAATCGGCGTCGCGCGCGCCTACGAAACGGCCCGTCAGTGCCTCGGCAGCGTAAGCCACACCGTCGCTCATATACGAGAACAACGAGAAGAGTTGCATCATTAACGAATTGACTGCAAGAATAGTTGGGTCGCCCATACGTGCTCCCGCAGCCGTAAAGAACGAGTAGGCCACGCACAAGCAGAACGAGCGAATAAAAATATCTCGATTGACCGTAAAGAAACGCCCCATAGCTTGCAGTCGGAGCGCACTGCGCCAGCACGCCAAGCGCACCACATCGCGATAGCGTCGCACGATAGCCACCACAGCCAGCACCACACCGCTATATTGTGCCACGACCGTACCCCACGCAACGCCCTCCAAACCCATATCCAATCCGAAGGCAAACCAAATGCTGAACGCGATATTAATTACATTTTGCGCCAGCGCGATCAACATCGGGGTCGAAGAGTTCTGCATACCGATAAACCACCCATTGAGCGCAAAGAGCGAAATCGCCGCAGGCACCGCCCAGATACGTGCAAAGAAGTAGCGACGCACCAGATCGTTGCCATTCATCAGCCAAATAGCGAATTCACCAACGGGGTGTTGCAACGCAATGAGCACAATTGCCAGAGCCACCGCCACAACCACACCGCGCACCAGCAGATTGGCGCACTCCTCCTTGCGTCCTGCACCGAAGGCCTGTGCCGTCAGTCCGCTTGTGCCCATACGCAGAAACGAACAGTTCCAATAGATGAAATTGAAGATCGTCGTGCCGATTGCCAACGCCCCGATTGTGGCGGTCGAGTCGCCCAAACGTCCCGCAATAGCCATATCGGCCATACCTAAAAGCGGTACGGTAACATTCGACACGATATTCGGAATCGTCAGTCGCCATATTTCGCGAGTCATTGGTCTCATTGGGTACGTGGCTGTTCTTTTTTGTTGTTTATCGACGATAATTCAGTCGCCCGAAATCAGCCAACAAATATATTGCATTATGCTCTGAAAAACAAATATTTTGACTGCCTAATTATTGCCCAGAGGGCGGTTAAGTTGCAAATTTGGCGTTATAAAAATGCGTTAAATGCGTTGTGAGTTAACAATTTTTCGCTATATTTGCACTAATGCTTATGACTGATTTATGGCGAGTTGTGCACGCCATTATCCGTGAAAATTATTTAACTCACTTAAAATTTATAACTTATGAAACAAACTATTCGCCGTGTGATGAATCTGCTGTCGGTAGCATTCATCGCTGCAATGTCGGTTTCGATGATCGCTTGCTCGGATGATGAGGAGGTTAAGATTAACGCTCTGAATTCACCCGATGTAAATGTCGTTTATCGTTCGGAGTCAGTTAATGTAACTTGGAAGGAAGTTGCTAATGCTGATGGCTATGTTTATGTTTTTGATGGTGGTGCAGAGCAGGCTACTACTGCTACCGCTTTGACCATTGACGGTCTGCGTTATGGTTCGAGCCATACCCTCAAAATCAAGGCTGTTGATTCGTCGAAGAGTTTCGCTGATTCGCCTTGGTATGAGACCGCATTTACTCTGAATACTGCATTCACGCTGGGTGATATCACTTTGAGCGTATCGAATCAGACCGAGTCTTCGTTCGTTGTTTCGTGGAACGCTGCTGAGGGCGCTGAATACTACGAGGTTGCTCTGGCTACTTCGTCGACAATCGAGAGGGTTAATGGCTTGCAGAAGGAGTTTACCGGCCTGGCTGAGGGCGTTTACCACGTTAGGGTTCGCCCCGCAACTTCGGACGCTGATTACGCTCCCGCAGCTTGGGTAAGAATCAAAGCTAAGACTCAGGAGTCGATCGCTGACGAGTTGGCAGCAAACAGCTACCTTATCGAGGAGGCTGGTGCTTACACCTTTGCTCCTTTCAAGGGTAATTCGGGTGAAGCAGTTGAGAACATTGTTGGTGTTGCTCTGTTGTGGCAGGATACTCCGGGTCTGATTACCGAGGTTGGTATGGTTGACTCGAAGGTTCGTTTCGCAGTAGCAGAGGGCGTTTATGGTAATGCTGTTGTTTATGCTTATGGCGCAGATGGCAACGATAAGGCTTTGTGGAGCTGGCATATCTGGGTTCCCGAACAGCAGATCGAGTCATTGCCTATGATCACCGGTTTCAATGTTATGAATATGAACTTGGGTGCAACCACCGCAGCAGCAGCTGATGTTAACGCATTCGGTTTGGCATATCAGTGGGGCCGTAAGGATCCTTTCACTGGTGCACCTACGCTGACCGGTAACACTTCGACTCTGGCTAAGCCTATCTACGATATCGACGGTGAGGAGGGTGAGTTCGACGCAGTAATGACTCCCCAGTCGGTTGAGTTTGCAATTAATAACCCCGCAACCTTCATCTCGCCCTATGGCGTTGATTATGCAGACTGGTGCTCGACTTCGGACGATGCTCTGTGGGGCAACCCCGATGGTAACTACCGCGAGCAGGGTTCGTTGAAGTATGAGAACTTGGGCGAGAAGTCGATGTATGACCCCTGCCCCGCAGGCTGGCGCGTACCTCCCATTATGGCCTTCTCGAAGTTCACTTCGACCGGTGCAGCTGTTATCGGTAACTATGCAAGCACCGCTGTTGCTGACCGTAACGGTGATGGCGTAGTTGATACCAACGACTATAACTGCGGTTACTATATGACCGTATCGGGTAACACCACTACCTTCTTCCCCGCAGCATCGCGCTGGTATGGTGCTTATGCAGCACTCTATGGTACAGGCATTGGTCATTCGGGCGTTTATTGGTCGAACTCGATTTACAAGAGTAGCATTGCTTCGCAGGCTGAAAGCAAGATGGCAACCGCTTGCTTGAACTTTATGAGCCCCGCTTATGCTGGTACTTGTTTCGTATCGGCTAACGCAGGTGGTGCTCGCGCTGACGCAAGCCCCGTACGTTGCGTTGCAGATAAGGAGTAGCAAAAGCCTACAAAATAGGGTAGCGATACCTTATTAATTATAGAAAGTCGGTCGAAATCTTCGGGTTTCGACCGATTTTTTGTGTTTTTAGAGCCTCAAAATGCGCATAAAACGGTGAAAATGTGAAAAAAATAGCGCGCATTTTTTTTATTAAAAAATAATCACTACCTTTGCACGCCCATAATAATGGGTTTGGATCAATTAAACAAGTATTAATTAAAACGTAAAACAAGTGGATTCATTAAGCTACAAGACTATCTCGGTGAATGCAGCGACAGCACAGAAGGAGTGGGTGCTGATCGACGCTAACGGCGAGGTATTGGGACGTCTTGCATCGCAGATCGCGAAGATCCTGCGTGGCAAGAACAAGCCGAGCTTTACCCCCCACGTTGATTGCGGTGATAATGTTATCGTTATCAACGCCGACAAGGTTAAGCTTACCGGCAAGAAGATGACCGAAAAGGTCTATGTGCGCCACACGGGTTACCCCGGTGGTCAGCGTTTCGCCACTCCGGCTGAGTATTTGAAGAGAAAGCCTACCTTCGTAATCGAGAAGGCAGTTAAGGGTATGTTGCCCAAGAACCGTCTGGGTGAGGCTCTCTTGAAGAACTTGAAGGTTTATGCAGGTGAGGAGCATCCCCACGCAGCACAGAACCCCAAAACAATCAAATTAAACGAGATTAAGTAAAGATTATGGAAGTTGTAAACACCGTAGGACGCCGTAAGGCCGCTGTGGCTCGCGTTTACGTTAAACCCGGTCAGGGCAACATCACAATCAACAAGAAGTCGCTTGAGACTTACTTCCCGTTGGAGATTCTTCGTTTCGTAGTAAAGCAGCCGCTGTTGGTTACCAACACTGCTGAGAGCTACGACATCACGATCAACCTCGACGGTGGTGGTATCAAGGGCCAGGCAGAGGCAGCTCGTTTGGGCATTGCTCGCGCATTGTGCCAGATCGACGCCGAGATGCGTCCCGTTTTGAAGAAGAACGGCTTTATGACGCGTGATCCTCGCGAAGTTGAGCGTAAGAAGCCCGGTCAGCCGAGTGCACGCGCGAAGTTCCAGTTCAGCAAGCGTTAATATTCGCGTCCGAATTGGCAGCACGATCGAGGTTCAAATTTTGCAGACTGCCGCATAGAGCGCATTACCGCAGAATTGCCTGATCGCGGAAAACCGAAGGGATTGTTCAAGGAACACTACTCGTCGGTTGAAGAACAGAGAACAAAAACAAAAAACAAACATTTGAAACAATGTCAAGAACAGATTTCAATACCTTATTGGATGCCGGAGTTCATTTCGGCCATCTCAAAAGAAAGTGGAACCCCAAAATGGCTCCCTATATCTTTATGGAGAAGAACGGCATCCACATCATCGACCTGCACAAGACCGTGCTCAAAATCGATGAGGCTGCAGCAGCGTTGAAGCAGATCGCAAAGAGCGGTCGCCGCGTATTGTTCGTAGCTACCAAGAAACAAGCAAAAGAAGTAGTTGCCGAGAAGGTACAGGCAGTAGGTATGCCCTACGTTACCGAGCGCTGGCCGGGCGGTATGCTTACAAACTTCCCCACTATACGTAAGGCCGTTAAGAAGATGTCGACGATCGATCGTATGACTAACGACGGTACTTTCGACAATTTCTCAAAACGAGAGAAGCTCCAGATTTCGCGTCAGCGTGCAAAGTTGGAGAAGAACCTCGGTTCGATCGCTGACCTGACTCGTCTGCCCGCAGCTCTGTTCGTTGTTGACGTACAGAAGGAGGCAAACGCAGTTAAGGAGGCAAAGCGTCTGAACATTCCCGTATTTGCAATGGTTGATACTTGTTGTGATCCAACCGACATCGATTACGTTATCCCTGCAAATGACGACGCTATGAAGTCGATCGCCGTAGTTCTTGATGCAATGTGCGCAGCAATCGCTGAGGGTGCTGAGGAGCGCAAGCTCGAAAAAGAGAAGGAGGCTGCTGAGGCCGAGGCTAAGAACGAAGGCAAGAAAGAGGCAAAGCCCCGCGTAAAGAAGGCCGTAAAGGAGAATATCGAGGCTGAGGTTGCTGAAGTAGTTGCTGCAACCGAGCAGGCTGCCGAGTAATTAAACACAGTTTTTAACCGAAAAAGATTTTACCACTATGGAAATCAAAGCAGCAGATGTAATGACGCTCCGTAAAATGACCGGTGCCGGTATGATGGATTGCAAGAAGGCTCTCATCGAGGCAGAGGGTGATTTCGAGCGCGCAAAGGATATTATCCGCGAGAAGGGTAAGCTGGTAGTTAGCAAGCGTGCTGACCGTACCGCTACCGAAGGTGTTGTTGTATCGAAGATCGTTGGCGAGAAGGCATATCTTCTGTGCTTGGCTTGCGAGACCGACTTCGTAGCAGCTAACAGCGAGTTCAGTGCGTCGGCAGAGGCTATTCTCGCGCTGGCAGTAGCTAACGATGTTGCTGATCAGCAGGCTCTGATGGCAGTTAAGAACGAGGAGGGTCGCACCGTAGAGGAGATGGTAACCGAGAAGTCGGGTCAGACCGGTGAGAAGGTTGAGTTGGCATACTATGGCCGCATCGAGGCTCCCTACTGCAACGCTTACGTTCACTTCAACAAGAAGCTCGGTACCGTACTTGGTTTCAATAAGGAGGTTCCCGAAGCAGTTGCTCACACCGTAGCAATGCAGGCAACTGCAATGGCTCCCATCTCGATCGACGAGAACGACTGCCCCGCAGAGATCGTTGAGAAGGAGAAGGCTATCGCTTTGGAGCAGATGAAGCAGGATCCCAAGAACGCAAACAAGCCCGATGCAATTTTGGAGAAGATCGCTGAGGGTAAGATGCGCAAGTTCTTCGAGGAGAATACTCTCTTGAACCAGCAGCTCGTTGGTGAGAAGAAGACCATTGCAGAGTACATTAAGGAGGCTGATAAGGAGGCTACCGTAATTGCTTACAAGCGTTTCGCACTGGGTAACTAATCGTTGCTCGACGAAATAATGACCGACCGTCGCTCGAAAGAGTGGCGGTCGTTTTTTATGAATATATGTGTGGCGAATAAGAGTATTCGGAAAAATTCGTATATTTGATGTAGTTTGATTAAGATTCTTTGAGTATCAAACCATTAAGAAGAACTTGCATGAGAATGGGCAATGGATAAGAAATTGCTAACTTGTTTTATTACACTATATTCCTCATGCTTTTCAAATAACTCTTTTCTAAGTGCAAAGATACGATTTTTTCTCCAATTATTAGTGCGTACTAGTAAAAACTATCATATCTATAGTAGAGAAGGCGGTTAATTAGAACCGCCCCTTTTTCTATTCAACGATTTATGAGCACCTCGTTGACAAATGCCACAATCAACTTCTCCTTGGAAGTTTCCTGCAATGCGTCCTAACATATTCCCATATGCCTCTGCGAAAACGAGTATAATCTCGAACACTTACAGGTTTTAATCGTGATTTACATTGACATCTTGCCATATAAAATCTTTTTTATTAATAAATATCACGATAATTCAAAAAGTAAAGATTATTAAGAAAAAATATATCATTATTTCGTAGCCGAGTTCACCAAACCACAGGCAAAGGTAACTCGTGTTCTTTTCGTCC
>CALBQR010000027.1 GCA_937899895.1 uncultured Alistipes sp.
GCGGTACTGCCGAGCAGCCTCGTATGACTGTATTCCGCAGCAACAAGCAGATCTATGTACAGTTCATTGATGACGTTCGCGGTGTTACTTTGGCAGCAGCCTCGTCGAAGGAGATCGCAGACGTTGCAGGTAAGAATAAGTCGGAGGTAGCTGCTCTGGTAGGTAAGCTCGCAGCAGAGCGTGCAGCAGAGAAGGGTATCTCGACCGTATCGTTCGACCGTAACGGTTACCTGTATCACGGTAGAGTAAAAATGTTGGCCGACGCAGCGCGCGAAGGCGGTCTTAAATTCTAAGCGATTATGGCAAATACTAATGTAAAGAAAGTAAGAACCAGCGATTTGGAGTTGAAGGATCGTTTGGTAAGCATTCAGCGCGTAACGAAGGTAACCAAAGGTGGTCGTACCTTCAGCTTCTCGGCTATCGTAGTTGTTGGTAACGAGAACGGCGTTGTAGGCTACGGTCTGGGTAAGGCAAGCGAAGTACAGGCTGCTATTGCTAAGGGCGTAGAGGATGCAAAGAAGAATCTGGTGAATGTACCCATCATCAATGGTACTATTCCTCACAAGCAGGAGATGCGCTTCGGCGGTTCGGAGGTTATGATCCGTCCGGCAGCTCCCGGTACCGGTATTATCGCCGGTGGTGCAATGCGTGCCGTATTGGAGTCGGTAGGTGTTAAGAACGTACTTGCAAAGAGCAAGGGCTCGTCGAACCCCCACAACTTGGTAAAGGCAACTGTAAATGCACTGTTGGAGTTGCGCGACGCATACAGCGTAGCACAGGTTCGCGGTATCTCGATGAAAAAAGTGTTTAACGGTTAATCTGATTGAGTATTATGGCAAAATTGAAGATCACTCAGGTTCGCAGCCAGATCGGTTGTTCGGACATCCAGCGCAAGAACCTTGCAGCACTCGGTCTGCGCAAAATCAATCAGACCGTAGAGCACAGCGACTCGGCTATCATTCTGGGTATGTTGGAGCGCGTTAAGCACTTGGTCAAGGTCGAAGAAGTTAAGTAAGAACAAAAAAAGATTTTAAGAAGATGAATCTTAATGAATTGAAACCCGCAAAGGGTGCAACACATCACCAGAAGCGAATCGGTCGCGGTCAGGGTTCGGGCCACGGCGGTACTTCGACTCGCGGTCATAAGGGCGCACAGTCGCGTTCGGGTTACTCGCGTAAGTTGGGCTTCGAGGGCGGTCAGATGCCTTTGCAGCGCCGTCTGCCTAAGTTCGGTTTCACTAACTTGAAGAGAGTAGAGTTCAAGGCAATCAACTTGTCGGTAATCGAGGAGTTGGCCGAGAAGAAGAATCTCACCGAGATCAGCGTAGCAACTCTGATCGAGGCAGGTTTCGTGTCGAACAACGACAAAGTTAAAATTCTGGGTAACGGTACCGTAAGCAAGGCTCTCAATGTAACTGCTCACGCATTCTCGAAGAGCGCAGCAGCAGCTATCGAGGCTCAGGGTGGTTCGGTTGCGAAGCTCTAATCAAAGAAACTCTTTAATAAACTCGCACCGTTATGAAAGAATTATTCATATTTCTTGTGATCATCGCTCTGGTCGTTGCCGGTCTGATGTTCAACAAGAAGTTTGTCGAGACTATCAAGAATATCTGGAAAATCGAAGATCTGCGCAAGCGTATCATCTATACCCTTGGCCTTCTTTTGGTTTACCGTCTTGGTAGCTTCGTGGTGATCCCCGGTATCAACCCCAACGCGTTGGGAGCAGGTTCGGGTATTGCTGACCAGGTGGAGGGCAACGGCCTGCTGGGTCTGTTGAACATCTTCACCGGTGGTGCATTCAGCAATGCTTCGGTTCTCGCACTTGGTGTTATGCCCTATATCACCGCATCGATTGTCATCCAGTTGATGGGTATGGTCGTTCCCTACTTCCAGAAGATGCAGAAGGAGGGCGAAAGCGGCCGTCGTAAGCTCAACCAGTGGACCCGCGTTCTGACGATCGCAGTTCTGCTGTTGCAGGGCCCCACCTACGTTGCCAATCTCTATCGACAGGTACCCGAATCGTTCGTATACGGTAATACCTTCCAGTTCGTTGCCTTCGCAACTCTGGTTTTGATCGCAGGCACAATGTTCATTATGTGGCTGGGCGAGAAGATCACCGATCGCGGTATCGGTAACGGTATTTCGCTGATCATTATGATCGGTATCGTTGCTCGTCTGCCCCACGCATTGATCGCCGAGTTCAACACTCGTTTTACCGAGGCAACTGGTGGTATGATTATGTTCATCGTCGAGTTGGCACTGCTCTACTTCGTATTTATGGCAACCATCGCACTGGTTCAGGCAGTTCGCAAGATCCCCGTGCAGTATGCCAAGCGTATCGTAGGTAACAAGCAGTATGGCGGTGTACGTCAGTACATCCCCTTGAAGATCAACGCAGCAAACGTAATGCCTATCATCTTCGCACAGGCGTTGATGTTCGTTCCGATGCTGTTCGTTAAGATCGCTCCCAACTTCGCCGCTGCATTTGCATACCAGGGATTCTGGTACAACTTCACTTTTGCAGTGTTGGTGATCGCATTTACCTTCTTCTACACTGCACTTGTAGTAAACCCGGTCAATATGGCTGAAGATATGAAGCGCAACGGTGGCTTCATCCCCGGTGTTAAGCCCGGTAAGAAGACCGTTGAGTATATCGACACCATTATGACGAGAATCACTCTCCCCGGTTCGTTCTTCCTGGCTATCGTGGCAATCCTGCCCGCTCTGGCAATGAAGTTCTTGAACATCAACCAGGAGTTTGCCTACTTCTACGGCGGTACCTCGCTGTTGATTATGGTAGGTGTGATCCTCGACACTCTCAAGCAGATCGAGAGTCAGTTGCTGATGCGTCGTTACGACGGTCTGATGAAGACCGGCCGAATTCAGGGTCGCAACTAATCTCACAAAGAGTTCTTGAAATAAGGAAAGATGATTTACCTTAAATCAGAGGAAGAGATAGAGCTGCTCCGCGAGAATAACCTTCTTGTGAGTGCAACGCTGGCCGAGGTGGGTCGCCACATCGCGCCGGGTGTTACCACGAAGGAACTTGATCGCATCGCCGAGGAGTTTATCCGTTCTCACGGAGCAGTTCCTGCTTTCCTTGGGTACAACGGTTACCCCGCATCGCTCTGCGTTTCGGTTAATGAAAACGTTGTACACGGTATCCCGTCGGATTACGCCCTGAAAGAGGGCGACATCGTATCGGTAGATTGCGGTACGTTTATGAAGGGGTTTGTTGGTGATTCCGCATATACGTTTGCGGTGGGAGAGATCGCTCCCGAAGTCCGAGCATTACTGGACACAACCAAAGAAGCTCTTTATAAGGGTACCGAGCAGGCTCGTCCGGGCAATCGCGTAGGCGACATCTCGGCAGCCGTGCAGTACTGCGCCGAAAAAGCCGGTTACTCGGTAGTGCGCGAATTGGTGGGACACGGCCTGGGTCGAAAAATGCACGAAGATCCCGAAGTCCCCAACTACGGCGCACGCGGCAGAGGCCCGCTGCTCAAAGCAGGTATGGTTATCTGCATCGAACCGATGATTAACATGGGCACCAAGCAGGTTGTATTTGAGCGCGACGGTTGGACCGTACGCACTCGCGACCGCAAGCCATCGGCACACTTCGAGTTTGCCGTGGCAATAACCAAAGATGGCCCCGACGTACTTACCGATTTTAGTGTAATCGAAAAAGCACTTAACAAGTAAAAAACTCTATGGCAAAACAGACTGCTATTGAAAGGGACGGCTCAGTAATCGAGGCATTGTCGAATGCAATGTTCCGCGTAGAGCTGGATAACGGCCACGTTATCACTGCCCACATCTCAGGCAAGATGCGACAGCATTATATCAAAATCCTGCCCGGAGATAAAGTTAAAGTGGAAATGACCCCGTACGATTTGAGTAAGGGTCGTATATCCTTTAGGTACAAATAATCAAAGATTGCTGAAAAATGAAAGTCAAGGCATCAATCAAAAAGAGAAGCGAGGATTGCAAGATCGTTAAGCGTAAGGGCAAGCTCTACGTGATCTGCAAGAAGAATCCTAAATTCAAAATGCGCCAAGGGTAATGTTTCAACCAATTAAAAACGAAAAAAGAAATTTATGGCACGTATAGTCGGTGTAGATTTACCAAAAAATAAGAGAGGCGTGATCGGTCTGACCTATATCTACGGTATCGGTCGTAGCACCGCTCGCAAGATTCTCGATGAGGCAGGCATCAGCCACGACCTCAAAGTACAGGATTGGACTGACGAGCAGGTCGGTGCTATCCGTAACATCATCGCTACTAGCGGTATTAAGGTCGAGGGCGAGTGCCGCTCGATCGTACAGCTCAACATTAAACGACTGATGGACATCGGTTGCTACCGTGGTATCCGTCATCGTCTGGGTCTGCCCGTTCGCGGTCAGAGCACCAAGAACAACGCACGTACCCGTAAGGGCAAGAAGAAGACTGTCGCTAACAAGAAAAAGGCAACTAAGTAATTTTAGAGAGTTATGGCAAAGAAGACTGGAACTGTTAAGAAGAAGGTCGTTAAGGTTGGCGCACTGGGTGCTGCTTACGTTCACTCGACTTTCAACAACGTGATTGTAACCCTCACCAACGAAGTAGGCGAAGTTATCAGCTGGTCGTCGGCTGGTAAGATGGGTTTCCGCGGTTCGAAAAAGAATACTCCCTATGCAGCTCAGACAGCCGCTGCGGATTGCGCAAAGGTTGCTTATGATTTGGGTCTGCGTAAAGTTAAGGTTTATGTAAAGGGTCCCGGTGCAGGTCGTGAGTCGGCTATCCGTACTATCCACGGCGCAGGTATCGAGGTAATGGAGATTATCGACGTTACTCCGCTGCCCCACAACGGCTGCCGCCCGCCCAACCGTCGTCGTGTCTAATTAGTCGGACACGCCCACGCACAAGCGAAAAGCATAAACTATTTAACAGACAAGAAAACAACGAAGTAAAAAGTAAAAAACAATGGCAAGATATATTGGCCCTAAAAGCAAAATCGCCCGTAAATTTGGCGAAGCTATTTACGGAACGGATAGAGTCCTTGAAAAGAAGAACTATCCTCCCGGACAGCACGGCCTTGCTCGCAAGCGTAAGAAGACCTCGGAGTATGGTATTCAGTTGAGCGAGAAGCAGAAGGCTAAGTGCACCTATGGCGTATTGGAGAAGCAGTTTGTACGTACCTACCAGAACGCAGCTCGTTTGGAGGGTATCACCGGTGAGAACCTGTTGAAACTGTTGGAGTGCCGCCTCGACAATGTTGTTTACCGTTTGGGTATCGCTCCCACCCGTGCAGCAGCACGTCAGTTGGTGAGCCACCGCCACATCTGCGTAAATGGCAACGTGGTAAACATTCCTTCGTACAGCCTGCGTGCAGGTGATGTAGTTGCTGTTCGAGAGAAGTCGAAGAGTTTGGAGGTTATCACCGACTCTTTGGCTGGTGGTCGCAAGAGCCGCTACTCTTGGTTGGAGTGGGATGACGCTTCGATGTCGGGTAAGTTCCTTCAGAAGCCCGAACGTGAGGAGATTCCTGAGAACATCAAGGAGCAGCTGATCGTCGATCTGTACTCGAAATAGTAACTAATTAACCGAATAAAAATTATGGCAATATTAGCATTCCAAAAGCCTGAAAAGGTGATTATGCTCGAATCTACCTCTAACTTCGGAAAGTTTGAGTTCCGTCCGTTGGAGCCCGGATTCGGTATGACCATCGGTAACGCTTTGCGTCGAATTCTGCTCTCTTCGTTGGAGGGTTATGCAATTACGACCGTAAAGGTAGCCGGTGTCGATCACGAGTTTGCCGCTATCCCCGGTGTGATGGAGGGAATGATTGATGTGATCCTGAACTTGAAGCAGGTTCGCTTTGTTCGTACGGTTGACAACGAGGAGACCGAGAAGGTTTCGATCAATGTTGCCGGCGTAACCGAGCTGACCGCAGGTTACATCTCGAACTTCCTTTCGTTCTTCAAAGTGTTGAATCCCGATCTGGTGATCTGCCGTCTGTCGCCCGGTACGAAGATGCAGATCGACCTGACGATTGGTAAAGGCCGCGGTTATGTGCCCGCCGACGAGAATCGTCCTGAGGACGCAGAGTTCGGACTGTTGCCTATCGATTCGATACACACACCGATCAAAAACGTCAAGTATTCTATCGAGAACTATCGTGTCGAGCAGAAGACTGACTACGAAAAACTGAATTTGGAGATTACCACCGACGGCTCGATCCACCCGAAGGATGCGTTGAAGGAGGCTGCCAAGATTTTGATCCAGCACTTTATGCTGTTCTCGGATGAGAAGATTACTCTCAATATGGAGGAGAACGGTGGTGCAGAGGAGTTTGATGAGGATGTACTGCATATGCGCCAGCTCCTCAAAACCAAGCTTTCGGATCAGGATCTGAGCGTTCGCGCTTTGAACTGCTTGAAGGCTGCTGAGGTTGATACCGTAGGTGATCTGGTTCGCTACAACCGCAACGACCTGCTCAAATTCCGCAACTTCGGTAAGAAGTCGCTGACCGAGCTCGACGACCTGCTGGCATCGCTCAATCTCCACTTCGGAATGGACGTATCTATCTACAAACTTGATAAAGATTAATTAAATGAGACACAATAAAAATTTTAATCACCTTGGCAGACAGAGCAGCCACCGCAAGGCTTTGATGTCGAATATGGCATCGTCGCTCATCCTGCACAAGCGTATCGAGACAACTGTTGCAAAGGCAAAAGCTCTGCGTCAGTTTGTTGAGCCTCTGGTAACTCGCGCAAAGGAGGACACCACTCACTCGCGTCGTGTAGTATTCAGCTACTTGAAGCAGAAGGAGGCAGTTTCGGAGTTGTTCCGTACAATCGCTCCCAAGATCGCTGATCGTCCGGGCGGTTACACCCGTATCTTGAAGACCGGCTTCCGTCTGGGTGATGCTGCTGATATGTGCATCATCGAGTTCGTTGATTTCAACGAGGCTTACACCACCGGCGTTGTTTCGACCGAGGCTAAGCCCAAGACTCGCCGTTCGCGCAAGCCCGCAGCAAAGAAGACCGATGCTGTTGAGGACGCTACCGTAGTTAAGGCAGCTCCCAAGGCAAAGCCCGCTGCACAGAAGGCTGTTAAGAATACCGGTGCAAAGGTTGCTGCAACCAAGACCAACGTAGGTAAGAAGATGTAATTTTACAAATAATTACCGATTGAGGGTGCTCCATTTGGAGCACCCTTTTTTGTATCGAAGAGAGGGCTTCGCTTAAATATCAACGACCTTCATCGGAAATTGAGCGTAGTGTGGCATCGCCTGACCGATCGCAGCATCGACATACGAAGGGTCGCAGAGAGTGAAACGCCGCCCACGATAGAGGATGTTGGTCCCTTTGACGGGCGAGGAGAAGGCAACGCCGCAGGCGATGTGTCCGATGGGCTCAATCGCAGGATCGACCTGATACTCAATGAGTATGTTCGGGAGTGAGAGCAACTCTCCGATCAGCCACGAATAGATCAACGTGCGATCTTTGCAGTTGTTACGCCCGTAAAAGAGCGACTCCTCGATGGTCATCTGCTTGTGTCGTCCAAAGAGGTCGCTGTCGCTGGTGAAATCGAATCCGTGCTGTACCAATCCGAGCAGAAATTGCGCTGCCGAGAGCTCCGAGAAGCCCTCGATATGGCGGTTGAGCGATGTCAGAATGGTGTCGGCAAGGGGTTGGGCTATCTCGGCGCGATGAAAAGGGGCCTTCTCGGTGGTTGGGTAGCTGCGCATAAGTTCGATGCGTGCCGGAGAAATGGGAACGGAGATCTCCTCGCCGAGGTATGCGCTCCAACGAGGTAGGGCAATATTCACGATGCGAGGGGTGTTGATGCCGGCCCCGATTTCGATTGAGAGAGGGCGGAGGGTCGAGTCGCGCTGCTCGACGATCGGAATGTAACCATCTGGCGTTGAATGATATTCAAAGATATAGAAACGTCTGCCGTCAATCTCGATGTAGCCCCGTTCATAGACCGTTCCGTCGAAAGGCAGGAGCATAACCAGCTGCTTACCACTCAATGCAGCCCGCGCATCGAAGCCCATTTGGGTTAGGATAAAAATCTGTAAGGCGATCTTCTCGTTGCTCATCGAGGCTGGGTAGGCAGCCTCGCTCATTGCGTGTGCAAGTAGATATCGCCCCCAATCACAAAGGTTGCAATCGGCACAGAAACCACGCATTTGAGTTATCAGATCGCTGTGAGGGGAGTTTAACATCTGCGTTTTGAGTGCCGCATATCGCTCGATTGTCGGCTTACCCAAACGGCCGAGTAGTAGTTGTGGGATGTCAAATCGGAGTGTGTCGCCCAAAAATGCGACCGATAGCGGCTTGGTTGAGTTTTGGGTACTGCCTTGACCTTGTACGCGCCACCCTGCAAATGCTACCAGCAGGGTGAAGCAGGCTATGATGAGAGATATTGTTGTCTTGTGTTTCATACGAAAAGTATTAAAATTAGACAATGCGTATCCAATGTTCAACCCGAAAAGTGCAAATTTTGAGCCGAACGATTTTGGAGTGAAATTTGCTCGTTGGCATACTGACGATGGCTTGGTCGGGGTGATCGGGCGCAATGGCTATACGCGAAATTTGTACCTATTATATATATTGTGTTATGAAAAGAGTATTTGCTACGCTGTGTATGTTGGCACTCCTCACACTGTGGGTGGGTTGCTCGGATAGTAATAACGGCCTTGACTACCTCAAAGGTTCAACTTCGGTGTGGATCGGCGCGGTCGATTCGATCAATATGGCCAATTTCGGCTCGACGCTCTCGGTTAGCGGAGGAAATCAGAATATCGTAAAGGCCTCGACCAAAGGCACAACATTGGTGTTGGAGGGGGTGAATACGGGAATGACGACGCTCTTCGTTGCAACCAATCGGATATTTATCGAGATGTTGGTGCGTGTGCGCGGATTGACGGGATATTGGGGCGTTACGACCAACGATAAATATGGAATTTCGGTGCAGATTGATGCGGAGGAGGGTGCAGACAGCACACGTATTGCGCAGATTAACAAAGCATTGGTTGAGAAGTATAGCGCGCTGTTGGCGGGAGCAGGCTTCGAGTTTGGGCGCAATATATTTATGTGGAGCAATGGCACTATGGGTGGCGAGGGCTCGTGGCAATTGTCGGGCGACTCGTTGGTGCTGACGGTAGGCGGTGTAGCGCAAACGCTTGGCTTTGAGGTCTATGATGTCGATCGGGTACGCCTGTCGGCCGATGTAACCGAGGAGGCCCTGCAACTCTATCCCGATGCGGGAATTATTACCGCCACCCTGAACTTCTTTCTTGATCGCCGAATTGTGATGTAGTTGCGCAAACGGCTATCACGGAGTCCGTTAGGATGATTTATTGGTCGCGCCTGTGGGTGTGGCCAATTTTTTTGCAGAGTTATGTCGGAGCTGTATTATGCGCACAACCACTCTTTTGTGTCGGAAATTGATATGCGGAGGCTCTATTAAAGCACTCGGAAAACACTCCGAAAGCACCCCGAAAATGGCTAACTGATAGTCCGAGAGGAGAAAAAACGCTAAAAAATGCAAAAAAACGCTCCAACTGTTTTTTTATTTGCAAAACTATTCTACCTTTGTGCCCGATTTCTCTAATTATCGACACGAATGAGGGGAAATCGATGTTCTTTGAGGTTTATTAGTCGCGGAATAAAAAAATATCACCAAAAATTTGGTGGATTAAAAAAATGTTCCTACTTTTGCAACCCGAAACGAGCTCTGCCGATGTAGCTCAGTTGGCCAGAGCAGCTGATTTGTAATCAGCTGGTCGGGGGTTCGAATCCCTCCATCGGCTCAAACGAGCCCTGCGGATTTGAATCCAAAGGTGCGACAGTTGCAAAAGCGACTAAGACATATTGGGAGAATACCAGAGTGGCCAAATGGGGCAGACTGTAAATCTGCTGACGTACGTCTTCGGTGGTTCGAATCCATCTTCTCCCACTCAATCCGAATCCGGTTCGCCTCGGCGAATTGGATTTTCGGGTTAGAAAACCGGTCGTTAAGACTCTCCGGTTGTCGGTTCGTGCCGTCAATCGGATTTTGTGGGCTTAATAACGACCATATTTGCGGAAGTAGCTCAGTTGATAGAGCATTAGCCTTCCAAGCTAAGGGTCGCGAGTTTGAGCCTCGTCTTCCGCTCCAAGGGGCCGAGTTGAAAACGCGGACCGCAAAATGAGGGTCGCCGATTTGTGGCTGATTGAGCCGAGAGAATGGGTGGCGCTCAAAGAAAAAAGAAGAAAGTAAAAAGCAATTTTATACAGAAATCTTAAATACTTTACAAAGCTATGGCAAAAGAAAAATTTGAACGTTCGAAACCGCACGTGAACATTGGTACTATTGGTCACGTCGATCACGGTAAGACTACCCTGACCGCAGCTATCACCACCGTACTGGCTAAGGCTGGTCTGTCGGAGTTGCGTTCGTTCGACTCGATTGACAACGCACCTGAGGAGAAGGAGCGTGGTATCACCATCAACACCGCACACGTTGAGTATCAGACTGCAACCCGCCACTACGCTCACGTAGACTGCCCGGGTCACGCTGACTACGTTAAGAACATGGTTACCGGTGCTGCTCAGATGGACGGTGCTATCCTCGTAGTTGCTGCTACTGATGGTCCTATGCCCCAGACTAACGAGCACGTACTGTTGGCAAAGCAGGTAAACGTTCCCCGTATCGTTGTATTCTTGAACAAGTGCGATATGGTTGACGATCCCGAGATGCTTGACCTGGTTGAGATGGAGGTTCGCGACCTGTTGGCTAAGTACGACTTCGACGAAAACTGCCCCATCATCCGTGGTTCGGCACTGGGTGGTTTGAACGACGAGCCCCAGTGGGTTGAGAAGGTAATGGAGTTGATGAACTCGGTTGACGAGTACATTCCCATTCCGCCGCGTGAGAACGAGAAGCCTTTCTTGATGCCTGTTGAGGACGTATTCTCGATTACCGGTCGTGGTACCGTATTGACTGGCCGTATCGAGACTGGTGTTATCCACGTAGGTGACCCCGTTGAGATCGTAGGTCTTGAGGAGGAGATTAAGACTTCGACTTGTACCGGTGTTGAGATGTTCCGTAAGCTTCTCGATCAGGGTGAGGCTGGTGACAACGTAGGTCTGTTGATGCGTGGTATTGACAAGAAGGAGGTTAAGCGTGGTATGGTAGTTGCTAAGCCCGGCTCGATCACTCCCCACACCAAGTTCACCGCTGAGGTTTACGTATTGAAGAAGGAAGAGGGTGGCCGTCATACTCCGTTCCACAACAAGTATCGTCCCCAGTTCTACCTGCGTACTATGGACGTAACTGGTGAGATTCAGTTGCCTGAGGGCGTAGATATGGTAATGCCCGGTGACCACATCACCATTACCGTAGAGCTGATCTACCCCGTAGCATTGAACGAGGGTCTCCGTTTCGCAATCCGCGAGGGTGGCCGTACCGTTGGTGCAGGTCAGATCATCTCGATCGTTGAGTAATTAATTTGACTCAAACAATAGAGTAGCGCGACCTCGCGCCGCGCTACTCAATTTAGGGGCATAGTTTAAGGGTAGAATCACGGTCTCCAAAACCGTTGGTGGGAGTTCGAATCTCTCTGCCCCTGCTAAAAAAGAAGAAAAAGTAAGGCTATGAGAATAGTAAATTATATAAAAGAGTCCTATAAGGAACTTGTAGAGAAAGTTTCTTGGCCGTCGTTTCCAGAACTGCAAAGCTCAACGATAGTTGTTATGATTGCTTCCCTTCTATTCGCGATTGTTGTGCTGGTTATGGATGTTACGTTCGAGAACGTTATGGAATCCATTTATAGCTTGTTGGGTAAATAATACTTGACGAAGATGAGTGAGATTCAGAAAAACTGGTATGTGATACGTGCCGTAGGTGGCAAGGAGCGCAAGGTCAAAGAGTATATCGAGGCCGAAGTGCGCCAGGAGCACCTTGAGGATTACGTGTCGCAGGTACTCATTCCTACCGAGAAGGTCTTTACCATTCGTAATGGTAAGAAGGTCTCGAAGGAGCGAGTATCGTATCCGGGTTACGTTCTTGTCGAAGCGGCTCTGGTAGGACAAATTCCGATAATGCTTCGCAATACCCCTAATGTGCTTGGTTTCCTCGGCGACTCGAAAGAGGAGAGTGCCAAAATGAATGCTACGCCTCTACGTCCACAGGAGGTAAGCCGTATTTTGGGCCGCGTCGATGAGATGAGCGCAAGCGAGGAAGAGGTTGAAGTTCCGTTCTTTGTTGGCGAAACCGTTAAGGTTACCGACGGTCCGTTCTCAAGTTTTGAGGGCACGATCGAGGCAGTCGATAATGAGCGCAAGAAGTTGACCGTCTCTGTGAAGATTTTCGGCCGCAAGACTCCGATGGAGTTGAGCTTTATGCAAGTTGAAAAAGAATAATTAACCAAAGGAAAGTTATGGCAAAAGAGGTTGCTGCATTTATTAAATTGCAGATTAAAGGTGGTGCCGCTAATCCTTCGCCTCCGGTAGGTCCCGCACTGGGTTCTAAGGGTGTGAACATTATGGACTTCTGTAAGCAGTTCAATGCTCGCACACAGGATAAGGCAGGTAAGGTTTTGCCCGTTATCATCACCGTTTACAGCGACAAGTCATTCGATTTCATCGTTAAGCAGCCCCCCGTAGCAGTTCAGCTGAAGGAGGCCGCTGGTGTTAAGACTGCATCGGCTGAGCCTAACCGTAAGAAGGTTGGTCAGGTAACTTGGGATCAGGTGAAGGCCATCGCTCAGGACAAGATGCCCGATTTGAACTGTTTCACGTTGGAGTCGGCAATGCGTATGGTGGCTGGTACTGCTCGCAGTATGGGTCTCAATGTCGTAGGTGAATTTCCCGAACTGTAATTAAAAGATTACGAAAATGAGTAAGCTGACCAAAAATCAAAAAATAGCCTACGCAAAGGTTGAGCCCGGTAAGGCGTACAAGCTCGCTGAGGCGGCAGCTCTTCTAAAGGAAATTACCTTTACGAAATTTGATGCTTCCGTTGATATCGACGTGCGTTTGGGCGTTGACCCCCGTAAGGCAAACCAGATGGTACGTGGCGTGGTAACTCTGCCCCACGGTACTGGTAAGCAGGTTCGAGTTCTGGTACTCTGCACCCCCGATAAGGAGACTGAGGCAAAAGAAGCCGGTGCAGATTACGTAGGTCTGGACGAGTATATCGAGAAGATCAAGGGCGGTTGGACCGACGTAGATGTGATCATCACTTCGCCCAATGTAATGGGTAAGGTTGGTGCTCTGGGTCGTATCCTGGGTCCCCGCGGCTTGATGCCTAACCCCAAGACCGGTACCGTTACTATGGAGATCGGTAAGGCAGTTAAGGAGGTAAAGGCTGGTAAGATCGACTTCAAGGTTGACAAGTTCGGTATCGTTCATACCTCGGTAGGTAAAGTATCGTTTACTCCGGAGCAGATCGTAGATAACGCTAAGGAGTTTATGGGTATGATTCTGAAGTTGAAGCCCGCAGCAGCAAAGGGTTCGTATGTTAAGAGCATCTATCTCTCGACTACGATGAGCCCCGGTGTGCAGGTTGATCCTAAATCAGTAGAAAACAAATAAGAGGAGGATAGACGATGACTAAAGACGAAAAGAAGGTTGTAATTGACAACTTAACTGCGAAACTCACCGAGTATCCTCACTTCTACCTGACCGACATTGCAAATCTGAACGCTGAGCAGACCGCAGCATTGCGTCGCAAGTGCTTCGAGAGCAATGTTACTCTGATGGTCGTAAAGAACACTCTTCTTCGCAAGGCGTTGGAGAATGTTGAGAAGGCTGACGAGGAGTTGGTAAAGGTACTGGAAGGTTCGACTTCGGTAATGTTTACCGAGACCGGTAAGACCCCCGCAGTTCTCATCAAGGAGTTCCGTAAGAAGAGCGATAAGCCCGTTCTGAAAGCAGCTTATGTTGAGGGTTGTGTATATGTAGGCGACGATCAGATCGATAGCCTGTGCAATATCAAGAGCCGTGAGGAGCTCATCGGTGATATCGTTGCACTGTTGCAGTCGCCCGCTAAGAACGTTATCTCGGCTCTGCAGTCAAATGCCGGCCAGAAGATCGCGGGTATCGTAAAGACACTCGAAGAAAGAAACAACTAATCAAGAACAAAAACAAGTAAAACAAATTTAATAAAATCTATACCATTATGGCAGATGTAAAAGTATTGGCAGAAGAATTGGTAAATTTGACTGTTAAGGAAGTAAATGAGTTGGCCGCTATCCTGAAAGAGGAGTACGGCATCGAGCCCGCTGCTGCTGCTGTTGCAGTAGCTGCTGCTCCCGCTGCTGCTGGCGAGGCTGCTGCTGCTGAGAAGACTTCGTTCGACGTTATTCTGAAGGCTGCTGGTCAGGCTAAGTTGCAGGTTGTAAAGGCTGTTAAGGAGATCACCGGTCTGGGTCTGAAAGAGGCTAAGGACATCGTTGATGGCGCTCCTAAGGCAGTTAAGGAAGGTGTATCGAAGGAGGAGGCTGAGTCGATCAAGGCTGCTCTGGAAGAGGCTGGTGCTGAAGTTGAGCTTAAGTAATTCGTTACTTATAGTTTCAGGACATATTGGGTGTAGAGCTTATGTAAAAATAAGCTCTATGCCTTTTCTCGTCTAACAAAGTGAGGGTTTGGGTGACGACCCGAACCATAGCTTTGAAACAAGTTTTGCCCGCGTGCGTAATGTGTTGTCGCCGAGGGCATTAGTGGGGTTATCTGAAAGCTATTTTAGATGATTCTTTTCACGACAGATGTCTCACACTCAACTTTAACAAGGATCAAAAATGTCCGCACAAGCAAACAACCAACGTATAAGCTTCTCTTCGGTTAAGAACAGGTTGCCCTATCCTGACTTCCTCGAAGTGCAGCTCAAATCATTTCACGATTTTTTCCAGTTAGACACCACGGCCGAGAATCGTAAAAACGAAGGCCTCTACAAGGTGTTCTCGGAGAATTTCCCCATTACCGATACCAGAAACAACTTCGTTCTGGAATTCATCGATTACTATATTGACCCGCCCCGCTACTCGATCGAAGAGTGCTTGGAGCGCGGTTTGACGTATAGTGTCCCCCTTAAAGCAAAACTTAAACTCTATTGCACCGACTCGGACCACGAGGATTTCGAGACGATCGTTCAGGATGTCTATTTCGGCACGATCCCCTATATGACTCCTCGCGGTACGTTCATCATCAATGGTGCCGAGCGTGTAATCGTTTCACAGTTGCACCGTTCACCCGGTGTATTCTTCGGCCAGAGTATGCATACCAACGGTACGAAGCTCTACTCGGCACGTATCATCCCCTTCAAGGGTTCGTGGATCGAGTTCGCTACCG
>CALBQR010000028.1 GCA_937899895.1 uncultured Alistipes sp.
GACTTTGTCGCACGCCCCCCCCCAGCCACCGAGAGTGCGCTTTGTTTGAGGCGCGAACGTGTGCAAGCCGAAGTCAGATAAATCTTGAACCGACGCCAAGCCGAATGCGGAGTCGAGCAGCAGCTCGAACTCGGCTGAGGCGCGAAGGAGGAAAAGCCTGCGAAGCAGGATTAATTTTGAATAGACAAAAAACCGCGCCCCGAAGTAGGAGCGCGGTAGTTTGTTTGCGGAATGTTCGCAGAGTGAGCGTATTACTCGGCGGGATTCTTCACGTACTTGTCGAGCCACGAGAAGAACTCACGATTCCAAGTGAGCGAGTTCTGCGGCTGGAACACCTGATGACCCTCGTTCTCGAACACAACCAGACGCGAATCGAGACCACGCAGACGTGCAGCGGTGAAGGCCTGCAAGCTCTGGGTGTAGGGGATACGGAAGTCGTACTCGCCCGTGAAGATCAGAATGGGCGAATCCCAACGGTCGATAAACTTATGGGGCGAATTTGCGTACGAGCGCATTGCCGTAGCGTTCGACTTGTCCCAATACGAGCCGCCGTAGTCGTTATTTACGAACCACAACTCCTCGGTCTCGCCATACATCGACTCGAAGTTATAGATACCGCAGTGAGCGATGAACGCCTTGAAACGCTTTTCGTGGTTACCTGCGAGGAAGAAGGTCGAGTAGCCGCCATACGATGCGCCGACGCAACCCATACGATCGCGATCGCACCACGGCTCGCGTGCCACGTCGTCGATAGCCGAGAGGTAGTCGCGGATATTTTGACCGCTATAATCACCCGAAATCTGATCCAGCCACTCCTGACCGAACGAAGGCAGACCGCGACGGTTCGGAGCAACAACGACGTAGCCCTGTGCCGCCATCAGCTGCAAATTCCAACGGTAGCTCCAAAACTGGCTTACGACGCTCTGCGGACCACCCTGGCAGTAGAGCAGCGTAGGATATTTCTGTGCGGGGTCGAAGTTGGGAGGCAGGATCACCCAAACGAGCATCTGCTTGTTGTCGGTGGTCTTAACCCAACGCTTCTCGACGCGACCCATCGTGATCTTGTCGTAGATAGGCTTGTTGATGTTCGAGAGCTGTGCGATAGTGCCCTCTGCATCAATCGTATAGAGCTCGGTAGCCGACGAGATGGTCGTAATCTCGGCAACCATCTTCTCGCCCACCTTCGTAAAGGCGTTGATGTCGTGATCGCCCTCGGTCAGCACCTCGACCTCGCCCGTAGCGACAGCCACGCGGCAAACCTGATGTGTAGCCTCGATCGGAGCGATGAAGTAGATCGATTCGTTGCCCTCCCAAACTACGTTTGCAGCGTTGTAGTCAAAACGCTCGGTAACGTCAGTGAATGACTCCTCGGCGCAGTTATAAACCAACAGACGATCCTTGTCGCTCTCGTTGCCGGGGCGGCGCATCGAACGGATAGCGATCTGGCTATCGTCGGGCGACCAAACGGGGTACTTATCGTAGCCACCCATCGCGGGCATAATGCGCAGACGGGGATCCTCCACGGGCTCCTCGCCGACGAAGTAACCCTTGCAGATGTTGCGAGTACGGCCACTTGCCAAGTCATAAACATAGACATCCGAGTCGGTTGAAACGGCATACTCGGTGCCTGTCAGGGGCTTGCAGGTGTATGCCAAAGCGGTACCGGCGTTGTTCCACGCAATCTCGGCAGCGTCGAAGTAGGGGGCCAGCGGAGTGTCCCAAGCAGCCTCCGCGCCGATGATATCAACGGGGTTCGAGATGCCCTTTGCAGCATCGAAGTCGGCAACGAAGATATGGCGATAGTCGCCCTCATCCCAATAGCTCCAATGGCGAGCCATCAGGTCGTCGTAGATGCGAGCCTTCGACTTGTCCATATCCTTATAGACATCCTTCGAGAGAACATCCTTTACGTGTACGGGCTGAATGTAATAGAGCTTGTTGCCCGTCGGAGCGATGCCGAAGGCCTCGATGTCGCCCTCGATGTTCGATACCTGACGTAACATCGCGTCAGCGGTGGTTACGTTCCAGATCTGCATCGATCCGCTGCGATTCGAGAGGAAGAAGAGCGACTTGCCGTCGGCTGCCCACTGCGGGCTAACGTCGTTGCCGGCGTTGTCGGTCAGCTGGCGGGGCTCGCCACCATTGACCTCCTGCACGTAAATCGAGGTAACACCGCGATTCTCTGCCATATTATAATAGGTAACAGTGTAGGCTACCTGCTCACCGTTGGGTGAGAGCGACGACGAGCCCACGCGGCCCATCTTCCACATCACTTCGGGCGAGAGGATACCTGCCTCGATCTCCGCCTCGGTCAGAGCGTTATCGATCGCAAGCGGCGTGGGCTTGCTCTCGTTCTGACAAGAGGTTGCGGCAAATGTAATAAGTGCCATAAAAAGAATAAGTTTTTTCATCGTAAAATGGTTTTATAGTTTGTTTCTGTACTCCTCCATAACTTTTGCAATGGTGGGATAGCTCTCGCATTGCGAACGGCGAAGAGCCTCATTCAGTTCGCACCACTCGACACGCTCGATATCCTCCTCGGTCTGGGGCGCGGTCGCGATCGAGCCTAAGGCGCGAACGGCAAACCACGTGGTGCGTTTCAACTCCCAATGCCCGTAAGTATTATAAAAATGCAGTGTCGAGCAAATCTCCTTATCGACAGCAAGTTGCGACAACCCGCACTCCTCCTCGATCTCGCGTTCGGCACACTCCGAAAGGCTCTCGCCCGCGTCGCGATGACCCTTCGGAAGGTCCCAGCGTCCGCGACGAAAGATCATCACAACGCGCCCCTCGTCGTCGGCAACAACACCTCCTGCCGCTTCGACCGTAACGAAAAACGAACAAAAATGGGAGAAAACCGCCTCGAAATCGTCGGATAAAATCTCGATACTATCGGAATTTCCGAATATTTGCAATAACTTTGCGATATCAACCGTTTCGAGTAGCGTGTTGCCATCGATGCGCAAAGAGTCATCGATGTGCGCTACGCGGTCGAATCGGATCGTTTTGTTATCGAAATAAACTATATACATTGTTCGCTTATGAATACAATTGAACGTAAAGTGGCACAAACGCTACTGCAAATTAAGGCAATAAAACTCAGTCCTGCAAATTATTTTACGTGGGCATCGGGCTGGCACTCGCCGATTTATTGCGATAATCGCAAAATTTTGTCGTTTCCGGAGGCTCGAAAGCTCGTTTATGAGAGTTTTGCCGAGGTGATCGCCGAGAAATATCCCGATGTTGAGGTTGTGGCAGGTGTCGCTACGGGCGCAATCGCTCACGGTGTGCTGGCTGCCGAGAAGATGGGCAAGCCGTTCATCTATGTCCGTTCGGCTCCCAAGTCGCACGGCCTCGAAAATCAGGTCGAGGGCGAGGTTAAAGCGGGCGCAAAGGTGGTCGTAATCGAGGATCTGGTTTCGACGGGCGGTAGCTCGCTGGCCGCTGTCGAGGCTCTGCGCAAGGCTGGTTGCGAGGTGCTGGGTATGGTTGCGATCTTCACTTACGGTTTCCCCGTTGCAGTTGAGAACTTCGAGAAGGCAGGCGTTAAACTCGACACATTGAGTAACTATGGCGCAATGATCTCGCTGGCTGCCGAGGAGGGTTATGTTAAGGAGGAGGAGCTCGAAACGCTGCAAGAGTGGCGCAAGAACCCCTCGCAGTGGCGTCAAAACGAGTAGGCCGATGAGCTTGGAGAAGTACGAGAGCAAGCAGGTGCAGATTCGTCGCCCTGCCTCTCAAATCTATGCGATGGCAAGCCGCTTCGACAACTTCACGCCGATCTTGAAGGATCGCGTGGAGGAGTGGCAGGCTACCGAGGATACCTGCTCGTTCAAGGTCAAGGGTTTCACCGCCTCGATGCGCATTATCGACCGCGAGGAGCCTAAATTGGTTAAGATCGTCAGCGGCGAATCGACCCCGATGGATTTCACCTTCTGGTTCCAATTGCACGAGGTCGATCCGACCGATACGCGTATGCGTATGGTCCTGCACGTCGAGCTGAATATGATGATGCGAATGATGATCGGCGGTAAGATTCAGGAGGCTATGGATAAGATGGCCGAGCAGATCGCTGCCGCACTGAATGGCGTACCATTTTAATTGATGAGATGGAGGAGAAGTTGAGAATTTCGATCGACTCGCTTTCGGAACTTCCGCGTGTGGCGGATGCTGTAATCGAGCGTCTGAATGGTAGAAATGTGGTTGCGTTTCGTGCCCCGATGGGTGCGGGAAAGACTACGCTTATCGCCGAGATCGTGGCGGCATTGGGTTCGGGCGATGTGGTTACGAGCCCTACGTTTGCGCTTGTGAATGAGTACGATACGGACGATGGCGGTGTGGTCTATCACTTCGATTTCTATCGTATCGAGCGTGTCGAGGAGGCCTTCGATATGGGCTATGAGGAGTACTTTTACAGTGATGCCCTCTGTCTGGTCGAGTGGCCCGAAAAGATCGAGGAGTTGCTCCCTGATGATGTGATGACCATTACGATTACGATCGACAGCGACTCGGCACGAACTTTCGAGATCGATTAATAACAGCAGCAAAAAAGCAAGAGAGCCTGCCCTTTTTGGGGCAGGCTCTTCTGTTTTTTTCGGGGCAGGCTCCTTCTGTTTTTATCGGACCGCGCCGATGAAGGGTGCGGTTTTTATCGCCCGTACCGCGCTACTGCTTGGGTTTCAGCACGATATATGGCACGATCATCTCCTCCATCGAGATTCCGCCGTGCTGGAAGGTGTTCTTGTAGTAGCGAACAAAGCGGTTGGCATCGTTCGGATAGACCAGAAAATCGCTGTTGTAGGCGAAGATGTAGCTCGATGTGAGCGATCCTGCGGGCAGCTGAATCTCTTCGGGGCGCGTAATGTCATAGACCTCGCGCGTATTATAATTAAGGTTGCGACCCGTCTTGTAGCGCAGGTTCGACGACGTTTCGCGGTCGCCGACAACCTTCACGGGGTTGGTTACGCGAATGGTGCCGTGGTCCGAGGTGATGATGACCGTGTGGCCGCGCTCGGAGAGCATTTTGAGGATCACGAACAGATCAGAATGTTCAAACCACGAACGGGTGAGCGAACGGAATGCCGCCTCATCCTCGGTCAGCTCGCGGATGATCTCGGTCTCGGTGCGGGCGTGCGAGAGGATGTCGAGGAAGTTATAGACGATGACCGAAAAATCGGCATCATAGACCCTCTGAATATTGTCGATCAGCTTGCGACCCGCTTCGGGGCGTACCAATTTATCGAACGTGTAGCGGTAGTTTTTGCCGCTTGTGCGCATCTGACGTTGCAGGAAATCCTCCTCGTATTGATTTTTGCCGCCCTCCTCGTTGTCGTTGAGCCAAAGTTTGGGCATCAGTTTGTCGATAGCCAACGGCATCAAGCCCGCAAATATCGCATTACGAGCATATTGCGTCGCTGTGGGAAGGATCGCACAGTAGAAATCATCGACCGCAACATCGAAGAAGGGATGCAACATCGAGTTGATCGAACGCCATTGGTCGTAGCGGAAATTGTCGATCAGCAGCAGTGTCGTCTTTGAGTTCTCATCGACAACGGGGAAGATGTTGTTGCGCATCAGCGTATGCGACATTACGGGGGTATCGTCATCGCGGCGGTTGATCCACGACGAGTAGTTGCGACGCACGAATTTGCAGAATTCGTTATTGGCCTCGGCCTTTTGGTATGCCAGCACCTCCTTGATGCTCTTGTCGGTCGAGTCCGAAAGTTCGACCTCCCAGCTGACGATCTTTTTGTAGATGGCGCACCACTCCTCGAACGAACGAGCCGAGCCAACCTGTGCCGCAATGCGACCGAACTCGGCGCGATAGTCGGCCGTAGTCTGCTCGGTTACAAGCTGTTGCGAATGTACGTTCTTCTTGATCGAAAGCAGTACCTGATTGGGATTCACGGGCTTGATCAGATAGTCGGCAATCTTCGAGCCGACCGCTTTGTCCATAATATTCTCCTCCTCGCTCTTGGTTACCATAATGATAGGCGTGGTGGGGCGGATCTCCTTAATGCGAGGCAACGTTTCGAGACCCGTAATGCCGGGCATCATCTCATCGAGGATGATCAGGTCGTAGCTCTCGGCCGAGGCCATCTCGATTGCATCGTAGCCATTGTTGCAGGTATCCACCTCGTAGCCCTTCGCTTTGAGGAAGAGGATGTGGGGCTTCAACAGCTCCACTTCGTCATCAACCCATAGAATCTTTACCATATTATAATGTGTGTATTATCGAATTTGGATAGTGGTCATCGGGCGGTTGCAATGCCCGTGCAACCACTACAAAAGTAATTATTATAGTTGGATAATGCAAAATCGGAGCAATTTATTGTGTGCCGAGGCGGAGAAGCGTAAAAAATAGGGCGTTTTTTCTTGCGGTAGTGCGTAATCGCCTGATTATCAGCGGTGGAGTGGGCTATCTGCCTGACAGACTGCAATTTGGGTCGATTTTTGCACTATTCGGGGTGCAATGCCGCATTTTTATCTAATCTGCATTGTAAGTAAAAAAAATTGATAAAAAAACGTTTCCATTTGGTTATTAATTAAATATTATCGTATATTTGCACTCTCAAAAGAACTTAACTTAAAATATATAACAACTATGACAAAGGCTGATATCGTAAATGAGATTGCCAAAAGTACCGGCGTAGAGAAGGTGCAGGTGCAGCAGATTGTAGAGGCTTTCATGGAGAGCGTAAAGGATTCGTTGGCAGAGAATAACAATGTTTATCTGCGTGGTTTCGGTAGCTTCATCATCAAGAAGCGCGCAACCAAGGTAGCTCGTAACATTTCAAAGAATACTACCATCACTATTCCTGAGCACAATATCCCCGCATTTAAGCCCGCTAAGAGCTTTGTTGCTAAGGTAAAATAATCTGCGAAAAGTTTAATCACTCTTAAAATTACAAAATTATGCCAAGCGGTAAGAAAAGAAAGGGGCATAAGATGGCTACCCACAAGCGTAAGAAGCGTCTTCGCAAGAATCGTCATAAGAAGAAGAAGTAGGTAGCTCACATATGCACGAGCGCAATAAATAAAGCTAAAGACCGCTACTGCGGTTTTTGGCTTTATTTATTTCAAACAATCCGATCCTGCGGGATCAACAAAACAAATGGAGGCAAAGGCTGTACAAACAACCATTCAAAGAACAACAACCATTCAAAGAACACCTTCCAGCAGCCCTTAATGCTCTCCATCCGCCATTGCGCCACAGGCGTAAATGTCCGGGAAACAGACGTATAGCGTGTCCGATAACCATTCAAAGAACCGCGACGCGCTCTAAATCAAAATCGAACGCGGTCCTCTCCGCTCCGCGTTGCCTTGCGGCCAAACAAAGCGGAACTATCATATATGAACAGAGAATTAGTTATCAATGTAACACCGACTGAAATCACGATTGCTCTGGTCGAAGACAAGGTTTTGGTCGAACTAAATAAGGAACAGTGCAAGACGGGATTTGCCGTCGGCGACATCTATCTGGGTAAGATCCGCAAAATTATGCCCGGATTGAATGCCGCTTTTGTCAATATTGGCCACGAGAAAGATGCATTTATTCACTACCTCGACCTCGGCCCGCAGTTCGCTTCGCTCTCGAAGTTGATCGCAGGCCAGAATGGAGGTCGTCGCCCGATGCGTCTTGAAAATATGCAGCTCGAACCTGCCATCGAAAAGGGTGGCAAGATCAGCTCATATCTGCAAGTGGGACAGAGCGTTATGGTGCAGGTGGCAAAGGAGGCCATCTCGACCAAAGGCCCGCGTTTGACTGCCGATGTGTCGTTGGCAGGTCGTAATGTGGTGCTTGTACCCTTCTCGAACAAGGTCTTTATTTCGCAGAAGATCCGTTCAAATGAGGAGAAAAAGCGTCTGAAACGTATTGCACAGAGCGTACTGCCGCGTAATTTCGGAGTCATTATCCGTACGGCGGCGCAAGGTGCAAGCGATGCAGATGTCGAACACGATATCCGTTCGCTTATCGACAAGTGGCACGAGGCGTTGGAGAATGTGCGCCACGAGGTGCCGCCCGCGTTGCTGCTCAGCGAGTTGAATCGTGCGCACGCAATTATCCGCGATCTGCTTAATAGCTCGTTCTCGTCGATTACGGTCGATGATCAGGCGATGTATGAGCAGATTCGTGAATATATCAAGGTGATCGCCCCCGATAAGGAGAAGATTGTTCGCTACTATAAGGGCTCGGTGCCCATCTTCGATAATTTCGATATCTCGAAGCAGATCAAATCGCTCTTTGCGAAGTATGTCTCGTTGAAGCGCGGTGCATATCTGATTATCGAGCATACGGAGGCTATGCACGTTATCGACGTCAATAGCGGTAATCGCACCAAGAAGGAAGACGATCAGGAGGTAACGGCAATGGAGGTCAATATGGCGGCGGCGACCGAGATCGCTCGTCAGTTGCGCCTGCGCGATATGGGCGGTATTATCGTTGTCGATTTTATCGATATGCATAAGGCGCAAAATCGCCAGCTGTTGCACGAACATATGACCAAACTGATGGCTGATGACCGCGCGAAGCATACCATTCTGCCGCTGTCGAAGTTCGGTTTGATGCAGATTACCCGCCACAGAGTGCGCCCAGAGGCCATTTCGGATGTGAAGGATGTCTGCCCGACGTGCTACGGTACGGGTAAGATCGAGCCGACGATCCTGCTTGACCGCAAGATCGAAAATCAGATCTCGTATCTGGCAGGCGATAAGGGTATCAAGTATATCCGATTGAGAGTCAGCCCGTATGTGGCTTCGTTCTTGAAGCGTGGATGGCTGTCGTTGCGCCTGCGTTGGTGCCTGCGCTATCGTTGCCGTATTGTGATTACGGAGGATCAGTCGATTGGCGTAGTCGAGACACGTTATCTCGATCGCAAGGGCCGAAATTTGGTTGATTAACCTTATCGGTAACGAACATATGAAGAGTAGGGGCGGTGTTGAGCCGCCCTAAATCTATACCTTAATATATATACAGATGACACCCCGCGAGCAACTTTTGAGTGCTATCGGTCGCGATGAGACCTTTGTCGAGCTGAATCGCCAGCTCGATGGGGGAGCTATGTCGTTGCGATTGGAGGCTTTGGCTGGAAGTGCCTATACGGCTCTGATTGCCACTACGGTTAAGCGTCGAGGCGGTGTGCATCTTATTGTGGCTGATGATCGCGATGCAGCGGCATACGCGGCGGCAGATCTCTATGCGTTGCTCGATGCCGAGCGAGTGATGTTTCTTCCGACATCTTATAAGCGTTCGATCCAGTTCGGACAGGCCGATGCCGCAGGCTCGGTGCAACGTACGGCGGCACTGAATGCTATCCGTAACTTCAATGGCGGATATCTCGTCGTCTGTACCTATCCCGAAGCGTTGGCCGAAACGGTTGTCGATGAGCGCGAAATGGATTCGCGTACAATCACGGTGCGCGTGGGGGATCATCTTTCGCACGAAAATCTGGTTGAAGAGTTGATTGAGGCGGGTTTCGAGCGTGTCGATTTCGTCTATGAGCCGGGGCAATATTCGCTGCGTGGCGGTATTGTCGATCTGTTCTCGTATTCGGAGAGCCGCCCGTTCCGTATCGACTTCTTTGGCGATGAGGTCGATTCGATCCGTTCGTTCGATATCTCGTCGCAGCTCTCAAAGGAGCGACTGAACCGCGTTGAGATCATTCCCAACCTGCGCGAGGTGGAGCAGGCGCGTGTCTCGGTGGCGGCATTTGCGGGTGCAAAGGTCTGCTATTGGATCGACGATCCGCTGCATATGGTGCGCCGGATGAACGATATCCGTAAGCGACTGCTGGCGGACGGCGATGATGTCGAGCAGATTGATGAGCGTGTAGTGTCGGGTAATCTGTTTGTGGCTGATAGTCGCGCGGCGGTGATGTTGATGCACCGTTCGGAGGCGCAACAGCGCGCGGCAGAGTGCTCGCTCGACTTTGCGACTTCGCCGCAACCCACCTTCAATAAGAACTTTGGCCTGCTCGCCGACGACCTTACGGCGCGAGCGATGCAGGGCTTTACCCCCTATATCCTTTCAGAAAATAAGGCACAGATCGAGCGACTGACGAACGTGTTCCGCCAATCGGGTCGCGCTTCGGTGCGCTTTACGCCGCTGTCGCTGACGCTGCACGAGGGTTTTGTGTGGCCGCGATTGAAGATGTGTTGCTATACGGATCATCAGATCTTTGATCGCTATCATCGTTATCGTCTGCGTGGCGAAATCTCTCGCGATGAGAGCCTTACGGTTGCCGAACTGAATACATTGAAGGTGGGCGACTATGTTGTTCACGTCGATCACGGTGTGGGCCGTTTCGGTGGTCTGGTGAAGACGGTCGAGAATGGAAAGCAGTTCGAGTCGATCAAATTGGAGTATCGAGATGGCGATGTACTGCTGGTTAATGTCCATTCGTTGCACCGAATTGCGCGTTACAAATCGGGCGATGGCGAGCCGCCGAAGATCTATAAACTTGGATCGGGAGCTTGGCAGAAGCTGAAAAATGCAACCAAAAAGGCTGTTAAAGATATTGCGCGTGAGCTGATTACGCTCTATGCGAAGCGAAAGGCGACCCCCGGTTTCGCATTTTCGCCCGATGGCTATCTGCAACACGAATTGGAGGCTTCGTTTGAGTATGAGGATACGCCCGATCAGCAGCGAGCAGTCGAGGCTGTCAAGCAGGATATGGAATCGACCCGCCCGATGGATCGACTGATATGTGGCGATGTGGGTTTCGGTAAGACCGAAGTGGCTGTACGTGCGGCGTTTAAGGCTGTTACGGATGGCAAGCAGGTGGCAATCTTGGTGCCGACGACAATCCTCTCGTTGCAACACTATCGTACATTCTCGCACCGTCTGCGAGAGTTCCCCGTGCGTATTGAGCATTTGAGCAGAACAAAATCTGCCCGCGATGTTACGGCTACGCTGGCCGATCTGGAAGCGGGTAAAATCGACATCTTGATCGGAACGCATAAGATTTTGGGTAAGAATGTGCGTTTCAAGGAGTTAGGCTTGCTGATTGTTGACGAAGAGCAGAAGTTTGGCGTGGGTGCAAAGGAGAAGTTGCGCCAAATGAGTGTCAATGTCGATACGCTGACGCTGACCGCAACGCCCATTCCGCGCACGTTGCAGTTCTCGTTGATGGGATCGCGCGATCTGTCGGTAATCTCGACCCCGCCACCCAATCGCCAACCTATTGTAACTGAATCACATCTGTTTGGCGAGGAGATCATTCGTGAGGCGATCGAGGCGGAGCTGGCACGCGGTGGTCAGGTCTATTTTGTCCATAATCGAATCGACGATCTGCTCACAATTCAGGGTATGATCGCCCGTATCTGCCCCAAGGCGCGAACGGCAATCGGCCACGGTCGAATGAATGCGCAGGATATGGAGAAGCTCATTATGGACTTCATCTATGGCGAGTTTGATGTGTTGATTGCAACCTCGATTGTCGAGAACGGAATCGACATCCCCAATGCCAATACGATCATTATTAATGGTGCTCACAAGTTCGGACTCAGCGAGTTACATCAGATGCGCGGTCGCGTGGGCCGATCGGACAAGAAGGCATATTGCTACCTGCTGTCGCCTCCCGATGAACTGCTTACGGATGATGCACGTCGTCGTCTGCGAGCAATCGAGGAGTTCTCGGACCTGGGATCGGGATTCAATATTGCAATGCAGGATCTGGATATTCGCGGTGCGGGCAACCTGCTCGGAGCGGAGCAGAGTGGTTACATTGCCGATATCGGTTTTGAGACCTACCAGAAGATTTTGGCCGAGGCGATGGCCGAGTTGCGAAGTGAGGGCGTCGATATGCACGATCTGCCTGATGCAGAGCAGTTTGCCAAAGGGTCGAGCGAGGTGCGATATGTCGAAGATACTACCATTGATATTGATGTGCAGGCATTGCTTCCCGATGGGTATATCGGACAGACGGCCGAGAAACTGCGCCTCTACCGCGAGTTGGATAACCTGACGAGTGAGGGCGATTTGCAGGCCTTCGAGCAGCGTCTGATCGACCGTTTCGGACCGTTGCCGCGCGAGGCGACCGAGCTGATGAATGTGGTGCGTCTGCGTCGTGAGGCTGTCGCGCTCGGTTTGGAGAGGGTGAAGGTGAAAAATGGTCTGATGATAGTCCATTTTATCTCAAATTCGCAGTCGCCATACTTCAAAAGTGATGTCTTTATGAACCTTTTGCGCACAATTACGGCCCGACCGCAAAAATTTGTGCTACGACAGAATAATAATCGCCTTGCTATGACCGTTAGAGATATAAAGAGTATTGAATCGGCGTGGCAAACTTTGCGCTCTCTGCGCTCCTTTACGGAGGTCAATGGGGGTGAAAGGTGATTTTTTGCCTTAAAATTTTGTTAAACAAATTAAAAACACGATATTTGCAGTTACGATTGGACTTTATATCCCTATCTGCCTGAATAATTGAAACTAATGCGAATTTTTAGACACATATTTATCCTGCTCGCTACGGCGGCTGTTCTGGTTGCTCCTTCGGTGCTCCGCGCACAGGAGAGTAGCCTCAATGCGTTTTCGCCCTACACGATGTATGGTGTAGGTGAGTTGCATACCCCCGGTACCGTTGCTCAACGATCAATGGGCGGTGTCGGTGTTGCTATGCAGAGCAACTTGGTTTATAACCCGCTGAACCCCGCTGCGCTTGGTAATATGATGCAGCAGTCGTTCATCTTTAACTTCGGCGTTGAGGGTCAGAACTTTTACGCAAAGCAGGGCGATGCAAAGACGAGCTTCAATACGTTCAACGTGCGCGATATCGCAGTCCAGTTCCCGCTTGCCAAGAGATTGGCAATGAGCGCGAGCGTAACTCCGTATAGCAGTGTTGGTTATCGAATTCTTACCGAGGAGACCAACCCCGATGTGCTGGCCGATATCGGTTACGTTGATTACTACTATACGGGCGAAGGCTCGATTACCGAGGCGAAGTTGGCTATCGGTTGGGAGCCGTTCAAACGTTTCTACGTGGGTGCTTCGGCAATATTCTATGTCGGTGATATTGACCGCTATAATACCACTCGCATTACGGCTCTTACCGCCGGACAGGGTACCTTCTCGTCGGCATCGAAGCTCAATAATTTGAGCGTGTCGCGCATAATGGGTAACGTAGGCGTTCAGTACCATATCATTATGAAGCCCAAAGCGGCTCTGACGGTGGGTGCTGTCTATGATTTCGGTGGCGAGTTGAAGGCGAAGAGCAAGGAGTTTGTATCGTCGAATAATGTGTTTAGCGATACCGTTTCGCTGAAAAAGGGTGTGAGCCCCATCGCTTTGCCCCGATCGGTGAGCGCAGGTATCTACTTCCACAGCCCGAAATGGGTTGCAGGTTTCGACTATGTGTTTCAGGATTGGAAGAGTAACAATGATTACGATGCGGTAAATAAGGTTGGTTACACCAATACCCACACCTATAAACTCGGTGTTCAATTTACGCCTAACCGCGGCGACGTGCGTCGAGTGCTGAATCGTTGGTCGTACCGCCTGGGTGCTCGCTACGGTCAGTCGTATATGACCTTCCACGGCACGAAATTGCCGGAGGCGGCCCTGACACTCGGTGTCGGTATCCCGATCAAGCTGTTCGGAACATCGTCAATCGACGTCGGTGTGGAACTCGGCCGACGAGGAACATTGGCCAACGGTTTGATTCGCGACAACTACTTTAAGATCTCGGTCGGTATGTCGATGTTCGGCGAAGACTATTGGTTCTCGCGTTATAAGATTGACTAACAGGATTGTGGCGAACAATAATGCTAACTTAAAATACAAAGAAAATAATCAAATTTAACCTAATTAAAGAGATGAAAAATTTAAAATCACTGCTCGTGGCAGCGTTCTCGATCGCTGCAATGGCTGTATCTGCACAGGATTTCAGCAGCCCCGCATTTGCAAAGTATGGTGATACCCCTGAGGAGCGTAAGGCTAACGTGTTGGCTTACAACTTCTACAAGGATGCTTACGTAAACCGCAACTGGGCCGAGGTAACCCGTATGTTCCCTGACATCGTGGCAAAGTGCCCCAAGGCAAGCGTTAACATCTACATCTATGGTGCTACTGCTTATAAGGGTCGCATCGCAGCCGAGAAGGATGCTGCAAAGAAGGCAGAGTTGGTTGATTCGCTGTTGCACGTTTACGATCTGCGTATGGATTACTTCGGTGATCACGCAAAGTTCGGTACCATTGCAACCTATCCTTTGAAGGCTCGTGAGTACTTGACTTACAAGTATGAGGATCGTGCAGGCGTACGTGATATTTTGTCGAAGGCTGTTGAGGCTTGCGGTGATCAGGTAGAGCCCGATTTCGTAGTTTTGGCATTCTCGGAGTTGGTTGAGGACTACAAGACTTGGAACGAGGTTGATGCCGGTGCTATCCTTGACGCTTACGATCGCTTCTCGCCTATGGTTGAGGCTGATGAGGATGCGAAGGGCAACTTGGAGGCATTGTTCGGCCAGAGTGGTGCTGCAAAGTGCGAGAACTTGGAGAAGCTCTTCCGCGAGAAGTTGGAGGCAGAGCCCGAAAATCAGGAGTTGTTGGAGCGTGCTTTCGCTCTGATGTCGCGTGCTTCGGATTGCGGTGAGAACGAGTTCTATATCGAGGTTGCAGAGAAGCAGCACGCTGTTAAGCCTTCGGCTGCAACTGCTGACTTCTTGGCTAACGTATTCCAGACTCGTGGTGAGAACGAGAAGGCTTTGAAGTATATCAACGACGTATTGGGCAACACTACCGAGCCCGCAGAGTTGTCGAAGCTCTACTCGCGTATCGCAGGTTTGGAGATCGCACAGAACCACTATGCAGAGGCTGCAAAGGCTGCAAAGACTGCTCGTGAGCACAACGCAGAGAATGGTCTGGCTTACTTCTTCTTGGCACAGGCTTACGCTGCAACCAGCGGTGGCTGTCAGGGTATCGACAAGAACGCAGTTTATTGGGCTGCATACGACGTAATGTCGCAGGCTCGTAAGTTGATGGAGAACGATCCTGAGCAGGCTCGCGTTGTTGAGGTTGCTGACAAGATGATGGGCGCATATCGTGGTGGTTTCCCCACTGCTGAGGACGGTTTCTTCAACGACTTGAAGGCTGGTCAGGGCTACGTAGTTAAGTGCGGTCTGGCTGCCGGTACTTCGACTACCGTTCGCTTCAAGTAGTAAGTAACTATTCGAGTTCCGAATGAAAGGTTTGGAATACCGAAAATATGCATTGGTAGCACTCTCCATGGTGGGGAGTGCTATCTTGCTTACTGCCTGCGGCGGTGAGCAGCCCGTTGAACAGGAGTCGGAGCAGACCATTATGACCGAACACAGTGTCGATCTGGTGATGGTGATGACCGAGAATGGAGCAAAGTCATATCGATTCCAAACCCCGCTGATGGAGGGTTATAAACTTGCCAAGGAGCCCTATATGGAGTTCCGCGAAGGTATCGACATCGTAACCTATAAGGGCGAGAGCGATACTGCGCAGGTCGAGTCGCATCTGTCGGCCAATTATGCCATCTTCTACGAAGAGCGAAAATTGTGGGAGGTAAAGGGTAATGTCGTGGCAAAGAACTCTGATAATCAGACGCTTTATACACAGCAGCTGTTCTGGGATCAGAAGTCGAAACGCATCTACTCGAATGTCGATTGCAAGGTCTTGATGGGCCAGGATTATTGGTTCGGCGAGGGCTTTGAGTCTGACGAGGAGCTGAAAAATTGGCACTTCCGCCGCTATCGTGGCCGTATGTGGGTTGATGCCGAGCCGAATCGCCCCGAAGACTCGACGACGGTTAATAGATCGATATCAGGCGATTCGCGTATGGTCAATACCAACACACTCGGAGGAGGAGAGCAGCGAAATTCGTTTATGAGACCTGTCAATACAACCTCGGAGCAGGCTCCGCGCCGACAGCTCGAACAGGCTCCCGAACGCAAAACATCGCCCAAACGTCGTAACGAGCCCAAACGAGAGGTCGAGAAGGCACAAGTGACATTGGCCGAGTAGGCAAGTGCAGTGTTATCTGCAAATTTGAAAAACAAGTAGCCCACAACTACTATAAAAGTGTGGAACGCAGTAAATTGGTCTATGGAGATAGACAATTAATATATTGAGATAAAGAGATGATTATCAGCTCGATAATTGTGGTTTTAGTGATGTTGTTGCTATCGGCGTTCTTCTCCGGTATGGAGATCGCCTTCGTTAGCGCAAATCGCCTTAAAACCGAAATCGACCGTAAGCAGAGCCGCACGTTCGACTATATAGCCGATGTATTTACCCGCAATTCGAATCAGTATATCACGACGATTCTTGTGGGTAATAATATCGCATTGGTTATCTATTCGCTCTATATGTCCACGCTGATTCAGGTGCTCGGCGCTGCATTTGGCTGGGAGGCGATCGCAAACGGCTCGGTGCTGCTCGAAACGGTACTCTCGACAATCATCGTAATCTTTGTTGGCGAATTTATCCCCAAGTCGCTATTTAAGCTCAATCCGAACTTCTATTTCCGCACGCTGGCAATTCCAATTTTCCTGTTTTATGTCATTCTCTATCCGATCGCTAAACTGACTACGGGTATCTCGTTTCTGATCCTGCGCGTATTGGGTCAGAAGGTGAAGGATCGCCGTAAGACAGAGCAGTTTGACCGTGAAGATTTAGCAACGCTGCTCGAAGATTCGACCGATGCCGAGCACGAGGAGAATGAGATAAAATTGTTCCAAAATGTATTGGAATTTCCCGATTTGGCAGTGCGCGATTGTATGATCCCGCGCGTGGATGTCGAGGCCGTCGAGGCCGATTGCCCGATCGAGGAGCTTACGGCACGTTTCGCCGAGAGCCAATATTCGCGTATCTTCGTCTATGAGGGTACGATCGACAATATTATCGGATATGTCAACTCAAAGAGACTGTTCAACAATCCCCAGCGACTGCAAGATGTGATGATGTCGGTCAATTATGTGCCCGAAACAATGCCCTTGCAGCGTCTGCTGACCGATTTCATCAAGCGTCGTAGCTCGATTGCGGTGGTTATCGATGAGTTTGGCGGTACGGCGGGTATCGTCTCGTTGGAGGATATGTTGGAGGAGATCTTCGGCGAGATCGAGGATGAACACGACTCGCAGGATCTGGTCGAGAAGCGTATCTCGGAGAGCGAGTATGTGCTCTCGGCACGTCTTGAAGTCGATTACTTGAACGAAAAATATTCGCTTGGAATAGAGGAGAGTAGGGAGTATGATACGCTGGCGGGCTTTGTGATCTATCATCACGAGGGTATCCCGTCGCAGGGCGAAAATCTCACAATCGGCAATATGTCGATCAAGATTTTGCGTACCTCGCAGTCGCGTATCGATCTGGTGAAGATCAAGGTGCAGTAGCCAAAGATTTACTCCCCGTCGGCCCGATTTTATGCAAAAGAGGGTGCAAAGGGGTGAGAAATTGGCTTTTCCGAAGGAAAATATATACATCCGAGGGCAAAAATGTGTGAGAACTCACAGATTTTTACTATCTTTGGACGCTTTTTCGTGATCTAACGAAGATGATTTGAAACGAAATAGATAAAAATAATAAAACAGAAAAGCTATTATGGCAGGATTAAACACTCTTAGGACCAAAGGTGGTCTGTTTTTGACATTCGTCATCGGCATTGCGCTGTTGCTGTTTGTCGTATCGTTGGCATTTGAGAATGGCGGTATGGGCGGCCAGGATCCCAAAGTTGCCGAAATCAATGGTGAGAAGATCACCTACACCCACTATCAGGATACTTTTGACGCTGTGCAGAACAATTTGAGCACGATGAGCGGTCAGGACTATTCGTCGGCAGAGGCACAGGACGCTGTTCATAACGTAACTTGGCAGCAGCTGCTCAACCAGTATGCAATCGCTCCCGGTTTCGATAAGATGGGTATCGTTGTTTCGGAGGCAGAGCGTATCGAGTTGATTTCGGGTGAGTATGTTTCGCCTATCGTTCGCTCGGCATTCGGCGATCCTACGACCGGTCAGTTCTCGCCTGAGTACATCGTTGAGTATCTGAACGCAGCTGCGGCTGACCAGCAGTATGGTCCGCTGATGATGCAGCGTTACGATATGGTTGTACGCGATGCACAGGTACAGCGTGAGATGGAGAAGTATGTAGGTCTGGTTGCAAAGGGTATGTTTGTGAACGATTTGGAGATCGCAGCAGGCGTAACCGCAGCTAACAAGGTATTCACCGGCCGTTGGGTTGGTAAGAACTATGGCCAAATCGCAGATTCGACCGTTAAGGTTGAGAAGGCTGACGTTGAGAAGTACTACAACGAGAACAAGAAGATGTTCAAGCAGCAGCCTTCGCGCTCGATTTCGTATGTTGTTTTCGAGGTTGATCCCACCGAGAATGACCGTCTGGCAGCAGCTAACGAGGTTGAGAAGTTGGCAGCAGAGTTCGCTGCAACCGACGAGCCTATGATCTACGCAAAGAGCAAGAGCCGCGAGGCAGTTGATGAGAACTACTATTCGCGTACGGCTCTCTCGGAGGAGCTTGCAGCAATCGCTTTCGGTGCTGACAAGTCGAAGGTTTATGGCCCCGTATTGGAGAATGATGTATATAGCATCTCGCGCGTAACCGATGTTAAGGCTCTGCCCGACTCGGTTGCAATCAGCTATATCGTTCTGGCGCAGAATGCAGACAAGGCTGACAGCATTCTGACCGCTGTTAAGGGTGGTGCAGATTTCGCAGCTTTGGCAATGCAGTTCTCGGAGGATCGCGCAAGCGCAGAGATGGGTGGCGAGCTGGGTACTCTGCCCTATTCGGCATATCCCGAATCGCTGCGTGTAGAGATCGATAAGGCTTCGAAGGGCTCGTTCTTCAAGGCTGATCTGGGCCAGGCAGTATGCGTTGTACGTGTAGATCGCAAGGACGCTCCCGTGATGAAGGCACAGGTTGCTACAATCACCTATCCTATTATTGCAAGCCCCACCACCGAGAAGGAGATCCACTCGATTGCTAACCAGTTCAGCGTAGCTGCACAGGGTTCGGTTGAGAAGTTCAATGCAGCAGCTGCGGAGAGTGCAGTTGTTCCCCGTACGGCTCGCGTAGCAAACACCGAGCGTCAGATCGCAGGTCTGGGTGAGGATTCGCGTTCGATTGTTCGTTGGGCATTCGATGCAAAGGTTGGTGAGGTTTCGGAGATCTTCACCGTTGAGGGCGACTATGTAGTTGCTACCGTAACCGAGCAGCGCGATGAGGAGTTTGCTACTTTGGATCAGGTTTATAGCCAGATCTATCCCGTAGTTCTCAACAATAAGAAGTTTGAGGTTCTTAAAGCAGAGTTGGCCGGTAAGTCGATCGAGGAGGCTGCCGCAGCACTTGGTGTTGAGGTTGGTGTATTCGAGAATGTAACCGCTAACGGCTTCTATATCGACGGTATCGGTATCGCTCCCCACACTATTGGCGCAATCGCAAAGAGCGCAGAGGGTCAGGTATCGAATCCGATCAACGATCTTACCGGTGCTTACATCGTTGTTGTTGATCAGATTGTAGAGGCAGAGAATCAGACCGCAGAGAAGGAGCAGGTGCGCCAGCAGGCTATGGTTGAGGCACAGGCTGCACAGCGTATGAACCAGGCTCTCTACGAGGGCTCGGAGATTGAGGATCTGCGTGTTAAGTTCTTCTAATCGGAACGACTGAACTGGTCAGATATGCGACGGTGCCCATTGCGGGTGCCGCCGTTTTTTTAGTGTTTGAGGATTTTTAATTCACAATTCACAATTCACAATTCACAATTCACAATTCACAATTCACAATTCACAATTTCTTCTACTAAAAATTAAAAGGAGAGAGTGTGAGCGTAGAGCCCGCCAATGATGATATGCCGTAGGGCGTGTTTTGCGGTTTTCGGTCGTCGTCGCTTGTCGTGGTGCTTTGCAAAGCATAAAACAGAGAGGGTTGCCCGCGCGATCAGCGAGCAACCCTCCTTTAATTTGTAATTATGTAGCAGATTACTTATTGCAGCACTTGCACTCGGTACTCAAACATTTCCAAGCACCTGCTGCGAATACTGCACCTACGAACGGAGCTACGATGAACAACCACAGCTGCTTCAACGCTACACCACCAGCAAACAGAGCGGGACCGATCGAACGTGCGGGATTCACCGAGGTACCCGTGATGGGGATGCAAACGATATGCACAAGTACCAGCGTCAGACCGATTGCCAGACCTGCCAAGTTACCTGCGCCCTTCTCGCTGTCGGTTGTGCCGAGCACTACCAGAACGAATACGAAGGTGAAGATCACCTCTGCCAAGAATGCCTGCAACATCTCACCGTCGGTATAAGAGTTGGCACCGGTAGCGGTTGTTGCGCCGAAGCCACCCGTCGATGTCAGAACGTAGATCAGAGCTGCACCGATAATTGCACCTACAACCTGAAACGCCATATAGCCCAGCGCATCCTTGCCGTTCATACGGCCCGAAAGCCATACGCCCAACGTAATTGCGGGGTTGATGTGGCAACCCGAAATGCCGCCAATGCAGTATGCCATACCGATAACCGACAGACCAAATGCAAATGCTACGGCCAAAACCTCTGCGGGAGCTGTGCAGCCGAAGAATACGGCACTACCGCAACCCATCAGCACGAGAACCATCGTGCCTACCATTTCTGCTAAATACTTCTTCATAGTTGATTAATGTTAAAGTGTTTTATCTTTTATCGAAAACAAATATAGCGATTTGGTCTCAAAAATCCAAATCGCTATATCAATTTAGCTATGCGAGAGATCGAGGACTTGCACGTTAAATTCTTCTAATCGAACGCGCGACGCACAAGCAAACGCGGCGGTGCCCAACACGGGTGCCGTCGCTTTTTGATGTAGCATACAACTACAAATTATACGACAGGAGCTAAAAAAAGTCGTGTAAATTTGCAATAATGTAAAATATACATTACTTTTGTCGCGTAAACATTACATTTATCCGGAAGATGTAGCGTTTACAATCGTGTTAAACCAAAACAACAAACAAAAATGAAACACAACTATCTTTTTCCACACTCCTACAAGAAATGGGGTTGGATACTTGCTGTACCGACCCTTACCGTATTGGGTATTTGGTTTACTCTATGGCTGATAAATGATAATTTCGGCACGTTAGATGGCTTGGCTGATTCGCTACTTAACCTCCTCGACAAATTAATTCGTAATGGTTACACTCTCGAAATAATGATGACGTTAGCATATGCAGGCCTAATGATGATCTCATTCTCAAAGACAAAAGTTGAAGATGAATATGTACAGATAATTCGCTTGAACTCATTGGTGTGGGCAATGATCATCAACTACGCATTGGTAATTGTAGCTACGTGGATGACCTACGATTTAACCTATCTCTACATTCTGTTCGCCACACTATTCTCGCTACCAATTCTATTTGTAGCGAAATTTAGTTGGGAACTTCACAAACTTCATAAAACAGATAACGATGAAGAATAGGATCAAAATCGAACGTGCAATTCACGATCTGACTCAACAACAACTCGCTGATGCCGTTGGCACGTCGCGTCAGACAATCAATGCCATTGAAAAGGCAAAGTATATTCCATCGACACTGCTTGCTCTAAAAATTGCTCATACATTTGGGCGCACGGTTGATGAGGTATTCGAGTTGGAAGAGAACGAATAGGGCTGCCAATTACAAATAACAAGAGAGCGATTTGGGTTATCCCAAATCGCTCTCTTGTGTATAAATCCTCTCGGAAACTATCCGAGCATCGGCTTAACAACACCGAAGAACAACCAAGCAACCACGAACGTTGCAACGATATTGAAGCACTGTGCAGTCAAGAATGCATAGAGCGTCGAGCGGTTCTCCTTCGAGATGATATCCTTCAAGCGGGTATCCAGACCGATACAAACGAATGCCAGCGAGAAGAACAGCGTTGACATCGTCTTTGCCAACGAGGTCTCGATCAGCTTGCCCTTTGCGTTGAGTGTCAGCAGGTCAGCCTCCTTCAACAGCGAGAACACGAGCGATGCAACAACAAATGCCAAGATGAACTTCGGGAACTTATCCCAAACGATTTTGAGCGACGGACGCTGCGACTTACCACCCTCACCCTTGGTCGAGAGGTAGAGAGCGATGAAGAATGCAACAACGCCGATCAGCACGTTCTGCGTAGCCTTAACAACGATTGCGGTGCGGTTAGCGATCTCACCAGCCATCTCCGACGAAGCTGCAACACCACTCGTGGTATCGATCGTACCACCGATCCAAGCACCCATAATCTCCTGCTGTACAGTGGGATCCGACGACAACAGCGGAGCAACCATACCTGCCAACCACGGCATAAAGTAGATCATCGGAACAACAACGATCAGAACCACCGAAACGATATACGACAGACTCTTCTTGTCCGTTCCAGCCACACCCGCAGCGGTGATACAAGCCGACACACCGCAGATCGTTACACCGCTCGAAAGGGTCATTGCCGTCGCCTGCTCCACCTTGAATACCTTGCGCGAGATGATGTAAGCGAAGAACCAAACAACGGTTACGATAACCAGAGCCTGCAACAGACCCATAGCACCCGATTTCAGTACGTCGCTGATCATAATCGTAGCACCGAGGCAAACCACACCGATCTTGATGTAGAACTCGCTCTGGATAGCGGGCTTCAACCATTCGGGAATATGGAAAGCGTTACGGATAATCAGACCGAAGATTACCGAGAAGAATACGGGCTCCAAGCCGAGCTCGCTCTTGATGTAGGGCACGTTGCCGATCCACATTGCCAATGCAGCAATCAGGAACACAACCACAAACGAGCCGAGCATACCCTTCATCGGGCGGCTGAGCAGTTTGTTACCTGCGAAGAGCGTAACCAATGCGATTACGAACAACATTGCGATCTTACCCCAAGCCGATGCTTCGAGCATATTCGTGGGGATCGAGATCGAGGGCAGGTACGATCCGAATGCGCACAGAAGCAGCAGCGGAATCGACAGCATCACAACAACCCAGTCCTCGACCAGCAGTTTTTGGAAAAACGATTTCATTATCAAAGGTTTAAGAGTTAATAATTCTTTTTCTTTAACGCGTGCGTCGTTCGATTAGAACACGCCGCAAACCTGCAATGCCAACTTGCCCGAATCAACACCTGCGATGTGCTGATAGGTATAGTTGAGCTGCAAACGCAGATTCTTCAAAGGCCAATAATCAACACCCACCAAGTAGTTGGTCTGCTCGCCTGCGTAGCGATCTGCCACATCGGCAGCGTTGCTGTTCTTGCTGAAATAGTCGAAACGAACGACGGGCATCACCTTCTTGGTTACCCAATAGCCAGCCAGCGCATAGACGCCCTCGCTCTTCTGTGCGCCCGTGCAACCCCAGATGTACTCCGAACGAATAACCAGAGCCTTGTTGTCGTAACGAGCACCTACGGCATAACGGTTACGATCGGCCATCGCATCTTGTGCGCCCGTCTTGCCCAGATAAACCGAACCCGACAGAGTCATATTCTTGAAGGGGTTGATGTTCAAACGAGCAGCGAAATCTTTGTGCTTGTTGTCGTCCGACTTGTTGATGCCTGCGCCGTTATAAACGCCTACCTGATAGTTGATTACACCTTTGAACAAGTCGCCGAAGATCGACAGACCGATATCGCGGCCGTTAGCCTTGATGCCTGCCAGATCGCTGAAACCCGACATATAGCTCACGCCCATTGCGTTCTCGATTGTTTCGAGTTTGAGGGGCGAGTAGGGGTTCTCCAACGTGAAGGGGAACTTTGCCTGACCGAGCTGCACGCCAAAGCCCTTAACGGGGGTGTAACGTACATAAGCGTCGATGATTTTGGGCGACGATGCGAACTCCAACTGCAAGCGATAGTCCAACTTGGGAGCGATGTTGCCCTTCAAATCCAAACGTGCGCGACGGATATCGAAACCCTTATCGCCAGAGTAGGTATCGAACTGATAGCGAGCCCAGATCGAACCGCTGATTTTGGGCATCCACGACAGCTTCTCTTCGAGTTTGATTACGCGAGCTTCCAGCTCACGCTCGCTGACCTCGTCAGCACTTTGCGCCATTGCCACCGAGCAGGTCAGCACGGCAACTGCCAAAAGCATAAATCTTGTAAATTTCTTCATAGTATTTACTTTTAAGTTTTGTTTGCAACACTATATTATAAATGTTTCTACAAAGTTCGTTATAAAATCCTCTCGGTGCAATACGCTTTTTTACTTAAAAAAATGGCACACTTTACCCTCGCAAAGGTAAAATGTGCCAATTTTTAAGCCCTATATACTAATGTGCCTAAAATCTTAAAACCGCTATGATCGGTCGGTGATCCGACGCCATCGGCTCGTTAATCACTTCGCGTCGAAGGATCTCGACCGCCTGTTTGCGCGGTGTAACGATGTAGTCAATTACGGTGTTCGGATTGTCGGCGGGGAAGGTGCAGACCTCCGTATCGGTCAGATATTGCATCTTCTCGCCCAATGCGCGACCAAACTCACTTTTGGGCGTAGCGTTCCAATCGCCCGCAATAAATATAGGTTTCGTTGCCGCCATAGCCACGCTATCAATCACCGCCAGCGATGCCATTCGATCCTCGGCCGTCAGCGATAGGTGTGTCGAGGCGACGATATAGTGCTTGAATTCAACCACCAATAGCGTACGTGCCTCCTCGCGACCGGGGAGCGCAAAACGCTGAACAGCAACGGGTTTCTCTCGACTCAAAAGTGCCACGCCATAACCTCCGCCATCGAAGTCGATAGCCTTCGAGAAGGTGTGAAACATCGAGCACTTCTTGCCCAATATGGCCGCTACATCTTTGCCATTGCTGCGGCGCGTAACGCTGTCAATCTCCTGCAATGCCACCACATCGGCACGTGCGGCACGAATAACTGCCGCCGTACGATTAAGGTCGCGCTTGTTGTCCATTCCCTTGCCGCTACGCACGTTGTAGCTCATCAGCACCACGCCGTCGCTGGGGAGTATAATCTCATTGACCATCTCGCACGATACCGCCGCGAGAGCTACGAACAATATAATTAGGCGTTTCATATCTCGTTAATTTTCAAGCACATTCATAATAATATCGTTCAGCTTGACGTGCTCAATCAGGAAGCCGTCGTGGCCGAAATCCGAGTCGATCAGGTGATACTCGGCATTGGGAATCAGGCGGCTCATCTGCTCGATCTGATCGGCCGGGAAGAGCAGATCAGACGAGATTGCAATGACCACCGTGCGCGAACGAATTGCGCCGAGCAACTCCTCCTCGCTCTGTTCGCGACCACGTGCAATGTTGTGAGAATCAACGGCGTGCGTCAGTCGGTGGTAAGAATATACGTTGAATCGGCGGCAGAGTTTTTCGCCCTGATAACGCTGGTAAGTCGTTGCGCGATGGCCCGTAATCTTCTTCGTGGCATCGGGGTCCTGCTGCGTCTTGTCGTAGGCTTGCTGACCGCGATAGCTCAACAAAGCGATTGAACGCGCCGTTGCCATACCTGCCCACGCAGCATCCTCGCGCGGCTCACCAAATTCGGGATCACATTCGATAGCCATACGTTGCGACTCATTGAAGGCGTGTGCCCAAGGCGTTGAATGTGAGAGTGTTGCAATCAAGACCAAACGCTCGGCGAAATCGGGACACTGAACAGCCCACTCGCAACATTGATAACCGCCGATCGAACTTCCGATCAACATTTTAACGCGCTCAATACCAAGATGTTCAGCCAACAGTCGGTGGCAACGCACCATATCGCGTACCGTTACAATCGGGAAATCGTTGTAGTAGGGCGCGCCCGTCGCGGGATTGATCGACAGCGGACCTGTCGAGCCGTAGCACGAGCCGATAAAGTTGGCACAAACCACGAAATATCGCGTCGGATCGAGGAATTTACCCTCCTCGACCGTGTGCTCCCACCAATCCTCGACATCGGAATTTGCCGTTAGCGCGTGGCAGACCCAAATCACATTGCTGCGATCGGCGTTCATCTGGCCGAAGGTGTGGTATGCAATGCGCACTTCGGGTAGCACGGCACCGCAGTCAAGCTCGATGGGTGCATTGTAATCGAAATATTTTACCTCTTTCATTTTCAGGCGTTTGCGTTTAGTCGATTGCGGCAAAAGCCTGCTCGAAATCGTCAATCAAATCCTCGACATTCTCCAAACCGAGCGAGATACGCAGCAGGGTAGGCGTTACGCCTGCGGCGATCTTATCCTCATCGCTCAACTGCTTGTGGGTGGTCGAAGCGGGGTGGGTTACGACGCTGATCGAGTCGCCGATCATTGTCATATGAGCGAACAATTTGAGCGACTCAACGAACTTAATCGTCGTTTCGAGTGTGCCCTCCAACTCGATTGTAAAGACGCTCGACGAGCCGTGTCGGAAATATTTCTTGGCATTTACGTGTCCTGCGTGATCCTCGAAGCCGACGAAACTTACGCGACGCACCTTCGGGTGGTTGCGGCAATAGTCGGCCAGACGCCACGCTGAACGCACTTCGTGATCGACACGTAACGACAAGGTTTCCAGACCGATAAGCATCAGATATGAATCGAACGACGAAGGACAGCAACCGAAATCGCGCAGTCCATCAACGCGACACTTCACAACGAACGCTGCCGGGCCGAACGCTTTGTAGAGGTTTAATCCGTGATAGCCCTCCGACGGACCGTCGATCTGCGGGAACTTGCCGTTGCCCCAATCGTATCGACCGCCGTCGATGATGATACCGCCCATTGCGGTACCGTGGCCGTTAATCCACTTTGTTGCCGACTCCAAAACGATGTCTGCGCCCCACTCGAAGGGGTTGCAAAGGTAGCTGCCTGCGCCGAACGTATTATCGACAACGAAGGGGACATCGTGGCGGTGCGCCATCTCGGCAATGCGCTCCAAATCAGGCACATCGCAGGTCGGGTTGCCCATACTCTCGACATATACGGCGCGAGTATTTTCGTCGATCAGAACCTCCATTGCCTCGATCGAATCGTGCTGTGCAATGCGGCACTCGATACCCAATTTGCGCAACGAAATTTTGAATTGGTTGTACGTTCCGCCATACAGGAAGGGCGAGGTAACGATGTTCTGTCCCTTCTCGGCCAATGACGTAATTGTCAGCAGAATAGCCGACATTCCGCTGGCTACGGCCAAAGCCCCCGTGCCGCCATAGAGAGCTGCGATACGCTCCTCGTAAGCCGACGATGTGGGGTTTTGCAGGCGGGTATAGATATTGCCGCCCTCGCTCAACTCGAACAGACGTGCGGCGTGGTCGCAATCGCGGAAATGGTAGGCTGCGGTGGGGTAGATAGCTACGCCGCGCGAGCCGGTATGATCGACGTGGTAACCACTGTGAATTTGGCGCGTTTCAAAGCGCAATTTCTTCTCTGACATAGTGTTATGTTGATTTTATATATACTCTTAATAGTGCTCGGCTGCCTCGTTTGCAGCGATTTTCAATCTCACAAAATTACACTCTATTTTCGGGAATTGCAACACGACCGACGGAGGAGGGTTGTTTTTCTCGTAAGAATGTTTTATATTTGTAGTAATAAACTTGTGTGCGTGAGCGTTAGCGTTGTGTCATTCGACGTGATGCACAACCACGTGCGCAACCAAAATTCATTCGCAAACAGATGAAAGGTATTGTTCTGGCCGGCGGTTCCGGCACCCGATTATATCCCATTACAAAAGGTGTATCGAAGCAGTTGCTCCCGATCTATGATAAACCGATGGTCTATTATCCGATCTCGGTGTTGATGCAGGCGGGTGTGCGCGATATTTTGATTATCACAACGCCGCAAGATGCACCTTCGTTCCGCCGTCTGCTGGGCGACGGATTGGATTTCGGAGTGCGTTTGCAGTATGCCGAGCAGCCTTCACCCGATGGACTGGCGCAGGCATTTCTGATTGGCGAAGAGTTTATCGCCGACGATAGCGTATGTTTGGTGTTGGGCGACAATATTTTTCACGGTGCGGGTCTTTGTGCAAAATTGAAACAGGCTGTCGAACGCGCTGAAAATGAGGGACGAGCAACGATTTTTGGCTACCGTGTCGATGATCCTGAACGCTATGGCGTAGCGGAGTTTGACGATGAGGGCCGTTGCCTTTCGATCGAGGAGAAACCTGCCGAGCCGAAGTCGAACTATGCCGTTGTGGGGCTCTATTTCTACCCCAATCGCGTGGTTGAGATCGCCAAGTCGATACGCCCTTCGGCACGTGGCGAGTTGGAGATTACGAGTGTCAATCAGCAATTTTTGAGCGATGGCGAACTGAATGTCGATACCTTTGGCGAGGGTTTTGCGTGGCTCGATACAGGTACGCACGACTCATTGGCCGAGGCTTCGATCTTCGTTGAGGTGATCGAGAAGCGTCAGGGTTTGAAGATTGCCTGCTTGGAGGAGATAGCCTATCGCCGTGGTTGGATCTCGGCGGAGCAGTTGCGCACGGTGGCCGAGCCGATGGCGCGAAATCAATATGGCGGCTATCTGTTGAAGATTCTCGGTGAAGAGAAAAAATAATCGACAAGGTGTTATGGAACGCAAAATTTTGATCACCGGAGGTGCCGGATTCATCGGCTCGCACGTGGTGCGATTGATGGTGAATAAATATCCCAACTATCTGATTGTCAATCTCGATGCGCTGACTTATGCGGGTAATCCTGCCAATCTGCGCGATGTGGAGGAGGCTCCGAATTATCGCTTTGAGAAGGTCGATATTTGCGATGTGGAGGCGGTGCGCGCGGTGTTCGAGCGACACGAAATTGATAGTGTCATTCATCTGGCGGCGGAGAGCCACGTCGATCGTTCGATTGATGATCCGTTTGCATTTGCGCGTACCAATGTGCTCGGTACGCTGACGCTGTTGCAGGTTGCCAAGGAGCGTTGGCTCAATGGTGGCAATGAGACGGCGACACACCTCTTCTACCACGTCTCGACCGATGAGGTCTATGGTTCGCTGGGTGCAGAGGGCATATTTACCGAGGAGTCGCGCTATGAGCCACATTCGCCATATTCGGCCAGCAAGGCGTCGAGCGACCACTTTGTGCGAGCGTTCCACGATACGTTCGGCCTGCCGACTGTGATTAGCAATTGCTCGAATAACTACGGTCCGTATCAATTCCCCGAAAAGCTTATCCCGCTGTTTATCAATAATATCCGCGAGCGTCGCGAGCTGCCTGTTTATGGCCGTGGCGAGAATGTGCGTGATTGGTTATATGTTGAAGATCACGCGCGCGCGATTGATCTGATCTTCCATCGTGGTCGTGTGGGTGAGACGTATAATATCGGCGGTAACAACGAGTGGCGCAATATTGATTTGGTGCGAGAACTTGTGCGCACAACCGACCGCCTTTTGGGTCGCGCGGAGGGTGAGGATGAGTCGCTGATTCGTTTTGTGCGCGATCGTGCGGGCCACGATTTGCGCTATGCGATTGATTCGAGTAAGTTGCAGAACGAGTTTGGTTGGTCGCCGGAGGTTGATTTCAAGGAGGGTATTGAGCGCACGGTGCGCTGGTATCTGCACAATGACGAGTGGCTCTCGGCGGTTACTTCGGGCGAATATCGCAACTATTACAGCCGTATGTATGACGGTCGATAGTGCGACCGTATGAACGGATAAACTACTGATACCAACCTTATTACATCTATGGCAGAGATCTCTAACGCCCCTTCGCAGCGAATCCTTTCGATTGATATCGTGCGAGGTTTGACATTGTTGCTTATGCTCTTTGTCAATGACCTTTATATGCCCGGTGTCCCCGCGTGGTTGGGACATACGGAGGCCAATTTTGATGGTATGGGTTTGGCCGATTGGGTCTTCCCAAGTTTCTTGTTTATGGTCGGAATATCAATCCCTTACGCCATTGACGCTCGCCGCCGCAAGGGTGAGAGTATGGCGCGAGTGATGTTGCATATTCTTTGGCGCACGCTGTCGCTGATCTGTATCGGTGTGGTGTTGCTGAATACGGGAAGGATCAACCCCGAAATGACGGGAATCTCGAAGGCTACGTGGCGATGGCTGTTCTATCTGTTCCTCTTTATGCTGTGGAACGCCTATCCGCGTGAGAGTCGTTATGGGTTGCTCTTCAAGGTGTTACGCGCCATTGGCTTTGTGGGGATCATCGTTTTGCTTGCAATTTATCGCGCAGGCACGCCCGAAGAGCCGCAGTGGCTCGCTCCTCAATGGTGGGGTATTCTGGGCTTGATCGGTTGGGGATATCTCGTGTCGGCTCTTGTCAGCGTTGCGACACGCGGAACGATTGTCGGGGCTTTGGCCGGTTGGGCTGTTTTCTTTTGCCTTAATCTGATCTCTTCGGCAGGTATTGATGGTTGGGCAGTCGCTCTGCGACCGATATTAGGCATTGTTATTCAGGGGAATACGCCGATGATCGTGCTCGCGGGTTTGGCTCTTGGCACCTATCTTATGCGCAGTCAGCACGATATGCGCCGCAAGGTTTTGGTGATGGCAGGAGTGGGTGTCTTGGCAATTGTCGCAGGTTTCATTTTGCGTAATTGGTATATAATCTCGAAAATTCTTGCAACGCCGAGTTGGGGTCTTATCTGCATCGGTATCAGTATGTTAGTGTTGGCGTTGGTCTTCTACCGCACCGATATTTGCGGCAAAACGCGCTTTACGGGACTGCTCGCGACGACGGGTCGCAATTCGATGACGACCTATCTGGTGCCAAATGTGGTCTATCTGCTGATTTGGATGTTGCCCTTCAAATTGCTCTTCTACAAGCAGCCCGATAGCGCATTGTTGGCTATTGCAGGCTCGGCGGTGTGGGCGATAGCGATGGCCTATCTGTCGATTCTGCTCAATAAACTGCATATAAAATTGAAACTATAACCTATTGTGTTATAGGTCTATAACGAAAAGAATACCCCTGCGCAGTTTCGTTTTTGCGCAGGGGTATTCTTGTTAAATTCACAAAAGCTTTACGCCTTCTCCACCTTTTCGGTCAGCTACTGCTTAATGTCGGGCAGAGCCTTTTCGATTGCTTCGAGAGTCTCGTTCGGCGATTCGGTGTGTGCGGCGTAGAAGCCAATCAACTCCGTAATCGACCCACCGAAATAGGTATCCAGCATCGTTTGCAGAGCCTTTTCGGCATAGTCGTTGCGATCGACAGCAGGGTAGTAGCGATAGAAACGACCCTGTATCTTGTGCGCTACATATCCCTTATTTTCAAGCATTTTGATAAATGTAGCGACGGTCGAATACTTGGGCTTCGGTTCGGGCATCTGGTCGATAATATCATATACCAAGCCCTCGCCAAGCGACCACAAAATCTGCATAACGCTCTCTTCGCCTTTTGTCAATGTGGGGATTTTCTCCTTGGAGTTCTTCATTATAATTAGGTTTAAGTTTGATGTTTAGGGGCAGAAGCCCTGTGGGTTTGTGTTACACAAAGTTAATAATAAACCGACTAAATAGCAATAGTCGGTCTATAACTTTTTTTATGATTTGGGCTGTTTTTATGGCGATTTATCACTTTGCGAATAGTCCGCGGGTGATTTGTGCGCGCATAAGAATCAAATATTGAGCCTTCGGGAATTGAAAACGCAGCGTGTAGCCAAGTGCCAGAACCAACGTGCCGCCCCATTTTACAACTTCGGCGAAGAGACGGCGGGCGAATGTTCCATTTTGACGGGTGCGAATCTGTTCGCTGACACCGATGGCGTAGCTCAATCGCGTGAAGTAGTCGTGCGTGAGCTTGTCGGGCGAGATGTGGTGATAGATAATGGCGTTGGGAACGTAGTAGAACGGCTCGCCACTACGCGCAAGGCGGTTGAAAAAGTCGGTCTCCTCGCCACCGATCAACTTTTTGCCTGTACGACCGAGTGCAGGATCAAATGCTCCGTAACGCTCTATGGCTGCGCGTGTTACGGCCATATTGCCACCACCGGGACAGCGACCGCGACCAAACTCTCGCACCTCCTCGCCCAGATCGAGCGGGTTGGCAATCGGTCGTTCGGTGTAGGGCGAAATCCACGCGGGGCGACCCTCTTCGTAGCTCGGCACGATGCGACCGCCTGCCGCCACAACCTTCGGGTGTGCATCGAAAAAGTCGATATATGAGCGCACGAAATCCTCATTCACCGTCTCATCATCGTCGATAATGGCGATATAGGGGCTCGCCGCCGCAGCCATACCGCAATTGCGGGCGTGGCTCAACCCTTGACGCTCCTCGCGCACCATTCTTACGGGCAGTTCGGGGTGCGCGGCCGCAAATTGTGCAAAACGCTCTTCGGTATCGTCTTTCGAGTTGTTATTGACGGCCACAACCTCCCACTGCTCGCGCGGGGCAGACTGCGTGCAGAATGAGTTTAAGCAACGAATGAGCGACTCCGAGCGATTATACGTTGCGATGACAACCGTAAGACGTGGCATAGTTTTTTCAGCTTTTCGGGCTATTTGACAAACATCTTGCGCACCGCGCGCCAATCGCAGTCGTTCTCCGACGGCTCAACGCCAAGTAGGTGGCATAGAATGATATACATATTCAAATCTTGGAACGAACGCTGCTTGTATCCCTCGCGGAAGGCGGGTCCCGTTCCATAGAAAACCATCGACATATCGCGCTCGAAGCAGTCGAAACCGTGTGCTCCCTTGCCGATCGGGCGACGCTCGACATCGGGCTGGCGGTACTCGACAGTCCAACCCATATCGGGCATTACGACCAGATTCGTTATGCGTGTCGGGTGCTGACCATAGTGATACTTCGCGGGAATTTCGGTGCGTCGGTACGCCTTGATGCCCTTCACTTTACGCAGAGCCTTCAACGCCTCCTTCTCGTAACCGGCCTCGACCTCGACACCAAATGGGCGACCGCCAACCGTGCGAACAACACGTGCGGGATCAAGTACCTCATAGAGGTTTGCAATGCGGTCGTCTGACAATTGAGTCATTCCGTGATCGGCCGTTACTATGAAGTTAATTTTATCATATACAGGCGATTGGCGAATCTTCCAAAAGAAGTAACGCAACGTCGAGTCGATATGCTCGGCCTGTGCAATTGCCTGCTCTGACAGCGGTCCGTAGCGGTGCATCGACGCATCGGGCTCCTCGAAATACCACATCACAAGGTTGGGAATCTGCTCCACGGGGCGCGTCATCGCCTCAATGACCCAATCGGCACGCTCACGATAGCTCGGCTCCTCGGTGTAGCGAGTCCAAATCGTTGCCTGACGACCTCCAATAGGCACCTCGCTACCAGGCCACATAAAGATATTCGCAACGCGGCCCTGACGCTCGGCGGTGTTCCAGATCGGATCACCGCCCCAGAAATTCGGTGTCGAGGTATCGGCTAACTTAAATACCGACATCTCACGACTTAAAACCTTGTCATAGAAGCCGTTATTGACCACTCCGTGTCGATCGGGGTGCAATCCCGTAGCCATCGAATAGTGGTTGGGGAAGGTGTTCGACGGATAGACAGGGAAGGTTTCGGCGTATGTACCCACCTTGCGCAACGAGTCGAGCGTCGGAGTATGGGCGTGGTCAGCCAAATCCCAGCGGAAGGCGTCCATCGAGAGTATAATCACATAGCGGTTATCGTTGTTATAGGGCTCGGCAGCGACCTCACGCACAGCACGTTGCACGGGCGAGCACGCCGCAGCCAACGCTGCAAAAGCCAATATCAGCAATCGTTTCATCGGTTTATTCATTTTCGTTCTCACAAAGATAACGAAACAATTCACAATTTACAATTCACGATTCACAATTAAGGCGGAATCTTTGATTTCGCCCACCTTCGCGAGCTCGCCCTTATGGCGTAAAAAAAGGGTCGCTCCCCGAAGGAAGCGACCCGCAAATTATCTAATGTCGTTTAAGTTCTGACGAACTCTCGCTCGATTAGTTGAAAGTGTAACGGAAGCTCAACATTGCCGACCAAGTCGACGCGAAACCTACGTACTTGCTCCAAGTAGGCTCGGTGAAGGTGTACTTGTCGTTGCTGTACTTCAAGATGCTGGTGCTGTTCAACTGCTGAACATTGCCCCAACGACCGCAGATCATATTGCCGATGTTGTTAACATCAACACCTACGGTCAGCTTGTTCTGACGACCGGTGGTGTTCAGAATGATGTCGGTAGCGAACTTGAAGTTGAATGTGTTGTACCAAGGCATTACTGCGCCACCACGGGTCGAGTACTCGCCACGGTTCTTGCTCAGGTACTTGTCGCCAGCGATGAACTTCTCGAATGCTGCCTTGTTATCCTCCGAGGTGAAGGGCATCGACTGCAACTCCTTAGCGGTGGGGATATACATCAGGTTGTAAGCACCCTTGTCGCCCGTTACGCACGACGAGAGAGTGTACGAGTAGCGGCTGTACGAGTAACCAGCTGCGTAACCATAGTTGTAACCCTCGTAGAAGAGAGCCAAAGTGGTGTTCAGGTTCTTGTTCAACTTCTTGTTGTAACCGATGCTTGCGATTACACGGTTGGGCGATACGTACGACGAGAAGCCCAGCTCAGGATTGTTCGAACCGTGAACGTTGTAGGTGTTGGTATTGTAAGCCGACGAAACCTGGTCGCCAATACCGTCGATAACGTTCTTCGAGCCCGAACGAGTGTAAGCTGCCATCAACGACAGACCGTTGCGGAACTCCTTCTCAGCCTTGATGGTGAACGAGTAGTAGTGGCCGTTCTTACCAGCGTTGGTGATGTAGTAAGCGTTGTTCAAACCCTTCTCAGTTGCCCACTTCTTACGAGCTGCGGGCTCACCGGGAAGCTGAACGCCACCCTCTACCTCCTCCATACCGAGGTACTTACACATTACGGTGTTCATATCCATATTGTAGATACCCTCCAACGAAACCTTAACATCGCCGGGGAGCTTCATATCCAAAGCCAAAGTCGACTTCCAAGCACCCTGCATCTTCAAGTTCTTGTCCAGAATGGTTGCACCCGAAGGAGCCGGCAGATCGTCGGTTGCCTTGAAAGTACCACCGTAGAGGTCGGTCAGAATGTCGTTCAAGTTCTGGTGGAAACCAGGAGTCTTCATACCCTCAGCGATCTTGTCGTGAGTAGCGATATACTGAGCCTGCAAGCAGTTGCTGTTACCAGCTACCGATACGATCCATACGAAGGGGATACGACCGGTGAAGATACCGGTACCACCACGCAGAACGTAGCGACGATCGCCAGCGATATCCCAGTTGAAACCTACACGAGGAGCTACGTTCAGACGAGCCTTAGGCATATCTGCGGTGCGGTAGCCACCCTTATCCTTGTACATAGCCTCGAAAGCCTTGTTGTTGTTACCCTCGATGTTGGGGTAGGTAGGCAGCTCGAAACGGATACCTGCGCTCAGCTTGAAGCGGTTGCTGAACGTGATCTCGTCCTGAACGTAAGCCGAGTACTGGATATACTTGAACGAGGGGAATACCTGCTTCAAGTCGTCGCGGTTCGAGTGGGTGATAGCGAATGCCAACGGAGTAACGTCGCCACCCTTAGCTGCCGACTTGAAGTCCTCCCACGAGTTGTAAACGTAGTAACCCAGACCACCCTGCATAAAGCCGTTCTTGGTGTTGTTGTGCTCGAACTGCAAACCAGCGATGATGTTGTGCTTACCAGTGGTGTAAGCGATCTCATCGGTGATAACTACGGTCGATACATCACGCAAGTTACCATAGGTGAAGGGGTCGGGACCGAACGAAGTCAGAACGGCCTTGGTGCCATCTTCGAGGGTCTCCAAGATATCAACGGTGGGGAAGTTGTCGCCCACGAAGCTACGAGGCTCGTACTGGTGCGAGTAGGTACCACGCAGAGTGTTGGTCAGACGACCGTCCAAGAAACGCGAGTTCAACTCAGCAGCTACCGAAGTAAAGTTCTGCTCCTGGAAGTAACGCGAGCTCTCGAAATAGATAGCGTCCTTCGAGGTACGACCGTGGTTGTTACGATCATAGGGGTTGGGGTTCAGCGGGTTCACCGACGACGAAGGATTCGACGAATACTTGTTGCGGGTGGTGCTGAAACGAGCATTGAAGCTGTGGTTCTTGTTGATGTTCCAGTCGAGGCGAGCAACCAACTTCCAGTCGGGAGTGCTCAACGAGTAGCCCTGATAGCGACCCGGATCGTAACCGAACTCGTCCATCAAGAACTTCTTGATCTCCTCCATCTGAGCAACCGTCGGACGGTTGTAAGTGGTGTTGTTACCCCACTCGGTGTTCTCATCGGGACGTGCCTGACGGGTCGAACCGGGAGTCTCGTCCATATCGTACTCGAAGTTAGCGAAGAAGAACAACTTGTCCTTAACGATCGGACCACCAACGCTTACACCGGTGGTGTTGTTGATCTGCTTGCTCTTCGACAGACGCTTGTACATACCGGTCTCGTCGGTAATGCCATAGTGAGCACCCTTCAAAGCCTCGTCCTGATAGTAGTCATAAACGGTAGCCTTGAACTCGTTGGTACCACTCTTGGTAACTGCGTTGATAGCACCACCGGTGAAACCGCTCTGACGTACGTCAAACGGAGTGATCGAGATCGAGATCTGCTCCAAAGCGTCGAGCGAGATGGGGGTACCGCCTGCGGGCAGGTTACCACCGATACCGAATGCGTTGTTGAACGCTGCACCATCGACAGTTACATACGACTGACGGTAGTTCCCACCACCGATTGCCAAACCGTTCGAGGTTGCCGAAGCCTGCGGAGTGAGCTTCATAATGTCGTTCATACTGCGGCTAACGGTCGGAGTGATAGCCATCTGCTTGCTCGAAACGCTGGTCATCGAGCCCGAACGCTGGCTGTTCATCGACGAGTTTGCGCCATCAACAGCGACAACAACTGCGTCCATACCGATCGACTCCTCTTTCAGAGTAGCGTCCAGCACGAGGTTATCAGCCAGAGCGGCCTGCAAACCCTGCTGCTCTACGGTCTGGTAGCCCAGCATCTGGAACTGCACGGTGTAAGGACCACCTGCACGAACATTGAGAAGACGATAGTTACCGTCGATATCAACAACGGCACCATACTGTGTTCCCGACGGAGTGTGGATAGCAACAACGGTAGCACCTACCAATGCATCACCCTTAACGTCGGTAACCTTACCACTGATGTTCGAAGTCGTAACCTGTGCCGACAGCGACAAGGTAGCGAAAATCGACAAAATCAAAAAGGCGAATTTCTTCATAAAAAATGGTTTAGTTAATAAAAAAGTTATTTAGTTAAATGTTGCGATCACTATTCTTCTGTTTGTGTTTGCTCTCAACTTTGTTTGCCTCACTTGTTGTTTTGTATCATCGTTCGGCGTCGCAAAGCTAATACTTTTTATCGTCCGTCCGTTCGATCTAAAATTAATTTAATCGAAATGTAATAAAAAACAATGAGTGGACAAGCCTATTTTTAGCGGTTCCACTCAAAGGTTAGTTTATAAATGTGTGCGGCGCGACTACTACGGATACTCAACCCGTTGCGCATATCGACGTAAAATCGCATCGAACGTATGTTGCAGTTGGTAATCATAACGCTTGAATACAAAATCGACCTTTATTTTCGCACGCCACAAAAGTACACTAAATATTCGTAAGACGCAAAATTATAGCAAGAAAAGGTCAACAATTTATCGACAAAAGTTTGCTTTTTCGCATTATTACTTGCGCACGAAAACGACAAACCCGCCCCAACGCTCACGCGCTGTGCGGGTTTGGTCGTAATATTCAAGTAGTTAAATTACTCGATTGCTTTGATCGTGTACTCCTTCCAGCACTCGGCTGCCTTGTAGGCTGCTACCGACGCTGCGGGAACTTTAATCACAAGGTCCGAGGTTGCATCACCGAACACGTTCCACTCCGTAGCGGGCGGGGTTGCAGCCTTGCAAACGACCGTCGTGAGGGCGCACTCCGAGAAGGCATCGCCCTCGATCAGCGTAACCTTCGAGCCGATCTCAACCTCTGCGAGCGATGTACATTTCTCGAACAGACTCATCTCCACTGTCGTTAGGTTTTCGGGTAACACAACCGAAGTCAGCGACTTACAGCCGTGGAAAGCTCCCATACCCAACTGCTTGATTGTCGAGGGAAACTCGATCGAGAGTAGCGATTCGCAGTTGCGCAACGAACTTACCTCAATTCGGGTCAGACCATTGGGCAGTTTAACCGATGTCAGCTCGCGGCACTCTTTGAGTACCTCCTGCTGGATTGCCACAACGCCTTCGGGCACCACGCACTCGGTCATACCTGCGGGCGCGAAGCCGATCAACTCATTGTTATAGACCAGATAACGGCCATCGCCCACGACGAATTTACCCTCGAAACGTTCCAATGCGGGGCACATTGCAAACGGAGCCATTCCCATCTTTTTGACACTCTGCGGAATCTTTACCTCGGTCAGCATCGGGCAACGTGCAAATGCCATTACGTCAATCGATTCCAAACCTTCGTTCAATTCGATTTCGGTCATATTGGGATTGCCCAGGAAGGTGTTGTAACCAACCACCTTGACACTCTTCGGGAGCTTCATTGTCTTCAACGTCGCAATCTCGCTGAATGCAAATGTGCCGATCTCGACCACCTCATCTGTCAGCGTCATTACGCCCTGACCATTCGAGTAGGTGTTCGACGCGATCGTCGGGCCATTAAAGACATTATAGGGGTTGAGGGGCTTGATAGTCTTGCCATCGGTCGTGGTGTAGTAGATCTTGTGGTTGGCGATACGCTCGGCTGACATTGCCGCCTGTGTGATTGAAATCTCCTTGGTGATAGAGGCTAACTCGCTGGTAACGACGATCTTTGTTGTTCGACCGCGCTCCAAACTCGATTTATCGACCGAGAAACGGAGGATGCGCTTGCCGGCTTGTCCAGACGGTGTTTTGATATTGACCCAATCCGAGGTTGTCGTAGCGGTCCAATCGTGCGATGCCGACATCATAATATCGTAATTGCCGCCTAAATCGCTGACCTCGACCTTCTCGACGTCAAGATCCAGATACATCTCAATTACAGGTGGTTTCTCCTCGCAAGAGGTGCTCAATACGAGTGTTGCGAAGATACCGATAAGTGCCAAAAAAACTCTTTTCATTCTATTAAGGTTTTAATTGTATTCGGTTAGATTCGATTCTTAATCATTGTTTGGTTAAACAAATATACTTAAAATCTTTCGATAATACTTATTAGTGAACTCTATTTTGAACAGAAATTTAATAAAATTTTAGACGTACTGCCCGACGGTATAAATAAAAAGAGGTTGCCAACTGATTTGTGGCAACCTCTTTTATTGAGTTATGATCTTCTCGAATTACTTCTGAGTGATGATAACGGCACGGTTGGGAGGCAGGTTGGGGAACTGAACCGACTCGCCCTTCCAATCAAGCTCCAACTTGTCGGCAGCGATACCGCGCTCAACCAGAGCATCCTTGATAGCCTTAACACGACGCTCGCTCAAGCCCATATTGTGCTTAACAACACCCTCTTCCGATGCGAAACCAACCAGAACGAATGCTGCATCCGACTCCTTCATCATCTTTGCCAGATAATCCAACTGCAATGCTGCACGCTGGGTAATCTTGTGCTTGTCCCACTCGAAGAAGATGATCATCTCGATAGGAATCTCCTTGCCCTGATAGATTACGGGAGCCTCTGCCTCTGCCAACTTCTTGGTAAGCTCGTCAGCAGTAGCCTGTGCGTTAGCCAACTCGTTCTCCAAGTTCTCGATACGCTTGTTGTAAGCCGAGTAATCGGGTTCGGGGCAAACCTCCGGACGACCAAAGCCGCGACGGTTGAAACGGTAGGTTACACCTGCGGTCAGCGAGAGAAGGTTACCATACTTGTTGAAACCGTCATAGGTCGCCTGGTGATCACCACCACGCAGACCGAACGACTCACGAACCAACATATTCTTTGCTTCGAGTGTCAGGTCGATCGACTTCGATACGCGGAACTTGTTCAACAGACCATACGAGAATGCCCACTCCTGGTTGCCATTCAAAGTCTCCTCACCGCTGATGTGCGAACGAGCATAACCGAAACCACCGAATACAATGGGCTGCCATACGCGCATCTCCTTGTAACCGCCGATCCAGTTGCGAACGTTAACCATAGCGTCAGCGTGGATAAAGTAGTAACTCCAATCGCCCTGCTTTATGGTCGAGTTCCATACGTCTTTGAGATAGCTGCTGAAACGATCATCGTTAGGGTTGTCCAAATACTGGCAGGTCGACTTCATCTGCAGACCCTGTGCCTGCAAGCGAGCACCAAATACGGGGGTAATCCACTTTGTAGCGTGCAGATCTACTGCATACGACAGACGCTTGCCGAATTTGCCTTCATCCAGATTATCACCGAAGAACCAAGTCTGAACACCGACACCTGCGCCAATCTCCCAATTGTCCCAGAACTTGTTGGTAACAAAGTTAGCGTGGCTGGGCTTCGGCTCTACCTCCTGGGCAAATACGCTGAAAGCTGCGACAGCCAACACGATTGTGAATAAAAATTTCTTCATAGATGTTTGATAATTAAAATTTTACGTTGTTTCTCTCTCTGTTTACTGCTTCTCGCCAATCGATCTCACATATCATTGAGCAAACAGCAGTTTGCGGTGTAGTACATATACACGCGGTGCAAATTTATACAAAAATATCTAAACTACCGCCAAAAAAATAGAATTTATTTCGATTTTTCCACAAAAAAACGCCCCGAAGCCTAAACATCGGGGCGTTTTTGTGAGCTTTAAGACTCAGTATGAGCTCTTTCGGAATGTGTGATTGGATCAACCGCACTTCGAGTAGCCGCAAGACATACAAACAGGGCAGCCGTTCTGATAAACCAGCGAGTCCTCGCCGCAGTTCGGGCAAGCCTGCTTTGCCTTGGTGCCGTTCGAGATATACTTCTTCAAAGCGCGCTCAACGCCATTCTTCCACGTGTTAATGGTCTCGCTGTCAAGGTGCAGCGACTCAATTAGAGCCACAACATCGATGATGGGCATACCGTGGCGCAAGACACCCGAAATCAGTCGTGCATAGTTCCAGAACTCCTCATCAAACAGACGCGAGATACCACCGATGGTGTTGGTGTAGCCGTAGCGGTCCTCATACTGGAAATCGTAGCGCGAGTTGCCCTCCTTATCCTTGACCTTGATGATGTTACCCTTCTTCACCTTGCGGGGGATGTACATTGCGTCCTCCTCGATCTTACCAGTAAAGATCTCATAGGGGCGACCATTGACCAGACCCACGAATGCGATCCAATCCTCCGAGCCGTTCTTGAAACGTACAACCTCTGCTTCGAGCGACTGCGGACGGCGAATCAGCTGCTTGTGCTCCTCCTGGCACTTGCACTCTTCGTCCTTGCCCTTCTTCTTTTTCTCGATCAGAACGCCCGAACGCGAGCCGTCGCGATATACCGTAACACCCTTACAGCCACACTCCCAAGCGGTCTTATAAACGTCGGCAACCAGAGCCTCATTTACGCTGTTGGGCAGATTGACCGTAACCGAAATCGAGTGATCGACCCACTTCTGAATTGCGCCCTGCATCTGCACCTTTGCAACCCAGTCAATGTCGTTTGCCGTAGCCTTATGGTAGGGCGACTCCGCAACCAACTTATCGAGCTCTTCGTCCGAAATAGAGTTCAGATTGTCGGTATTGTAGCCCTTCACCTGCAACCAAGTAAGGAACTTATGGTGGAATACGTTGTATTCCTCGAACGAATCGCCGCTCTCATCAACGTACGAAACCTTCACATCCTTATCGTTGGGGTTCACCTTGCGGCGACGCTTATAAACAGGGCGGAACACCGGCTCGATACCCGACGTGGTCTGCGACATCAGCGAGGTGGTGCCCGTAGGTGCGATCGTAAGCATAGCCACGTTACGACGGCCGTGCTTTACCATCATCTCGTAGAGTTCGGGATCGGCCTCCTTGATACGCTCGATCATCGGATTACCTGCCTCCTTCTCCGAGTCGTACATCGGGAACTTGCCACGCTCCGAAGCCATAATGACCGATGCGCGATAAGCCGATGTTGCCAACGTGCGCTGAACATTCACTGCGAAGTCGATAGCCTCCTGCGTACCGTAGGTCAGACCCAGAGCGGCCAACATATCGCCCTCGGCGGTGATGCCTAGACCGGTACGACGGCCCTTCAAAGCCTTCTCGCGGATCTTCTTCCACAACTCCAACTCCACGCGACGAACATCTTCGTCTTCGGGGTCGTTCGCAATCTTCGAGATGATAGCCTCGACCTTCTCCAACTCCAAGTCGATGATGTCGTCCATCATACGCATTGCCTTATTGACGTGCTCCTTGAACAGATCGAAATCGAACTCTGCCTCTGCTGTAAAGGGATTCTTAACGTAGCTGTAAAGGTTGATAGCCAGCAGTCGGCAGCTGTCGTAGGGACACAAAGGGATCTCGCCGCAGGGGTTGGTCGAAACCGTTACGAAGCCCTCGTCAGCGTAGCAGTCGGGCACGCTCTCGCGGATCACCGTATCCCAGAACAGAACACCCGGCTCGGCCGATTTCCACGCATTGTGGATAATCTTATCCCACAACGCCTTTGCATCTATGTCCTTTTTGTAAAGCGGTTCTTCGGCGTTGATGGGGAATTGCTGGCGATAGGGGGTGCCATTCAGTGCGCAACGCATAAACTCGTCGTCGATCTTAATCGAGACATTTGCGCCCGTAACCTTACCCAGATCGGTCTTCGCGTCGATGAAACGCTCTGCGTCGGGATGCTTGATCGAGAGCGAGAGCATCAGTGCGCCACGGCGACCATCCTGTGCTACCTCACGAGTCGAGTTCGAGTAACGCTCCATAAAGGGAACGATACCGGTCGAGGTCAGTGCGCTATTCAGCACGGGGCTGCCTGTGGGGCGCAGGTGCGAGAGGTCGTGGCCTACACCGCCGCGACGTTTCATCAGCTGTACCTGCTCCTCGTCGATACGGATGATACCGCCATACGAGTCAGCGGGGTTCTTGTGGCCGATCACGAAGCAGTTTGACAGCGAAGCGATCTGCAAAGTGTTACCGATACCGGTCATCGGGCCGCCCTGCGGAATGACATAGCGGAAGTGGTCGAGCAGCTCGAATACCTCGGCAGCCGACATAGGGTTAGTGTAGCGATTTTCGATACGGGCGATCTCGTTAGCGATGCGCCAATGCATCTGCTCCGGCGAGCACTCGTAGATGTGGCCGAAGGAGTCTTTCAGAGCGTACTTGCTCACCCATACGGTTGCGGCCAATTCGTCGCCGGCGAAATACTCTTTCGCGGCTGCGACTGCCTCAGCGTAAGGATACTCTTTCAGCTGGGTTGGTTTTTGATTTTCGGACATAGTATTTTGTTATTTTATTGTAATTGCCAGACAACAAAGCACGTAACCCAACCTTACGGGGATTACGTGCTTACAAAATTGAGGATAATTTTCAAGAATTATTTCTCGATATGTGGCAATTTATTTACAAGTTATCAACAGTTTGCGCAAACGCCTTAACGAGTGATACCTACGGTTACCCGCTCGATTTTTCCACCGAGTGGTGGGGCCAGCTTCGAGACCTCGACTCGAACGCGTTCGACCTGCGGCCACTCCTCTCGAATGGCGTCGCCTATGCGCAGTGCGACGTTCTCCAAGATGTTCGAGGTCTGACGCATCTGACGAGCGACAAGCTCATAGACGTTGAGGTAATTGACCGCTTTCTGCACATCATCTTCGCGGGCTGCCTCCTCGCTCTCGGCGTCGATCTCGACCGACACCACGAAACGATTGCCGACCTTCTTTTCCAGATCGTAGCAACCGTGCCCTGCGCGAAACTCCATATTTTCGAGTCGAATCGTGAAAATCATCTTCTTCTATATTATATAGGTATATCCTACTCAACCGTGATAAGGAGGTAATTTACACTACCCCCTCCTTATCGCACCTATCCCAAACTCCACCGTTGTCCTGCTTTGCACCCGTGCCACTTGTGGCACTAAGCCCCTGCCTGAGGCGGGGGTTTGGGGGTGGGTCATAATTGCAGCCGACGCCAACGGCGGCGCATTTGCGACGCAGGTGGGGTTGAGATGAGTTTACTCAACCGTGATAAGGTAATAATTCTTCTTACCCTTCTGAACCAGCAAATACTTACCTGCGATCAGATCCTCCTCCGTAACGGCACGCATCGGATCCGTTACCTTCTCCTTGTTGAGCGAGATACCGCCACCCTGAACGAGTTTGCGGGTTTCACCCTTCGAGGCGAAGATGTTGCAACGCTCGGCTACCAACTCGATGAAGGGGCAACCCAGAGCCTCCTTCGATACGGTGAATTGGGGTACGCCATCGAATACTTGCAACAAAGTCTGCTCGTCGAGCGAGTGAAGAGCCTCGGCCGTAGCCTGACCGAACAGAATGTTCGATGCTGCAACTGCCTTCTCATACTCCTCTGCCGAGTGGATCATCGTCGTAACCTCCTTTGCCAGACGCTTTTGCAGTACGCGCAGGTGGGGAGCCTCCTCGTGCTCGGCGATCAGCGACTCAACGGTCTCACGATCGAGCAGGGTGAAGATGCGGATGTAGCTCTTTGCATCGTCGTCGCTCACGTTCAACCAGAACTGATAGAACTTATAGGGCGAAGTGTAGCGAGCGTCGAGCCAAACGTTACCGCTCTCGGTCTTGCCGAACTTCGTGCCATCGGCCTTTTTGATCAACGGGCAGGTGATGGCGTAAGCCTCGCCACCCAACTTGCGGCGGATCAACTCGGTGCCTGTGGTGATGTTGCCCCACTGGTCCGAACCGCCCAACTGCACCTTGCAACCGAGCGTCTCGTACAAGTGCAGGAAGTCGTAGCCCTGCAAAAGCTGATAGGTGAACTCGGTGAACGACATACCGTCGCCCTCGCCATTGAAACGCTTCTTAACCGAATCCTTCGCCATCATATAATTTACGGTGATCATCTTACCGATGTCGCGTGCAAAATCGAGGAAGGTGAAATCCTTCATCCAATCGTAGTTATTTACGAGCAGGGCGGCGTTCGGAGCATCGCTGTCGAAGTCGATCAACTTCGCGAGCTGTGCTTTGATAGCCTCCTGATTGTGGCGCAGGGTAGCCTCATCGAGCAAATTGCGCTCCTGCGACTTGCCGCTGGGGTCGCCAATCATACCCGTTGCACCACCTACCAGAGCGATGGGACGGTGGCCGCAACGCTGGAAGTGCTTCAAAATCATAACGCCAACCAAGTGGCCGATATGCAACGAGTCAGCCGTAGGGTCGATACCCAGATATGCAGTGGTCATCTCTTTGGCCAACTGCTCCTTGGCACCGGGCATAATGTCGTGGATCATACCACGCCATTCGAGTTCTTCTACAAAATTCATTCTGTCTGTTATTTATTTGTTTGTCGTTATTCCAATTCCAATTTAAGTGCCTTCTGCAACCTCTTCACCACCGCATTCTTCTCCACGAGGTAGGCCATTCGATCCTCGATGCGGATGGGCTTCGGAGCGCGATATTCGCGCTGGGGACGCACAATCTCGATGTCGAGCGTTCCGTTAATCGAGGCCATCTCGGCCAATAGGTGCAGTGTGGCACTCTTCGTGCGCTTGATCTCCTCTTCGAGTACATCGCTCTCGGCCTCGATGATTACGCGGTTGCCGTCGATGCGCATCGTGTCGTATGCCAACGATAGGCGAACACTCTCCTCGCCGAGCTTTGCAATGAACTTGTCGCGCACAAGGGCGATCTTCTGCTCGGTCATCGGATCGATTGCCGTGAGCGGATTGACCGCAGGCGAATCACCCTCCTCGGTTGCGTGTGTAACCTGCTGGCTCAAAATCGACGCAAGTGAGGTGCCTGAAAGCGAAACTCGCTGCGTATCACCCTTTGCGCGTGTGGTGGTCGGGGTTGCAGCTTGGGTTGGCGCAGTTGCGGATGCAGTCGTTGCCGAGGGTGTTGCAGTTGCAGTTGTAGCAGGAGCAACGGGCGGCGTAGCGGTCTGTGCCGCAACGGAAGCAGGGTTGGAGGTCGTAGCAGGGGTTGGTTGTGCAACCGCAGTTTGCGGTGCGGTGGTGGCCATAGTGGTTGCAACGGTTGGTTGCGCCGAGGGAGCAATGCCCTTCAAAGGTGGCAACTCGAAGTATTCACCTATTGGCTCATTTTTTTTTTGACTCAGTCTGCAAAGTTTCATCAGACCGAGTTCAACCGTCAATCGTTGATTTGTCGCCGTTCGGATAATGGTGTCCAATTGTCCGAGTAGTGAGATCGCTCCGAAGAGGAACTCCGGATCACAAGTGGCAGCCTGCGTGCGATATCGTTGAAGCAGTGTGCCCGTAACTTCGAGCAGTGGCAGCGTCTTCTTATCGCGGCACATCAACAGATCGCGCATATGCTGACCCAATCCCGACATAAAAATCTGTGCCGAGAAACCCGACGCCAATACGCGGTCAAAGAGCAGCAGGGCAGAGGTGTAGTCGCCCGCCATCAGCGTATCGACCGCAGTGAAATAGGTGTCGTAGTCCAGCACGTTGAGCGAACGAGCCACCTCGCGGAACGAGAGCGACTGACCGCAGAACGAAACTGCCTTGTCGAACATCGACAGCGCATCGCGCATACCGCCGTCAGCCTTTTGGGCGATCAGGTTGAGCGACTCGTCGTCGTAGGTTACACCCTCTTTCGAGGCGATATATTTGAGGTATTCGACGCTATCCTCGACGCGAATACGGTTGAAATCAAATATTTGACAACGCGACAAGATCGTGGGAATGATCTTGTGCTTTTCGGTTGTTGCCAAGATGAAAATTGCGTGTGCGGGCGGCTCTTCGAGTGTTTTCAGAAAGGCATTGAACGCAGCCGTCGAGAGCATATGCACCTCATCGATGATATAGACGCTGTAACGACCCACCTGGGGCGGAACGCGCACCTGATCGGTCAGCGTACGAATATCCTCGACCGAGTTGTTCGATGCGGCATCGAGCTCGTGGATGTTAAACGAGCGACCCTCGTTGAACGAACGGCACGATTCGCACTCGTTGCAAGCCTCATTGTCGATGGGCGAGAAGCAGTTGATAGCCTTTGCGAAGATACGGGCGCAGGTTGTCTTACCGACACCGCGCGGACCGCAGAAGAGATATGCGTGTGCCAACTGGCCACGCGCTATGGCGTTTTTAAGTGTTGAGGTAATATGCGATTGGCCCACTACCGAAGCGAACGTAGCGGGGCGATATTTACGAGCTGATACAACAAAATTTTCCATAGCAACCACAAAGATATGAAAACTTTTTTGAACCCACACAACATCGCCCTATAAAAATGTACGCACGTGCGCTTACGCGAGCGACAAATTGTCGTGTGGCGGGTATCGTTTCTTCACGATTTGGCAGAGTAAAGTGTCGCAAAGTCAGTCGATTGTCGCACTATTGTCAGTGGTGTGCGACAAAATGTACGCACCGCGATTCTGGCAATGGATTTGCTGTAAATCTTTTCCGAAAAATGAGAAAATGTAACTAAAACCAAAAATAGAACTATGAACATCAATTCACTTACTATCAAGGCGCAGGAGGCTTTACAGCAGGCCTTTGCGTTGGCGCAGCGTGGTGGCCAGCAGGCTCTCGATCCGCTGCACATCCTCGCGCAATTGATTGCCGAGGAGGATTCGCTTTGCGCGTTCCTGCTGGGACGTGTGGGCGTGAATGTCAAACTTTTACGCGAGAATGTTCAACGCGCAGTGGCGGCATTGCCGCAGGTGTCGGGTGCTGCGGGCGAGCAATATTTTTCGCACGAGGCCTCGGCCATTGTGCAGCGCGCTATCGATTTTACGACGACATTTGGCGATAAATATGCCTCGGTGGAGCACCTGTTGCTCGGTCTGATTGCCGAGCGAGGTGAGGCTCAGCGACTTTTGAAGGAGTTGGGTGCAACCGAGAAGGAGTTGAAGGTGGCTATTACCGAGTTCCGCAAGGGTGCAAAGGTCGATTCGCCCACCGCGTCGCAGGAGTTCAATGCGCTTGGCAAATATGCCATCAACCTCAATGAGCAGGCGCGTCGCGGTAAGCTCGATCCCGTAATCGGGCGCGATGAGGAGATTCGTCGTGTGTTGCAGATTCTTTCGCGCCGAACCAAGAACAATCCCATTCTGGTCGGTGAGGCAGGCGTGGGTAAAACCGCTATTGCAGAGGGAATTGCGCACCGTATTGTCGATGGCGATGTGCCCGAAAATCTGCGCTCGAAGAGTATCTTTTCGCTCGATATGGGCGCGCTGATTGCGGGTGCGAAATATAAGGGTGAGTTCGAGGAGCGATTGAAGGCCGTAGTGCAGGAGGTGATTGCATCGGACGGTCAGATTCTGCTCTTTATCGACGAGATTCACACGCTGGTTGGGGCAGGCAAGAGCGACGGCGCAATGGATGCTGCCAACATTTTGAAGCCCGCTTTGGCTCGTGGTGAGTTGCGAACGATTGGTGCGACGACGCTCGACGAATTCCAAAAATATTTCGAGCAGGATAAGGCGTTGGAGCGTCGTTTCCAGAAGGTTATGGTCGATGAACCGTCGGTCGAGGATGCGGTTTCGATTCTGCGCGGATTGAAGGAGCGTTACGAAAATCACCACCAAGTCCGTATTAAGGATGAGGCAATTGTGGCGGCTGTCGAGCTTTCGCACCGCTATATCACGTCGCGTTTCCTGCCCGACAAGGCAATTGATCTGGTCGATGAGGCGGCTGCACGTCTGCGCCTCGAAATGAACTCCGTTCCGGAAGAGATCGACACCCTTGACCGCCGTGCGCGACAGATCGAGATTGAGCGCGAGGCAATCCGTCGTGAGGGCGATGAACAGCGCGTTGAGGAGCTTACACGCGAGTTGGATGAGCTGAACGCGCAGCGTAACGCTCTGCGTGCCAAGTGGCAGGGTGAGCGCGATCTGTTGCAGAAGATACAGTCCAATAAGGAGTCGATTGAGCGTTTGAAGGTCGAGGCGGCGGAGGCCGAGCGCAGTGGCGATTATGGTCGTGTGGCGGAGATTCGTTACGGCAAGATTCGCGAGGCGGAGCAGCAGATCGACGCTCTGCAAAAAGAGCTTGCAATGGCCGGAGCTAATGGTGCAATGATTAAGGAAGAGGTTGATGCACAGGATATTGCCGAGGTGGTTTCGAAATGGACAGGTGTCCCCGTAACGCGTATGCTGGCCAGCGAGCGCGAGAAGTTGCTCAATATGGAGCGCGAACTGCATCGTCGCGTGGTGGGTCAGCACGAGGCTATCGAGGTGATCTCGGATGCTGTGCGTCGTTCGCGTGCAGGGTTGAGCGATGGTCGTCGCCCAATCGGATCATTTATCTTCCTCGGTACGACGGGCGTGGGTAAGACCGAGCTGGCGAAGGCGTTGGCGGAGTTCTTATTCAATGACGAAAATCTGATGACCCGTATCGATATGAGCGAGTATCAGGAGCGACACGCCGTATCGCGACTGATCGGTGCGCCTCCGGGATATGTCGGTTACGATGAGGGAGGTCAGCTCACCGAGGCCGTGCGCCGCAAGCCCTATTCGGTGGTGCTTTTAG
>CALBQR010000029.1 GCA_937899895.1 uncultured Alistipes sp.
ATCAGCGTCGAACCCTCCGAGCCACTTGCAACCATCACTACGTCGGGCGTACCCTCGCAATCGGCAACGACATAACCGCCGTGCTTGATCTCCGACATAGCCTCATCAAAACGACTCTCGCCCATTGCGGGAACATCATCAACATTCTGGCGCGAGAAGATCAGGCCAACAGGACGCTCCTCCTCCAATGCAACCTTCCACGCTGCAATAGCCTCCGAAGCATCAGCCGGGCGCAGAACAACCATCGAACGCTCGCCACGGTGGTTGCGCAGATGCTCCAACAGACGAATCTGCATCTCGTGCTCAACGGGCTGATGGGTAGGACCATCCTCGCCAACGCGGAACGAGTCGTGAGTCCAAACAAATACCACGTGCAGGCGCATCAATGCCGACATACGGATTGCGGGTTTCATATAGTCCGAGAAGACGAAGAAGGTACCACCAACGGGGATCACGCCACCGTGCAGTGCCATACCGTTCATCACACAAGCCATTGTCAGCTCGCTAACGCCCATATGGAGGAAACGACCCGTGAAGTCGCCCTTCACGATCGGATGTGTATGTTTCAAGAAACCGTCGGTACGATCCGAGTTGCTCAAATCGGCCGACATAACGATCATATTCTCAACCTTTGCCGAGTACTCGCCCAAAACGGCTGCCGATGCAACACGTGTAGCGACACCCTCGCCGACCTTAATAGCCGAGTAGTCAATATCGGGCAATTTGTTCGAGAAGAACTCCTCCAACTTTGCAGCCTCCGCAGGATTCTCCTTGCTCCAAGCCTCACCAATTGCCTTATGCTCTGCTGCCCACGCGCGCAACTCCTCACGACGCTTTGCGTAGAGCTCCTGAACCTCAGGGAAGATCTGGAACGGATCCTCCGGATCACCACCCAGCCCCTTAATCGTTGCGGCAACATCGACACCTGCCTTGCTCAACGGCTGACCGTGAGTCGAAACCAAATTCTCGCGGCTCGAACCATCGGCACCAACTGCGCCCTTACCCATAATCGTCTTACCAACGATCAGTGTTGGACGCTCCTTCTCCTCGTTTGCTGCCTTCAAAGCCTCGCGAATCTGCTCAACCGAGTGGCCGTCGATGCTTACAACACGCCAGCCCCAAGCCTCATATTTTGCCACGATATCCTCGGTATCAACCTCCTCAACAGTTGTCGAGAGCTGAACATTATTGGCATCGTAGTACATAATCAGATTGCTCAAACCGAGGTGGCCTGCCAAACGACCTACGCCCTGCGAAACCTCCTCCTGAATACCTCCGTCAGAGATGTAGGCATAAGTTTTGTGAGCTGCCCACTCGCCAAAGCGTGTTGCGATGAAACGCTCGGCGATAGCGGCACCGATAGCCATTGCGTGGCCCTGACCCAACGGGCCCGACGAGTTCTCAACGCAACGAGCTACATTAAGTTCGGGATGGCCGGGAGTTACGCTACCCCACTGACGGAAATCGCGCAATTCGTCCATCGAGAAATGGCCTGCCAATGCCAAAACGCCATACAGCATAGGCGACATATGACCCGGATCGAGGAAAAAGCGATCGCGGAACGGATATGCCGTATTATCGGGATCGTAGCGCAGGAACTCCGAATAGAGTACATTGACAAAGTCTGCACCACCCATTGCGCCGCCCGGATGGCCCGATTTAGCCTTTTCGACCATAGCCGCAGTCAAAATACGAATATTATCGGCTGCTGCATTCATTTGATTTCTTCCCATTGTTATATATTTTTTAGTTATTATTCTCAACGTCTTATTATTCTTATCGCTCTACCTTCTCGGTTCGCGCCCCTATTTTGGGAGGAGTTGGGAAAGCAAACGGCTTAACCCATTATTCCAAACACAAATATAATAAAAAAACGTAAGTCCCAAAGAACTTACGTCTATCATTTTTCGACATTCTATTAACTATCTGTCGATCGGTGCAGATACTTCGCTTGCAGAGAGCTCTATCCGACCTGTCGAAGTGCCGTTTGGGCAGCTGTACGCTCAATCTTCTCACGAGCATAATCAAGCGTTACAACAAACTCCTTACGCTCCTTGTCCGACGGAACTTCAAACATCGTATCCATCATCACCGCCTCGCAAATCGAGCGCAGGCCACGCGCACCGAGTTTATACTCAACTGCCTTATCCACAATGAAATCCAACGCCGCATCCTCAAACTCCAAACGAACATCGTCAAGCTCAAACAGACGCTTATACTGACGTACGATAGCATTCTTCGGCTCGGTGAGGATCTTGCGCAACGCATCGCGACCCAACGGTTCCATATAGGTCAGAACGGGAACTCGACCAACCAACTCCGGAATCAAACCGAAGGCCTTCAAATCCTGCGGCATAATGTATTGCATCAGATTATTTCGATCAATCTGCTCACCCTGCACACGACCATAACCCATCGCGCGAGTATTCAATCGCTGGGCTATCTTCTTCTCGATTCCATCGAACGCGCCACCGCAAATAAACAGAATATTTGCCGTATTGACCTGAATAAATTTCTGGTCGGGGTGCTTACGACCACCTTGTGGAGGAACATTAACTGTCGTACCCTCCAAGATCTTCAACAGAGCCTGCTGCACACCCTCGCCCGACACGTCGCGTGTAATCGAAGGGTTGTCGCTCTTGCGGGCAATCTTATCAACCTCATCAATGAAGACGATACCGCGCTCGGCCTTCGCAACATTGTAATCGGCAACCTGCAATAGACGGGTCAGAATACCCTCAACATCCTCGCCCACATAGCCCGCTTCGGTCAATACCGTCGCATCGACAATTGTGAAAGGTACATCGAGCAACTTGGCTATCGTGCGGGCCATCAGCGTTTTACCCGTACCCGTAGGACCAACCAAGATGATATTCGACTTATCAATCTCGACATCGCTCTGCGTATCCGAAGCAGCAACCAGACGCTTGTAATGGTTATAGACCGCCACCGACATATATCGCTTGGCTGCATCCTGACCAATTACATACTGATCCAAAAACGCCTTAATCTCGGCAGGTTTAATCAACTCCTTCATTTCGAGTTTGTCGATCTTCTGCGAGCCGCGCTTTTCGTCGTCGTTTTCGTGCAGAATCAGATAGCCCTGCTCAATGCACTTGTTGCAGATGTTCGCACTCGCACGACCCGAAAAGAGCAGTTCTACCTCCGAACGGGGCGCACCACAAAACGAGCAACAATCTTCGCCGTTGTATGCTTTATTGTTTTTTCCCATTTTTCGTTTTATCTGTTTCGCATTAACGCTTAACGCTTTTCGCGCTTTGTAAGCACCTCATCAATCAAGCCATAAGCCTTTGCCTCCTCGGCCGAAAGCCAATAATCACGATCGGCATCGCGCTCTATCTTCTTGATTGTCTGACCTGTATGCAACGATAAGATATCATACAACTCGCGTTTGGTACGCAAAATTTCACGTGCCGTAATCTCGATATCCGAAGCCTGGCCCTGCGTACCGCCCAGAGGCTGATGAATCATCACGCGCGAATGGAGCAACGCCGAACGCTTACCCGCAGCACCTGCCGCAAGCAACACAGCACCCATCGAAGCCGCCATACCTGTACAGATCGTTGCAACATCGGGCGCAACTAACTGCATCGTATCATAGATGCCTAAACCCGCCGATACCGATCCACCGGGCGAATTGATATAGATCTGAATATCCTTATCGGGATCGACCGACTCCAAAAAGAGCATCTGTGCCTGAATGATATTCGCTGCATCGTCATAAATCGGAGCACCGAGGAAGATGATGCGGTCCATCATCAAACGCGAAAAGACATCCATCGTAGCGACATTCAGCTGACGCTCCTCGATGATCGTCGGCGAAACGTAACCCTGTGCAATCGACTGGAAATTATGCAGTTTCAAACTCGAAATGCCCAGATGGCCCATTGCATATTTCTCGAATTCGTTTTTCATATACTCGTTGTTATATCGTGATCGTAACAAAAGACTCCATAAGCACCGATCTTTATGCAAAAATCAATCCTTACGGAGTCTTAAAGTGAATTTCCGCTCGGCTTACCTGCCGTCGGACAGGGTCAAGCGGCAGAGATCAACGGTTTAGGCGTTGAGCTTCTCAACGATCTTACCGAACTCCTCGGTCGAAACCTTCTTGTTCGATACCTTAACCTGCTCGCGCAGAGCATCAACGATCTTCGACTCGTAAAGCTTGTCGTAGATCTTTGCTGCCTCCTGCTTGTTCTCCAAAATCGAGCGGCCATAGTTGGTCAGCATATCTTCGGGAGCCGAAGCCATACCGTACTGTGCGAACTGCATAGCAGCCAGAGCCTTTGCCTCCTGCAATGCCTCCTCCTCGGTAACCTTCAAATCAAGCTCCTTTGCATAGTGCTTCTGAACGAGGCTCCACTCGTACATCTTCAAGAAACCTGCAAAATCCTTCTCGATATCCTCCATCGAGAATTTACCCTCGTTGATTACGAACAACCAATGCTTCAAGAATGCCTCCGGCAACTTCATATCGGCCTTCTTAACCAACAACTCGCGCATATGCTGAACGAACAGATAGTCGCTATCGCGCTTCAAATCGCCTGCGATCTGTGCATCGATGAACTCGTCCAGACCCTTCTCGTCCTTAACATTTCCCTCAGGGAATGCCATCTTGAAGAACTCCTCGTTCAATTCGGGCTCTGCAAAGCGACGAATCTTGGTGATCTCCAACTCGAACTCAGGCTTAATCTCTGCCAGCTCCTCTGCCTTAACGCCGAGGATAGCCGCACGCTGCGACTCGCTCTTGAACAACTCATTTACATTAACCGACATCTTGTCGCCAACCTTCTTGCCAATGAAGGGCTTACGCTCCTCGTCGCTCATCGAGATCAGACCAACGTATGCATCCTCTACGCGCATATCGCCGTTGTCCAACGTACCCGACAGAGCCTCATCAGCCTCAACAGCCTCAACCTCTACCAGACGGCCGAAGCGGCGCAGGTAGTTCGAGCGGAAGTTGTCGTGCATCTCCTTCGAGATCTCGATGTTGTAGTAAGTGAGCTTATCCTTCTCCGAAAGTTTGATATCGATTGCGGGAGCCTCACCAATCTGGAATACGAACTCGAAATCGGTCTGATTGTCGAAATCAAACTCTTTCTGCTCGTCGCTGGGCAGTACGTCGCCGATGAAATCGATCTTCTCCTTCTCCAAGTACTCGAAGCAAGCATTCGAGGCGAGCTTATAAGCCTGCTCTGCCAAAACGCCCTTGCGGTACATTTTGTTGATGATACCCATAGGCACCATACCGGGGCGGAAGCCGGGGACATTAGCCTTGCGCTTGTACTCGCGGAGGGTCTTCTCGACTGCCTCTGCATAATCGGGCTGGCTCACCGTTACGCGGATAAGCGAGGTGAGATCTTCGTGATGTTCTCTTACAATGTTCATAGTGAAATAGTTATATTTATTTTATTACTTTTTGAGCATAATTTGGACTGCAAAGGTACTCTTTTTTTACGAAATAATCTGCAACTAACCGAAAAAAAGCGATATAAGTACAACATTACTCGAAAAAAGTGTCGATTTCCCATCCCCAAAGATTTCCGATCTCTTTTCACTGCACACAAAAAAGGCCGCCCCAAATTGGGGCGGCCAACCGAACGTCTCTTCAATCTTTATCTAACCGAGACGTAAGGCAAGATGGAAATATTAGTACTTCCAAGTCTGGCTAACGTAAGCACCCGAAGTGTTGTTGTTAGTGCTCGAAATACGGCAACCGCGCATAATGTGGATCGACTTACGACCAACATATGCAGTCCAGTAGTCCTTGTACTCCGACTCAGCCGAACCCTCACCCTTGAAGGTGTAGGTCATCCAACCCAGATCGCTACCGTCAGCACCGATCATCTTAGCCTTGTAGTAGATGGTGCACGAACCGCTCGATACAGCGTAACCTACACGGTTATCATCTGCGTTACGGCTCGAACCCGAACCACTCTGGCCCGAACGCTGGGCAGCGAACTGGTCAACGTGTACACGACCCCAAACAGCTGCCTCACCGAAACCAACGGGATCGCTAACGGGATACCACTCCAAGTCGGTAGGATCCTGATAGTAGTACTGCAACTTGTAATCGGGAATGGTCTTATTCTCATCCTCATACATCATATTAACGAAGCGGATGTAAGCCCAAGTCGAAGTGATCTCGGTAGCATCCGAAGGATACTCACCGGTGTTGTCGATTACGATAGGAGCAGCAGCCAAATCGGTAACAAACAGATCCTGCATACCTGCGCCAACGGTGAAATCCGACTCATAGAAGAGAGTGCCATCACCCAGGAACCACTTCATATGGTGGGTACCGGGATCAATGATGTAATGACGCGACTGGCTGGGAACCATACCACGTGCACCGAGGTAGGTATAATCCTCCTGCCACAGAACCTGATCGTCAATAGTGATGCTATAAACACGACCGTCAGTCGTCGATGCCTCGGGAATCATACGATAGATCTGGATGAGCGCCTTCTCGCTTGCATCAACCTGCTCGCACTTGTAAGCCTGCTCGTGCTTATCGCACGAAACCAATGCAGCCATCGAGGCGAAAGCAATGATTATATACTTTAAGAATTTCATATCTCAGTTTTTTTATTAAGTTAATAAAACTTTCCCCGTAATTATTCGATGGTTACACCAGGATAAGTCTCAGGATAACCGTTCGGATAGCAGAACCAAGGAATCGAGCACTGGTAGTACGGAGTGTTACCGGGAACAGGACGCAATGCGCTCAAACCGGGGATATTCCACATATACTCCGAGTTGTAACGAGGACGGATACGGAATACGGGCGAACCCTCCAAGTTCTGGGTCTGGCTGAAACGGCCACGGTAGCCCTCAAAGTTTGCAGGAGCCAAGTAGTAGCCCTTGAATACCTTGGTAGCATCATCGTCGCGCTTCTGCTGAAGCTCGTTCGAAGTCCAACCGTTATCAACGTGAGGATACTCACCGGTGTACTCTACATCGTAGAAGTTCTTACGCATATCTACCCAAATCTCCGGCGAACCCCAAGGATAGAGAGCAACGTACTTCTGCATCATAATGTGCGACATAGTCAGATCCTCGGTAGTCAACTGACCTACGAACGGACCAGCCAAGTACTCGGCAGCAGCCTGATCGAAGAGAGCCTTAGTGATCTTATCACCACCCGATACGCTCTGCTCATTCTCAGCAGCCTTACCGGGCTTCAAGTACGATGCGGTGAACTCCATATCGAGAGCGATTGCCTCTTTCCACCACTGCAAAGCCGAAGCCTTATCACCCATACGGTAGTAAGCCTCTGCAACGCAGAACTTGATCTCAGCAGCATTCATCAGGATATAAGGAGCCTTGTCGTGATACAACCAACGACCCTGACCATCGAGGGTAGTGCTGTTGGTAGTAGTCCAACGACCCCAAACGGTGCAACCGCTGTAGTAGCGATGACGCTTGATCGAATCAAGGTTCTCAATGTTCTGGAAGCAGCTATCGCTGTACGAACCCAACTTTGCAACAACACGGGGATCCCAGTGGCCCTCTGCGGTTACGTTGGTGTCAGTGATAATCTGAACGGGGTTCAGCATATACTTGTAACGCGAATCCCAGTTGATCAAGGTATCCTCGCAAGCGATCTTGTTACCCTCCTCATCGAACAGAGGAATACAACCGGTCATTACGTCAACTGCATACTGCATCTGGCTGTAACCAGTACCGAGGTTACCACGAGCGGTACCCCAGAAGTTGTTGTATGCGCTATAAGGCTCATCGGGACCACCACCGTTTACATCAACGGTAGCATTGTCTGCATTGGTGAGGATAGCCTTGTCAGCGTAACCAACCAATACGGGAGCGATCTCCGATACGAAGTTAGCCTTGTTAGCCAACGACGAGAGCTGAACGATCTTACCAGCGTAGCAGAACTTAATCCACTTCGACTTGTCGCCGTAGTAGATCCAGTCGTTACCGGTCAACTTGGTACCATAGAAAGTGTTGTCCTCCATCGACAGGTACTCGATAGCGGTGTCATACCACTCGTTTACCTTATCGTAAACAACATCCTGATAGTCATAGTCGAACGAAGTACGACCCGGCTCAAATGCCTGAGTCAAGATTACATCACCGTGATACTTGGTCAAAGCATCCCACGAGAACGCCTTGATTGCGTAACCGATACCTGCCAAAGTCCACTGCTCAGCCTCAACAGCCTGGTTGATCAAATTTTCAAGGTTCATACCCTGATTCCAGTAGGTCATACGCCACTTCTCACCACCGGTATCCGAAGATGTGGGGTTAACGTGGCCCGAATAGTTGCTGTTACCAGCCATCATACGGGTATAGTCATTGGTACAGTAAGTTGCATCCCAATAGATACCCTGGAACTGCTGAATCACACCCGAAAGATAGAGGTGTGCCTCTACGTAGTCAGGCGCATCCTTATTGACGTTGACATCAAGCCACTCTTCGCAGCTGGTGAAAGCTACAGCGGCCAACATCATAACACCTGCAAATATCTTTTTCATATTATATAATGTATTATTTGTTCGTTGTTAATGTTCGCTTAGAAAGAGAGGTTTACACCGAACGAATAGGTACGAGGTGCGGGAATACCCCAAACATCGTAACCCTGACCACCGGTACCACCGCCTGCAGCAGACATAGTGTTACCAACGGGGTCAACGCCCGAATAGTTAGTCCAAGTGCAGAGGTCGTTAGCTGCTACGAATACCGAAGCCTTCGAGATGAAGCCCTTGGTAACCTTCTTCAACCAAGTTGTAGGAACGGTGTAGTTCAAGCGGATCTCAGCCAACTTCATATAGTTTACGTTCTTCTCGAACCAGTCCTCATCACCGCCGGCGAAGATCTGAGTACCTGCATAGTTCATCATATCCACTGCGATAGTGTTCTTGGTCGGGTTGTCGCTGTTCTCAGCACCATCCTTCAAAACGCCATCGAAGATGTAGTGGCGGTTCTCACGCAGACGAACTGACTCCCAGCTCTGACCCTTGGACATCATAGTACGCATTGTACCGTTTACTACGCTTGCGCCGAACATACCCGATACCATTGCGCTCAGGCGGAAGCCCTTGAACGACAGGTAAGTGGTAGCACCAAGATTCAGCTTAGGATTACGGTCGCCCAATACGCTCCAATCCGACTCAGTCAGAGGAGTACCGCTGGTGGGGCTAAGAAGGATATCGCCATTCTTGTTGCGCTGGTAAGCCTGACCGGTAATGGTAGTGATAGGATAACCCTCCTTAATACCGTTACGCAGACCACCTGAGTTCCAAGTGTAAGCGTTGTAGTACTCCTTCAAGTTCTCAGGCAGGTCAACTACGAGCGACTTGTTCTGCGACATATTAATGCCCAAGTTCCAACGGAAACCGTTGTCAGCGCGGATAATGTCAGCGTCGATGTGGCCTTCCCAACCCCAAGTCTTAAACGAACCTACGTTCAAGTTGTTGAGTACGAAACCGGTAGCATACGACATACGGAAACCATTTACGATCTGGTCATCGCAGAACTGCCAGTAGTAAGTGAAGTCGAGGTTGATGCGGTCATCTACGAAACGACCCTCAACACCTACCTCATAAGAAGTATTCATTTCAGGAACCAAAGCCTTGTTAGGACCGGTGAAGCCATACTTGTAACCACCGCCCCACAGACCGGTTGCCTCCAAAGCGGGGTCAATCGACAGCGGGCTAGCGTCCTTACCTACCTTCGAGAATGCACCACGGAGCTTCAAGTAGTTCAACCACTTCGACTTGTCGAGACCCTTGATCTCGGTGAAGATGAACGAACCCTCAATCGAAGGATAGAAGTACGAGTTGTTCTCCTTGGGAAGAGTCGACGACCAGTCATTACGAGCACCTACGGTCACGAAAGCCATATTGTTGTAACCCAACTCAACACGACCCGAGAGAGCCTGCAAGCGGCGGGTAGTCATAGCCTTCTTCGAAGTGATGGTCGAAGGAGTACAGTTGTTAAGCGACAGAAGGTCGATTACGAGGAAGTTCGAACCATACGACGACAGACGGTTAGTCTCCTGATGAGTCTGGTGGTAACCTACCTGTGCCGACAACGAGTAACGACCATCGCACCAGTCATTCTGGTAACCAGCGATCAAGTTGATGTTAATGTTGTTAAGGTTGTTCTTCGAGATGTTGTACGAACCACCGTTATCCGAATCAACAACGGTCTGGTTGTAAGTACAATAGTAGGGGTGACGAGCTACGATATAGTTCGAAGCCGAGAAGTCCCAACCGAACGATGCACGGAAGAAGGTGTTCTTAACGGGAGTAACAACAGCGGTCAACGATGCAGTTGCACGGTCAGTCTCATCGTAGTTCTGGTTCTTGTACATACCGAACAAGGGGTTGATCTGGTCGTCATCGATATAGTACTCAGGCAGACGCATATGCATACCATCCTCTGCCAACCAGTTGCTCATATCGTCAACCGAGGGCCACAAGTAAGCGTAGTAGATGGGGCCCGAAGGACCACGACCGATCTTGGTGTTCGACGACTTGATATAAGCAACCGAACCATCAACGTTCAACCACTTATTAACCTCAGCCTTACCACCAAAACGGATAGTCATACGATCCAGACCGGTAGTCTTAACAACACCGTCGGTGCTCAAGAACTCTGCCGATGCACGCAACGACATCTTATCCTTACCTGCCTGAACTGAAACGTTGTGGCGGTGCGAGAAACCAGTCTGCAGAACTGCCTGAACGTTATCGTATACCTTTACATTGTCAGGAATCAGACCACCGAAACGGTTCTGATAGTAGTAGTTAGTTGCGCCGTAAGCACCGTTAGCATACTTGTCCTGAATCTCAGGCCAACCATAAGCCTTCGACCACGAGAAGTTACCGCTATACGAAACAACGCCCTTACCATCGGTGTTAGAACCCTTCTTGGTGGTGATGATGATAGCACCATTCGAAGCATCCGAACCGTAAAGTGCAGCTGCAGCAGCACCCTTCAATACAGACATGTTTTCGATATCTTCCGGGTTGATGTCCATTACACGGTTAGAGTAAGTTGTACTACTACGAGTTTCACCACCATAACCGCTATTACCAGTTACCTGAGTAGAGTTATCGTAGATGATACCGTCCACAACGAACAAAGGTTGGTTTTCACGACCTTCTGATGCTGAGTTACCACCACGGATAGTAATGGATGAACCTGCACCGGCAGCACCTGATGATTGGGTAATGTTCACACCCGGCACCTTACCGGCAAGTGAGTTTACCACGTTGGTATTCTTGTTCTTCATCAATTCTTCGGATCCAAGGTCAGATACAGCATAACCCAATGCCTTTCTTTCCTTCTTGATACCCATTGCAGTTACAACGACTTCGTCCAAAGTTTCAGAGTCTTCCTGCAAGGTTACATTGTAATTGTTGCCGGCACCAACCTTTACCAAGAATGTTTCGTAACCGATGTACGAAATTTCGAGGATATTGCCCTGAGCGGCGTCTACGGTAAAGTTACCGTCGATGTCTGTAACGGCACCTGTACTGGTTCCTTTTACTACAACGGCAGCACCGATTACCGGTTCGCCTGTAGCGGTAATGACCTTACCTGTTACTTTCTTTGTTTGCTGAACTGTCTGATGAATGCCTTCCTTATCAGCGAATGCCGACTGAGGTGAAGCCATTCCTAGTAAAGCAAGCAACACAAATGAATAGTAATAATTCTTCTTCATAAGTTTGTTTTCTTTTAGAATTTAAGGAATATAGTTTGTTTATAGTTTTTAGGCTTTGTATATTTCCATGTACAAATACTTTTGATAGATAGGATTTCTATCTGATTGGTTTATAGTGTTTTCTCCTTTCCCATAGGCAGCTTGTTTTTATCAATGCTTTATTAGATTCGAACGTTTTATTAACAAATTTCCAACAAATATATACGTTTTTTTACAACTGAGCAAAGGAATTCTAAAATAAAATATTGTGCTGAATCAGAAGTAATACATTCACATGATTTTTCATTTAAAGAACAATA
>CALBQR010000030.1 GCA_937899895.1 uncultured Alistipes sp.
TAGAGCCACTCTCATCAATGATAATGAGATTGAAAATTCTTGTCTTCATAAGTTTGTTATTTACATATTACAACTATTATCCTTCAATTGCCTCATACTCTACACCGAACCACTCGTTGAGTGTATCCTCAACTTTGGAGTTGATTTCGGGCGTAATCTTATCCTTGATTTTCTTATAGACATAGAGCATTGCTACCCCATCATCCAAAACACCCAGCACCTTATAAACCGTTCTTGGAACAAGATCAAGCGGCAAAATAGTATAGATAATAGCGGCATAGATCAGCACGCGATCAAGAGTGGAGGTACTTTCATCCTCCATAACATAGTAGAATTGCAATAATGGTCGCGCCGCCACACGCCCCACCTTCAACGCCCACGGACGCAATGTATCCATCAATGCGTTAATTTTACCACGCCAATCGACGTTCTTAACTTTTTTAAGAAGACCCGAAATGTCCTTACCCATAATCATATAGGCAAGAGCTAAAATACAAGTTGCTACAAAGATCATATCGTTTAAGTTTTACATATTTTCATAATAAAGAATGTATTTCAGGTCAATATCTATCACCCACAAAATATAAATCCGCCAAATTCCAAAAAGAATTTGACGGATCTCTATTTAATTTATTGCAGTGATAACTACTCTTTAATAATCTTAAAACCCAATTTGCTTATCAGCTTCAACGTTCCGAGGGCAGTATCACGATCGTATGCCTTTTCTACTTCGGGCAGTTCCTCGTAAGGAATCAGGCAAGGATGCTGTTTCAGAGCATCGCTACGCTCTTCGCCATAAGTCCAACCCTGCTCAATACGGCTCTGCGCCCACACCTCGTGAACATTCTTCGCCATCTGTTCTATCAATACATTTAACTCTGCCGGCAACTGGACATCACTTGTATCCATCGGCTGCGGTACATAACTCTTTTTCATTGTTCTCTGTTTGTCTAAAAGTTTCTATTATAGAACAATCTCGATACTCAAATCTATCAGTAACGTCAATTTTTATTCCAAATTTAATTACCACATCATTTTTTCAATAATTAGAAATATTAATATCTCACTTAGAGTATCGATTCAGAGAATTTAGTTTGTGAGATTGTTTTAGCCAACCTAAATCCTTGATTAGGCCGCCTTACATCTGGACTATTTCGACTTCTAAATGTTACCAAACAACATCTGGCATTATCTTTATAGCTACCACCTCTCCTAACGCGTTTAACTCCATGTTTTGGACCTATCGGATCCAATGAAGCATTAATATCATATATTTCATAATAATCAGCACACCATTCCCATACGTTACCACTCATATCATAGGCTCCAATTTCATTGTCGCGCTTTGATTTAACCTTACGAAGTTGCCCCGCACTATTATCTATATACCAAGCGACACTATCTGGCAAATCACTGCCACTATAAGCAAATTCTTTATATCCAATTTTTGCAGCATATTCCCATTCTGCTTCTGTTGGCAAACGGTAAGTCTCTCCCGTTATATCATTTAATTTATCGATAAACTGCATACAATCATTCCACGACACATTATTGACAGGCAACTCATCTCCAATAAATTGAGAAGGATTATTATTCATTACCGAACTCCATAGCTTTTGTGTAACTTCTGTTTCTCCAATTAAAAACTCATTCGATATAGTTACTCTATGTAAAGGGGCATCTTCATCATACCCTCCCATTATAAAAGATCCAGCTGGAACTTTTACCATATTAAATACAATGTCATTAGCACGACATTCCACAACATCATAATCCGTCTTATCGCTAAACTGATCTCGCTTTAATAAAAACACACCAATAAAACAGATCACCAATAGTAGACTTATTCCAAGAACCACTTTCTTCAGATTAAAATTCTGGCCAGGCTGCACCGATTCGTTTGATACTGATTCCGAAATTGGGTTGTATTTAGATTGAGGTATAGATTGATGGTTATGTTGCATTGTACCACACCAAGCTTGCAGATTGTGAACCAACTTATTATATTGTTGATTTTGGTGAATATCGATATAATCAATCGACCCAAACTTAAACAAGAACCAATCTCGCAGATCACCTCCATCCAATACAACTGGTACTACTTTTTTATTTGTATTGTAGGCATAGTTCACCTCCATTTTGGCATATTCTGAATTAATTGAACTTTCAGATATGAAAAATAGCACAACATCTACTGAATTAATAGCTTTGATAATCACATCTTCAAACTGTGATCCAGACTCTATGCCATTCCAATCAATCCAGCATTTCACACCTGCTCTCTTCTCGATATCTTTGACCAAAGGCTCTACAAGAGATAAATCTTCACGAGAATAACTTATAAATACATCGTATTTCATAGTGCCCCAATTTTATCGCTTAATTAGATCATAACCGAGCTTCTTCAAAAGTTTGATGGTTTTCAGTGCCATTTCGCGGTCATACTCTTTCTCGCCTTCGGGGAGTTTGGAGTATGGAATCATATCAGGATGTAGCTTTTGAACATCATCTCGTTGCAAGCCATAACGCCAGCCCTCGGCATAGCGATTCGCCGCCCATACCTCGTGAGCATTCTCTGCAATTGCTTCGCGCAACTCTATCAGATCAGAGGTCAATTCGACATCCGAAAGATCGATCGGATGAGGTATATACTCATCTATCGTCTTCGAGCTGACTACGACCAAATAGTTCTTCGAATCGTTCCAAGCATCTTCGAACTGCTCAACAGAATATCGATCCTCAACGCTCGAAGAATTTGGATCATAGACAGTTACGACTCCATTTTTCACATCGTATGACAATACAACAACCGTATGATCAGGGATTTGTCCGACCAAAATATCCTCTTTTATTTCAGCCATTCGGTCGCCCAATAATTCGCCACCATCGACAGCCACAATCACATTATCGTCCGAATCAAGAGCTGCGGCAATATCGCTCATTGCTGCCTTATATTGACGTGTTACGACCAAACCTTTACTCTCCAAATGGCGACCTACATTATGAAGTGCCGTACCACTCTCCTTTTGCCAACCATTTCGAACAGCATTAGCGAGGAGCTGTTGCTCATCAAATTCAATATTGAGTCGGCGAAGGATATATTTCTCGCACTCCAAACTGCAATAACTCCCTTCGTCGCACGAAGCTGCCATTGCGGTCATAGGAATATACTCAATATCCGTAGCTATCAGACTCAACTCGCGATCAACCGATTGAGAAATATGCATCAGTTCTCTCAATTCAGCATCCACGCAAAGTGCATCGAGTATCTCGCTACCCTCCTGCATAGTGGCATTACCATCAAGATATGCCGCCAACACCTCTGCCGAAATGTTATTTAATGACTCTTTTTTCATATTTCTCAACCTCTTTAAGTGCCACTTCGGTCAATGCCGCAATTGCACGTTTCTTAATGTTATACAAATTATCCACATTGGTTTCAAGCTCTTGGGCTACGGCCGTTGGATCGGCATCCTGCAAAACCAATCTTCTGATGACATAGACATAACGACGATTCTGCATAAGCGAGAACAGCCGCTCAACATCCATTTTTGCCATCATACCTCTTTCACCATCTATCTTCTCTTTCTGCATAACACTATCAGAAAGAGATTTTTTAGGGGTCATATCTATCATACTATCTCGCTTGGCAACGAAATAGCGGATTGCAACAATTTTCAGCCATTGATAGATCGTACTACGACCTTGAAATTGTCGCAAACGATAGGCATCTTCCTCCATAAGGTATAGATAGAACTCGTTTACAAATTCATCATAATCGACCTCATAAGAGAATACATAGCGAATGATGCTCAAAAAAAGCGGACGGCAGTCCTTAAAAAAGAACTGTTGCGTCGTCTGCTCGTCGCGAGCAATCAAGGCCTCTATGATCTGTTGGGATGTCATAAATTATTTACTCTTTTTGAGAAGAGGTCGGCGCATTGTTCACTTGGCTATATTTGCGCGCCTCCTTGATGGTATCTACGGCAAGATTAATTTCGTAGTTAATAATCGATTCCTGTAATTTTCGATTAGAGTCAGCAATTGTTTTCGCCTCTTCGTTTCTATGTCTTATGCACTCCAACGCTATGCGGAACATCATAAATGCAATCGACAATATTACCACATTCGTAGCAAAAAATATAGCGAACAACCATCCACTGACAGATTGATCACAAACAAATATAAACCCTATCGATATGATAACAATTGCCACATAGGCAAAGAAATAGAATTTATTAATCTCTGTCTTCCCCTGCTCTTGGACTTTTGCTTCGGTTAATTCATAACTCTCTGAAACTTCTTTTAAGTGTAACATATCTCAATTCGTATTATAAGTTTTTCAATATTAAAGGTAACGACCTTACAATAACTTTGTCATAGACACTTGCTTTGCGACCTTGGCCATCCTCTTTAAGATCTGCAAAAGGCCTAATATCATAATGGACAAAGCGGGCTTTCCAATAATTTTTCTTTTTCGGATCGGCCTCAATCTCCTTGTCCTCCTCCTGTTTTACTGGGCGATAGCCGAGCAATAGCTCCTCTACATTCCAACGATTATGCTCGATTTCGGCAAGCATATTCACCTCTTCATCTGTTAAATCGGTCAATGGACAAGGGGTATCTATATCCCAATTAATACCTATACAACGCAATTTGGTCGGTATCGATGCTGCCGCAAATATATTAGACCACTTTTTCGTCATCTTGGTACTATTCCACAATCTATTCGCCTCTTCCAGATCAATACAAGAAGGGATATTGCCATATGTAAAGAAATACCGGTATGTTGCAGCTATACGCTTGCAAATCTCCACCGATGAGGCAAGATGCAGATCATAGCAATCGCCGACCATTCCGAACGGTGTAATATTTTTGTATATCAGCACCTCTCGACTCTTTTCATCAAGGCCATTTCCGTTAAGCATCGAAACCATCGTCGAGCTCTTTCTCTGCTGAACAAGTATCGGAATCTCCTTCTCGTAATATACTTTTGGCAGACGCATTGCCGAACGTAGCGAAGTGTGGCTGATATTCAGGCAGACTGCAACCGTAATGATAGCATCTTCATCTTCGGCATACTTTTTCAAACGACTTTGAACAATCGGATTGTGATCATCACCTTTGATAAACTCCCACTCGATATCTATAAACTCCTTATTCGGATCATCATCGCTCACAAGATACCGATATTCATCCGTAATACCATAGTGGGTTATATATCTATTCTCATCAATTGCCGAATCGCCTTCAACCCGACTCTCCTCGGCCTTCAACCACGCATCAGCATCTATAAATGTTGAGCGCGAAACATTAAATAGTTCACCACACTTCTGCTTAAATTCATTCATCTCGACCCTACCATCACGATCAATAAAGGTAATCTTGGTCTTTTTTCTTTTATAATTCGGGAAGTGAGCAATATGGGCAGCCTGCAAAGCCATAGCCTGACCCATTTTAGACATTCCGATAATAATGAAATGAACAAACTTATCGCTTTTCTCGCTGGTAATTGGCACATAGTCCAACGGGAGGTATTTGATTTCACTCTCCTTTCCACCCTCTCCAATCTCCTTGCTACGTCCCGCCACCAATACCTTGCGTGCCCAGAAATCGCAGAAATTAAATGGGTGAAAATCTATATAGTCTGTAATTTCAGAACTTAAATCTGCATATCGGAATAGGTGATATGTTGTTTTATAATCGAACAGCACATTGCATCGCAACCCTTTTCGATTTGCTTCCCTGCATAGCTTTGCGATTAGGGTCAGACACTGAACATTCAAAGAGTCGTGAAAACTTTCGATATCGTCAAACTCGCTCGTATCGCCCAATATATAGACCTCTTTTGCCTGCACAACATTGATCAAGTTCAAATAGTTTTCCGAGTCCCTCTGGCCGTAATTCACAATGATTCTATCACGATTCTTCTTGTCTTGTAAATTTGCGTGCAACGAATTTCGCATCGACTCAACATCGGTTGATGTCATTACAACAATGTCGCAATCCGTGCTGACGCATAGCTGATTGACCAAACCGTGCACCATTTGATCCGAACCAATAATGACAATATGATCTTTGAGTTTATAATAGCTAAAACCTGTACGCCATTTATCCGATCGACGCTCAAAAACATTGGTAATAGTAGAAATCAATAGTCCTGACAGAAAGATCGAGCCGAGAGTACTGATTATCAGACCAACCCATCTCGAACCATTCGTAATTGACATCTGATTACCGGCATCTACAAAGAAATAGTAAAATTTCCACCATTCGCTCATTTCCGCCTTTGAGTCCACCAAAATTGACTCTCCTTTCATAATACCCATAAATATAAGGGCAGACAGAAGATATATCGTAACAGCTATTACCAGTACAACAACTATCTTTTTCCAAAGTCCATCATACAGCCAACCGTCAAACTTTCGACGCAACCATTGGCGAGGCTCCATTTCTTTCATATATTATTTCATTCATCTATTTATGCTCTCATAATGCTTTTTGAATAATCGTATTCAAAAAAACATTATATCGGTTCGGGCAGTATTATCGAATATTAAGATGATCATCAAAACGGTATCAAGTTATGCAAATTTACTTATTTTATTTCATTTTTGTCAATTTAATAGCAGATAAAATTCTCGGCTCATCAAAAAATAATCGATTTACCACGTCGATTATATGATATACAAATACTTAATGGACCCGCCGCAAATTAAAAATATCGTTTTTCGATAAATTTATTTTGATAATCACAACAATATAGTTATATTTGCAACATCGAATAGATTACAATACTATATCTTTATGAAAAAGAAATTGGCTTTACAGCAGAGAATTCTCATTCTATACGTTGCGTTTTTTGCGACGATCATTGCAAGTTTTTGCTTCGGCACCTTCGGGTCGGGGTTGGCAAAGGGGCTGCGCGACGGTTTTCGTGTCAGCGACCAGATTGTCAACGAGCAGGCCGAAGGCAATCCAAATTATTGGATTGGAGTATATTACGACCTGCCGAGTGCCGATGCCGATATTGATATCGACCTCAACAACCCCGCTCTGCACGACGGCACAAAGCTCAAAGCCCGCATCAACAGCGTTGATCTAATGGCTGAAAATCCCAACACCATTCTCGATGGATCGATGTGGAAAGGGCTGACAACGCTGATGGGTACACCCGCCATCTTCATCTGCTCGTGGTTACTTGTGATCGGGTATGCAGTGATCGTAGTGATGATGTTTCTCATTATCCGATCATTACGTCGCAGCATAAAGAGCGAGAGTGTATTTGATCGAAAAAATTTCGTACGCACACGCACTATCGGATTACTGCTGATTGGCTGCTCGTTTATGAGTGCGCTGATCAACTACTTGACCATTAATAAGGCTGCGCAGTTGCTCGAAGGCAGCTGTTTGATGCTCAACACCTCATTCTCGGTCAATTTCTGGGACGTGTTGATGGGCATTTTGATTCTGCTTATTGCAGAGGCATTTGCCATCGGATACGATATGTCGCAAGAGCAAAAACTAACCATCTAACCTATTGATATTATGAATATTGCAAACGGAAACAACGGGGGGGGGAAGATATGGCATTGATTATCAACTTGGACGTAATGATGGCCAAGCGCAAGATGTCGCTCGGCGAATTGTCGGAGCGCGTCGATATCACACAGGCCAACCTCTCGATTTTGAAGAACGGAAAGGCGCGAGCGATTCGTTTCACCACGCTCGAAGCCATTTGCCGCGAGCTGGATTGTCAGCCCGGAGATATCATTGAGTATCGCGCTGACGAGCCCGAAAAAGAGAGTCCCGAAAAAGAAGACAAATAACCGAAATAATAACCAATTAACACAGAGAAGACAATGAAAAGACTGTTCTTAACCGCCGCTGCGATCGTTGCGTTCGTAGCGACTGCTGTGAGTCAGGTCATTCCGGCCGACACCGCAGTAAGAACCGGCAAGTTGGACAACGGTATGACCTACTACGTACGTAGCAATGCCAAGCCCGCAAATCAGGCCGAGTTCTACATTCTGCACCACGTGGGTGCTATTCAGGAGGAGGATAACCAGCAGGGTCTGGCTCACTTCTTGGAGCATATGGCTTTCAACGGCACGAAGAACCTGCCCGACAAGATGTTGATCAACTACTTGGAGAAGGTGGGTGTGAAGTTCGGTGCTAACCTCAACGCTTTCACTGCGCAGGAGCAGACCTGCTACAATATGTCGAGCGTGCCCCTGAATCGTGAGGGTATCGTCGATACCTGTCTGTTGATCCTGCACGATTGGTCGCACTTCATCTCGCTCGAACACGAGGAGATCGACAACGAGCGCGGTGTGATCATCGAGGAGTTGCGTACTCGCAACGACGCTAACTGGCGTCTGAACGAGAAGACCCGCCCCGTGATGGTGAACTACTCGAAGTATGGCGAGCGTAACATCATCGGTTCGATCGAGGGTCTGAAATCATTTACCTATCAGGATATTAAGGATTTCTACAATCGCTGGTATCGTCCCGACTTGCAGGCCGTAGTCGTAGTTGGTGATTTCAACGCCGATGAGATGGTCGAGAAGATCAAGAAGGTGATGTCGGATATTCCCGCAGTGGAAAATCCCGAACCCAAGCAGGTGATCAAGATCGCAGGTAACGACGAGCCTATGGTTTGCGTTGCAACCGATCCTGAAATGACCTCGACCCGCGTTATGATGATGATCAAACACGATCCCGTGCCGAAGGAGATGAACAACACCATTCAGGCATTCGTTGCTAACCAGATGATCGAGATGATTGGCTCGATGCTCAGCAACCGTCTGAACGACATCTCGCAGCAGCCCAATGCTCCGTTCATCGCAGCAGGATCGGGCTATGGTGCCCTGACTGACTATCAGGATGTTATGCAGGTTATTGCAATGGCACGCGACGGCGAGGCATCGAAGGCTTTCGAGGCTCTCTATGCAGAGGTTGAGAAGGCACAGCGTTTCGGTTTCACTATGTCGGAGTTGGAACGCGAGCGTGCCGAGGTACTGCGTTCGGCTGAAAAGGGTTACGACAACCGTAACGACCGCCGCAATGGTGAGTTGGTTTGGAAGTATCTGAATGCATTCCGCACCAATTCGCCCATTCCGTCGGCAGAGACCGAGTATGAGCTGATCAAGCAGATTATTCCTATGCTCGATCTGAACTCGATCAACGCCGTTGCAAAGGAGATCTTCAAGCAGAAGGATAACGTGGTGATCATTACCGCTCCTGAAAAGGCTGATGCTCCCGTTCCGACCAACGAGGAGGTGCTGGCTATTATGAATAAGGTACGTGGCGAAGAGTTGAAGCCTTACGAGGACAACGTTGTGAAGGAGCCGCTGATCCCCGAAGGCACCGTATTGAAGGGCTCGCCCGTAGTGAAGACCACAACCGATAAGTTCGGCTCGATGGTTTGGACCTTGAAGAATGGCATCAAGGTAGTTGTTAAGCAGACCGATTTCAAGGCTGACGAGTTGCGCATTTCGGCAAAGGCTTTGGGTGGTGCTTCGCTCGTAGCTGATGAGGATATCTACACCGCTGCTCTGGTTGATATGACTATCGAGCAGTCGGGTATCGGCAAGTTCAAGGCTACCGACCTGCAAAAGCAGTTGGCAGGCAAAGATGTTGGTTTCTCGTTCTCGATGGACGACTACACCGCTACCGGTTCGGGTAGCTGCTCGCCCAAGGATCTCGAAACACAGTTGCAGTTGATGTGGCTCTACTTCAACGCGCCCCGTTGGAGCGAGGAGGACTTCAACGTATTGAAGGATATGCTCGCAACCCAGCTCAAAAACGTTGAGAGCAACCCGATGTACACCTTCCAGAAGGAGTACAACAAGACCCTCTACAACAACAACCCGCGTCGTGGTATGATGGGCTTGGCAGAGTTGGAGAAGGTTGATTTCTCGAAGATGCCCGAACTGTTCAAGACCGTTTATGGCAACGCTGCCGACTTCACATTCACCTTCGTTGGTAATATCGATCCCGCAACGTTGAAGCCTATGGTTGAGAAGTATATCGGCTCACTGCCCGCATCGGCAAAGAAGAAGGAGCGCAAGACCTGGAAGGACGACGGCGTACGTTGGTGGAAGGGCGAGGTTGATAACACCTTCGCAACCAAGATGTCGATGCCCAAGACCACCATTTCACTTTCGTTCAACGCCGATGTTCCCGTAACACTCGACAATATGCTTGCATTCAGCTTCTTGCAGCAGATTATGCGTCAGCGCTACACCACCTCGATCCGCGAGGAGCGTGGCGGTACTTATAGCGTTGGTTGCGGTGGCGGTTTCTCGCGTCGTCCCGTTGAGGCTGTTCGCTTCATCGTTCAGTTCGACACCAACAAGGATCTGGCAGAGGAGCTGATCGGCGTTGTTAAGGATGAGTTGAAGAAGATGGCCGAGGAGGGTCCGACGGCTGACGAGATCAACACCATCAAGGAGTATATGGTTAAGCAGCACTTGGACAACATCAAGAATAACTCGGCTTGGAGTGGCACGCTGAACAACCTGCACGTTGATGGTGCGGATCTGTTCACCGGCTATCAGGAGAAAGTCGAGGGTATGAACGCAGAGCAGATCAAGGCTCTTGCCTCGAATATCATCAATAGCGGCAACTCGGCTCTGGTTGTAATGAATCCGGAGGAGTAATCCGTTAGACAATATACGCGAATTTGGCCGCGCTCGAAGATTCGGGCGCGGCCTTTTTTTTATGTATATATCCACAACAAAAAAAAGAGAATCAGCACCTAAAACCGAGTCCTCTCAAAATGAGAATCAACCGTCTGTCGTTTCAAGTGCTGACTATACAAATGTATGAAATAATCCCTACAACTCTACAAGGCCCTCAATTATTTACGCAACATTCAACAAGATAACCGATAAGCGATCCGCTATGGATCTAATCATCGACAAGTCGGCCTATCAGCATATGGATTGCAGATGATAAAACGGGATATAAGTAAAGTTGTGAATCGTGAATTGTGAATAAAAAAATGTCCGACCCCGCGATTGGGATCGGACATTATCCGAATAGGTCGTTCTAAACCTTACGATTACTTGCTCAACTCTGCAACAGCAGCCTTTGCAGCAGCAGCAGCGTTACCAGCGGTAACCTTCTTCAAAGCTGCGATAGCCTCTGCCTTCTGCTCCTTTGCGTTGTGAGCCATACCCAACGAGTAGTAAACCTCCGACTTCTCGGCTTCGTCAGTCTGCAATGCTGCAACAGCCTCTGCCAACTCGATAACCTTATCGTAGTTCTTTGCTGTCAGGTGCTGCGAAACGAGCATCTTGTTAGCAACGGGATCAGCAGCGTCAGCAGCAACCCACTTCTCAACCAGAGCCAAAATAGCAGCGTTATCTACCTCCTCGGCCTGCTGCATCTCTGCGATGTTCTTGGTAAAGTAGTAGGTCATATCGGTCTTAGCCTGTGCCTTGTCAGCCTCGTAGCGAGGAAGAGTCTGTGCGAAGATCGACTTGTGAACAGCAACAGCCTCATCGAACTTACCCAACTCATAGTAACTCTTTGCAAGGTTCAAACCCAACTTGGTGTTGTTAGGATCAGCCTCGAAACCCTTTGCGAATACCTCCGCAGCAGCAGCGTAATCACCATTGTTGAAAGCCGAACCACCCTTCATAGTATATACACGAGCGATCATAGTCTTCGCATTGCGCATAATCTTGGGATTCGAATAGAGCTCTGCGGTCTCAACTGCGCTCTGGAAATTAACCAAAGCCTCATCAAGCTGCTGAGTCTGTGCCTGCTTCAAACCAGCCTGGAAGTAGCAAGTGGGGATGTAACCCTGTGCCTGCTGTGCGATCGACTCGGTACCCTCTACATCTGCGCTCATTGCAACAACCTCATTCAATGCAGCAACAGCAGCTACATAATCCTTGCTGTTAAGCAGAGTTGCAGCCTCATTGAACTTTGCAGTAACATCCTCAGCGGTCTGTGCCGAGATCGAACCGATTGCAAACAACGCAACAATAGCTAAAAATACTTTTTTCATCGTTCTTTGTGTGTTTTTGTAGTTATTAGTTAATTTTTGTTTGTAATTGCTTATCCTTCCCATTTTTCATAATGGGGTATAATCTTGGCAAAAGTAATAAAAACTCAATACATTCCAAAATCAGCGGCGCAGTTTTTTGAAAAATTCGGTCATCATAGCCTCACATTCGGTCGCCAGCACTCCTCGCACGATCTGTGTTCGAGGGTGAAACAGCGAAGGGGTAAAGCGTGTAGAACCTCTTTTCGGGTCATCTGCACCCCAAACAATACGCCCGATTTGGCACCACGCCGAAGCCCCTGCACACATCACACACGGCTCGACTGTAACATAGAGCGTACATTCCGGCAGATACTTTCCGCCAAGCGACGAAGCGGCAGCCGTCAGAGCCTGCATCTCAGCGTGTGCCGTTGCATCACCAAGCGTCTCGGAGAGGTTATGACCGCGACCGATCACTCGTCCGCCACATACTACAATCGCCCCGATGGGTATCTCCTGCTTATCTAACGCTAAACGAGCCTCATTTATTGCCTGTCGCATAAATTGTTCATCCTCGGCAAGGGTGATTTTAATCTCGGAACTATTCATTTTCGGGCTGTTTTTGGGGATTGAATTGGCACAAAGGTATATAAATTCGCGATTCAAAAATCAAGATTCAAAATTATTTGAGCTCTTATTGCTATTTTTTGGCCGAGAACGATTGCGCTTTGGGAGTAATTTTGTAATTTTGTCAGTTGCATCAGTCAAAGACTGATCGGTAAAAACGGATACAAAACAAAAACAGATAATACAAAACTATGTACAGAACTCACACTTGCGGCTGTTTGAGAAGCTGCAACGTCAATGAAACAGTTACCCTCGCCGGTTGGGTACAGAAGGTTCGCAACTTGGGCGCAATGACCTTTATCGACCTGCGCGATCGTTATGGTATCACCCAGATCGTAGTCGAGGAGAATTCGCCCGCCGAAACACGCGAAGCAGCAGCCGAGCTGGGTCGTGAATATGTCGTTCAGGTAACGGGTCGCGTTATCGAGCGTCAGTCGAAGAATCCCAAAATGGCAACGGGCGATATCGAGGTGGCAGCCGAGAAGTTGACCATTCTTAACGTAGCACAGACTCCCCCATTCACCATCGAAGAGAACTCTGACGGCGGTGATGATCTGCGTATGCGTTACCGCTATCTCGACCTGCGTCGTCCTCCCTTGCAGCGTGCAATGATCCTGCGCCACCGTATGGCACAGGCCGTACGTACATTCCTCGACAAGGAGGGTTTCCTCGAAATCGAGACCCCCTATCTGATCAAATCGACTCCCGAAGGTGCGCGCGACTTCGTTGTACCGAGCCGTATGAACCCCAATCAGTTCTACGCTCTGCCCCAGTCGCCCCAGACCTTGAAGCAGTTGTTGATGGTGGCAGGTTACGATCGCTACTTCCAGATCGTGCGTTGCTTCCGCGATGAGGATTTGCGTGCCGATCGTCAGCCCGAATTTACCCAGATCGACTGCGAGATGTCGTTCGTAGAGCAGGAAGACGTTTTGGAGATCTTCGAGCGTTGGGCTAAATTTATGTTCAAAGAGGTGCTCGACATCGAGTTCACGGAGCCGTTCCAGCGTATGCCGTGGATTGAGGCTATGGAGCGTTACGGCTCGGATAAGCCCGATTTGCGTTTCGGTATGGAGTTCGCGGACCTGACCGATCTGGCAAAGGGACACGGTTTCCCCGTATTTGACGACGCAGAGTATGTTGTAGGTTTCGCAGCGAAGGGTTGCGCCGCTTACACTCGCAAGCAGATCGACTCGCTGACCGATTTCGTTAAGCGTCCGCAGGTTGGCGCAAAGGGTCTTGTATGGATTCGCGTTGATGAGAGCGGCGTTAAGTCGTCGGTTGATAAGTTCTACTCGCCCGACCAGGTTAAGGCTATGGCCGACAAAGCTGGTGCCGAGGCAGGCGATTTGGTACTGATTCTGTGTGGTGCGAAGTTCAAGGCTCTGACACAGCTCTGCGCTCTGCGTTTGGAGGTTGCCGAGCGTCTGGGTCTGCGCGACCCCAAGAAGTTCGCTCCGCTGTGGGTTGTCGATTTCCCGATGTTCGAGTGGGACGACGAGACACAGCGTTACTACGCTATGCACCACCCCTTCACCTCACCCAAGCCGGAGGATGTCGAGTTCCTCGTTAGCGATCCCGCACGTGTGCGCGCCAACGCTTACGATTTCGTTTGCAACGGTACGGAGATTGGTGGCGGTTCGATCCGTATCCATTCGCCCAAGTTGCAGGCACAGATCTTCGACACGCTCGGCTTTACGCCTGAGGCTGCCGAGGAGCAGTTCGGCTTCTTGATGAACGCATTTAAGTTTGGTGCACCTCCTCACGGTGGTTTGGCATTCGGTTTCGACCGTCTGTGCTCGTTGTTCGGTGGCGACTCGTCGATCCGCGACTACATCGCATTCCCGAAGAACAACGCCGGCCGCGACGTAATGCTCGACGGTCCTTCGATGATCGACCCCGCACAGCTCGAAGAGTTGTGCTTGCAGTTGGTTGAGCCTAAAAACTAATTGAATAAAACGTAGAGAAGAAGCCGAGAGTGTTCCGCAATGAAGGCGGGTGCATTTTCGGCTTCATTCGACAAACGAAACGATATACGCGCTATGAACAAGGAACAAGAGCGTCATATTTATATCTCGGTGCTGATCTGTCTGGTGATCTTTTTGATGCTGTGGGGATCGTTCATTCTCTACCGCTATGCCACCGACACGCTCAATCCCGCTGCGTCGTGGTTTGAGATTTGGAGCACCCCGTTGCTGGTTGTGTTAGCGATCATCTACACCATTCGCAACCTGCGCAAAATGAGAAAAAAGTAACGATTCAACTTTTTTGGGCGTCAAAAGCAATTACGAATCGTAAATTTTCAATTGTAAATTAAGGTAATGTCTGCCCCACTTGCTGAAAGATTGCGACCTCATTCGCTTGATGAATATATCGGCCAGAGCCATCTGGTCGGCGAGAATGGTGTGTTCCGACGCTTTTTAGAGTCGGGCAACGTGCCATCGTTCATTCTGTGGGGTCCGCCGGGGGTTGGTAAAACCTCATTGGCGAAGTTGGTGGCAGCATCGCTCGAACGCCCATTCTTCACCCTCTCGGCGATCAATTCGGGAGTCAAAGATGTGCGCGAGGTGATCGACTCGGCTCGTCGTCAGCAATTTTTCAACTCGGCATCGCCCTTTCTTTTTATCGACGAGATCCACCGCTTCAACAAGAGCCAGCAAGATTCGTTGCTCGGAGCTGTCGAGCAAGGTATCGTAACACTTATTGGAGCGACGACCGAAAATCCCTCGTTCGAGGTTATCTCTCCTCTGCTGTCGCGTTGCCAGGTCTATGTCTTGAAGGCAATGGAGGATAACGAGTTGCAGACTCTGCTCAACCGCGCTCTCACGCAGGATATGGAGCTACGTGAGCGAGATATTCGCGTGGAGCAGACCACTGCGCTATTCCGTTTTTCGGGTGGCGATGCGCGTAAGTTGCTCAATATTTTGGACATCATTACGGGAGCGTTGGAAGATCCGATCGTAATCAACGACCAGACCGTTACCGACTGTCTGCAACAGAACATCGCGCTCTACGACAAAAATGGCGAACAGCATTACGACGTTATCTCGGCCTTTATCAAATCGGTGCGTGGCAGCGATCCCAATGCGGCGATCTACTATCTGGCTCGTATGTTGGCAGGTGGCGAGGAACCGCGATTTATCGCTCGACGCTTGGTAATTTTAGCTTCGGAGGATATCGGATTGGCCAATCCAAATGCATTGCTGTTGGCCAACGCCTGCTTCGACACCGTTCATAAGATCGGTATGCCCGAAGCACGGATACCTCTTGCCGAGACTGCAATCTACTTGGCAACAAGCCCCAAAAGCAACTCGGCCTACGCGGCTATCAATGCAGCTATGGCGCAAGTTGAGCACGATACGACCAATCGACCCGTACCTCTGCATATCCGCAATGCTCCGACCAAACTGATGAAGAGCCTTGACTACGGGCGCGACTATAAGTATGCGCACGATTACGATGGCTCATTTGTCGAGCAGGAGTTTCTGCCCGAAGGTATGGAGGGGACTCGTTTCTACACCCCCAACGAACAGAACACCACCGAGGCGAAGATTGCCGAGCGCATCCGCACGTTGTGGAAAGGGAAATACTAACCTAACTAAAAACAATAAAACTATGAAACGCCTTTCTCTGATTGTTTCATTAATGGTGCTGTTTGCGTCGCACTCGGCGAAGGCACAGACCACCTTCCAGGATCTTCCTGCGGATTTCCGCGCCAATGGTTTCCCGCAGTTGGTCGAAGATTGCAAAGATGTACTGAAAGCAGCCTATATGGCTCAAACCAAGCTCGACACACGTTACGACGTCCCGAATTGGGAGGGTTATCCCGTTGAACTGTGGGAGTACTACACAGGTGTCGATGTTAAGAAAAAGGTCAAAAAACGTGGTTTGGTTTATCTATTGATGCCCTCGCCCGAAAAGCTTGCAACGTGGATTGCAACAACCTGCTGGGAGGTTAAGCATAGTGTCGATACGACCTACCTGCATTGCATCCGCGACTTTATCAAGTGGCAGTCGGGAGCGCAGTTTGCCGTTGCTGGAGTGGTATATGAGGCTATGTACACTCCCGATTTCTACGAGCCTTACGTATTCAAAGATGGCGTTACGGTATATGTTTCCGATCAGAATATGGTGCCTGCCGACAAACATTGCACCGACAAACAGTTGGAATTCTATCTGCACCTTACCAACGAGGACTTGAAGCCGAACACAGGTCGCTATGCACGTATTTGTAGTACCAATCGCGACCAATATTACGCAGCCGGTGGAACGGAGGACGTTGGCGACAACGACAAAAATCGCAACCACAAGTGGCTCGAAGTGGTGCGCAAACTCTATCAAGAGGCTTGGAACAGCGATCGCAACCAGCTGATGATCGCGTGGGCAACGAGCAGCCCCTATATGGTTAAGTAGGAGAAGATACCTATTTATATAATAATACCGCCCGAAACCTTTGCAGTTTCGGGCGGTACTTTTTGAGGTGTAGGGCAAATTACTCTTCTGCCTCTGCCATCGTGGTATAAACGTTGGTTACGTCGTCGTCGTCTTCAAGTTTCTCGATCAACTTTTCAAGGCTCTCGCGCTGCTCGGCAGTAACCTCCTTGGTGTCGGTCGGAATGCGAACGAACTCACCGCTAATGATCTCAAAACCGTTGTCCTCCAAGAACTTCTGAACCTGACCGTAAGCATCGAACGGTGCCTCAACGGTGATGTTCGACTCCTCATCAACATCGAGAGCATCAACGCCCAAGTCGATCATCTCCAACTCCAACTCCTCAGGATCTGCGCCCTTCGTGTTCGAGAATTTGAAGGTGCACTTATGCTCGAACATAAATGCCACACTACCACTTGTACCCAGCGAGCCACCGCACTTGTTGAAGCAAGCACGTACGTTTGCAACGGTACGGGTGGTGTTGTCGGTAGCAGTCTCAACCAAGAATGCGATACCATAGGGGCCGTAACCCTCATAAACCATCTCCTTATAGTCAGCCGTATCCTTCGAGATAGCACGCTTAATTGCGCGTTCAACATTCTCCTTGGGCATATTCTCTGCCTTTGCGTTCTGGATCAGCACGCGCAGACGGGTATTTGCCGAAGGATCGGGACCGCCAGCCTTAACTGCGATTTCGATCTCCTTACCGATTTTGGTAAATACACGGGCCATATTGCCCCAACGCTTCATCTTGCGCGCTTTGCGATATTCAAATGCACGTCCCATAGTTTGTCTGTTTTATCTTATTATTTTATTCTGAATTAGCAGGAAAAGTGAGGGCAAAATTATAAAATTTTCTAACTTTGCGCAACTATTAAGCAATGAATTTCATATTACCCGAAAAAATGAAAGATCAAATAGCTCGCGCCGTACAAGTTCTGCGCAACGGAGGATTGATTCTATACCCTACCGACACGGTTTGGGGCATTGGCTGTGATGCCACAAATGCCGAGGCTGTCGATAAGATATACAAGCTCAAAGAGTCGGTAAATAAGAAGAGTATGATCGTGCTCGTTGGCGACATCGACTCGGTCGGCAGATATGTCAATGGTGCGCCCGCTGTGGCGTGGGATTTGCTCGAAACGGCGACCTCACCCCTGACATTGATTCTCTCAGGTGCGGCAAACGTGGCCGAGAATCTGGTTCCCGATGAAGGAACACTCGGAGTGCGTGTGCCCGACCACGAATTTTGCCGCCAGCTGCTGCATCGATTCGGTCGTCCGATAGTTTCGACCTCGGCAAACATCTCCGGCGAGCCTGCTCCGATCGACTTCGACGGCATATCGGAGAGGATTCGCAAAGGTGTGGATTTGGTTGTCGATCCCCGTTTTGAGGGTCGCCCGACACGCAAACCATCGTCGATTATCGCTATTGATCAATCGGGATTGTTCAAAATAATCCGTTAAGAGGCCTATGAAGTTCCGTACCACGACCGAAATTCAGAAGCGATTCAACGATATGGATTGCTTTCAGCATATCAACAACGTCTGCCAGCAGATGTATTTCGATGTAGGCAAGAGCGAATATCTCGCGGCGACATTGAAGGGCAATGCTGCGACAGATCGTATGCGTGTCATAACCGTTGCGACCAACACTTCGTATATGGCGCAGGTGCGTTTCGACGACCAGACCTACGTTACAACCGAGTGTGAGAAGATTGGCAACAAGAGTTTTACTCTGCTGCAACGTATGTACGACCACCGCGACGATAGTGCGCCTATCATTAAGACCGAGAGTCGCTCGGTTATGGTCGCCTTCGACTTCGAGCGACAGGAGTCTGTCGAGTTGCCCGACGAGTGGCGCGAAAATTTAAGTAAATAACAAATAGCCAAATAGATATGGATCTTTTCAACCAGATTATCAATTCGATCAACAATGCGCTGTGGGGCTATGTGATGATTGCGGCATTGATTGCCTGCGCTCTCTATTTCACAATTCGCACCCGATTCGTGCAGTTCCGCCTTATCGGCGATATGTTCCGACAGCTCTTCTCGTCGAACAAGACCGAAGGCGAGTCGAAAGGCAAGAAGCGTATCTCATCGTTTCAGGCATTTGCCGTATCATTGGCAAGCCACGTCGGCGTGGGTAACCTTGCAGGTGTAGCCTCGGCTATCGCGGTCGGCGGCCCTGGTGCAGTCTTCTGGATGTGGGTTATCGCGCTGCTCGGTGCGGCCAACTCGTTTATCGAGAATACTCTCGCACAGCTCTACAAGGTGCGCGATAAGGATAGCTTCGTGGGAGGTCCGGCATATTACATTACACGCGGTCTGAAATGTCGCTGGATGGCGATTCTATTCTGCATTTTAACCGTATTGACCTTCGGCTTTGCGTATAACACCGTACAGAGCAACACACTCTGCTCGGCTATGGAGAACGCATTCGGCATTAACCATATCTACGTTGGCATCGCTATTACGGTTGGAACATTGATTGTAATCTTCGGCGGCATCCAGCGCATCGCAAAGGTCAGCTCGATCATCGTTCCGTTTATGGCGATTGGTTATCTGATTTTGGCTCTGTATGTTGTTTTGGCAAACATTACGGTCATCCCCGAAGTGATTTCGATGATCGTCAAAGGTGCATTCGGCATTGAGCAGGCTCTGGGCGGTACGATTGGCGCAGCTATGATGCAGGGTATCAAACGCGGTCTGTTCAGTAACGAGGCGGGCGAAGGCTCGGCCCCCAATGCAGCGGCAACAGCCGATGTATCGCATCCCGTAAAGCAGGGTTTGATTCAGATGCTCGGTGTATTTACCGACACGCTGGTTATCTGCTCTTGCACGGCATTTATCATCTTGGTCAGTGACCTGCCCCTTAACGGCTCGCTCGATGGCGTACTGCTGACGCAGGAGGCCCTCTCGGTCGAGATCGGACACGCCGGTCGAGTATTTATTGCCATTGCAATCTTCTTCTTCGCATTCAGCTCGATCATCGGCAACTACTACTATGGTGAGGCAAATATCGCCTATATCACAAAGAGGCGTTGGGCAATGCCCCTCTATCGACTGATCGTAGGTGCAATGGTGATGTTCGGTGCAGCAACCAGCCTGCAAACCGTATGGAATATGGCCGACCTGATGATGGCTTTGATGACACTCTGCAACCTCGTGGCGATTGTTCTGCTCGGTCGTCGCGTGATAATCTTGTTGAACGACTATCTGCATCAGCGTCGCGAGGGCAAAGATCCCACATTCCGACTCGAAACGGTTAAAGATAAGTTCGACACCGACGGCATCGAGTGTTGGTAACAAACTCTATACACAAAACGAAAGCGACCTCAATCTTTTCCGATGAGGTCGCTTTCGTTTCTATATTAAATGATGGCTTAAACTGCAAACAACGCCGCACCCATACCGAAAATCAGGATACCGAAGAAGGCCATCAGTGCCAACGTCAGCACTCCGATAATCGTCGCCAAGCAGCCCCAGCGCTTCTCGCCTTCGGGCAGAGGATCCGAAATCAAAGCGGCCAACAAACCGATCAACGGTGTGAAGATTAAGCTAATAATAAAGGTCCAGCCAAAGCCCAAACGGCGACGGCTACCCAAGATGCCAACCAACGCGCAGAGTGCCGTGCCGGTCAGCAAACCGAAAATCAAAAGTAATACTCCCATATCTATAAATATTTTAACGTTTCATTCGATAATATACGCCGAGTGGTAGCTGCTTACCTGCGCGGTCCTCGAAATACAACTCACCAAACTGCTCCTCCGAAGCCGTACCAAATGCCTGACGCACCGCCGATCGAGCCAACATTGCCGACAAACCCATCGAATAGAGATTCAGCACCACAAAACCCTTCGGCGACAACAATCGCGCACAGCACTCCAACATCTCCGCGATGTTCTGCTCCAACACCCACTTCTCGCCATCGGGGCCACGACCGTATGCGGGCGGATCGAGGATAATGCCGTCGTATTGGCGACCACGTTTAACCTCACGGCGGACAAATTTCAGCGCATCATCGACAATCCAGCGCACTCCGTCCAAGCCGCTCGCCTCCATATTCTCGCGCGACCACGTAACCACCTGCTTGACCGAATCAACGTGCGTAACCTCGGCACCTGCCGAGCGAGCCGCCAACGTCGCACCACCCGTATAGGCAAACAGATTGAGCACCTCGGCACGGCCCTTCTCTGCTCGAATTTCAACCACACGATCGCAGATATAGTTCCAATTCTCGGCCTGTTCGGGGAACAATCCCACGTGCTTAAACGATGTGAGAGCCAGACGCATACGCAGGCGCATCGGTCCGTTAGCATACTCAACAGTCCATCGCGAAGGCATTTGCGGTTTCAACTGCCACTCGCCACGCTCCTCGCTACGTGCATCGCGGCGGAACGAGGCATCGGCCATACGTTGCCACTCCGTCTCCGAGAGCGAACGGTGCCAAATGGCTTGCGGTTCGGGACGACGCGTGATGTAGCGACCAAAGCGTTCGAGCTTCTCGTAATCGCCACAATCGATCAACTCGTAGTCGCTCCACGTAGGGGTCAAAAGTTCGGGATTCTTCATATTTTGTTGTTTACTCTTCATAGATCAAATTCATTTGACAACGCTTGCAATCAAACTCCAAGCGATAGCGGAACGTACCGTGTTCGATATATAACGGATCGCGCAACTTCGATCCTTCGCGCAGGCACTCACCCAACTCACGGCGCAAGCAGTAACTGCTAAACAGCACTCGCTCACCGCGCAGGTCCGTACGAGCATCAAGTCCTCGTTCGATTCGCTCAACACCGTGGTCGCGATAGAACTGCTCCGCGAGTCGATTCACCACGTTCCAATGGCCATCGAGCTGAACGATTGGTATTCGTGCCGTGCGATCTTCCGTTGCGTAGTGATGTTTGGGGCGGATTGTCGCGCGTCGCGCGGTCAAACGCTCCAACGCCTCGCGTCGCAATACGCCCAGCTTCGACAGCGGGACAAAACGTACCTCACCCTCGATTTGCACTCGGTCAATGCGGAAAATCGTATCGCCACTACGCACCGCCTGCTCGCGCAAAGTTTGCTCCATTCGTTCAAGATTCGACGCGGCATCTAATTGCTCGTCGAGGCGAGCCTCACCCGTATAGCCTTCGCAATCGGTATAGCGTAGCGCAACACCTTTTGCATCAAAACTGACCATTGCCGTTGCAGGGATCACTCTACGTGTGCGACTGCGATCCAGAGCCAAGCGGAAACGCTGATCGAAATTGCGATATACCTCTGCACCGCGCGTAATACCCTCAATGCGATTGGGCGTTATGCGACGCCCCTCGACGCTATTGATATTCGTACCCGTAAGTGCGCCATCAGCAATAAAACACAAACCATCACCTGCCCCAAGTTCAGCCGAACGATCAAGCGTGAATGTACGTGAATCGACACGTGCCACACGACCAACATACTCGCCCACAGCCTTCGGAGTATCGAACGACGCCACGCCCGCGCGTTTGCCCTCAAACATATAGCTCGACTCGCCACGCGTGAAACTCTTAGCCGGATTGGGCGTAAAATCGGTAACACTCTCCCCCACCGATGAACGTTGCACCGTGGGGCGAGCAGCCAACTCCTCGTCAATTCGGCGGCGATAGTGTGCCACCACATTCTTTATATAGGATATATCTTTCAGTCGGCCCTCAACCTTAAACGAGCATATTCCGTCGTCGATCATCTGCCCGATATGCGACGAGAGATCCAGATCGCGCACCGAAAGCAGATGTTTGCCACTCTTCAACTTACGCCCTGCGCCATCGGTCAGATCGTAGGTCAATCGGCACGGTTGGCTACACTCGCCACGGTTGCCACTGCGTGAACTCATTGTGCGGCTCAACATACAACGGCCACTATGACCGACACATATCGCACCGTGAACAAAGCACTCCAATTCAACCCCCGTCGCGGCACGAATCGTTTGTATCTGCTCGCGGGTCAATCCACGCTCCAAGATCACACGCGTAAAACCACTCTGCTCCAAAAAACGCACCCATTCGGGCGTCATATTGCACATCTGGGTCGAGGCGTGCAATTCAACCTGCGGCAAATCCATACGTCGGAATGCCAAATCCTGCACAATCAGCGCATCGACACCAGCCGCAATCACCTCGCGCGCCGTACGTTCTGCCTCGCGCAACTCCTCATCGTAGATGATCGTATTGAGCGTACAATGCACACGCACACCGTAACGATGAGCATACTCCGCGGCACGAGCCAAGTCGTCAATCGAATTACCGGCCGCATAGCGCGCGCCAAAGCGCGGACCTCCCATATAGAGCGCGTCAGCTCCATAATCGACCGCTGCACGCGCCGTATCATAGTCGCGTGCAGGAGCCAATAATTCGATGGTGTGCATTGCTTTTTTCATCGGCGATGATGAGTATTCGGTCTAATCTTTTTACAGATCGTCGTAGTTCATCGAGAACGAATCTCCTCGACTCAAATCACCCGTCTGGTAGCCCTTTTTGAGCCACGTCATACGCTGCTTCGAGGTGCCGTGCGTAAATGAATCGGGAACGGTATAACCCTGTGCCTCCATCTGCAAACGGTCATCACCAATCGAGGTGGCAGCATTCAAACCCTCCTCAATATCGCCGTCTTCCAACGAGCCAAAGCGTTTATCGTCGTAGTGCGCCCAAATACCTGCAAAGAAATCGGCCTGCAATTCCAAACGAACGGTCAGGCGGTTAGCCTCCTTCTCGCTTACGCGCGAACGCTGTCGCTGCACCTGCTCCAAGATACCGAGCAGATACTGAACGTGGTGGCCCACCTCGTGCGCAATCACATATGCGTATGCGAAATCGCCACCTGCACGGAGTTGCGACTCCATCTGATCAAAGAACGAAAGGTCGATATAGACCGTCTGATCTGCCGAGCAGTAGAACGGGCCCGTCGATGAGGTTGCGCCACCGCAACCCGACTGCACTGCGCCATTGAACAACACCATACGGGGCGGCTGATAGGTGCGACCCATCTCCTTGAAAAGTTCGGTCCACACATCCTCGGTACCTGCCAGAATTTGCGATGCAAACTCCGCCAACTTCTCTTCGCGCTCCGTAGGCACATATTCGGTCTGCTCACCGCCAACAATTGCGCCGAGATCGGCATTCTGCAATACCGACAGCGGATTACCGCCCAACAACCACGTGATCAATCCGGCTACGAGCAAACCGCCCAAGCCCATTTTTGCTGTTCTGCCACCGCCACTCGCGCGACGATCTTCGACATTCGAGCTGCGTCTTCTACCTGTAAGTTTCATAATGTATCTTCATTTATTAGTTTTTCTCATTTGAATTTTATTGACGAACGGCGGACTCGCATTGTTGCGTTCCGCCGTAGCGTCTATTCATTGTTGGTATTGTCGCTTTATGCGCGAGGCTTGATCTTACGCAGACGCAACTTCATCACACCAAAGAAGGCCTCGCCAAAGATTGAACTGCTCATCTTCGACTGACCCAAAACGCGGTCGATGAAGATAATCGACACCTCTCGTATCTTAAAGCCAAGCTTCCACGAGGTATATTTCATCTCGATCTGGAAGCCGTAGCCCTTCATCTCGACCTTATCCAGATCGATGCGCTCCAACACGCGACGCGAGTAGCAAACGAATCCCGCCGTAGCATCGTGCACAGGCATTTGCGTTACGGTGCGCACATAGATCGATGCGCAATAGGACATCAGCAGGCGCGACATCGGCCAATTTACCACATTGACACCCTGCACATAGCGCGAACCAACAACCACATCGGCACCCTCCTCGGCCGCTGCAATCAGTCGTGGCAGGTCATCGGGATTGTGTGAGAAGTCGCAGTCCATCTCGATAATATAGTCATAGTCGCGCTCCAAGCCCCAGCGGAAACCTGCCAGATAGGCCGTACCCAAGCCCAATTTACCCTCGCGGCAAAGCAGATGCAGGCGATCGGGATAATCCTTCTGACGTTCGCGAACAATGTCAGCTGTACCGTCGGGCGAGCCGTCATCAATAATCAGGATATCGAACGCAACGGGCAACGAAAAGACCTTGTCGATCATTGCCGAGACATTTTCGCGTTCGTTGTATGTAGGTATCAAAACCAGATTTCTCATAGCTTTAATTAGTTTGTACGTTTCAATAACAAATTTAACAAAATTATGCGAAAAGCTACATCATCGAGCCAAATTTTTTACCCCCAAAAAGTCGTCTGACGATAATCGAGCCACGATATATCGTTGCAGGCAGCGGTGCCCGTTTTGCTCGCTCAATATGTCGCTTTTGACGTAACGTTCCGACCATTGAATAGAATCCCATATGCGCCTTCCACACCGCAGCGACACCTTTCCACTCTCCTTTAACCAGGTAGCTCGCCGCAGCCACGCCATCAAGCAGCAAACGCAGAGGCAGTATCCAACACAGATGCGCCGTCGGGAGATTCTTATACAGCATCGCAAGGTTATTGCGATGATTCAACATCGTTTTACGTGGTGAGAGCGCATTCAATGTGCCTCCGCCTAGATGATAGACCTTTGAACGAGGCTCGATACCCACTCGGTAGCCCGACGATTGCATTCGCCAACAGAGATCAATCTCCTCCATATGAGCAAAGAAATCGCCATCGAATCCGCCGTGAGCCTTATAGAGATCTGCTCGACAAGCAAATGCGGCTCCACTTGCCCAAAAGACATCGCGCGGAGTATCATACTGCCCCTCATCGACCTCTACTCCACTCAAAATACGGCCGCGACAGAATGGATAGCCCAAAATATCTATAAATCCGCCACTCGCACCGGCATACTCAAATCGCTCTCGATCGGTATCGGCCAACAATTTCGGAGCAACAGCAGCCAAATGCGGATCAGCCTCCAATGCGGCGATCAATGGCTCACACCACCCCTCGGTTACCTCAACATCGGAGTTGAGAAGGATATAATATTCGGCATTGATCTGCGCCAACGCTCGATTGTAGCCCTCGGCAAAACCATAGTTACGATCCAAGCGCACAATCTCGACCTGCGGAAATTGCTCGGCAACATATTCGAGCGAAGAGTCCGTCGAGCCATTATCGGCAACCACAACATCATATTTGGGCATTGTATATTGCACAACGCTCGGTAAGTAACGCTCCAAATGAGCGCGACCATTCCAATTCAATATGACAATTTTGACGTTACTCATTCTCTCTTGCGATTTGTTACTTCGTCTTTGCTGCTCGACGAGCCTCATCTTCGGCTATATCGAGATGTTTCCAACGGCGATGCGACCATAGGTAGAGATGCGGCTCGCGGCGAATCATAGCATCGAGAGCCTCAACATATCGGCGTGTAATTTCGCCCTCTGCCACCTCCTCTTTTCCATCATACAGGCAGTTGAATACACAGCTATATTTTGCTCGGCCGACCTTACGCACATCCATAAAATATGCAGGCAGGCCCAAACGGCGGGCAATCCATTCGCTACCCATAAAAAATGAGGTCGGACAGCCCAAAAAATCGAACATCTGACTCTTATCATCCTGCGGCGGACGTTGGTCGGCAATCATACCATAGACAATCGGACGACCCTCATAACCCTCACGATGGCGCACGCCAAAGCGAGCAATATCCTTCATCGGCATAGGCAACAGTCCGAAGCGCGAACGGATCGTATAGAAATATTGATCGAATGCCGCATTACGCAATGGGTGATACACACCTATAACCTGCGACCGTTCATCATAGAGTTGATATGCACCGAAATACTCCCAACAACCAAAGTGGGCCATCATCGCCACCCACGAACGATTGGTCGTATCGGCAAGATGCTCATCGGCATTATCGACACGCAGGCGACCGCGCAGATCATCATACGAAATATTTGCCATATCAATCGTATCAATAACCAACTCGGCCAAATGCTTATAGAAATTGCGCTCGATCTCGCGGCGTTCCGCCTCGCTCTTTTCGGGGAATACTCTGCCCAAATTGCGACGCACCACCTTCAAACGATAACCGACCAGACGATAAAGGACAAAATAGATAAAGCGACCCAAGCAACCATATATAAACCAATCGGGCAGTGCGCCAACCGCACGGCTCATTGCCATTATCAAATGGTATTGGATTCGATCGCTGCGTTTCATTACTCGTCCTCCTCCTCTGCACCTCGACGCGCTTTGGGCTTACCCGATACAATAACCACAAATTCACCCTTCGGGTCGTTCTGTGTAAAGTGCTCGATCAACTCGGCAAGCGTTCCGCGTACGGTCTGCTCAAACTTCTTGGTAATCTCACGCGACACCGACGCCTCGCGCTCGCCACCCATCACCTCCGAGAGTTGCTGCAACAGCTTCACTACGCGGAATGGCGACTCATAGAAGATCATCGTACGCTCCTCATCAGCCAATGCTGCGATACGCTTATTGCGACCCTTCTTCTGCGGCAGGAAACCCTCGAAGCAGAAACGATCACACGGGAAACCGCTCTGCACCAACGCAGGCACGAAAGCCGTAGGTCCAGGCAGCGTTTCAACCTCCAAACCCGCCTCAACGCAGGTGCGCACAAGCAGGAAGCCGGGGTCGGAGATACCGGGTGTGCCTGCATCCGACACCAAAGCGACATTGCGGCCGCCCTCAATAGCCTCGGCAACCATAGCCGAAGTGGCGTGTTCGTTGAATTTGTGGTGAGAGTACATCTTCTTCTCGATGCCAAGATGTTTCAGCAGCACCGAAGTTGTACGGGTATCCTCCGCAAGAATATAATCTACCTCCTCCAAGATGCGAATTGCGCGGAGGGTTATATCTTCAAGATTGCCGATCGGAGTCGGCACGATATACAATTTAGCCATAGGCGGTTATAACAACTTGCGGGTAATCAGATCCATAATCATACGCGCACCATCGCTATTGGGATTCCAGCGATATTCGGTTGCGATATGCACCAAACACTCGTTAAAATCGTCAAATGCATCAATCTCATCAATAGCCTTATCGTAAGCCTCACCATCGCCACCAAACAGATCGCGGATCAGAATAAAGCGGTCATTAATACCGATCGAACTGCGCAGCGAGCCGACACGATCATTCTGCACGGTCTGCACTTGCGGCTGGCTGGCAGCAACTGCATCGGCCAAAGTGGTCGTACCTGCGCCGATAACCTCACCAAGCACCTGCGTAGTCTGTCCTTCGGTTTGCGCAGCAGCGATACGCTCGGCTGCCGAAACCGCCAACACGGCAGGCTCCTCGGCAATCGGTTCACTCTGCGGTGCATCATTCTGGATAGGTTCGTTTTGAACAGGAGACTCCTCGATAGGAGCATTTTGAATAGATTCACTCTGGGGAGCAGCAGTCTGGGGCGTAGCCTCCTTTTCGGGAGCCGGCTGACTCTCCTTTACACTGCGCTTCTCGCTCTTATCACGACGCGCAGGCGACTCACCATAAAGCGACATTATCACTCGACGGCTATTTGCCGAACGAGGACGGCGGACCATATCCATATCGAAAAGCGATGTCTGCGGCGCACTCTTCGCCTCGGTCTCCTCTACTGACGGCGCGGGCGATTGTTCTGTTGCGGGCTCAATCGGCTGCTCGTCAGACTGCTCAATCGGCTGTTCGGCTGGTTGTTCTATAATTTCAGACGGCTCCTCAATAGAAGGCTCTGCTTCAACAGCAGGTTCTTCATCAACAGCAGGTTCTGCGGGTTGCGCCACTACCTCCTCGGCAATCTCTTCGGGAAGCGCAACCTCTATTTCGGGCTGTTTTACTATTTCTTCGATCTGCTCAACAATCTCTTCGGGCTGTTCTTTATCTTCCACAACCTCTTCTGCGGACTTCTCCTCCGATATCACCGCGGGTGATTCCTCCTCTACCTCCTCATCGTCGTCCGATGAAAATCCGAAGATATCCGAAAGATCAATCACCGTCGAGGTATCATCCTCATTAGCACTCTCCTCTGCCACCTCAACAGGCGCAGCCATCTCGGCCTTCTCCACATCCTCTTCTGGTGTAGCGATTGACGTTGTCGCAAGTGCCGTATCAAATTTCACAGCCTCGTACAACTCCGCCAAAAGTGAAGCCGCTATATGTCGCTCAACAGCAGGGGCACCTGCTTTTTCATCCCAACCATCGACGATCGCACCAAGACGATCGACCATTGTTTTAATATCCTTAATCTGCATATATCTTGCAATGATGTTTTAACCCTCAAAGTTAGTCAAAATTTTCTAAATCACAGCTATTACAGAGCCCTTTTCGCGCTTTTCAGGCGTAAAACTTTTGCCGATAGCGGGATTTGCGCTATCTTTGCACCCAAAATCGAATAAATAATGAGTTTAGTAGCAATTGTTGGACGCCCCAATGTGGGCAAAAGTACCCTCTTCAACCGTCTGGTCGGCATGCGTCAGGCGATTGTCGATGGCACCGCAGGCACAACCCGCGACCGCCATTATGGTCGCTCGGATTGGGATGGCCGCGAATTCTCGGTAATCGACACCGGTGGCTACACCGTTGGCAGTGATGATATATTCGAAGATGAGATTCGTCGTCAGGTTATGCTGGCTATTGATGAGGCCGATGTAATTCTGTTTATGGTTGAGGTCTCGACCGGCATCACTGACCTCGATATGATGATGGCCGACATTCTGCGTCGCACCACAAAGAAGGTCATTCTTGTTGTAAATAAGGTTGATAACTACGATCAGCAATATGGCGCAATGGAGTTCTACTCGCTCGGTCTGGGTGAGCCGATCACTATCTGCGCAATGAGCGGCAGCGGCACGGGCGAGATGATGGATGCAATCATCGAGGCTCTGCCCGAAGACACCAAAGCCGAGGAGTTTGAGGATCTGCCCCGCATCACGATCGTAGGTCGCCCCAATGTCGGCAAATCGTCAATGACCAACGCCTTGCTGGGCGACGATCGTAATATCGTAACGCCCATTGCAGGCACTACGCGCGACTCGATCCACACTCGCTACAACAAATATGGTATGGATTTCTATCTGGTCGATACCGCAGGTATGCGTAAAAAGGGCAAGGTAACCGAAGACTTGGAATTCTATTCGGTTATGCGCTCGATCCGCGCTATCGAGAATTCGGACGTATGTATTCTGATGCTTGACGCCAAGCAGGGCATCGAGTCGCAGGATATCAATATCTTCAACCTCATCGTGCGCAATAAGAAGGGTTGCGTGGTGGTTGTCAATAAGTGGGACTTGATCGAGAAAGAGAGCAACACGATGAAGGAGTGGCGCGAGTTCCTCGAAAAGAAGTTCGCTCCGTTCTCGGACCTGCCCATTATCTTCACTTCGGTAATCAACAAGCAGCGCATCTTGGAGGTTATGCAGCAGGCTATCCGCGTATATAATTCGCGTTGCCGCCGCATCGCCACCTCGGAGTTCAACGAGTACATTCTGCCGATCATCGAGGAGACTCCGCCCCCCTCGACAAAGGGCAAGTACATTCGCATCAAGTATGCAATGCAGCTCCCTTCGCCCACTCCGGCGTTTGCTTTCTTTGTCAATCTGCCGCAGTACATCAAAGAGCCGTATCGTCGCTTCCTCGAAAATAAGATCCGCAGCCATTGGGATTTTTCGGGTGTGCCTATGCAGATCTATTTCCGCCAGAAGTAGAACGACATTGTCTTAATATACGAAACGAGCCACGCAACTCAATGCGTGGCTCGTTTTTTCGTGCCTTTATCACTATGGTTTCAGCCATCATTATTCGGCTCGATAGAGCCTTTCAAAAAACAAGGGGAATCGAGTTTTCGATCCCCCTAAATGCAATAGCGATGTTTCTAATCTCCCTTCTAACCTTCTCCCCTAAATAATACGCACAAAGTCCAACTCACGGGCACTATTGCATCTAAATTTTTTTACGGAAATTTCCCGAACACAAAAGTAGTAGATTTTGCAACTTTTGCTAATTTTTTTCGTAAAAATCGATGTTCAATTTTACAATTTCTATACGTTTTTTACGAATTGATTATTTTGATCCGACATTTTTACGAAATTCTCCGTACGTTTGACCAACCTCACGAGAGAACGAACGACGGAAAGTTGATACCGAATTAAAACCGCAACTCTCGACAATATGCGGAACCGTTACGTCGGGATTCTCCTCAATCATTCGGCAAGCACGCTTTACTCGGAACGAATTTACATAATCATAGAACGACACATTCAACTCGCGGTTGAGGTAGTTCGACAGATAGGTGCGATTTGTACCCAGCTCGACGGCCAGATCATTCAGCGTCAGGTGCGAATTGAGATAGGCCTCGCGTGTAGTCATCAACTCTTCAAGTTGAGCCTTCATCTGATCAGACAACTGCGACGAGTCGCTATCATCAGACGGAGCAACAGCAGTCGAGCTATTTGTCGCATCAGACTCTGTTTCAGTGGATAACACACTCTGTTCGATCGGCTTAATTTCTATCGGACCACTACTCTGCGACTCCTCATCTTCGATCAAAGGCACCGAGATCTGCTCCCTACTGCGCGCAATCAACATAATCCACGCTATAAGCGAGATTACATAATAGATACTCTTCATTATATAATTATGGTTGAAGAGGTATATTGTCCAGACAACAATACACAGCAGGAAGACCAACAACACCGAGTAGAGCCAACGCAAATTGATTCGTTCGTGGTTAGAGTAGTTGTCGCGGATATAGCGATTATAACGGCGGACCGAATAGCCAAAATAGATCAGTACGCCCGTAGTGAAGAATAGCACATAGAGCAAATTGGCAAAAATGACACTCGGATTGCCCGTGAAAGCATATGTCAGCGTGAAGAGGGCAAATATAGCCGTCATCTTCACCGCACGGCAAAGTGTAAACCAATTCGGGCGTACCAACTCGACCAGATAGGTAGCACAGATACCGATTGTCCACATATCGATCGAATACAACAAGCGTAACGCATATTCCGACTCTGTTACAATCGGAAGTACGCGAATCAGATCCTTGAACTCGCCAAATGCGAAAAATGCCACCACGAAAGCCAATGCCTTCTTCAAACGCGAAGGCTGCGGCGACTTATATAACGAAAGTGATGCAAAGATAAAGAACATCAACGATGCTCCCTGTAACAGATATGATAGGCGTTCGGCTGTTGTCATCACTCTCTCATTTTTCGATTATTACTGTCGGCTACGATGACGCAGCCAAAGATCAGCCAAGGCAATCGCCACCGCCGCCTCAACCACCACTGCCGCACGCAATGCGATGCAGGCATCGTGGCGACCCTTAATCTGCAACTCTGCAACCTCACCTCGCTCGAAGTCGAAAGTCTCTTGCGGGCGCGCGATACTCGGAGTAGGCTTCACCGCAGCACGTACCACGATCGGGTTACCATTGGTAATGCCACCATTCACGCCGCCGTCGTTATTTGTTGCAGTTGCACCCTCGGCATTGATTATCAGGTCGTTATTCTCCGAGCCACGACGACGTGCAACCTCGAATCCTGCACCGAACTCGACACCCTTAACCGCCGGCACCGAGAACAGCAGGTGTGCCACTTGGCTCTCGACCGAGTCAAAAAATGGTTCGCCAAGACCCACTCCCGCACCCTCGACACGGCACTCGACAACACCGCCGACCGAGTCGCCATCGCGCATTGCCACCTCGATAACCTCATCGAAACGGCTCTCGTCAGCGCAACCGCCAATCTCGGCGATACGTGTCGCAAACTTCACGTCGCTACCAATAACTCGCTTTGCCACAACGCCCGCTGCGACCAAACCGAGGGTCAAGCGACCCGAAAAATGGCCACCACCTCGCGGATCGTTCGCACCCGCGAATTTGCATTGCGCGACGCGGTCAGCGTGCGACGGTCGCGGCTGGCTCACCAAATTCGAGTAATCGCCCGAACGAGTATTGGTGTTCTCGAACAGCACGGTCAGCGGCGCACCCGTCGTGCGACCCTCATACACACCCGACACGATCTTGGGCTGATCGGCTTCGCGGCGCGGCGTTGTACCGCGTCGGCCACTCGCACGACGAGCCAAATCCTCGGCGAAATCCTCCGCCGACAGCACAATGCCCGCAGGCACACCATCGACGCTCACGCCGACACACTCTCCGTGCGACTCACCCCAAATCGTTACTCGAAATAGCTTTCCGAAACTGTTCATACTTATTTAATATATAAGCGGGGCAGGGGCGCACCCTACCCCACGCTTGCATCGATTAATACTTCATTGCGATACCCGTGTAGCTCTGCGGAGTGAGGGCACGAAGCTCCTCCTTAACACTCTCGGCCACATCGAGAGTCTCGATAAACTCGCGCATAGTCTGCTCGGTTACCTGCGAGTTGGTACGGGTCAGTGCCTTCAACGCCTCATAAGGCGACGGATACTCCTCACGACGCAAAATCGTCTGGATACCCTCGGCTACAACTGCCCAGTTATCCTCCAAATCCTGATCGATCGCCGCGCGGTTGATCAAGAGCTTATTCAAGCCCTTCATAATCGAACGGAACGCAATCATCGAGTGAGCCATCGGCACACCGACATTACGCAGTACAGTCGAGTCGGTCAAGTCGCGCTGCAAACGCGAAACGGGCAGTTTAGCCGACAGATGCTCGAAAATCGCACCTGCAATGCCCAAGTTACCCTCTGCATTTTCGAAATCGATAGGATTAACCTTATGGGGCATTGCCGACGAGCCAACCTCGCCCGCCTTAATGCGCTGCTTGAAATACTCCTCCGAAACGTAGGTCCAAACGTCGCGGCAGAGGTCGATCAGAATCGTGCCGATACGCTTCATCGCATCGAACATAGCCGCCAGATTATCGTAGTGCTCAATCTGGGTAGTGAACTGCGAACGGCACAGACCCAACTTATTATCAACGAAATCGTTTGCAAATGCAACCCAATCGATCGTGGGATACGCAGCATTGTGAGCATTGAAGTTACCCGTTGCGCCACCGAACTTTGCAGGTGCGGGGACAGCCTTCAACTGCGCAATCTGACGATCTAAACGCTCAACGAAGACCATCATCTCCTTACCCAGACGGGTGGGCGATGCGGGCTGGCCGTGCGTACGAGCCAACATAGGCACCTCGCGCCACTCATCAGCCATAGCGTAGATACGATCACGTACCTCGCCAAGCAGCGGCAAATAGGCCTCCTTAACAGCCTCGGCCAGCAACAGCGGCGTAGCGGTGTTATTTACATCCTGCGAGGTCAGACCGAAATGAACGAACTCCTTATGAGCCGACAAGCCCAGCACATCCATCTTCTCCTTAATCAGGTACTCGACAGCCTTCACATCGTGGTTGGTCGTGCGCTCAATCTCCTTAACACGCAGAGCATCCTCGATCGAAAAGTTGCGGTAGATGTCGCGCAGCTGCTCAAACTTCGAGTGATCAATCGATGCCAACTGGGGCAGAGGAATCTCGCACAAAGCGATATAGTACTCGATCTCGACGCGAACGCGGTAGCGGATCAGGGCATATTCCGAAAAGTAGTTCTCCAATGGCGACGATGCATCGCGATAGCGACCATCAACGGGCGAAATGGCAGTAATCTTGCTGAGTTCCATAGCTTATCTATTCGTTTGTTATATTTTCTATTTTGAGAGTACAAATTTACTACAAAATCGCAAGTAATAAAATTTTCACGTAATTTAATCGAAAAAATATCGTTATATTTGCAAGTTCATTTTAATTAAAACGATAAAGAGTGGAATTTATTTACAGATTAATCGATTCGTTGGTGGCATTCGTGCGACGCAATCCGATTATGTGTTTGATTTTGCTATTTATAGCTTTGGCGTCGCCGCAGATGGTGGCAGGTGCGTTCAAGGCAATTATGTATGTAATTATGTTTTTCCTGATATTGATGTTGGCGATAGGGCTCTATATGAGCTATCGCATTAACCGCTTGCGCCAAGACGCTGAACAGAAAATGCGTAACGCATCTGGCTATTACCGCAACTATGGGCATAAGACCCAACAACCTCGCGAAGGCGAAGTCAGTGTGCACCAAACCGAGCCGCAAGAGAAGAAGATCAATAAAAATGTGGGCGACTATGTCGATTTCGAAGATGTAGGACCCAAAAAATAGTTCGAGAAGGAGAATACAGCTATGATGAAATTTTTTGAAACTCTCGGACGCTACTGCCTGCTGATGGGCAAGGTCTTCGCGCGCCCCGAAAAGTGGTCGATTTACCGCAGTCGAATTATGTTCGAGATGGAGGCTTTGGGCTACAACTCAATCGGCATTGCAGCCATCATCTCGATCTTTATGGGTGCGGTGGTAACGCTGCAAATGGCCATAAACCTCGAATCGCCATTCATTCCCCGCTCGCTCATCGGTTACGCTACACGTGAAACGATGATATTGGAGTTCTCATCGACGGTTGTGGCACTGATTCTGGCGGGTAAAGTCGGCTCGAATATCGCCTCGGAGATCGGTACAATGCGTATCACCGAGCAGATCGATGCGCTGGAAATTATGGGTATAAACTCGGCAAGCTATCTGATTATGCCCAAGATCGTTGCGACGGTGTTATTCTTCCCGCTGTTGTCGATTCTCAGTATGGTAATCGGCGTATTCGGCGGTTGGCTCGTGGCAGGCTTTACAGGTATTATGATGCCCGACGACTATGTCGATGGCCTATTCTATGATTTTAGAATCCTATCGATCATTTACTCGCTGGTCAAAATTGCGGTATTTGCATTTTTGATCACCTCGATTTCGGGTTTCTATGGCTACTATGCACAGGGTAACTCACTCGAAGTTGGTCGCTCATCGACCAAGGCAGTTGTAGCCAGCTCGATCGCAATTCTAATATTCAACTTGATCCTAACACAGTTAATTCTTATCTAATGATACGCGGAGAGAACATTGTAAAGATATTCGACGGTCGTCGTGTATTAGACGACGTCTCGGTATTGTTCGATGCCGGTAAGACAAACCTGATCATCGGCCGAAGCGGATCCGGTAAGACCGTGTTGCTCAAAAGTTTGGTAGGCCTGCACGAAGTTGATGAGGGCAATATCTATTTCGATGATCTGTGCTACACGCAGCTCGGATTCAAGGAGCGCAAAGCTGTGCGCAAGGATATCGGTATGATCTTTCAGGGAGGTGCATTGCTCGACTCTTCGACCGTCGAGGATAACATTCGTCTGCCGCTCGATCTGTTCACCGAGCAGAGCCTCGAAGAGAAGTTGGAGCGAGTGAATTTCTGTTTGAAGCGCGTCAATCTGCCCAATGCCAACAAGCTCTACCCTGCCGAGTTGAGTGGCGGTATGATCAAGCGTGTGGCTATTGCTCGTGCCATCGTACTAAATCCCAAATACCTGTTCTGCGATGAGCCGAACTCCGGTCTTGACCCAATGACCTCGATCGTAATTGACAACCTTATCAAGGAGATCACCGAGGAGTACAACATCACCACGATCGTCAATACCCACGATATGAACTCGGTAATGGAGATTGGAGAGAAGATTGTTTTTATCCACGAAGGCAAAAAGTGGTGGGAGGGCACCAAGCACGATATCCTGCACAGCGACAACCGCGAACTGAACGATTTCGTCTTTGCATCGGCTATGGCAAAACGCGCCAAAGCCAATATGTAACACTCGTCGGACCATTGATTTAGCAACCTCTGACCCTACTTTGCGATGAGTGTGGCTAAATTTTTGATCGGTTATAATTAAAATATTTGAAAAATATTTGCATTTTCTTCGGACAATGTATATTTTTGCAGTTGTTAAAAAATTAACGGAAGTTTTAACCTAAAATAAATCAAAAAATTATGGCACAGATTAAGATTGGTATCAACGGTTTCGGACGTATCGGCCGTATGGTATTCCGTGCAGCTTGCACACAGACTGACAAGTATGATGTAGTAGGTATCAACGACCTTTGCCCAGTAGATTACTTGGCTTATATGCTTAAGTATGACACTATGCACGGTCAGTTCCAGGGTACTATCGATTTCGACGTAGAGAAGAGCTTGCTTATCGTTAACGGTAAGGCTATCCGCGTAACTGCAGAGCGTAACCCCGAGGATTTGAAGTGGAACGAGGTTGAGGCAGAGTACGTAGTTGAGTCTACAGGTTTGTTCCTCACCGCTGAGAAGGCACAGGCTCACATCGCTGCTGGTGCTAAGTATGTTGTTATGTCAGCTCCCTCAAAGGACGACACCCCTATGTTCGTATGCGGCGTAAACACCTCGGAGTATGCTGGTCAGCAGATCGTATCTAACGCATCTTGCACCACCAACTGCTTGGCTCCTATCGCTAAGGTGTTGAACGACAACTTCGGTCTTGTTAACGGTCTTATGACTACCGTTCACTCAGTAACCGCTACTCAGAAGACTGTTGACGGTCCCTCATTGAAGGACTGGCGTGGTGGCCGTGCTGCTTGCGGCAACATCATTCCCTCTTCAACAGGTGCTGCTAAGGCTGTAGGTAAGGTTATCCCCGCTCTTAAGGGCAAGCTTACCGGTATGTCAATGCGTGTTCCTACTCTCGATGTATCTGTTGTTGACCTTACCGTAAACCTTGAGAAGCCCACTACTTACGAGGAGGTATGTGCAGCTATGAAGAAGGCATCTGAGAACGAGTTCAAGGGTATCCTTGGCTACACCGACGAGGCTGTTGTATCTTCAGACTTCTTGGGCGACGCTCGCACCTCAATCTTCGATGCTACCGCTGGTATCGCTATCAACGAGACCTTTATGAAGGTTGTTTCTTGGTACGACAACGAGTGGGGTTACTCAAACAAGGTGCTTGACCTTATCTCAGTTATGAAGGCTTACAACAAGTAATTTCTTGTGATAAGGGGTTATCTGCGACCCATCTAAAAAGTAAGACCCCGAGGGCTGTACTACGGTACTATCCCTCGGGGATCTTCTTTTCAGATAGGCCACATCTAACCCCTTCTGACAAGAAATTGGCTGATTGCTGACTGGATACAAGTTTATTAGGGAATTTAATGAGTTTAGGGAATGTAGCGAGCTTAGGGATAAATGTCGGTAGCGCCTCCCTAAATTCCCTAAATTCCCTAAATTCTCTAACTTCCTTAAATTCTCTAAATTCCCTAATTTCCCTAAATTCTCTAATAACTGCGCCTCTCTCTTTCTAAAAAATTTGCATAATTAAAAAAATTTATTTAATTTTGTGTTGCTATGAGAGAGTTAATGCATAACAACTACCTATTTGCGACATCGGCGATGATGGCGCTTGAGCGTGTTATGTCTATGCGAATGTGCCGTTAGGCACTACTTATCCTTTGGTGGATACGCTCCACCGCACCTTTACCTTACCTATATATATAATATACGCACACCATAGAGGTGGGCGCACGGATTGATTTTTTTGAACAAAACAGTTTGATAGAGATATGAGCACTAAAAAATTACACTTCGAGACACTTCAGATACACGGTGGCTATCATATTGACGCATCGCAGTCGCGAGGCATCGCCATCCACCCCACCGCAGCATATCACTTCCCCACTTGCGAGTATGCCGCCAACCTCTTCACCCTGAGCGAGCCGGGATATATCTACACCCGTCTGCACAACCCCACAACAGCGGCCTACGAGGAGCGCATTGCAGCCCTCTATGGTGGTGTTGGAGCGTTGGCCACAGCATCGGGAATGTCGGCTATATTGCTCACTGTAACGGCATTAGCCAAGGCGGGCGACAATATCGTGGCATCGCCATACCTCTATGGTGGCACACACAACCAGTTTGTCATCTCGTTGCGCAATGTGGGCATCGACTGCCGTTTGGCCAAGAGCGACTCGGCAGAGGATATCGCCGAGCTTGTTGATGAGCGCACACGCGCCATCTTCGTAGAGTCTATGGGCAACCCCACCTGCCGTGTTGCCGACATTGAGGCATTGGCAAAGGTGGCTCACTCGAACAATATTCCCCTTATTGTTGATAACACCTTTGGTGCGGGCGGTTATCTCTGTAACCCCTTTGAGTGGGGCGCCGACATCATCACCGACTCGGCAACAAAGTGGATTAACGGCCACGGCACAGCTATGGGTGGCATCATCGTAGATAGCGGCAAGTTCGACTGGCGTGCTGCGGGCAAGTTCCCCGATATTGACGGCCCATCGGAGGGTTATCACGGCCTCAACCTCTACGATGCCTTTGGCAATCAGGCATTTATCGTAAAGTGCCGTGTTGATGGTATGCGCGACTTCGGTTGCTGCCCCTCGGCATTCGATGCCTATCTTATGTTGCTCGGCTTGGAGACCCTCTCGTTGCGTGTTAAGCACGAGGTGGAGTCGACATACAAGCTTGCCGAGTTCTGCCGCAACCACCCCAAGGTGGAGCGTGTCAGCTTCGTGGGCTTCGAGGATCATCCGAGCCACGAGTTGGCAAAGAAGTACTTCCGCCACGGCGCTTCGGCAGTCCTCACCATCGAGCTTAAGGGCGACTTGGAGTCTACCGTGAAGTTCGTAGAGAGCCTCAAGCTATCGGGCAATATGACGATGATTGGCGACTCGATATCGGTTGTTACGCACCCCGCATCGACAACGCACAAGCAACTTTCGGACGAGGCAAAGCGTGCTGCTGGCATCACACCTACCCTACTGCGCATCTCGCTCGGTTTGGAGAATGTCGAGGATATCATCGCCGACTATGAGGAGGCACTGAGCAACATCTAACAATGAGCAAACTATATAGACATAACGCCCCCTTTAAGCTCGAATCGGGTGAGGTACTACCCTCTTTGGAGATTGCCTACGACACCTTTGGTGAGCTTAACGAGGCCAAGGATAATGTTATCTGGGTGTGCCACGCCCTCACGGCAAACTCCGATGTTGCCGACTGGTGGCCACACACGGTGGAGCAAGGCAAGTTCCTCGACCCTGAGCGCTACTTCATTGTGTGCGCCAACTTCCTCGGCTCACACTACGGCACGACATCGCCACTAACCGTAAACCCCGCAACGGGCAAAAAGTGGTACTACGACTTCCCACGCATCACGGTGCGAGATATGGTTGCCTGTCATCAGTTGCTCGCCAAGGAGCTTGGCATCGAGCGCGTTAAGCTGCTTATCGGCAGCTCGATTGGCGGTTTTCAGTGTATGGAGTGGGCGATTATGGAGCCTGAGTTTATGGAGAATCTCGCCCTTATCGCCAC
>CALBQR010000031.1 GCA_937899895.1 uncultured Alistipes sp.
AAGAGATTTCCTCTTTCTTCTTCAGGCAGCCGCATCTCTATGCGGTCATGCCAATCCATAGCCGCTGCCTCTGCCGACTCAGGATTGTCCGCCATGAATATGATCTGAAACAGATCGCTGTACGGCGGATATGCCATATAATTTCTCAACAGTATCTCTTCTCTGTAAAACCCTTCATAATCCTGCTCAGCTGCATATTTCACCGCATAATTATCGGGGCTGTAAGTCTGGATTATCACCTTGCCGGTCTCTTCTCCTCTGCCGGCTCTTCCCGCTGCCTGAGTTATGAGCTGAAAAGCTCGCTCCGAAGCGCGGAAATCGGGGTAGTTCAGCAGGTTATCGGCATTGAGGATTCCCACCACACGCACCTGCGAGAAGTCGAAGCCCTTGGTTATCATCTGTGTTCCGACAAGGATATCCGTAATGCCACTCTCGAAGCGGTGAATAATCTGATTATAAGCTGTTTGCGAGGTTGCGCTGTCGCGGTCAAGGCGGTCGATACGCGCCTGTGGGAAGATCTTTGCCAGCTCCTCCTCAACCTTCTCGGTGCCAAATCCGCGCAGGGTAACATCGGCAACGTGGCACGAAGGGCAGTGGTTGGGCATCGGCTGGCGATAACCGCAATAGTGGCAACGCAACGTGTTGTCCTGACGGTGGAAGGTCAGCGCGACGTTGCAGTGCGGACATTCGATGACGCGGCCACACTCCGTACATTCGACATAGGGCGAAAATCCGCGGCGGTTTTGGAACAACATCGCCTGACCGCCCTCGGCCAACGTGTCGGTCAAGCGGTCGATCAGAACCTTATTGAAATGGGTGTGTCGCTCGCCGCGTTTGGCTGCACGGAGGGTGTCCGAAACGATTATGCGAGGCATCGTTGCTCCGCCATAACGCTCTGTCAGTGAGGTATATCCATACTTGCCGCGATGGGCGTTCATAAAGCTTTCGATCGAAGGGGTCGCACTACCCAACACAATCGGGCAGTCGTACATCGACGCCGCCACAACGGCCGTATCGCGGGCATTGTATCGCGGTGCGGGGTCGTTCTGTTTGTAGCTCGCATCGTGCTCCTCATCGACAACAATCAAGCGCGGATGTTGCAGTGGCAGCAGCAGTGCCGAGCGTGTTCCGACAATCAGTCGCCCCGCCTCGGAGCGCATCAATCGCAGGTAGATATCGGTCCGGCGCGTGTCGGTCAGCTTCGAGTGATAGGGCACCACGCGATCGCCGAAATAGCGTTGCAGACGGGCGATCAACTGCTCGGTGAGGGCGATTTCGGGCACCAACATAACCGCATCGCCGCCCTGTTCCAATGCTTTGGCTATCAGGTGAATATAGATTTCGGTCTTGCCCGATCCCGTAACGCCGTGCAACAACACACAGCGCGTCGAGGCGTGTTGCTCGCGGATCGAATCGAGGGCCTTCGTCTGCGCCTCGGATAGTATGGGCAGGGGCGCACACAACTCCTTCGAGCCGAATGTGGCTTCGCGCTCGCGCTCGTGAAAGAGAACTAAACCCTTATCAGCCAACGCTTTGAGCGTAGGCGCAGTTGCTTCGAGCGTACGACAACGCACCTCGCCCTCGAAGTCGGGAAGTTCGTTCGTGGTGAGTCGATCGACGATCTCCAAAAGTGCGGCATACTGCTTCGGCGCACGGCGTGAGAGCCGTTCAAAGCACTCATTCAGAGCCTCTTGCGAGCGATATTCGGGCGCAATCGACACTGTTCGCTCCGTTGCCACGTGGAACTCGTCATCCTCAAACTCCTCATTCGAGAGACCGCTGGGCTTCATCTTCGCGGGCAGAGCCGAGCGCATAACCTCGCCCACCGAACACATATAGTAGTCGGCAATCCACTCCCACAGACGTCGTTGCTCGGCCGAGAGCAGCGGTTCGGGATAGAGTATGCGTTGGATCGGTTTTGTGCGGAACGGAGGGCGTTCGGTTGTGATCTGCCAAACGATGCCCGTATAGATTTTGCGTGGCCCCAACTGCACCACAACAGCCTGACCCTCACGCAGATTCTCCGCCACCTCACCCTCGGCCGAGAATGTGAATGACGGCTGCGCCAACGGCAAAACGATATGTGCATAGAGAGTCATCGCCTGCTCAAATGAAAGTTCTTTTACAACCCTTCGCGCCCTTCGGATTACTCCTCCTTAAAGAGGTCTATCTCACCTCGCTCGGCGGCGCGGAAAACCCTTGCCAACTCCGCCACAACGGGCGACACAAGCTCCACGACATCGGCAATTGCGCGATTCTCTCCCTGACCCTTAATGCGGTAGAGCATAACGGCATAGAGCGCACGGAAACAGAGCTCCACATCGCTCGCCTCGTGCTTCGAGAAGAGCGAGCGCAGGCGCGGCAATTCGGGCGCAAGGGCGGCATAACGACGTCGATATTCCTCGCCAACGGGCAGTTTCATCAGTTGCAGATGGAGATTTTGCAGGTCGGCAATGAGATGCAACGTATGGTTCAGGTGGCCCTGCTCCTCCTTGCCCTCTTCGCGCAGGAGGTTGCACAGCTCCATATACCAGAGAAATATCGCCTGCTGCTGTTCGGGAGTGGCCTCACGTTTAGCGACGAGGGTCGTCCAAATCGCCTCCGGGCTGAATTGCAGGGCACGAAGCAGATCTTCGAGCTGCCACAGATAGAGAATATATTCGGCGATATTTTCGCGGCGACGGCTTTGAGCGATATCCATTTTTTCGGTTTTTTGGGGTTATAGTGCAAAGGTACAAAAAAGAGGTCAAATTTCAGCTGCTCGTTATCAAAATCTTTAACCCGCGACAGGGCACAGCGCAAATCGGAAGCGCGAATCGGGAGCGTGGGTGGTGGCAGATTTGGGCGGCGATATAAAAATTTTATTGTTTTTCGATAAATGCTGGAATAAATTTTTTATCTTTGCAATATGTAGCTTTCAACTTACGTTGAAACGGGCAGCCGCAAAGGGGCAAAACACTCCGAAAAATCGGTGCGAGGCTCCCCCAAAAAGGCTTTGAGAGAGGCCCACGAAAAACAGCGAAATTGAGTATAAAAACAAAAACAAACAGCAATATGAAACGTCTATTCTTAACTCTTACATTGGCGATTGCGCTGACCATCAGTGCTTTTGCGCAGAAAGTTCAATTACATCTGATTCCCGATTCGCCCACTGCTACCTATCGCACCGGCGAGCAGGCACGAATGAAGGTCATCGCTCTGGATTGCGGCGTGGCAATCTACGACGCCGAGGTGAGCTACGAGGTGAGCGAGGATCTGATGCCCGCACGCGAGAAGAGCGTCGTAAAGCTCAAAGGTCCCGAAGCGACCATCAAGGTCGGCACGATGAAGAAGGCGGGTTTCCTACGCGTACGTGCAAAGATTGAGCACGACGGTAAGAGCTACTCGACCACCAAAACCATCGGTTTCGATCCCCACAAATTGGAGCCTACGACACCTATGCCGAAGGATTTCGATGAGTTCTGGCAGAAGGGTCTTGAACAGGTGGCAAAGGTGAAGCTCAACCCCAAAATGGAGTTGTTGCCTGAACGTTGCACCGAGAAGGTCAATAGCTATCTGGTTTCGTACGGAAACATCAACAATACACGTATGTACGGCATTTTGACCGTGCCCAAAGCCGAGGGTAAATATCCCGCTATCCTGCGTCTGCCGGGTGCGGGAGTGCACGCCATCGGTGGCGACACGAAGCACGCCGAGCAGGGTGTGATCATCTTGGAGATGGGTATTCACGGTATCCCCGTAAATTTCGATGCGGAGGTCTATGCGGCCCTCAACCGTCAGGCGGCACTTCGAGATTATGCAACGCTCAACCTCGACGACCGCGATGCGTACTACTATCGTCGCGTCTTTTTGGGTTGTGTGAAGGGCGTTGAGTATCTGCTGTCGCTGCCCCAGTGCAACGGTAAGATCGGTACGCTCGGCGGTTCGCAGGGTGGTCTGCTCTCGATCGTGGTATCGCGTTTGGAGCCGAGAGTGAAGGCTTCGGTGATCTACTTCCCCGCATTCTGCGATCAGGAGGGTTACATCAACGGTCGCGCAGGCGGCTGGCCCCACACCTTCAAGTGGGAGGGTAACCGCACAAAGCAAATCATCGAGACACAGCGTTACTACGACGCCTCGAACTTTGCTCGCGGCTTGAAGGCTCCTGTCTTCTACGCATTTGGTTACAACGACATCACCTGCTCGCCGACCACGACCTATGCTACCTATAACATCATCACTGCCCCCAAGCAGATCTGTGTAAGCCCCAACACGGGCCACTGGCTACCTTCGGAGCACGTAACGAAGATGTGGGACTGGATCATCAATGAGTTGAAAAAATAGGAGATAAAAGATCGCTCGGTCCCCTCGCGGGGCTATATATTTTAGGTATTGAAAATTTGGTAAATATTAACAATAAAAGGATAACGACTATGAACTTTTTTAAGACCTTTTTGGCATCGTTGCTCGCATTCATCGTTGCCAATTTCGTTTGGTTTTTCCTGCTGATCATCTTTTTTGTGGGAGTAGCTGCACTGTCGCAAAGCTCGTCGACGGTGGTCGAGCCCAAATCTGTGCTGCGCATTGACCTTGCCGAGTCGATCGTTGATGCGCCTGTCAATGATCCCTTCTCGGAGTTCGACCCGATGTCGATGAATATGCAGAAGAGTATCTCGAATATGGATGTTATGCACGCTATCGGCGCAGCAGCAACCGACCCCAATATCGAGGGTATCTATATCAACCTCGACGGTGCAGGTATCGTTACAACCTCACTGCTCGAAGAGGTGCGCGGCTACCTCAAAAACTTTAAGGAGGAGGGCAAATTCATCGTCGCTTACGGCGAGACCTACTCGCAGGGCGGTTACTATCTGGCATCGGTTGCCGACAGCCTCTACCTCAACCCCGCAGGTCAGATGGATTGGCGCGGTCTGGCGATGCAGGTGATGTTCTACAAGGGCCTGCTCGACAAGTTGGGCGTGGAGCCGCAGGTGTTCCGCCACGGTACATTCAAGTCGGCCGTTGAGCCCTATATCCTCAACCGTATGAGCCCCGCAAACCGTACGCAGATGGAGACCATCGCAAACTCGATCTGGGGCACGTTGGTTAATGATATCGCCACCTCGCGTAATCTGTCGATCGACTCGCTGAATATGTTTGCGAGCGATCTGTCGGCAATGCTGCCCGAAGAGGCGTTGGAGAAGCGACTGATTGACGGTTTGAAGTACGAGGATGAGGTTGAGGATCTGCTGCGCGAGAAGCTCGAATTGGATGCCGACGAGGATATCAATTTCGTTACTTTGGGCGAATATGTAGCCTCGAAACCCTACACCGAAACATACTCGGACAACAAGATCGAGGTGATCTATGCCGATGGTCAAATCGTGCAGGGTCGCAGTGCAAAGGGCACTCTCGGCTCGACAACGCTGGCCGAGCAGCTGGCCGAGGCACGTTTAGATGAGGATGTTAAGGCGGTTGTTCTGCGCGTAAATTCACCCGGTGGCTCGGCACTCGCTTCGGAGGTTATGTGGCGCGAAATGGAGCTGCTGCGTCAGCAGAAACCCGTTGTTGTTTCGATGGGCGACTACGCTGCAAGCGGCGGTTACTACATCTCGGCACCGGCCGATGTGATCATTGCAAATGCCAATACGCTTACCGGCTCGATCGGTGTTTTCGGTCTGATGTTCAATGCCGAGAAGACCTTGCAGAATAAGTTGGGCGTGTCGATCGACGTTGCCAAGACCAACCCCTCGGCCGATATGGGCTCGTTCCATCGTGGCGTAACCTCGTCGGAGCGCGAGTTTATGATGAAGGGTATCGAGGATGTATATTCGACCTTTGTAAATCACGTTGCCGATGGTCGTAATATGACCTTCGACTCGGTTGATGCCATCGGTCAGGGTCGCGTTTGGACAGGTAGCGACGGCAAGCGTATCGGTCTGGTTGATGAGATTGGCGGTTTGCAGTATGCAATTGCCGTTGCAGCCGAGAAGGCAGAGTGCATCGACGACTATATGGTACGCGAATCGACAGGCAAGCCTACGGGTTTTGCTGCGATTTTGAACGAAATTTCGATGCGAATTTCGGAGCGTAAGATGCGCAAGGAGATGGGCATTTTCTATGATGATTACTGCTCACTGCGCGCATTGATGGAGAATGAGGGTGTGCAGGCCCTGGCTCTGCCCATCAAGATCCAGTAAGCGAAATAGCCGACCGAGATTCGGAAATTCAAAAAAGTGGCTTCTGCTTCGGCGGAAGTCGCTTTTTTTGTGCTATTATCCATAGAAAATTCGTATATTTGTAAGTTGGTGAGAAGTTTATTTTATTCAAAAAGTAAAACTCAAAACGGTAAGGCTTGCAAAACTAACAAACAACGAAAAAAGGATAATTAACAACAATATGAACAAGGAACAATTAATAACTCTTCTCTCCTCGATCGTTCATCCCGAAACGGGTAAAAATCTCGTTGAGAGCGACTTGGTTTCGATGGCCGAACTCGATGGAGGAAAGGTTGTACTTAACCTTATGATGGCAAAGCCGCGCGATCCCTTTGCCGTTAAGATCAAGAGTCGCATTGAGGAGCTGGCTGCCGAGATGATGGGCGAGGAGGCTGCACTGCTCACCGTCATCATCCGCGAGCAGGCCCCCAAACAACCCAAACCACAACCCCGTTCGGCGGCCGAAAATATCCGCAAGGTGATCGCAATCGCATCGGGCAAGGGCGGCGTAGGTAAATCGACCGTAACGGCAAATACGGCTGTGGCACTGCGCAATGCGGGCTATAAGGTTGGTATTTTAGATGCCGATGTCTATGGTCCCTCGCAGCCGAAGATGTTTGGCGTTGAGGAGTATATCCCCGAAATGCGCGAGCGCGATGGTGCCGAGTATATGGCCGCAGCCGAGGTTATGGGTATCAAATTGATGTCTATCGGCTTCTTTATCGCTTCGGATGATGCGCTTGTGTGGCGCGGTCCGATGGCCAATAACGCCCTGCGTCAGATGATCCACCAGACCGAGTGGGGAGCGTTGGACTATCTACTGATCGACCTGCCGCCGGGTACGGGCGATATCCATTTGAGTGTGATGTCGGAGCTTACGATCGACTCGGCTGTGATCGTTACCACGCCGCAGCAGGTGGCCCTGGCCGATGTTCTGCGCGGAATACGTATGTTCAAGGCTGAGAAGATAGATATTCCCGTTGCGGGCTTGATCGAAAATATGGCGTGGTTCACTCCGCGCGAGCTGCCCGATAACCGTTACTACATCTTCGGTCGCGGTGGCGGTCGCGCTCTTGCCGAGAAGGAGGGTGTTGATTTCTTGGGCGAGGTGCCTATTATTCAGTCGGTTATGGAGGGTGCAGATTGCGGTCGCCCCGCCTCGTCGTTCGATGTCGATACCGAGATATACTATCGTCAGATCGCCGAGAAGATCGTTAAGAATGTCGGTTAATAACCCTCGATATTGTCGATAAAGGTTGTTAATAACGGTTGAAACCACTGTTGAAAGTTGTGAAACAAATGGTCGAAAACTTTTCACTCTTTTAGCTCCAAAAAATTTGGAAATTCACCATCGACACTCGTATAATGTGAAGGGTGGATTTTCCAAATTAAAATGTTGAAATTCGATTGACATCGACACGAGCTATTTTTACGATGAAATGTTAAAAATCAATATCTGTTAATTTGTCAATAGATGATAATAACAATTGTTTATTGCTGATATTAAACCGTTGAAACTAAATAAAGTATAAGTAAACACAAATGTTTATCAAAGGTTGATAAATCAAAGCTATCGGCAACGAAGAGCGAGTTATCGACACTTTCAACAGCCTTTATTCTTATTCTTTATTTATTATTTTATAATGTATAAAAATTAAAAACAATAAAAAGTTATGGTTGACAACAAACACCTCGCCGAACAGATCGCCGCTCTCAAAGCCGAGAAGCAGGCTGTGATCCTCGCGCACTACTACACCGCACCCGAAGTTCAACAGGTAGCTGACTTCGTGGGCGACTCGTTAGCATTGGCTATCGAGGCTGCCAAGACCGATGCCCGTGTAATTCTCTTCGCGGGTGTGCACTTTATGGCCGAGACCGCAAAGGTACTCTGCGCCGATCGTAAGGTGCTCATTCCCGATCCGGAGGCTGGTTGCTCGCTCGCCGATTCGTGCCGCGCCGAGGATCTGGCCGAGTTCCTGCGCGATTACCCCGACCATAAGGTGGTGTCGTACGTAAATACTACGGTCGGCGTGAAGGCTCTCACGGATGTCTGCTGCACCTCGTCGAACGCTTTGAAGGTGGTGCAGTCGATTCCCGAAGATCAGCCGATCGTATTCGGTCCCGATCGCAACCTCGGCTCCTATATCCAGAAGCTCACCGGTCGCACCAATATGGTGCTGTGGAACGGTGCCTGCCACGTGCACGAGGAGTTTTCGCTCGCGGGCGTGCAGCGTTTGAAGGCCGAGCACCCTGCGGCGAAGGTTGTTGTGCATCCCGAATGTAAGGCCGAGCTGGTTGCCGAGGCTGACTATACGGGCTCGACAGCAGGTATTATCGACTATTGCGGAAAGGTTGATTCAGAGGAGTTTATCGTTGTTACCGAGGCTGGTATTATGTTCGAGTTGCAGCGTCGTTGTCCTGAAAAGGAGTTTATTCCCGCACCTCCTGCCTCGCCCGCAACGGGTTGTGGCTGCAACGAGTGTGCCTATATGAAGATGGTAACTTTGGAGAAGATCGTAGCGGCATTGGAGAACGAACAGCCCGAAATTCTGCTTGACGAAGAGGTGCGCAAGTCGGCCGAGCGTTCGATTAGAAATATGATTGCGATTAAATAGGATTCAAAATTCAAGATTCAAAATTATTTTCTTTGCTATCATTGAGATACACTCTGTGGTGTAGTGGCTTTTTGAATTGAAAATCTTATCATCGGAGGGTGGGGGGCTCGCCCAAAGGGCGACCCTCCGATGATAACACGACTTTTACGAAAGTCGTGGATTCGTTAGTTCTTCTTTTACATATTCTTATTATTTTTAATTTAATAATATAAATAGAAGAAAAAGAGGAATACTCTCAAAAAGAGTAACAATTTCGGTGGTGAAGTATTATCTTTGTAACTAAAAGTATAGAGCAAAACAACAAACAAAACAATAGAAAACTATGAAACTCAAAAATTTAATCGTTTCGTTGATCGTGGCGGCTGCTGTTGCCCTGCCCGCACACGCTGACGAGGGTATGTGGCTGTTGCCCTACCTCCAAAAGATGAACATCAAGGATATGAAGGCGAAGGGTTTGAAACTCTCGGCCGAAGATATCTACTCGGTCAACAACCACGCGCTGAAAGATGCAATCGTTATTTTCGGTGGCGGTTGCACGGGCGAGGTGGTGTCGAGCGAGGGTCTGCTGCTCACCAACCACCACTGCGGTTATGGTTCGATCCAAGCATTGAGTAGCGTCGAGCACGACTATCTCAAAAATGGTTTCTGGGCAATGTCGCGCGAGCAGGAGCTGCCCGCACCCGGTTTGCAGGTGCGTTTCGTGCGCCAGATTATCGATGTTACGGCTGAGATGGTGGGCAATGTTCCCTCGACCGCAGGCCAGCAGGAGTATGACAAAATCACCCGCGAAAACCGCACGAAGTTGATGAAACAGCTCGAAAAGAAGTATCCCGAAATGGAACTTTCGATTAAGTCGTTCTTCGGTGGTAATCAGTATTTTGCATTTGTTATTGAGGTCTTTTCGGATGTGCGTCTGGTGGGTACTCCCCCGACCTCGATCGGTAAGTTCGGTGGCGATACCGACAACTGGATGTGGCCCCGCCATACGGGCGACTTCTCGATGTTCCGCATCTATGCCGATAAGAACAACAAGCCCGCTGCTTACTCGGCAGACAACGTACCCTACAAGCCCGCAAAGCACTTGAAGGTGTCGCTTGCAGGTGTCGAGGAGGGCGACTACACGATGATTATGGGCTTCCCCGGCTCGACCCAGCGTTATATGACCTCGTACGAGATTGACGAGATGTTGAAGGTTACCAACCCGCAGCGCATCTATATTCGTGGCGAGCGCCAGGCGATCCTCAAAGAGGATATGCAGGCAAGCGACAAGATCCGTATTCAGTATGCCTCGAAATATGCTTCGTCGTCGAATTATTGGAAGAATTCGATCGGAATGTCGCGCGGTGTTGAAAAGCTCAATGTAAAGGCTAAAAAGGAGGCACAGGAGCAGTCGTTCCAGCAGTGGGCAAATGCCAACACGCTGCCCGACGAGGGTTATATGGATGCGCTGAAAAATATTCGCGAGGCTGTCGAGGAGCGCGAGGAGGCAACAGCAACCTCGCAGTATCTCTCGGAGGCCTTCCTGCGTGCCGTTGAGTTTATGATGCCCGCGATGCGTTACAGTAATATGAAGCAGATGTCTGACGTGGATCGCGCCAAGAAGCAGGCCGAGTCGTTCTTCAAGGATTACAGCCCCTCGACCGACCGCAAGGTGGCAAAGCGTATGCTTACGATCGTGCGCGAGAATATGAAGACACTGCCCTCGTTCTATGCCGAGGAGGTCGATGCAAAGTTTGGTGGCGACATCAACGCTTATGTCGATTATCTCTTTGATAATTCGATATTTGTCGATGAGGCCAAGACGATGGCTTTGATCGAGAATTTCGATGCGGAGAGGGTTGCTGCCGACCCCGCAATTCCGATGGTCAAGTCGGTCTATGATATGTACTACAAGGCTGCAATGGCAGCGCGTGAGTCGGGTGCGAAGTACGCCGAGGGCCACCGCAAATATATCGCAGGTTTGATGATGCAGCAGCCCGACAAGATGTGGTACTCGGACGCCAACTTTACGATCCGTCTTACCTACGGTAATGTGGGCGCATACGATCCGAAGGATGGTGTTATGTATAAGTATTACACCACGTTGCGCGGTGTAATGGAGAAGGAGGACGCATCGAATCCGATGGAGTTTACCGTGCCCGCACGCTTGAAGGAGCTCTACGAGGCAAAGGACTTCGGTCGCTATGCCGACCGCAATGGTGAGCTGCGTGTTGGCTTCATCTCGAACAACGATATTACGGGTGGTAATTCGGGTTCGCCCGTGATGAATGCCCGTGGCGAGCTGGTTGGTCTGGCATTCGACGGCAACTGGGAGGCTATGAGTGGCGATATCGCCTTCGAGCCGGAGTTGCAGCGCACCATTTCGGTCGATATCCGCTACGTTCTGTTCGTTATCGACAAGTTCGCAGGTGCAGGTCATCTGGTTGATGAGATGACGCTGGCGAAGTAGTCAGATTCGAGTAGTCCGCTTCGATCTGCGTAAATCATAATTGAGCCGTGCCTTCGGGTGCGGCTTTTTTTGATTCTGTTTTTTGATCGCGTTGAGCGTTTTTTAATTGTGAATTGTGATTAAAAATGGCCGTGCGCTTTCGTTTTCGCGCGAAAATACCTATATTTGTATATTAATTGGATAATTATATACATATACATAAAAATGAAGAAAGAGTTTAAGCGCTATTTGGTAACCTCTGCGCTCCCCTATGCCAACGGCCCTGTCCATATCGGCCACTTGGCAGGTGTTTATGTTCCGTCGGATATCTATGTTCGTTATTTGCGTCAGCGCGGTGCTGATGTTATCTCGGTATGTGGTAGCGACGAGCACGGTGTGCCCATTACGATCAAAGCCCGTAAGGAGGGTGTAACGCCGCAAGATATTGTAGATAAGTATCATAACATAATCAAAACTTCGTTCGAGCGCCTTGGTATGTCGTTCGATATCTATTCGCGTACCTCGTCGGCAACTCACGCCAAGACCGCGTCGGATTTCTTCCGCACGCTCTACGACAAGGGCGAATTTACCGAGGCAACCTCGCAGCAGTACTACGACGAGGAGGCACAGACCTTCCTCGCTAACCGCTACATTACGGGTACCTGCCCCAAGTGCGGCAACGATCGCGCCTATGGCGACCAGTGCGAGAAGTGCGGCTCGACACTCAATGCGACCGATCTGATCGATCCGAAGAGTGCCGTTTCGGGCTCGAAGCCCGTTATGCGCGAGACGAAGCATTGGTACCTGCCCCTCGATAAGCACGAGCAGATGTTGCGCGAGTGGATTTTGGAGGGTCATAAGGAGTGGAAATCGAACGTCTATGGCCAGTGCAAGAGCTGGTTGGACGGCGGCCTGCAACCCCGTGCCGTGAGCCGCGATTTGGATTGGGGTATCCCCGTTCCAGTTGAGGGTGCCGAGGGTAAGGTGCTCTACGTATGGTTCGATGCTCCGATTGGCTATATATCTGCTACAAAGGACCTTACACCCGATTGGGAGAAGTATTGGAAGAGCGAGGATACCAAGATGGTACACTTCATCGGCAAGGATAACATCGTCTTCCACTGTATCGTTTTCCCCTCGATGTTGAAGGCTCACGGCGGCTATATCCTGCCCGAAAATGTGCCTGCAAACGAGTTCCTGAACCTCGAAGGCGACAAGATTTCGACCTCGCGCAACTGGGCCGTATGGTTGCACGAATACCTGGCAGATTTCCCAGGCAAGCAAGACGTATTGCGTTATGTACTTACCGCTAATGCCCCTGAAACAAAGGACAATGACTTCACCTGGAAAGACTTCCAAGCACGCAACAACAACGAGCTCGTGGCCGTTTATGGCAACTTCGTAAACCGTGCTTTGCAACTCACCAAGAAGTACTTCAATGGCATCGTACCTGCTTGTGGCGAATTGACCGACTACGACAAAGAAACCTTGAAAGAGTTTGCCGACGTTAAACAAGAAGTAGAAAAACTGCTCGATGTATTCAAATTCCGCGATGCACAAAAAGAGGCTATGAATCTCGCACGTATCGGCAATAAATACCTCGCAGATACCGAACCTTGGAAAGTGGCAAAAACCGACATTTGTCATTTTGTGGTTTCCAACACATTGGCAGCAAGTCCATCAGCCGCTTGCAAAATGCCTATTAAAGGAGTTTTTTCGCGTGCCGCATTGAGAGACCCCATCAATTCGTAGCTTTGAAAAGGCAGATCCCATGCCGACATGTGCCAACGGATAGCCAAGATTTCCTCTTTTGTCAGTTCCAATCCTGCTTGGAGCAATACAATTACCGATTTTTCGCCATGCCCTACAGGAAAATTGGAATAATCAACGTCATATCCTTCATAATCCTCCCAAAAACCTTGTTCATTTTTGCGTCGCTTAATTGCCCGTTTGTATATCTCTGCTTTACATACATCGTGCAAAAGGGTGGTCATAATAACACTTTCCGTAGAAAGTTGGGATTCCAATTCCGGTCTTACCAACAATACCTGTTTGCGAACCATCAATGCTATCCGGCATACTCCTAAAGAGTGCTCAAGCAATCCTCCCTCGTACGACAAATGGAAGCGGGTAGAAGCCGGAGCCTCGAAAAAGCCCGTTTCTTCCAACACCGTTATGACTTTATCTACTCCCTTACGTCCGGTAGATTGTAAAAGT
>CALBQR010000032.1 GCA_937899895.1 uncultured Alistipes sp.
GTATGGCTCAGCAGGGCTTTGGCCTCCGACACCACCGCCTCGTCAATCCACGCCAACGGGGTCTTACCCGTCGAACGTTTAACTGCGCGATAGAGCGTAGCGGCACTCACACACAAACGCTCTGCATAATCGCCAATGCTTGCGCGACGATCCGACGACTCGAAGACCATCGCCACAAAACGGTCGCTCAAACCCTCCCCCAACTCATTTTTCGCGCTCTGCACCGACATCGAACGGCGATCAATCTCTACAACAAATGCGGCGAGATAGGCGCGAATAATCTCGATATTTCGGTCCGTTTTGCACTCGGCATCCAGACGTTCAAGGATCGAAGCCACGAAGCGGATTTCATCTTCGCCAAAGGTTGCACGCACCATCTTCCAGCCACGCAACGACTCCGAGCGACGCATTATATTTCCGACCTGCCCCTCGCTCAACAGCTCGGTTGCAAAGCCGCCCATATAGCCTACGCAATTATGATAGTAGAGCACCGCAAACGATTGACCCGCAGGGATTAAAGCGCACTCGCCACCGTGTAGCAGCAGGCGTTCCTCACCCACTGCGATCATTGCCTCGCCACACTCCAAGCACAAGAAAGTGTGTATTGGCGCACGCATCGGCGGCGAAGGCGACTCGATACGCGAATCGGGAGCATCAAGACGGCGCAAACGCAGTGGAAAACCGCTCGTCGCAGAGGCCAAACGCGCAGCCATAGCCGATGGCGCACCCGTAATATTGTGCGGATGCGACACGTGCGCTACATCTCCCCCCTCGACATTTTGCGCCGAATGGAATGGGCAGCCGTTAGGTTTCTGCTTATGCATAGCGTCTTGATTAATTTTTGTTTCGTAGTACTAAATAGGTACCGACACGCGCACGAATCGGTACCTATCATCAAATTATCGTTTGTCGAAAATTATCGACCCAACATCTCCTTAACCTCCTTATAAACAGTCTCGCCAGAGAAACCGAACTTCTCGTCAAGAACCTTGAAAGGAGCCGAGTAGCCAAAGTGATCCAGACCGTGAATCTTACCAGTCAGGCCAACCAACGTCTGCAATGTCATAGGCAGACCCGAAGTCAAACCATAGCGAACAATACCCTCAGGCAGAACCTCATTGCGATACTCTGCCGACTGATCGAAGAAGAGAGCCTCGCTCGGACACGAAACCACGCGTGTCTTAATACCCTCCTCGCGCAACTTCGCTGCACCGGCAATCAGAGTCAATATCATTGCGCTTATAATACCTACAACAAAACCAAC
>CALBQR010000033.1 GCA_937899895.1 uncultured Alistipes sp.
AATTTATATTACAATTTTCAAATCCTTTAGCAATTTCAAATCCTCTTATTTTTTTCATATTTCATCTTCCTTTCTGTTTTTATTAGTATATATTTTTTATAAAGAAAAAAATAACTCGTTGAGTTATTTTTATTGTGCGGTAAGATCAGCTGTTACTGGTTCTGTCTCTGCTCCAATGTATCCTTGTAATACTGCTTCTTTAGCCTCATTTCCTACTTCGTGACCATTTGCCCAAATGTATACAGCAAATGTTCTAACATCTGTGGATAACACTAATTGTTTTTTCATATATATTCTTCCATTTGATTGAAGACCATCAAATGTTCCAGAGCTTATAAATTCTTCACCACTATTTTTTACTTCATAGAATTCCCATTTTAATCCCGGTATTGCAAGTCCAGAATCAATTCTACTTGCGTGAATGTAGAAATTAGCTTGTGCTAATAAACTTGTTTCAGCTAAAGAGATTGTTAATTCTCTTCTCATTTCTCTTGTCAAGAAGCTCAAGCTCATGGTTCACGAAATCAGATACGCCCTCTGCCTCTGCAACAATCTCAGCCTCCTTCTGGTGTAGTTTCGCATTCAACACGTTATGCTGGATGCCGCGCATACGCAACATTCGGCTCAACAACTCCGAAATCTCGACCGAGGTAGTACCGACCAGCACAGGGCGACCCGTCTTAACCGTAGCGGTAATCTCGTCAATTACAGCGTTATATTTCTCACGTTTAGTCTTGTAAATCAGGTCATCACGGTCATCACGGATAATCGGGCGGTTAGGCGGAATAACCACAACATCCAAACCATAGATGCTCCAAAACTCACTTGCCTCGGTCTCTGCCGTACCGGTCATACCCGACAGCTTGTGATACATACGGAAGTAGTTCTGCAACGTAATCGTTGCGAAGGTCTGCGTTGCAGCCTCAACCTTAACGTGCTCCTTTGCCTCGATAGCCTGATGCAGACCGTCAGAGTAACGGCGACCATCCAAGATACGGCCCGTCTGCTCATCGACAATCTTCACCTTATTATCCATTACCACATACTCGACATCCTTCTCGAACATCGCATATGCTTTGAGCAACTGCTGAACGGTATGAACGCGCTCCGACTTAACGGCATAGTCATTGATAACTTCATCGCGCTTGGCTGCCTTCTCCTCGGCTGTCAGATCGGCCTTCTCCAACTCGGCAACTGCTTCGCCAATATTGGGCAGAACGAAGAAATTATCCTCACCAACGCTCTTCGACAGAATCTCGTGGCCCTTATCCGTAAGCTCTACCGAGTGAAGTTTCTCGTCGATAACGAAATACAGTTCATCGGTAATTTCGGGCATACGGCGGTTATTGTCAGCCATATAGACATTCTCTGTCTTCTGCATCAACACCTTAACGCCAGGCTCACTCAAATACTTAATCAGCGGCTTATACTTCGGCAGACCCTTATGCGCACGATAGAGAATAATACCACCCTCCTCGGTCTTGCCCTCGTTGATCAACTTACGAGCCTCGGCAACCAACTGCGTAGCAAAATTCTTCTGCAAATTATACAGACGCTCAACTACGGGGCAATACTGCTCGAACATCTGATCCTCGCCCTTGGGAACGGGACCCGAAATAATCAACGGCGTACGAGCATCGTCGATCAAGATCGAGTCGGCCTCATCGACAATTGCATAGTGCAAATTCTCGCGCTGCACCAGATCGGCAGGCGACGAAGCCATATTATCACGCAGGTAGTCGAAACCGAACTCATTGTTGGTACCAAAGGTAATATCTGCCTGATAAGCCTTGCGACGCTCGTCGGTATTGGGCTTGTGCATATCGATACAATCGACCGTCAAGCCGTGGAACTGATACATCGGGCCCATCCACTCGCAGTCTCGACGCGACAGATAGTCATTCACCGTAACTACGTGAACACCCTTGCCGGCCAACGCATTGAGGAATACGGGCAGCGTAGCCACCAGCGTCTTACCCTCACCCGTTGCCATCTCGGCGATACGACCACGAAGTTGCTTATCATCCGAATTTTTCAGACCATCGACACGGCCCAAGTGCAGAACAACACCGCCAAAGAGCTGGCTATCGTAATGCACCATATTCCAAGTCAGCAAGTTACCACCTGCGATCCAGCTATTCTTATAGACAGCCTCGCCATTCTCGTTAATCGACACAAAATCCTTACGTGCCGCCAAATCCTTATCGAACTGATTGGCAGTAACAACGATCTCCTCGTTCTGCGAAAAACGACGAGCGGTCGATTTCATAATTGCAAAAGCCTCTGGCAGAATGTGATAGAGTTTCTCCTCAATCTTGCGATTGACCTCCTTCTTCAACTCCTCGATACGCTTACCCTTGCTCTCCTTATCGGCAAGCCACTTATCCTTTGCCTTCTCGCGCTCACGGATATCAGCCTGCTCGAACGCAGGTTCAGGCTGCTCCAACTCACGCTTCAATGCAGCGATCTCCTTCTCCTCCGGAGCAATAAACTCGGCTATCTGACGACGCAACGATGCACTTGCCTCACGCAACTCATCGTTAGTCATTTTGTCTATCTCGACATATTTCTGTTTGATCTGCTCCACAAAAGGCTGAACCAACTTACGGTCTTTATCCGATTTCGAGCCCAGGAACAGTTTAATGGTTTTCTCTAAAATACCCATTTGAATATCTAATTAGTTAATCATACAAAGATAACGCTTTTTCACAACAATTCACCTTTTTACGCTCTTTTTTATCAATCTACGCCCCAATCTGCACGCACAACAGCGACCATTAGCACAATATTCATTGAAAAGTTGCAACAAAGCCTGCGTATCGAAAGCACTGCCAACGGGAACACCCTCGCTCTGCCAGCTACGAATGAAACGATTATCCTCGGCAGGAATACTCTCTAAAAGTTCGATGGCGCGAGTACGTAACTCCTCACGTCCCGTATGTGCAGAATAGAAAAATTGCATCGGAGCCACCAGATTGATACCGATCAGGTGAGCCTTCGAGCGACCAAGACGCTTCACGCTATTAGCCGATTGGCGGGCAGGAATATAGTGCGTAGTCCAATAGTCCGAGGCTTCGGTCGTAAATACCCGACTGACATCATCGGCCGTACAACAATCGATCACCTTCGAGAAGAGCAATTCACAACTACAAAGCAACGAGGCCATCTGCGAAAGTCGTAGCACAGGATGGTTACGCGGCAAAACGCCCGTAAGTGTCCACTGACTTGCGCGCATCGGTTCGATGCCGTATTTATGTGAAAGGTAGAAAAAATCGGCTTTCAGACGATGCAGATACTCATCGCCTTCATATTGTTCGAGCAAGCCCGATGCACACAGCAACATTGCCTCTGCGGCAAGTGAGGCCTCTCGTTCGCGCTGTATAATGCGATATGGGACACGTCGCGCAAGCTCCATATAAGCCTCACGATTGCGCACATCACCCATAACGCGGAAAAGCATAATGTAGAGTGTCTGAGTCCAATCCTTTTGACACTCGTTGAAGATCTGTTCTATATCACCGTATTTGCGGGCGATACGATCAAAGACCAAACCCGTGAAGAGGTCCGATCGGTGCAAAGAGTCCATTTCGCGCAGACGTTCGCCACAATAAAAGTGCGACGCACCACAGCGCAGGCGGTTATACATTCGACGCACCTCATCGTCGATTTCAATCTGCACAACAGGCAGTTGAGTTCCCGAACTATCGAGCATAACCACCTTACGTTCAGTTGTAAAACGAGCGATGACACCTACCACATCGGCACGTGCATCGCCCAAAGCTATCGCCCCGCTACACAAGCAGCCGTCAATCTTCACTCGTGCGCCCAGAGCCACCGACTCCTCATCAACCACCTCACCCGCATCGACGACCTCGATCTCACGGCCATCGGTTGAGCGATAGCAGCCCTCCGGCCACCCCGCCACACTCCACAGCAGGCACAAAAGAGAGGTATCATCACTACGGCGCATTGATCCAGCAATCGGTTAGTTATGTTTTTATATCTCTATCTCTTATTCCACTTGCGACAAAGTGGCTTACAAAAGATTCAGCTCCAACAAAGCCTCCTCGCTCATCATCGAGCGATCCCAGGGCGGCTCAAAAGTCAAGATCACATTAACCTTCTCAACGCCATTGATCTTTGCCACCTGCGTATTGACATCCTCAACCAAAATATCGGCCATCGGACAGTTCGGAGCAGTGAGGGTCATACGGATCGTGGCCACGCCGTCGGGCGTAAAGTCAATCTCGTAGATAAGACCCAGATCATACACATTCACGGGGATCTCCGGATCGTATATATTCTTCAACGTCAGAACGATATCGCGTTCGACGCGCAAAATTTCTTCGGCAGTCATACTCATTTCGATACACTTTTATTTTTCGCGAGCCTCAAAAGCCAGAGCATACATTCGCATCTGCTTGATCATCGCCAACAGACCATTGCTTCGCGTAGGCGAAAGATTTTCGCGCAGGCCGATACGGTCGATAAAATAGAGATCGGTAGCCAGCAATTCGGCTGGCGTGCGACCATTCATCACACGAATCAGCAGGGCGATGATTCCCTTCGTAATAATAGCATCGCTATCTGCCGAATAATAGACCTTACCATCACGCAGCTCGGCATCAACCCACACACGCGACTGGCAACCCTCAATAACATATTGATCCGTACGATGTTCGGCAGCAATCGGCGGCACATCCTCACTCAAACCGATCAGATAGTCATATTTATCGAGCCAATCTTCGAAGATCGAGAACTCCTCAATAATCTCTTCTTGAATTTTATCCATCATTGAACTTTTTGTTTTCCAACCATTTACTTTGCGCCGATAATCTCCTCCAACGGCAGCGATGTCGATGCAATCGGGCGACCGATACGCACAATACGCGCCAAAGTCGGAGCTAACGAGCACATATCTACCGAGCGATAGACCTTGCGGCCCGCAGGCACATTCCAACCCAACCACATCATCGGCACGTGAGTATCGTACCCATACATCGAGCCAGAACGCGAACGCGCCTCATCATCCTCGCGCTCCTCAATCCAACCCGCCATCAGATTGATGGTCAAATCGCCCGAACGACGCGGATAGAAGCTGTTTTGCATCATCTGCGCATACGAAGCACCGAAGTAGCTATTCTGCATTGCGGTCGATGTAATAACGTGAGAGATACCTCGGAACTGCAACGCGAAGGCAGCGATACGATTCTGCACCTCCTCCAAATTGAGATTTTTACTATAAATGAGGTTACGATTGAGGAACAGCTGTCGATCGACATAATCAACAACCCAATCACCAGCACCCCACTGCGCAATCATAAAGCTATTGAGAATTACACAGAATTGACGAGGATTGAATCGCTCACGCGGCTCATCACCCAGATCGTACGAGTCGCTCGATCCGTGATCCGAGGTGAGTACTACCAACACATCTTCGGGTTTATCGGCCTGCGCAAAGACAAAGCCGAGAAACTCCTCCAAATCGGCATCCAAGCGATAGAACATATCCTCAACCTCCATAGATTCAGGGCCATACATCTCGCCGATATAACGCGGAGCATCGAGGCAGATGTTAAGCACATCGGTAACCTCATCTCGACCCAGCTGCTCGTGAATCAATGCACGACGAGCAAACTCAAAGACGATCGTATTGCCCGCAGGGGTTGTCAAAATCTTATCATAGTCGCGCGAAATAACCTGTTTGGTAAACATTCGCGACAACAGACCTCTCTTCTTCGGAGCAGGTTCAGTTGCATTTACAGGCTCCAAACGCGAATATCGACGATTGACATAGATATCCTTATCGTTGAGCAGAGTCCATTTATAATTGAGGAACGAAGCATTGTATCGCTCATCGTTATAGTCCGAAACCCAACCCGGTAACATCGGCTTATAGGCGGTCGAAGTTGCCCAACTGCAACGCGAATCATCAATCCAATAGACATCCGAGGTCTGGCCACCCATTACAACTGCCGACATCGGATCGCAAGCGATTGTCAGTACTCGGCTATTGGAAGAGTAGTCCTTCAATGCATCGGCGAAGGTCGGAACAACCAGATTGCCATTCGAGTAACAGCCACGACCATCATCGCAATCCAACCCACGCATCGAGCGATCGTCAATCAGCGCAACCTTGCGACCCGTCGTATAGTCGATCCAATAGTTGCTCGTAACGCCGTGGATCGAAGGGTTGGCTCCCGTAGTCATCGTAGCCAACGAGGCGGGCGTGGTGGTGATCATATAGTTGTAATAGCTCTCCTCATACGAAGTTCCTTCGCGCATAAATCGCTTAAAACCGCCCTCGCCAAAGCCCTTCTCGAAACGCGAAATAAAGTCATAACGCATCTGACTGACAACGATATTGACAATCAAACGGGGAGTTTCGGCATTATCGGCCTTTGACTCGACGACCGAATGGTTGCTCTGCGCACAAAGCGAGCAGAGAGGTGCAAATGCAAGTATTAGAATTGTTAAAAATCTCATCTTCTCAATTTTGAGCCGTAAAGATACGAAATTAATACGAGTCGTCGCGTAGTTTATTCGATTTATTTAACCGCCATTGCGAAAAATGTCCGCACTCTCTGCCAATCGGTTGCAGGATAGCTCACCACAAGGCGATCAATACGCTCCAACATCTTCTCGCAGAATTCACGATGCGCCTGCGAATCAGGTTCCGAGGGGCGATGTTTGGCTGCTGTCCAGACGCGCTCCGCTTCACGCATCGCAGGCTCCGCTTGGGGATCAATAGCCCACGCTCGCCAACACTCCCAAATGTAGTCAATTGCAACCGACGAAGGATGTACCATATCACGCTCGTAGAATCGGTAGTCTCGCAGATCGTCATTCATAATTTCAAACGAGGGGAAATAGCTCACCGCCGTTCGTTTGCGCACCAATTGCTCCACCGCAACACGCAGAATCGCCTTGCTTAACGAATTTTGGTCAAGGCCGTCAGCGATATGTCGAACGGGGCTGATGGTAAGCACTACCCATTTGTTTTTCAGATATTTGTCGATTACTCCGTCAAGCAGCGCAACAATCTGTTCAACGCTCAACAATTCGCGCTCAAAGAGTTGCGCGGGCATCTTATGGCAATTAGCCACAACACCGCCCGTTCGCAGACGATAGATCCACGATGTTCCGAGTGTAAGCACCACACAATCAGCCGCGGCCAACGCCTCTGCACCCTGCTCGACAGCGCGATTCATACTCTCCAACGCCTCCTCGGCCGAGCGTGCCGCAAAATCGCCGTGGAAATCATACGAGAACCATCGCCCATTACCGTTCTGCAAATCATCAATCGTATAGCGCGCTCCTATCGCCAAACGCTCAATAGTTGCCACAATCGAGGCCGGATTAAACAATATTCCAAATGGATTATTGGCAACGTGAAAGCCTGCGCAGACCATTCGCTCGGCAATATGCTCCGAGAAACACGAGCCGATCATCAGCACCCGATTTGAGTGGTTGAGTCGTAATGTCGAAGGCTCTATTTGAATTTGTGTACGAAATTGCATATAGAAGTCTGTTTATAGCGATACAAAAATAGGCAATTTTCGCTATATTTGCGATATGAAACTAAAAGCCAATTGCAAAATCAATCTCGGACTCGACATTCTGCGTCGTCGCGAGGATGGGTTTCACGACCTGGAAACGGTGATGATCCCCGTAACGGAGCTCTACGATATAATTACTATCGAGCCCTCCGATGAGCTCAAATTTAACCAAACAGGTATCGCGGTCGATTGTCCGCCGGAGAAGAATCTCTGCCTGAAAGCCTATAACCTTGTGCGCTCGCAACGTCAGATTCCACCCGTAGAGATTACACTCGACAAGCGCGTTCCGTTTGGCGCAGGATTGGGCGGAGGATCGTCTGATGCCTCGGCTGTTATCGTTGCGTTGAACGAGGAGTTTTCACTCGGTTTAAGCATTAAAGAGATGGTTGATATGGCGGCTGCATTGGGCAGTGATACAGCATTTTTCATCGAGAACAAAACACAGCTCTGCACAGGTCGCGGCGAAGTAATGCGCCCCATTGCAATTGACCTGCAAGGGCTTTGGCTGGTGGTCATCAAACCACCCTTCGGAGTATCTACGGCGGAGGCCTATTCGGGCGTACGTCCCGCTGTGCCCGCGCGTTCGCTGACGGAACGACTCTCTGATGATCGTTCGACGTGGCAAGCGCAAATCGTCAATGGCTTTGAACCTCACATCTTTGCCGCTCACCCGCGTTTGGCCGAATTGAAACAGGCACTACTCGATGCAGGTGCGCTCTATGCCGCAATGTCGGGATCGGGATCGGCTCTTTTCGGTCTATTTGAGAGTAAGCCTACGGCTGAATTTGCCGAGGATATCTTTGTGCACACACAGCAATTATAACCTATATATATCAACAAAAACCACCCTCTCGCACTGCGGAGGGTGGTTTTATTTTAGGCTGCCTCGTTCTATTCCGTGCGACCGATTCGACGCGCCCACGAGGTATCGAACCACTCCGAACGGAACAACGCATAGGTTGCACTCGGAATATTCATCGTCAGGCCACAACTGCGCTCAACCTCAAAGCGTCCCGACAATCCAAATGCCGAATAGACCATCGGTGTATGGGAGGTATAAACCACACAATTGTAAATTGCATTCTGCATCGCAGTATATGCCGCTCGATCTTTGGCGGCAAGGTCGTAGAAATGTTCCAGGTCATAGAATTGATGTTCATCAAGCAGTTCAAACGCTTGAACATCATAGGTATTCACCTCATTCAGACCGCCCTGCTCGACCTTTGCCACAGCCGTAGCCAAAGGCTCAACCTTCGAGCAGTCGATCAGCGAGATTGTACCCGACTTCGTACCCGGAGTAAGTTCTTTATAGTAACGAATATACTCGCTGCAATATTTCATCAAATTATCTCGGACATTGCCCGTTGCAAAGAGGTATTTCAGTACAAGGTCATAAGGCATACCGCGACCCATAATCTCGGCTGACGATGCAATCACATAATCGGCAACATTACGCAAATCATAGACCGCCTCAATCGACGCCATAAAGCAGGCATCGAGGATTAACGACCGCACATTATAACCCGACAAAGCCGATGCTAACTCGGTGATATCCATACCCGGATCATTGATCTTTTTGCCGTCATATTCGACCACGCCATCCAGCCCAAAAGTGCGCGTAATCTCTTCACCACTTTGTTGCCAGAAGCTACCATCGTTGAACGATTCAAAGCCAATCGACAGAGGTTTTGACAACGAGCCACGCAACATACACTCCTTTGTAAACCAGCCTGTTGCGTGCGAACCAAAGATCAACGAATACTCTTTGGCGGGAGCCGCTTTCACGGCATCGGCCATAACCGTACGCAGAGTTTCGGGGTTGCTCGATGAGATCGTTCGGGGATAGGTTCGGAGTGTATCGCACTGCGTACCAACCTTTTTATCGTAGTAAATTTGCAGCAGCACCGGATCGCCCGACTGCGATTTCGGTCGGAAAAAGACGACAATACGGCCATTATCGCTCGGCGTCGAAGCATCGACCGACGCAATCACATCCTCAACATTGTTCCTCAAATAGGACTCAATGTTATTATTGCCCGCCAGATACATAACTACCGTATGGTCTGCCGTACCTTGTGGCGGTTGGGGAATGTAGGGCTTCGGCTCGCAAGCCATCGCAATCACCCCCAACACGACAATCGCTATATATCGCAAAAGTTTCATCTCTATCGTTCAGTTTTTCGTTCCAAATAGGCCCTCAACTACGAGCGTCTATTTTGCAAATATACGAAGAACTTGCGTAAAAATGGCAGGATGAGGGTGAAATTTGATAAGTGGTTGGTACATATACCATTTTTGTGTTACCTCACCATATTGTTAATTTCGGCAGAAGGAGCCGTATATGGTGGGTATTAGAGAAAGAATTGCTACCTATCCGTTGCCTTTTTATGGAAGGGAAAGTTGGTAGAAACAGCATCTTTAATCTCTTGCACATACCCTACAACAGCCACAAAGAACGCTTGTTTTTCCTATCATTGCACTGACAAAGGTAATCATTTTTTCTCGTTGGAAGAAAAATACGGGAATGAGATTAATTGTCAAGTACTTGTTGCCTTGTTCCGCTATGTTCTACATGCCGTTCATTAACTCTGTAAAATTTATTTTTGCAACCAAAGAAATGAGTTATGAATCAGGCAGATGTAAAGGTGTCGTTCTACCTCAAAAAGAGCGAAGCAGATGCCAAAGGGAACTGCCCCGTAATGGCAAGGTTGAATGTCGGCAAGTACTCCGAGGCGGCATTCAGTGTGAAAATGTCGGTACCACATACGATGTGGCACTCCGGTCGTGCTACGGGTAAGAGTGTCGCAGCACGCGAAATCAATCGTCAGTTAGACGAGATCAGAGCCTCGGCTCTACATATCTATCAAGAACAATCGGCAATACGAGAAGGAGTAACTGCCGAAGATGTCAAGTGCCTGCTTTTGGGTATGGCTTCGGGGCAGCAGACCTTGATGAGTTATTTCCGCACCTTCATCAAGAACTTCGAGAAGCGTGTAGGTGTGAACCGTGTCGCAGGTTCTCTCCGTGCTTACAAGTACGCCTATATGCATGTAGAGAAATTCCTCAATGAGAAATACAAACTGACCGATATTCCCTTTACGGCATTGGATCGTTCGTTTATCGAGAAATATGATCTTCACTTACGAACAGACTGCCATTTGGCTCTTGGTACGATAGTCCATCTTACAACCTCTTTTAGAACTATTATCAATGAAGCCGTAGCAGACGGTATTCTCACATTCAATCCATTCTGGGGATATGAACCTGAACGCCCACAGCGTGAACAGAAATATCTCACGGCAGACGAATTGGATCTGATGATGACAACACCATTGCATAATGCAAGACTCTATATCATTCGAGACCTGTTCCTCTTCTCTTGCTACACCGGAATATCTTATGGAGATATGTGTTTGCTGACCAAAGAAGATTTGGTAACGGATGAAAACGGCACGCTATGGATACGGACTTCCCGTAAAAAGACCAAGGTCGAGTATGAGGTTCCGCTCCTTGAGGTTCCCTTACATATACTTAATAAGTATCGTGATGTAGAACCTAATGGAAAGCTGTTGCCTATGTATTGTAATTCTGATGTGAATCTTTCCCTAAAAAAGATTGCCGCAATATGCGGTATCAACCGTAGAATCGTCTTTCATGCCGCCAGACATACATACGCTACAGAGATTACTCTCTCGCATGGTGTACCATTGGAAACGGTCAGCAAGATGCTGGGACATACACGGGTGGATACCACTCAGATTTATGCCAAAGTAACCGATGAAAAGATTGATGCCGACACTAAAAGGCTTGACAGCAAGATTAGCGAACGCTTTACAATCGCCATTTGACAACCATTAAAACGACTATATATGAAAGCAGACAAGAATACAGAGAATCAGAACACGAAGCGTCGCAGCACCTTCGCCATATTGTTCTACATCAACCGCACGAAAGTACGCAAGGATGGTATGTGCCAACTATTGTGTAAAGTAAGCATTGATGCTGAATGGGAACAAATCGGTACGAAAGTATCAGTGAATCCAGCCATCTGGAATCCCGACAAGGGTCGTGCCGATGGTCGTAGCGAAAATGCCGTAACGGTAAACAGAGCCATTGACGAACTTACCAAGGAGATAACCGAACACTATAATCATATCAAGAAGAGTTTAGGCTTTGTTACCGCAGAACTTGTCAAGAACGCAGTCA
>CALBQR010000034.1 GCA_937899895.1 uncultured Alistipes sp.
GACAATCAGCCACACCGTGTTTAGCATACCTGCCATTCCGTTTGTCGCAACCAATTCATTCAGAGCCTCATTGCCCGTTTCGATTGCGGTCGAGCCGTAATAGGTCTGCATTACACCTCTAAAACTGGCGAGAAAACCGTTACCACCTGCTATATTATGCAGGATGTCGGGCTGGAATATACAAAGGAAAATGCCCGCCAACAGACACGATGCAAAGAGCGTAATCAGTGCAGGCAACTTGCGAATAATCAGCAGGAGTGTGAATATCGGTACGATTAACAACCACGGCGTAATATTAAATGTCGCACGTAGCGAAGCAGCAAATTCGGCAATCTGTGCGGGATCGCTGATCTCGTGCGTAAAACCGACGATCGTAAATACTATCAACGCGATTGTAAATGATGGAATGGTGGTAACCATCATATAGCGAATATGGGTAAAGAGTGGCGTTTCGGCTGACGATGAGGCCAGTACGGTCGTGTCGGAAAGCGGTGAGATCTTATCTCCGAAGTATGCACCCGAAATAATTGCTCCGGCGATCCATCCTTCGTGAAATCCTTGCGCCTGACCAATGCCGATAAGTGCTACACCAATGGTTGCGATTGTGGTCCAAGAGCTACCGGTCATAATGGCAACAATGGCCGAGATTGCGCAGCTCGATACCAAAAAGAGCTTCGGATGCATAATCTCCAAACCGTAGCAGATCAGCGATGGTACTACTCCACTCACCATCCACGATCCTGCGATTGCTCCGATCAGCAACAGCATAATGATTGCCGATCCGACGCTGTAAATATTTTTCGAAATGGCATCTTCAAGAACCTGCCACTTAACACCATATCGCAACATTGCAATCGCAACACAGACGGCACTTGCCGCCAATAGTGAAATCTGGCTACCGCCTGCTAATGAGTCGCTTCCAAAGGCGCGAATAACTATATACAATAAGACGACAAGTACTCCGATAGGCACAAATGACACCACTACCGAAGGTTTGTTATTCCTCATTCGTACTTCTTTTTAGTGATTAGAAAATGAGTATTCGGCAGCATCGCGCAGGCCGAGCAATAGATCGCGTACGGGCATACGACGCTTACCCGCAAGTTGCAACTCTTCGAGTGCGATCCAACCATCTTTGCAGGCTACTTCAAGCGATGTGCGGCCATCGGTGCGAACCGTTCCTGCCGCTACATTATGGTTAGCAGGCTCAAATTTAACTGCAAATATCTTTGCCGAGCCAACCTCTTCACCACCTTTATACATTCTGCTCCACGCTGCCGGATATGGTGCAAGTCCGCGGACAAAATCGACAATGCGCTTGCCTTCCATTGTCCAATCAATCACGCAATCCTCCTTGAAAATTTTTGGTGCAGGTTTCAACTCCGAATCGGGAATATGGCTCTGTGCGATAGGTTGAATATCGTCATTGGCAATCTTCTCGACGGTCTCGATAACCAGTTCACCGCCAATCTCCATCAGTTTGTCGTATAGCGAGCCGATATCGTCTTCGGGCAGAATCGGGCAACGTACCTGGCCGATGATGTCGCCCGTATCGATTTGATGATTGAGCAGGAAGGTTGTTACACCGGTTTCGGTTTCGCCATTGATTATAGCCCAATTGATCGGTGCAGCACCGCGATACTGTGGCAGCAGTGAGGCGTGCAGATTGAATGTGCCGAGTCGAGGCAATGCCCAAACGGTTTCGGGCAACATTCTGAATGCGATCACTATTCCCAAATCGGGCTGCAATGCCTCCAATGCGCTCTGAAATTCGGGATCGCGCAACTTTACGGGCTGCAATACGGGCAGACCCTGCTCTACGGCATATTGTTTAACATCGCTTTGTTGAATCTTCTGGCCTCGTCCGGCGGGTTTATCAGGTGTGGTAACAACGCCGACAATGTTATAACCTCCTTCGATGAGTCGTTTCAGTGAAGTTACGGCGAACTCCGGCGTTCCCATAAAGACTATTCGTAGATCTTTTGCGTTCATTTTAACGATTTGATATTCTGTTTCTTGCAATATTTAAGTCAAATAGTATCGTCGATCGGCTCTGCTTATGATCGCACCAACCATTTACTATGTGGCTATTGTGCTTGGTTGTCGCTTTGACTGCTCTTCTTCGACTTCGAGCGGAACTTAAATATTCCGCCGATCTTATGCCCGAAGCCTTTAACCTTTTGAATATATGGTCGTAAGCTTGCACTCCATTTGTCTGTGAATTTCTTGATATGGGCATAGTACCACTCGACATTAAAGAGATTTGAGTCGTTAGTGGCTTTATATATCAAGAATGCGGATAACGGAGCCAATATGAAGGTTGATAGCCACATACCGGCCGTTGCGCTCCAACTACCCTCAATTGCCAACTTCTCACCCGTAATACTGATAATGTAGTAAACGACAAAGAATAAGACAGAGACAACGATCGGCATACCCAATCCACCCTTTCGGATAATTGCACCGAGGGCAGCTCCGATAATGAAGAAGATAATAATCGAAACAGGCAACGATATTTTGCGATGCCATTCGACCTTGCTCTTATATAGCTGGTTTATAGACTCTTTGCTCGAAGACTCATCCCACGAGAAGGTCGATCGGGATGATGCTGCCGAGGTACGGGCATCGTTCCAGATCTGTTGTCTTTCGCGGATAGAGAGCGAGGCGATCGTATCTTCGTACAACGCTTGTTTGAAGGCCGTTTTATCTATATCGACTTTCAAACTATCGGGAGTTGGCAATACAGTTATATCCTCTTGGAATACCTGCTCTTTGAGTAGCGGCTCGTATGAGCGCGCAGTCGAAACCGTAACAAGTGTTTCGAGCGAGTCAATCGAGGTATCCAACTCGTTGATATTTTTTGTCTGAGGCGAGGTAAATAGGTCGTCGTTCGTTCTCTCAAAACTGAACCCCGAAGTGGGAATAGCTCCATTCTGCTCCTTGAAATATGAACGGCGCAGGGTGCTCTCGTCGTGCCAACTGCTATTACGTGTCTGCTCGTATGATTCACCGTTGTAGAGCGTAATCAGAAGGAATTTCTTGTCGTCAGACAGACGGATATAGCCCGAATCGGCAACGGTGGTTGACATATTGCCACTGATATTGCGGTTGTCATATATCAATACATCGCGCAGAAGTTTTGTTTCGGGATCCTGCGTGCCGACGCGAATATTCAGATTATCAACGCCATTGAAGAACATTCCATCTTGAAATTCGAGAGTCTGTTTTTGCTGGCTGATGTCGTAGAGGATGCTATACATCTTTTTGTTTGAGTATGGCACAAGGTTGTTAGCTACAAAGAAACTGCCGATAGCCACAATACAGATTACAACCAACAGCGAGCGTAGAATCTTCAATAGCGACATACCTGCCGATTTCATTGCCAGCAGCTCGTAGTTCTCGCCGAGATTACCCATTGTCATAATGGCGGCAAACAGCGTAGCCAGAGGAAGACCCATCGGGATCATATTGGCCATTGCGTAGCATAGCAACTCGATAATAACAGAGCTGTCAAGACCCTTTCCGACCAGATCGTCGATGTAACGCCAAACGAAGTTCATCATCAGCACGAACATCACAATCAGGAACGTGAGAACCATCGGTCCTAAATATGATTTGAGAACAAATTTATCTATCTTTTTCATCGGCTCGTAATGAGTTTGATTTTGCTACGTGCGGGTAGCAGTTTTACGACTATAAGCGTGAGTGTCAGGATGAAAATGATCACAGCACTCGGCGGGATCTCGAAATAATAACTTACAATCAGTCCGATTGTGTTTGCGCTCATTCCGACAACTGCGGACCAAATTGTAATCTGTCGATACGACTTGGTGATCGAATTGACGATTACGGCAGGCATTGTAAGCAACGAAATCAGCAGAATGATTCCCATCGCCCTGATTGATAGCACAATAGTTACGGCAACTACTATTGCCATTATGTATGAAATGGTACGGATCGGGATGCCTTGCGAGGCGGCAAAATCACGATCAAAGGCTACAAACATAATGTGTCGCAACCAGAGCAGCGCTCCGATTATCAATGCCGCGCACAGCACACCGAGAGCAACCACATCGCCCTCGGTTACGGTAATAATGCTTCCAAACAGATATGCCGCCAAATCTCCTGCCGTGTATCCCGGTCGAAGATTCATAAACACAATTCCTATTGCCATTCCGACCGACCAGACAATGCCGATTGCCGAGTCTTGGCGGATACGTCCGCGCTCGCTGGCCCATTCGATGCCGATAGCCGCCGCAATGGCGAAGATCAATGCGCCGACAATCGGGTTTGTGTTGGCATACAGCGCGATACCCAGACCACCGAACGATGAGTGGGTAATACCTCCGCTCAAAAATACCATACGACGAGCTACAATATAGGTGCCGACAATGCCGCACGCGATGCCTGAAAGGATGCAGACGAACAGAGCATTGCTCAAATGAGGGTATTGTATTATGTCGTTAATAAATTCCATAAAGTTCAATCGCGCGTACGTGCGCGTATCAACTTGCAAAGTTACGACATTTCGCCGACCTCGCCAAATTACGTGGCTATATTTCTACGCTTCTCGCACTCTTTTGTTTGGAATATTTAGTGAGGAAGATTGTTTTTTGTGGCACTTTTTGTAATTTCGCACTATTAAACGAACGTTAATTCTATGGAAGAGAATCGTGGTCGCCGAGTCAGTTTCCATACTCTCGGCTGTAAATTGAACTTCTCGGAGAGCTCGACGTTGGCACGCCAATTTGAGCAGAATGGTTATGTGCGAGTGGCGAGCGAACGAGAGGCTGATGTCTGTGTGATAAATAGTTGCTCGGTAACCGAGCACGCCGATAAAAAATGTCGTAATCTTGTGCGCAAAATACATCGTCGTAACCCTTCGGCAATTATTGCTGTAACGGGCTGTTATGCGCAGCTTAAACCGAATGATATTGCCGCAATTGATGGTGTTGATATCGTTTTGAGTAATAATGACAAAGGAGATTTATATCAACGAGTGGTTGAACTTGCTGGTAGAAAGTCTGCTACCCCCTTCGTTACCTCCTGCCAGACGGCTGAATTGACGCGATTTTTTGCCTCTTTTTCGAGTGGCGACCGTACGCGAACATTCTTGAAAGTTCAGGACGGCTGCGACTATAAATGCGCCTATTGTACGATCCATTATGCGCGTGGATCGAGTCGAAATATGCCTATTGCCGACTTGGTTGAAGAGGCTCGCGAGATTGCTCGTTTGGGTCAAAAGGAGATTGTTATTACGGGTATCAATACGGGCGATTTCGGTCGCACTACGGGTGAGAGTTTTTACGACTTGCTCTGTGCGTTAGATGAGATTGAGGGAATCGAGCGTTATCGAATTTCGTCGATCGAGCCTAATCTGCTGACGGATGAAATTATCGAATTGTGTGCTCGCTCGACCAAATTCCAGCCCCACTTTCACATCCCTTTGCAGAGTGGTTGCGATAGTGTTTTAGCGCGTATGCGACGACGCTATACCACAGCGCGTTACGCCAATCGAATTGAAGCAGTGCGAAAGCTGATGCCCGATGCCTTTATTGGTATTGATGTGATTGTCGGATTCCCTGGTGAAACAGAGGAGGATTTCCAAACGACATACGACTTTTTGGAGCAATTGGCACCCGCATATCTGCATATCTTCCCATTCTCGGAGCGACCGAATACGCCTGCAATTTTGATGCCCGATAAGGTGCCGCCACAGGTGTCGGCCGAGCGAGTTAAGCGACTTGAAGAGCTTTGTTGCCGTTTGAATCGAGATTTCTGCCTGCGACACGTTGGCAAACGAGCCGAAGTGCTGTTCGAGGGGCCGGCCAAAGGTGGTATGATGTCGGGCTTTACAGCCAACTATATTAAGGTGCTTGCGCCATACGATAGGGCGAAAATTAATACCATTGTGTCGGTAGAATTGGAATCTGTGGCGGATAATTGCGATATGATTGTGCATTTATTGTAGAAAATGTGTATATTTGCAAATTAGAGTACGTATATAATACGTAAGGAGTTGTAAAAACAAGGTTTTAACACTGAATTTAGATGAAAGGATTACGTAAAAAAGTCGTTATAGGTTTCGGTTGTATCGTATTGCTTTTGGCCTTTTCGGGCCTTGTTTCGATGCTGGAACTTGGTCGATTGAGCCGCGATGCAGAGGAGATTTTCGGCGCAAGTTCGCGTAATGTCGAGTTGGCGCAGGATATGTTGGATGCAGCACAGAGTCAGCATACAACTCTGATGCATATTGCCGTATTTGGTCAATATGAATATGCCGATTCGTGTCGCCATAGCTCTGATCGATTGACCGCAACGCTTGAACGTGCTCGTGAGGAGATATATGATGCCACATCGCTTGACTCGCTCTCGGCGGCTACATTGCGTTTGACAAAGACGGTTGAAGATTTCTTGGCAGTAGCCCCTTATGTTGAACGTACCGATTCGATGATCCGAGTCAATGCCGCTTGGTATAGTCGTCAATATGAGAGCGACTATATGGAATTGCATAACGCTGTAAAAGACTATATTACCTCGATGCAGGGCACTCTTGCGCCTCGTACCGAGCTATTGAAAAAGAATGCCTATCGAACGGTTATGCCTGTGCTGATCACACTGATTGTAACCATTTTGATTGTGCTAATGCTCTACTATTTCGTTGATTGCTATGGTGTAAGACCGATAATTGAGTTGAATAAACGCCTTGATGACTATTTGCGATATAAATTGCCATTTACGGTCAAGGGTGAGTTTGTCGATGAGTTGGCGTCGATCAAGGAGCAGATCGAGGTGCTCATCACTCGCAACAAACGTCGTATAGACGATTAAACAAAACAAAGGGGAGAGGGAATATGCGACTGAGCGTTATATTTCGATACATTGGCATTGTGATGCTGTTTTTGGCGTTGTTTATGTTGGCGTCGGCAGGCGTTTCGTACATAAATCACGTTGATACGGCATTCTATCCGCTGCTCATCTCGTTTATGCTGACGGTGGTGCTCGGTGTCTTTCCGTTGATTTTTGTCAATAAGGACCCTAACGCAACGATGACCACCAAGGAGAGCTACTGCATTGTGGTCGGTGCGTGGTTGTTGGCTTGCGTGGTCGGTATGTTCCCGTACCTAATTTGGGGCGGTGAGTTCTCGCTGATCAATGCTTGGTTTGAGAGTGTGTCAGGATTTTCGTGTACGGGAGCGTCGATTTTGAACGATATCGAGGCTCTGCCGCGAGGTCTGCTCTTCTGGCGATCGACGACTAATTGGATCGGTGGTGTGGGCGTAGTCATCTTTGCAATGATGATTCTGCCGACGCTGGGTCGCAATCGCGCAATGCTGACCAATATCGAGATGTCGGCAATGGCCAAGGATAACTACCACTACCGCTCGCAGCAGTTGATCCGAATCCTGATCACGACCTATATCTGTGTTACGTTGCTCTGTATGTTTGCGCTGAAATTGGCGGGTATGACGTGGTTTGACGCTTGTACGCACGCGATGAGTACGGTTTCGACGGCGGGTTTCAGCACCAAGAATGCCAGCGTCGGACATTTCGATAGTGTGGCAATCGAGTTGATACTGATCGTAACGATGTTTGTGTCGGCGATCCACTATGGCTTGCTGTTCTCGACATTGACGGGAAAGCGTAACAATATCTTCCGCTCGGAGGTTGTTAAGACCTATCTTGTTGCATTGGCAGCCAGCTCGGTGCTGATTGCAGTCAGTCTGCGTCTGGCAGATGTTTATCCTACCCTGCTCTCGTCGTTCCGCCACTCGCTGTTCCAGGTGGTTTCGATTTCGACAACGACAGGCTTTGCTACGACCGACACCAATTTGTGGACACCGTTGGCGGTGATGATTTTGGTAGTTCTGTCGTTGACGGGTGCTTGTGCGGGCTCAACCTCAGGCGGTTTGAAGTTCGATCGACTGATTTTGGCGGCTAAGTCGGTGAAGGCGCGTATCGTGCAGCAACAACACCCAAATGCTATTGTGCGAATCAAAATTGATGGTGTGATTCAGCGTACCGACACTGTTAGTACGGTGATGACCTTCATTGTTTTCTATATTTTGTTAATTCTGATCGGAGTCTTTGTCAATTCGCTCTATGGTATCGACTTGACAACGGGTTTCTCGTCGGCAGTGGCTTGTGTGTCGAATGTTGGTCCGGGTTTCGGTGAGGTCGGCTCGGTTTGCAACTTCTCGTCGCTGCCGTCGATGGTGAAATTTACCGATACGTTGTTGATGTTGTTCGGCCGTTTGGAGATTTTCGGATTGATACAGATCTTTTTGATCAAATGGTGGATTTAGAATTTTGGCTATGAAGAGATACTCGATATTACTACTAACGATATTTGCATTTGCCGCAGGATATGTGGTGGCACAACCTCCCGTTAAGGCTCGTATTGCAGGATTGGAGAATAATGCAGAATATATGGAACTGCTCGCTGATGGAGTGCGCTTGCAGCAGCAAGAGGACTCTGTGATGCGTGTCGTAGAGCAAAATCGACGACTCTTTTCGGAGGATCCCGCTAATCGCGCGAAATATGGCGAGGCGATTCTGGCTCTTGAAGAGCAGGTATTCAGTTTGCGCAATCGTAAGGGTGATATCTTTGGTCGAATAAATACTATTGAGCAAGATTGGTTGATTGAGAATATGAGTTCCGGTCAACCTGCGCAGGTCGTTGTCGAGGAGGCGGTTGCTGATACCGTAATCGAGCAGGCTTCGGTGCAGACGACGCGTATAGTCGATGATATCCATTTTGTAACCGAACTCGATTCGACGGATTATGTCGCTTTGCAACGTGCGCAAAACGATGAGTTGAAGGTCGTTGAGTTTGTTAATATGTTCAGTGAGAACCACGCGGCAATGGAGTCGATACGTGTTCAGTATGAGCAGACACAAGATGCGGCCGAGGCATCACGCCTCTACTCAAATTATCAGGTATTGAAGGGTTTATGCTCGGCATTGAACGACTCTATCTCGACCCGTTGGAGTACGATCTTCGACGCGAAGAGTTTTGCGTATAACTTTATGCTCGAAAAGAATCGCCGCGATGATCTGCTTGAAAACTGTGAGTTGGCACTTTCTCAGGCTCTGCAACGCGCCGCAGCCGATCGTGGTCGATATGCTTCGGATGCAATGAGTAGCTATTTCAATACCAAGCAGAGCCTTGTGGCTACCGAAATCGAGTTGGCGCGAATGTTTGGCTTGGGTCTGGCGCAGGACTCGTTGAAAATGGTTTCGCGTCAATTGGAGACGATTGATTACCGCCTGCCGAAGATTGAGATTGAGGAACGATTCTTCCTCGCTTATGAGCCGATCGGAGTGTCGTCGCCCGCACGATATAACTCGCGTAATCCTATCCCCGAATGTGAAATATATGAGCGTGGCACGATCTACCGAGTTTTGCTTGGAACTTTCTCTTCGCAACAGCCGATCTCGATCTTTAAGGGGGTCTATCCTCTCTATAAATTAAAAACCGAGGAGGGTAAATATCGCTATTTTGCAGGTGGTTTTGCGACCGAAGCGGAGGTTGATGAGGCTCAAATCAGATTGAAGAATATGGGTTTCAAACGACCGGAGGCGACGGTTTGGATTGATGGTGTATATACCAATTTGGTTGAGGTGCGCGAGGCGGAGGGCGATAAGACACAGATGTTCCGTGTTGAGATCGCAGGTATTGAACAGATGACTCCCGAATTGCGTGCTGCACTTGACCAATCGGCTGCCGATAAAGATATTACGCGTATTAATGGCCGTTTTATCGTAATGTCGTTTGCGGAGCGCGAGCAGGCTGATGAGGTTGCTGCGGCAGTTGTCGAAGCGGTTGAAGGAGCAACGGTCGAGGTTACGATGATCGAGGTTGAAGTCGCTCCGGAGGCTGCGGAGTAAATCGTTACACTACGGCTCTCTATGTAATCGTTGAAAGCGAAGATATAACGATTGTAAAATTGAAATGATTTTTGTATCTTTACACAAATAATAGTTAAAACTTTTTGTAGTTATGTTTTGGATTGTGTTGCTCATTATTCTCGGAGCTATTTTTCTGATGGCCGAATTGGTCCTATTGCCCGGCGTTTCGATTGGCGGTATTCTTGCGTTGGCGTGTGATGCTGCGGCTATATATTTTGCGTTCGTTTGGTCCGGATCGACTATCGGTTGGATTGTTGTCGGCGTAATTTTGATTGTGGGATTGTTGGTAACCATATTGTCTTTACGATCAAAAACTTGGCAAAAACTTTCGCTTCGTCAGGAGATTACCTCGTCAAGTATGGAGATGCCGCAAGAAAGCAATGTGAAGATTGGCGATCGAGGCGTTGCAATTACCCGCTTGGCCCCTATGGGAAAGGTCGAGATTGATGGTAAGACCTTTGAGGCAAAGAGTATCTCGGAGCTTATTGACGAACATTCGCAGGTCGAGGTTACGGGCTATGAGAATTTTAATGTGATTGTTAAGCGAGTTAAATAATAAAACAATAACCATAAAACAACTAAACTATGGCTGAATTTGACAGTGTGGGTATGATTGCCCTTATAGGCGTTGCGGGTTTTGTCCTCCTGCTGCTTATTTTCTATTTTATCCCGATGGGTTTATGGTTCTCGGCATTGGTGTCGGGCGTAAGAATCAACCTGTTGCAGTTGGTGCTGATGCGTTGGCGTAAGGTGCCGCCTTCGGTTATCGTGTCGTCGATGATTGAGGGTACAAAGGCTGGCTTGCGTTTGAACTCAAATGAGCTTGAAGCCCACTATCTTGCAGGTGGTAATATTACTAATGTCGTTCACGCGCTTGTGTCGGCTCAAAAGGCAAATATCAACCTGGATTTCCAGATGGCTACGGCAATTGATCTGGCGGGCCGTGATGTGTTTGAGGCAGTACAGATGTCGGTTAATCCGAAGGTTATCAATACTCCTCCCGTTTCGGCTGTTGCCAAGGATGGTATTCAGTTGATTGCAAAGGCTCGTGTTACGGTGCGTGCAAATATCAAGCAACTGGTCGGTGGTGCCGGTGAGGAGACTGTTTTGGCACGTGTCGGTGAGGGTATCGTATCGAGTATTGGTTCGTCGGATACGCACAAGAGCGTGTTGGAAAATCCCGATATGATTTCGCGTGCGGTGCTTAATAAGGGCCTTGATGCAGGTACTGCTTTTGAGATTCTTTCGATTGATATCGCCGATGTGGATGTAGGTAAGAATATTGGTGCGGAGTTGCAGATTGATCAGGCAAATGCCGATAAGAATATTGCGCAGGCAAAGGCCGAGGAGCGTCGCGCAATGGCTATCGCTCTCGAACAGGAGAATAAGGCGAAGGCGCAGGAGGCCCGTGCTCGTGTAATTGAGGCCGAGGCCGAGGTGCCGCTGGCTATTGCCGAGGCATTCCGTTCGGGCAATTTGGGTATTATGGATTATTATAAGTTGAAGAATATCCAGGCAGATACCACGATGCGTGAGAGTATCTCTCGCCCGAATGAGAAGAAGTAGCCTACCGCTACCCTTTCGCTGAAAAATAATCGCGCTCATCGTTCGGTGAGCGCGATTATTTTTTGTTAGAGGTTTAACTCTGCCGAAAAAAGCTCGTTGAAGGCCTTGCGCAACAGCTCTCGATCGGATATTACACGTCGCAACTCGGCAAGTCTTTGGCTATTTTTCGATTGTGGGATCCATAGTCGCAAATAGCCACCTTCGGCGTATTTCTCTTGTAGATGGGCGCAAAAACGGTTGTATTGCTCCTCTTTGTTTAATTGAGGGTAGTTTGCCAAGCCATATTGGATCGTGCGGCGCAGAGTGGTTGCGGGATCGATTACGCGATCAGCTTCGGCCACAATACGGCCATATATTGAGCGTGGTTCGTGTTTTGATGATGCTCGATGATCCTCTGCCGCGCAGGCGATAGTGTCGATCTCCTCTTCGGTAAACCATTCTCGCAGGCGAGTGTCGGCACGAACAATCTCACCCGATACAATGTGGTGGCGTTCGCGTCCTGCACAAAGACCGAGGTCGTGATATGCGGCAGTTGTATATACGATGCGGATATCAACGTCGTAAAATGCAGCTAACGAAAGGCTCTCTTCGATTACTGTTCGAGCGTGATCGATCGAGTGTGCACGATCAAAATGGCTGTATCGAGGAAGTATCTCCGTTTCGATATATCGTTTCAGTTTTTCCATTGAGTTGAGATAAAAAAGAACCGACCGTTGATAGGTCGGTTCGATATCTATGCTTTTCAGTTATCGGTGTTACTCCTTTACGCAACGAACCTGGAAACCGCCTGCGCGATAGTTCGGTTGTGCGGGAACAACATTGTTCAAATTGAAATAGAGCGACGAAGCCTTGCCGTCTGTCGTTGCGTTTGCGCTCCAATAGTAACCTGTCCAGAGTGTACCGTCGTGATTTACATTGGTAAGCGTGCCCTTTGAGAAACTACGGCGACCGGCAGCGGGATACAACGTTGCGCCATCGCTAACGCGGAAATACCAACCACTATTAAATTCACCATCAGTCAAGTTGGCAAAATCGTTCCAAACACTCTTCGAGGGAACTTTCCAACCTGCCGGGCAGGGGTCATACATTGTCTTGGTGTTACCCCAGAGTGATGAGTCGTGGTTCTTGTACAACCAATCGTAACCGCTCGTCTCGTTACCTCTGATAATCTGTGTGGGATACTTCGTAGTATAAGCAATAGTGCCGGTCTCCTCGTCGCACTCCATTGTTACGAATGCAACGTTGCTGTTCAGCGAGTTGTAAGTCGAAGCATTCGATGTCGAAGTTGCATTCTTGCTCATAATCAGCGGATCCTTACGACCCCACTGATAGAACAGACCATACGCCTCGTAAATATCTTCGCTGCCAACTCCCTTTGCGCCAAGGTTGCGATCCATCATAACGCTACCATCGGTATTTGTAACATTGTCGATTTCGGGATTGTAGTCTGTCAGCCATAAGTGCCAGCTCCACAGCGTGTTGTCATCAGCATCCTTTACTGCAACAAGGGCGTTGCCTTCATTGATCTTGGTGGCATCATCTGCGTCGGCGGTAGTTACGAATGAAATATGATCGCCGTCAAGCATAACCGTTCCGAGCAGGTTTTTACTTGTCTGCCATACCAAGACTGCCGATGCGGGAGTGCCGTCGATCTTCTGCGAGGTGTTGCCTTTGACCGTTGCCTTAATCTTGTAACGTGTGTTAGGCTCGCTGATGATGTAGCTATTGGCATTGGTTGCTATGGTCGTAGCAGGCAAAAGCTCTACTTTGAGCTGGGCCGATACGGTGCGCTCCTTGCGATGAACCGAGATCTTTACCACGCCGCTGGTCGCACCACCCGATTTGGGGGCTGTTACGTTCAGCTTGGTCTTTGATTCGAGTTGCGCAGTCCAGCCATCGGGTACCTGCTCAATCTCGTAAGAGCGTTCCTTCTCCATCTTTACGGTGAAGCTATGGGTCTGCCCGTAATCGAAATAGGCAGTAACAGGCGCGTCAGGAAGCGTTACACGCAGTTTGTCGTCCTCGTTTTCATTGTTGCACGAAGTGAATACCAATGCTACGGCAACAAGCATCGTGCATAAAGCGATGAAAGAGTTTTTGAATATTGTCATCTTGTGCTAATTGTTTTCAAAATTTCGGGCAAAGTTACCAAAATACCTTTTAATTCCCAACCGAATGGGTGCATATTTCGCGCTAAATTAGAAATTAATTAACTAATATCTGCTCTAAAACGTACGATAACGGTATTTTAGTATCTGTGATGTGAATAAAATGTCTACAAAAAGAGTGGAAAGTATAATTTGCTACGTGATGTGAATGTGGGAAAAAATAAGCAGTGATTTTGGACTTACGGGCTCACGGCACCGACCATAATCACTGCTATATTTTGAGGATTATCCCCCGAGTATTTAGAACTCCGGGCCCGAACCCTCGTTGCAAAAGTAGTAACTAAAATCTAAAACTCCAAATAGTTGGATAAAAAAATAGATATTGAGTTCGTTTTTGCTATTTTACAATCAACTGCTTCAAATCCTCGAAGAACGAAGGGTACGATTTGGCAACGCACTCTGCTCCCTCGATAGTGATCGGCTCGTCGGCTGTCAGGGCGGCAATTGCCATCGACATCGCTATTCGATGATCGCCGTGGCTGTCGGTTGTGCAGCCGTGAATCTGTCCGCCGCGAATACGCATAATATTCTCTTCGTCAATATCGACTTCGATTCCCGCTTTGGCATATTCCTCGGCCAATGTGGCGGCGCGATTACTCTCTTTATGTAGCAGTCGTTCAGTGCCGTAAATTGTAGATACGCCTTCGCAGTTCGCTGCCAATGCAACCAATGCGGGGAATAGATCAGGACAATGTGTTGCATCAAACTCGAATGTTCTTAACTTGCGGCGGCGCACAGTAACCGAGTTATCGGTTGATTCCACCTCGGCTCCTGCACTAATAAGGGCTTTAATTATTGCCGTATCGGCCTGCAACGAAAGACGGCTCATATTCTCTACGGTAACCTCGCCCGCAACGGCACCTGCAACCAGCATAGGAGCTGCGCCACTCCAATCACCTTCGATCATAAAGTTTGTGCCGCGATATTTTTGTCCTCCCTCAATAAAGAATTCACGATAATCCTTATGGGCAATTTCGACTCCAAAACGACGAGCCGTTTCGATGGTCATATCGACGTAAGGCAGGCTGTTGAGATTATTTACATAAATCGTTGTATCTGATTGAGCCATAGGTAATGACAGCAGTAGGCCCGTTAAGAATTGCGAGCTTATTGATCCGTCAATTTCAACATTTCCGCCACGCATCGGACCGCATACCTGAATCGGGAGAAATCCTCCACCGTCGCGCACGCTTACGCCTAATTGACGCAACGGCTCAATCATCATTGATATTGGTCGGTAGAGAATTGTGCCCTCGCCGTTAATCGTAATCGGTCGGTCGCAAAGTGATGCTATCGGGGTGAATAGTCGTGTCGAAAGTCCCGATTCGCCGATGTGGAGATTGTCGGTGTTCGGATTGAAACCTCCGCGAACTTTGAGGGTGGATTTGTCAATCTGTTCAACCTCTGCGCCAAGAGCTTCGATGCAGCGTAAGGCCGAGCGCGTATCATCGCACATTTCGACATTGCCGATGAGCGATTCTCCTTCGGCAAGCAGTGCTACGGCAAGAGCTCGCTGGGCATAGCTCTTCGAGCAAGGAGGCGTAACACGGCCACTTAAAGCGGATGGTGATATGATGCGCTTCATTTATCTCAACTTGAAGTCTTTACCTAAATATACTTTTCGTACCTGTTCGTCGTTTGCAAGGTCTTCGGCCGAGCCGGCTTTCAGAATTTTGCCCTCGAAAAGCAGATAGGTTCGATCGGTAATCGAGAGGGTCTCGTGTACGTTGTGGTCGGTGATAATTACACCGATATTTTTATTTTTCAGTGTGCTTACAATGCTCTGAATATCCTCTACCGCGATAGGATCGACGCCTGCAAATGGCTCATCGAGAAGGATGAATTTGGGATTGATCGCAACGGCGCGCGCAATCTCCGTGCGGCGTCGCTCGCCACCTGAAAGCTGAATACCGAGACTCTTGCGAACCTTTTGCAATCGGAACTCCTCAATCAAATTCTCGGTACGTTCGCGCTGGTACTCTTTCGAGTAGTCGGTCATTTCAAGCACCGAGCGAATGTTGTCCTCGACGCTCAATTTGCGGAATACCGAAGCCTCTTGTGCCAAATAGCCGACACCTAATTGTGCGCGTTTATATACCGGCAACGATGTCAAGTCGGTAACATTGTTCTGATCATCTTCGAGAAAGATTTTTCCCTCGTTGGGCTTAATCAGTCCTACGATCATATAAAAAGAGGTAGTTTTGCCTGCGCCGTTCGGGCCGAGCAAACCGACGATTTCGCCCTGCTTTACGTCAATCGAAACGTGATCTACAACGGTGCGGGCCTTATACCTCTTTACCAGGTCTTGTGTGAAAAGTCTCATTATTCGTGAAAATTTTCCACAAAGTTATGGATTTTTCCGAAAAAAGTATTATCTTTATCTCAAATTTGATCTTCAATAAACGTATCTATGGCCGACGATTTACATAACCTATTGCACGATAAGCTGAAAGAGTATTTCGGCTTTAATTCGTTCAAGGGCTATCAGGAATCTGTTATTAAGAATGTGCTCGAAGGTAAGGATACCTTTGTGCTGATGCCGACGGGTGGTGGCAAATCGCTTTGCTACCAGCTTCCGGCTATGATTATGGATGGTGTGGCGATTATTATTTCGCCGCTGATCGCATTGATGAAAAATCAGGTTGACTCGATGCGAACGTTCGCAGCCGAAACGGGTGTGGCCCATTTCTTAAATTCATCGCTGAATAAGACGGCGGTCAATCAAGTGCGAGCCGACGTGCTTGCGGGAAAGACCAAGTTGCTCTATTTTGCTCCCGAATCACTCACCAAAGAGGATAATGTCGAGTTCTTGCGTAAGATCAAAATTTCGTTCTACGCAATTGATGAAGCGCATTGTATTTCGGAGTGGGGCCACGATTTCCGCCCTGAGTATCGTCGTATCCGACCTATCATCAATGATATCGGTCAGGCTCCGCTGATCGCTTTGACGGCTACTGCTACTCCGAAGGTGCAGATGGACATTCAGAAGAACCTCGGTATGCAGGATGCTACGGTATTTAAGTCGTCGTTCAATCGTTCGAATCTTTACTATGAGATTCGTCCCAAGCGTGATGCGTCGAAGGAGATCATTAAATTCATTAAGCAGAATGATGGTAAGTCGGGCATTATCTACTGTTTGAGCCGAAAGAAGGTCGAAGAGTTGGCTGAATTGTTGGTTGCAAACGGTATTAAGGCTCTGCCCTATCACGCAGGTATGGATGCCGCTACGCGTGCCAATAATCAGGATGCTTTCCTGCACGAAGAGGTCGATGTCATTGTGGCTACGATCGCTTTCGGTATGGGTATCGATAAACCCGATGTTCGCTATGTGATCCATTACGATATTCCGAAGAGTCTTGAAGGCTACTATCAGGAGACGGGTCGTGCAGGTCGTGATGGCGGTGAGGGTCGTTGTATCGCCTTTTATAGTTATAAGGATATTCAGAAACTTGAAAAGTTTATGCAGGGTAAACCTGTGGCCGAGCAGGAGATTGGTAAGTTGCTGTTGCAAGAGACCGTTTCATATACCGAGAGCTCGATTTGTCGCCGTAAGACTCTGTTGCACTATTTCGGAGAGGAATATACCGAGGATAATTGCGGCAATTGCGACAACTGTCTGCATCCTCGTCCGCAGAAGGATGCCAAGTCGGCTACGCAGTTGATGCTCAAAACATTGGCATTTATCGGCGATAAATTCAAGTCGGACTATCTGATCAATGTGCTTGTGGGTAAAGTTACGGCTCTGAATAAGAGCTATGGCCACAATACCTGCGAGTGGTTTGGTGCAGGTGCCGATTACGATTCGAAGTTCTGGGGTGCCGTAATTCGTCAGGCGCATATTTTAGGTCTGATCGATAAGAATATCGAGAACTATGGTCTGCAATCGATTAACGATAAGGGTCGTTCGTATATCAATCTGCCCTTCCCGATTATGATTACGCTCGATCACGACTACGATGTCGAGGAGAAAGAGACCGACGCGGCAGTTCCGCAGGGTCGAGGAGGCGTAGCGGATGAGGAGCTATTCTCGATGTTGAAAGATCTGCGCAAGAAGGTGGCAAAGAAACATAGCCTGCCTCCGTTTGTAATCTTCCAGGATCCTTCGCTCGAAGATATGTCTATTCAGTATCCCATCACCATCGAGGAGATGCAGAATATCACGGGCGTCGGTGTGGGTAAGGCTCGTAAATTCGGCTCGGAGTTCGTTAAGCTGATCAAGCAGTATGTCGAGGAGAAGGAGATTATTCGCCCGCAGGATATGGTCGTTAAGAGTGTCGGCAATAAGAGTGGCAATAAGATCTTCATCATTCAGTCGATTGACCGTAAGATGGATTTCGAGGATATCGCTCGTGCCAAAGATTTGGACTTTGACGAACTGCTGACCGAGATCGAGGGTATTGTCAATTCGGGTACTCGCCTTGATATCAAATATTATATTGATAGCAATATTGACGAGGATAAGGTTGAGGATATCTACCTCTATTTCAAGGAGGATGCTGAAAGCGATTCGCTGGATGAGGCTATCGAGGAGTTGGGCTCGGACTATACCGAGGAGGAGATTCGATTGGTTCGTATCAAGTTTATGTGTGAGCAGGGCAATTAATCGAACTTCAATATAGTATATTATGACCGAAGTACGCGCGAAAAAGGCTCTTGGACAGCACTTCCTGACCGATCTTAATATAGCTCGCAAAATCTGTTACTCGATGTCGGGTGGCGCGGCTGATGCTCCGGCAACGGTGTTGGAGGTCGGCTGTGGTATGGGTGTGCTGACGCAATTTCTATTGCAGAGAGAGGATATTGTTACCTATGGTGCAGAGATTGATAGCGAAAGTGTGGTCTATCTCAATGAGCACTACCCCGCTTTTACGCCGCGATTGATCGAGGGCGATTTTCTGCAAATGGACCTCCGCACGATGTTCCCCGATGGTGTGCGCGTGATCGGCAATTTTCCGTATAATATTTCATCACAGATATTCTTCAAAGTGATTGAAAATCGCGATCTTGTGCCTGAATGTGTAGGTATGATTCAGCGCGAGGTAGCAGTGCGTTTGGCCGAGCCCCCAGGCTCGAAGGAGTATGGCATTCTGAGTGTTCTGCTGCAAGCGTGGTATGATATCGAGTATCTGTTTACGGTCGGTGAGCAGGTGTTTAATCCACCTCCAAAGGTTAAGAGTGCGGTGATACGTCTGGTACGCAACCAAACCACAAAACTCGACTGCGATGAGCAACTTTTTGTGAAGGTTGTAAAAGCTTCGTTTGGTCAGCGTCGTAAGATGTTGCGCAACTCGTTGAAATCGGTCTTTGGTGATTTCGGAGGTGCTGAACATCGTTTCTTTACTCAACGTGCCGAGCAATTGTCGGTGGCCGATTTTGTCGAACTGACTCAATGGGTTGCCGAGAATCGTCGCTAATTGACAACCAAAATACCTACATATCGGTATTTGCCGACGTGCGAAAAGTCGCTAATTTTGCAGATATCTATAAGGCGTAAATCAACTATGGTATATAAATTAGGTAAATATAAACCATCAGACAAGATGAGCGATTTGGTGTGCGAGAATTATTCCACACTGCTTGTAATGAGCCGTTTCGGTATCGCTCTGGGGTTTGGTGATCGCTCAATTGGCGAGGTTTGTAAAGAGGCGGGAGTCGATACTGCCACCTTCCTCGCTGTTGTCAATATGATGCTCGATGAGGAGCCTCTGGATGCGGATCAATATTCCGAAATCTCGGTCGAGGCATTTATGCAATATCTCCACAACTCACACGATTACTATCTTGAATATCGTCTGCCTGCCATTCGTGCGAAACTTGTTGCTGCGCTTGACAAAGGTAGCGATGTATCGGTTGTGATTGAGCGTTTCTTCGATGAGTATGCGGCGGAGGTGCGCAAACATATGAATTACGAGGAGAGCACTCTGCTACCCTATATCAGATCGCTGATTGCAGGTGAAACCCATTCGGATTATAATGTCGATACGTTTGAGCGTCAGCACGATGATGTCGAGCAGAAGATGACCGATCTGAAAAATATTTTGATCAAATATTACCGTGCCGACGACCATAACGAGCTGAATGTTGTGCTGTTCGATATCTTCTCAATCGAGCGCGATTTGGCATCGCACAATTTTGTGGAGAACAATCTTCTGGTGCCGATTGTTAAGCAGTTGGAACGTAAAATCGAGGCTGCAAAATGAGTATGTCAATCAAAATAGCAGTTGCCGAGCCGTCGCTGATAATTCGTAGTGGCTTGCTGGCCGTGCTCAAACGCCTTTCGGCTCTCTCGATCCAGGTGGTTGAGATAGTCGATTTTGCAACTTTGACCGATACTTTGCGCGATGAGGAACCTGATATTCTTGTGGTTAATCCTGCTATGCTCGGAGTGTTCTCGTTGCAGCAGATTCGTGCCGATCAACAATTTGCGTCGTTACGTTGTGTGGCCTTGCTCAATCAACTTGCCGATGAACGATTGATTAATGGTTACGATGCGACCATATCGTTGTGCGATTCGGCCGAAATGATTAAGGAGAAACTGCTTGAAGTGGTGGCAATTGAGAACGATACGACTGACCGCGAACAGCTGAGTACCCGCGAAAGAGAAATTATTGTCTGCGTGGTTAAGGGAATGACTAACAAACAGATAGCCGAACAACTGTTCATCTCGACACATACGGTCATTACCCACCGTCGTAATATCGCGTCGAAATTGCAAATCCATTCGCCTGCCGGTTTGACGATCTATGCAATTGTGAATAAATTGGTCGAACTTGATCAAATTAAAGCCTCAGTTTTGGGAGGCGCGGAATAACGCATGTGGCAGATGTATAAAACAAATGTTCGCATTCCCTTGTGGTATGCGAACATTTGTTTTGTTGGTACTCGGAGCGGGAATCGAACCCGCACGGCCGTTGCTGGCCACAGGATTTTAAGTCCGGCGTGTCTACCTATTCCACCATCCGAGCAACCCTCTATTGTGCATTATTGCGAGTGCAAAAGTATCAATTTTATTTTGAAAATGCAAACTATTGTATTATTTGCTTCGTTATCATTGCCTTTGTTGAAAATAATTGTTAATATTGCACCAAATATAACTCAAATTAGCTATGAAAATTTTTGCTAAATTACTCTCCTATTTGTCAATTCTGACAATGTTATTTGTTGTTGGTTGCTGGGATCCAGACCAAGTTCATACCCCCGATAATTTCGAGTCGTTTGATCAGGATAAATATTGTCAGGTTCTGAACTCAAATCTCGATGCTTTGCAGGCAATTCTTGAAGCACAATCGGATGCTGTGTATGCTGTAAGCGTTGCGCCGATTGAGGAGGATAAGAAGGCTGTGGGCTATGATGTGTCGCTGTCAAACTCCCGAAAATTAAAGATTTACACAAGTACGACAAATAAGACTCCCGTTATCCATATCATTAAGCAGGATGATGCCTATTATTGGTGCTATAATTTTAAGATTCTTGCCGATAAGAATAATGGTAAGTTCGAGGCATCGACTACCAAGTTAATGACCAAAATCGAAGACGATACGTTGTATGTTTCGGGAAATAATGGTCCCTATCAGAAGCTTGGATATGTTACAGGTGTCGAGAATATTCGCTTTTTCAGAAGTGTCGAACAGGGCGATAAGCGAACGACCTATCAGTTGGCGAATGGTCTTCTCTTAAATCTGCGCCAGTATGCGGCAGATGAGATTCGTTTTGCCGATAATTATGTTGAGATGATCTGTGAGAAAAAGTGGGATAGCAATGGTGATGGCTATCTCTCATATTCGGAGGCCGAGGCAGTTGAAGATATTAGCAATACATTTATGCGAAATATCAATATTACCTCGTTCAATGAGTTGCAATATTTCACAAAGTTGCAAGAGATTCCCGACTCTTCGTTCTATGCCAGCTATGCGTTGAAGGAGGTTGCCTTCTCGGATAATATAACGGCAATTGGCGAGTATGCGTTTGCTAATTGTACCGATTTGAAGAAGGTTAATTGGGGCGGTAATCTTGCGACTATTGGCTACTACGCTTTTCGTAATTGCGGTTTTGAGAGTGTGAAAATTCCTGAAAGTTGTTATACTATTGGCGATTGTGCCTTCTATTATTGCGAGGAGTTAGAGAATGTCGAGATTGGCAGTAATGTGGAGTATATCGGCTATTATGCATTTTTGAAAAGCAAGGTGCGTTCGGTTACCATTCCCGAAAGTGTTAAGAAGATTCACACCAATCCTTGGGCTTATTGCGATAGCCTTGCTTCATTCAAGGGTAAATTTGCTTCGGCAGACGGTCGCTTGATTATATGCAATAATACTATTGTATCATCGGCAATGGCCGGATTGGGCTCTTATACGGTGCCAGAAGGACCGACCACAATCGGAACTATCGCCTTCTCGGAGGCTTCGATGACCAAGATTGTTCTTCCTAAAAGTTTGACGGCGATTGGCCATAATGTATTCCGAGATTGCAAAGAACTGACCGAGGTGCGTATTCCGGCGGGTATTAGGAGTATTGGTTATGGCGCGTTTAATGGTTGTGAGGTTTTAGAGAAGGTATATTGTGCTGCAACCACGCCACCTATTTTGGAGGATGATGTAACGTTTAGTAAGAACTCACCCGCGCGTGTAATCTATGTTCCCACCGAGTCAGTTGATGCTTATAAAGCAGACGCAAGTTGGAGTAAATATGCATCGGCAATTAAGGGCTACGACTTCTAAATAGAGAAAAATAAATTTATAAAAAGCTGGTGATTCTCGGCCGAGTGTTGGGATTCATCAGCTTTTTTGTTATATTTGTCAAAATTCTATCCTATTATGAAAAAGATACTCTTACAATTAGCTGTCGTAGCCGTATGTTGCGGTTGCGGTCAGGAGGCAGCAAAGGTGCAAGAACAGGAACCCGCAGCTGAACCTCAAAAGATCGAAAATCCTATGGTTGATGAAGTGTCGTGGGCTACAACGCCTGTTAAGGATCAGGCTCGCACGGGTACCTGCTGGGCATATGGCGGTGTGTCGATGCTTGAAAGCGAAGTGATGCGCCGTGGTGGCGAAGAGCTGAATCTCTCGGAAATGTGGGTGGCTCGCAATGCGTGGAAGGAGAAGGCTGTGAAGTATGTTCGTCTGAATGGCCGTATGAACCTCTGGCAGGGCGGCGAGTTGCACGATGTGCTCTACATTGTCGATCGCTACGGCATTGTGCCGCAGGAGGTTTATGAGGGTAATTCGTCTGACGGTCAGTACGATCATCGTGAGCTGTGCAATGCAATGGTTGATTGCGCAAAGAAGATCGTCGAGGAGAAGGCCTATAAGAACGATGGTTGGCAGGATGAGTTCGATAAGATTTTGGACGAGTATTTGGGCGTGCGCCCCGAAACTTTCGAGGTTGATGGTGTTGAATATACTCCGAAGAGTTATGCCGAGAAGTTGGGCCTGTCGGGCGATGATTTCGTCTATTTGACTTCGTTTGCTCATCACCCCTACTACGAGGAGTTCTCGATCGAGATTCCCGATAATTGGTTAGGCGAAAAGTCGATTAACCTGCCGTTAGACGAGCTGCTGTCGGTGATGTATGCTGCAATTGAGAAGGGCTACACTATCGGTTTGGGCTCGGATATCTCGGAGGCAAGTTATAGTGGCGGTATCTGTGTTCTTCCTACTGATGAGAACTACGAGAAGGGTACTATTCCCGCCGAGGAGATTGTGGTTGATGAGGCTCTGCGTTTGAAGTGGTTTGACGATCGCACAACGGTTGATGACCATATTATGCATATCGTCGGTATCTCTTGCGATCCGCAGGGTAATCGCTATTTCAAGGTGAAGGATTCGGGTGGCGTATCGCGTAACTTCGATGGCTACTGCTACATTTCGGAGAGCTTTATGCGCGGTAAGGTGATCGAGATCGCGGTTAATCGCGCTGCGATAGATCCCGCTTTGCTTGCTCGATGCGAGTAATGATACCTTCGATGTCGCGAGGATCGCACCAAATAACCTGCTCATCGCGACGGAACCAAGTTAATTGACGCTTGGCATAACGGCGCGAATTGCGTTTGATTAGTTCGACTGCTTCGTCGCGGCTGCAAAGGCCGTCGAAGTAGTCGAACATCTCTTTATACCCTACTGTTTGCAACGAATTGAGATCTCGATAAGGGTATAATGCGCGAGCCTCAGCCTCCAAACCGTCGGCCATCATCTGATCAACACGGCGGTCAATGCGGTCATAAAGCTCGGCTCGATCCATCTCTGTCCCGATTTTAATGATATCGAAATTACGCGAGCGTTTTTCGCCTGTGCGAAATTCCGAGAAAGTGCGCCCGCTTGCCAAGCAGACCTCCAATGCGCGTTGCACACGGGCAGGATTGTGCCGATCGACTTCGGCTGCATAGGTGGGGTCAAGCCTTTCTAATTCGGCAAATAGATCACCGACGCCCTTTTCGCGCAGACGCTGCGACAGTTTCTCGCGCAACTCCTCCGAGGCTTGCGGAATATCGTCAATACCCTCGCATAAAGCCTTGACATATAGACCCGCACCGCCAACGGCAACAACCGTGTGATGTCCTTCGGCAAATAGCTCGTTGAGCTTTGCCAATGCCTCCTGCTCATATCTGCCGCAGGTGTATTGCTCGTGAATGTCGTGTGAAGCGATGAAGTAGTGAGTCGCTGCTGCAAGCTCATCGGGCGTAGGTTGTGCCGTTCCGATGGCCATACCTCGGAAAATCTGTCGTGCATCGGTTGAAATGATTGGCGCATTAAAATAGTTTGCCAGACGGATGCTCAATGCTGTTTTGCCGGAGCCCGTCGGACCAACGATGACGATCAAAAGAGGTCGCACGTTAGAACTCATCGTCGAAGTTGTCGTCGCCTTCGAAATCGCAGAAATCGCCCATCATCTCATCGAAAGCCGAGCCTTCCGACTCGCTTGCCGACGGATCGTACTGATCGGGTGCAGGCTCCTCTGCGAGAGTTACGCGGGGGTATTCTGCGCCACTCTTCGGCTCTCCCGCTCCGATTAATTCGAGGTAATAGGCGCGATCCCCGAACATATCGAACTGATAGATGAGTCGATCGCGGTTGTGGTGCATCAACTGACCCAATACAACGCTGCTCATAGGCACGGGAGCCTCTTCTCCCATATCACCCATATCGCCCATATCTTCAAGGGTGAATTCGCGCAGTTTATTCCAGCGGTCATCAGCCGTAAAGAACGAAGTCATAGCGGGATCATATTCGAGATCTTCTCGAATAAAATTCTCGAAATCGGCAAGCGACATATCATACATCACCTCGTAATCTCTGACAAAGCGATCATTCTCATCGCTCAGCATTCTGAATTTGAAAACCATCGACATAATTAATAGTCCGAATTTAGTTAGTTTCTCTATTGCAAAGATAGTGAAAAAGTCGTTTTTGTCAAGCGTTTGAACTACATAGAGTAGTTTTATGCGAGATTTTTAAGCCACTCCATCACATCGGTTGCATCGGGATAGTCGGTGAGTGCAGGTGTTTGGGTGGTGCCGATCGGTACTGCGCGAAGTAATGGCTGGCACGTTTGGGCATATCTCTGCGTGAATTTCAAGTCGTTGCACGCTACGCATTGAATCTTCTCATCGTGATCTGCGAGCCACTCTGCAACCTCCGTCAGTGATGAGTATCGTGCGATATTTATTTGTGAGATTGATGTCGGGAATGCTCGCTCCTCAATAAGTAATGAGTGCCCTAAATCGGTGTGCTCTACCCCATTCATCTGCATCAATGCTTTGCGTTGGCGATAGTTATTCAGGTATCCGATGTTGTGTTTCGGGTGTTGTTGCAGTGCGTTTGCCAAGGGGGCAATATCATAATTATCGGGAACGAAAATAAGCGAAACATTACGGCAACCAAGCCCCGAATACATATATATATCATTGCATAGACGGCTTAAATCTTCGCTCGCCTCCTCTCCTGTTAGTATTGCGCACGAAGAGCGGCTTCCGCGCAGCAAAAGAGATAATTGCCCATATTCGGTGCGAAAATGGCGTACGGCATTATCGCTACCCGTTGCAATTACGGCATCAGGTGTGGTCTGTCCGTCAAAGAGTTCGATGGCTGTGTGAGGGGCAATGTCAAGTAGCTGATCAACTATATATTGCATTAAAGCTTGGTCTTTGCTGGATGGCTTTACAAGGCAGCGATTGCCACTTGCGATGACGCAAAGCAGATCGAAGAAACCCACCAACGGAATATTACCCGCCATTACGACCAATACGTTGCGATGGGTAGCGACGGGTAGCGAAGGGTAGCTGTCAAGCCACGAGCGGAGTCGATCTTCGTCAAGCATTTTGGTACGTAGTGCCTCGACTGCGTGGCGAATCTCCTGCTCCGAAAACCAACTATTTGAGGCGATAGCGTCTGCGATTGCTTGACGCGACGTAACCTCCTCGCCGAAGTGTGCAAAATGCTCTCCTAACGTAACGAAAAGTTTTATGATCTGCTCTCTGTTCATACGGCAAAGATAATCGAATTAGAGCAGAAATGATACAATTTTGACGATTAATTATTCTCGTCGATGGCACGTTGGCGATGCTGACGATGTCGAATGATGATGTTTTTGATACTTGTTGCGCCGAGAATTGTCAGTCCTGCGTATTGTGTGGTTTTGGCCATTCCGAAGAAAATGAACCACAACACACCTTTGGCAGCGGTGCTGATCGGCAAGCACATTTGGGCAAAGGAGATGATATAACAGGGAATGCACAATGCCAAGACTATTGCTCCTGTCCGAGGAGATAGTCTTGATAGATAACTGATTATGCGTTGTGATAGGGAATTTATTCCAGTTCGAAGTTTATCGAGCATATTTGGTAAAGTTGTATTTTTCGCGGAGGGCTTTTTGATCAGCCTCGGGGAGTTGGGTGAAATAACCCTTCCAGCCTGGACAGAAATTGATGTGCCAACGCCAAAAACGACCAACAAATGATTGCGGGTTTTTCTCAAATTTTGCACGCATTGGGCAATTTTCACAAGGATAATTCTTTGCCATAGTTTTTCAATCTATCTAACTAAAACAAAGATAGTACGAAAAGTTTGTTTTGCCAAATATTGAACTAAAAAAATAATCACAGCCAAGGTCGTGTCGTAGTGTCTATTGGTGCGTTTTTTGATTGCGATTTTTGCGAGATTCGAAAAAATGGTTATCTTTGTGCCATCGAATTAGAACAAAGCCACTCGTCCGAGTGGTTGATTAATCCCTAAATCAGAAATTTAATCTCTCACACACTACTATATGCAAGAGATAGATGCATTAAAAACTAAAAGCTTGGCAGAGTTGCGGCAAATTGGCAAGGCCTTGGGTATCAACGATCAATTGAAGAAAAAAGATCTGATTGACCGTATTGTGGCAGTCGCGACCGGTGAGGTTGCGGAGGAACAGAATTCCTCGACCGAAGCACCGATCGAAAAGCCGAAGCGAGGTCGTCGCCCGCGAGTTAGTACTACGCGTGTCGAGGACGCCAAAATGAATATTGCCGAAGGCCTGAATGAATTAGGTGTGGAGGCGGAAACCGAGGTCGTGGTTGTAGAGTCGGTAACAGAGGCTGTGGCAGATGTCGCAGATGTCGTGCAGACGGTTGCTGTGCAAAAGGATCGAGAGGAGCAACCCAAGAAACGAGGTCGTAAGCCTAAAAATACGGCAGTACAGACCGAGGAACAAATGGCGATTAAAGAGCCGAATATTCCGCAGGATATACCTCTGCCCGAATACGAAATAGCCCACAACGATAATTACACTGATGAGGAGGAGATAATCACCAAAGATGATTTTTCGGGTGAGATCGAGGGCGAGGGCGTCTTGGAAGTTATGCCCGATGGCTATGGCTTCTTGCGCTCGGCCGATTACAACTATCTGAATTCGCCCGATGATATCTATGTGTCGCCTTCGCAGATTAAACTTTTCGGCCTAAAACCGGGTGATACGGTCAGTGGCACGATTCGTCCGCCGAAGGAGGGTGAAAAATACTTCCCGCTGATTAAGGTGCTCGAAATCAATGGTCTTGAACCTGAATATGTGCGCGATAGAGTGCAGTTTGAGTTCCTTACCCCACTCTTCCCTTGTGAAAAATTTGACCTTACAAGCAATGGACATAACTCGATCTCGAATCGCGTTGTCGATCTCTTCTCGCCTATCGGTAAAGGTCAGCGCGGTTTGATTGTGGCGCAACCCAAAACGGGTAAGACTTTGCTGTTGCAGTCGATTGCAAATGCTATTGCCGATAACCACCCCGAAGTATATATGATCGTTCTGCTCATTGATGAGCGTCCGGAGGAGGTAACCGAGATGGCTCGCAATGTTAAGGCCGAGGTTATCGCTTCGACATTTGACGAACAGGCTTCGCGCCACGTTAAGGTTGCCGAGATGGTACTCGATAAGGCAAAACGTATGGTTGAGTGTGGCCACGATGTGGTGATTTTCCTCGACTCGATTACCCGTCTGGCACGTGCCTATAACTCGGTGCAGCCCGCTTCGGGTAAGGTGCTTTCGGGTGGTGTTGATGCCAATGCTCTGCATAAGCCCAAGCGTTTCTTTGGTGCGGCTCGTAATACCGAGGAGAAGGGCTCGCTGACCATTATTGCAACGGCTCTGATTGATACCGGCTCGAAGATGGATGAGGTTATCTTTGAGGAGTTTAAGGGTACTGGCAATATGGAGTTGCAGCTCGATCGAAAGTTGGCCGACAAGCGAATTTTTCCGTCGGTCAATGTTATTGCTTCGGGTACTCGCCGCGAGGATTTGTTGCTGAACAAGGAGCTGATCAATCGCACGTGGGTATTGCGTCGTTTCCTCTCGGATATGACAACCGTCGAGGCTATGGAGCATACCAAAAAACATATGGAACGTACGCGAGATAATGAGGAGTTCCTGATTACGATGAACCAATAAAAAAGAGATAAGACCAATGAAGAAACTTATTACATTTATGCTGCTGGTATTTGCAGTGCAGACGGCGGCAGCTTGGGGCCCGAAGGGCCACGACGTGGTGGCATACATTGCTGAATGCAATGTTAATAAGCGAGTAAAGGCGAAGGTTATGCAGGCTTTGGGCGGACATACATTTACCTACTACTCGTCGTGGGCGGATAATATTCGTAATTTTCCCGAATATCGCCACACTTCGACATGGCATTACGCCAATGTTGATGAGGGTTATACCTACGCTACAATGCCTAAAAATCCCAAAGGTGATGTGCTGACAGCCGTAACGCTGATTGTCGAGCAGTTGAAGAGTGGTAAGATCACGCCCGAAGAGGAGAATATCTATCTTCGAATGTTGATCCACTTCGTGGGCGATATGCACTGCCCGATGCACGCAGGCCGATTGAGCGATTTGGGCGGTAATTTGGTAACGGTCAAATGGTTCGGTCGCGAGGTTAAACTGCACGCCGTTTGGGACGATCTTATTGTTGAGAGCGTTCGCAAATGGAGCTATTCGGAGTGGCAGCGCGAGATTGACAACGTATCGCGCGAGGAGCGTGAGGCTCTGTCGGCAGGTACTCCGCTTGATTGGATGAATGAGACGGTTGATATTTGCAAAAAGGTCTATGAAGACGCCCCCGCAGGTAGTGAATTGTCGTGGGACTACCAGAACGATAACTACCCTCTTCTCGAAATGCAGTTGCGTAAGGCGGGCTATCGTTTGGCGCGTTTGTTAAACGAAATTTACAAGTAGAAAGATGAAACGTATTGTTATCCCTGCGTTGGTTATTCTTGGTGCAATGTTGTCGGCGTTTGCAGCGTCGCCGCGCCAAGCAAAACGTTCAGCGCACGACTACGTTGTTGAGCGTTACGATTCGCTCTATGGCGATATTGCAGTTACGATTGACCGCCCGACACAATTGATCAAGGGTGCTCCGACCTATATTGTCTTTTTTGCCCTGCCCAATACCAACACCGTGAAGTGGATTTCGGGCCGAAAGGTGGAGGACGGTGGCGATCGTCGTTACAATATCCAACACGTGGGCGCGCAGACCCGCTTCTTGCGCGATAAGATGCCCGATTGCAATCTGCTGGTTGCCTATATGGGTGAGAAAAATCGTTCGTGGCCGACCTATATTCGCAACCGCGAGCGTTCGGGTGAGATTGTACGCGATGTTATTGACAGCATTACCGACCTCTATAAGGCTTATGATCCCCGCATCGTGTTGAGTGGTCATAGTGGCGGTGGTCGCGTGTTGTTGCGTTATATCGAGCAGGTGCGCGAGATTCCCGATCGCGTTGAGCGTATCGTAATCCTCGATAGCGACTATGCTTACGACGACGCTCTGCACCTTGATAAGATTGTTGAGTGGTTGGATAAGTCGAAGAAACATACTCTTTTTACGTCGGTCTATTGCGATAGTGTTGTTGTGTCGAATGGTAAGAATATCGTGTCGGCTCGCGGTGGTACTTGGTATCGTACGGGCTGGTTGCGTCGCGGTTTGGCCGAGCATTACGATTTTAAGACCGAGCAGGTTGATTCTTCGCTGACCTATTATGAGGGTAAGCGTGGTCAGATCCAGATGTGGTTCAAGATGACTACGCCTGAAGTTAGCTATCATAGTACGTTGGTTGATCGTAACGGATTCATTCAGTCGATGTTAGGCGGCACGAAGCTCGATGGCGATGGTTATGTCTATTGGGGCGAACGCGCCTACAATAACTACATCGAGGATCACCCGAAGACCGAAAATCTTGATTAATAAATCCGAACCCGCGATACACTTTTTCGTATCGCGGGTTTCTTTTTGTTGAAAATTGACTATCTTTGCACTTGTAAAATGTCGATGCGGGTGTAGCTCAGTGGTAGAGCATCGGCTTCCCAAGCCGAGGGCCACGGGTTCGACCCCCGCCACCCGCTCGAAGAGTTTTGAGATCCTGTCTGATCATAGCGATCGGGCAGGATTTTTTTGTTAGTATTCCCGCCGAGAAATGGTTATAATCAATATCGGCCGAATCTACGCTATCAAGTTGTTTTACAAATATATTTGGTCGTTTGCTTGTTTATTTGGTTATAATTATTTAATTTTGTTGCGTATTGTATATAATCTCTTATAGAGATTATGGGCGAAAACCATATTTACATTGTGGTTTTATTGTAATTGATTGGGATACAAAGCGTTGCGCGTGTTCCAATGTCCCTATGTTATATGCAGTACTCAACTTTTAGCCATTAGTAAGCAATATGGGTGATATGATTTCGAGGGGTTCGGATGTTGATACCAATGGTAATCTTTGGTTTGCTCTTCGTGTTACATATCAACGAGAGTTGAAGGCTAAGGCTGTATTGGACCAATTGGGTATCGAAAATTTCCTGCCTACACGATTGGTTAAAGAGCGAGACAGCATAGGGCGTTTTGTCTGGGTGCGCCGAGTGGCAATTCACAACTATATCTTCGTCAGATCGACAAAGGAGATCATTGATGATCTTAAAATGCACAAATTGCCTTGGCTGCGATATGTTACCCGACCTGTTGCAGGGCGTAATGAGATTTTAACGGTCCCCGACAATCAGATGAAACATTTTATCGCTGTTGCCGGAACTCACAACGAGCACCTACTCTATCTTGACCCGAATGACGAAAATCTGAAAGAAGGAGATCTCGTGCGTATTATCGCCGGACCGTTTGCAGGCGTGGAAGGCATATACGTTCGTCTGAATAATCAACGCAGCCGACGCGTTGTTGTGCGCGTAGAGGGCATTACCGCTGTGGCAACAGCGTCAGTGCCGTTATCGTTAATTGAAAAAATTGAAAAATAATAAACACATCAAAAATGGTTTCTATGTTTGTTAAGGCAATATTACTACCATTTGTTATGGCTTTTATAGCTACTAAATGGATCTTCCCCAAGACGCTGAACATTGCTCTTGAGAAGAATATTGTTGATAATCCTAATGCTCGCAAATTGCAGCGCACACCCGTTCCTATTTTGGGCGGCTTGACCATCTTTTTCGGTATGGCAATGGGTATTGCGTGTTCTATGCTGTTTGGTGATTATGCAGACATCTTTCCTGTCGTAGTATCAATGATCCTGATTCTGCTCATTGGCACAATGGACGACATTATCGACTTATCTCCGACTTTCCGCTTTGCAGTTGAGATATTGATAGTGCTGATTCTGATCTTCTCATCCGGAGCATCTTTGAATGACTTTCACGGATTGTGGGGATTCTATGAAGTTCCTATGTGGTTCTCTCTTATGCTTACAATTATCGCAGCAGTGGGAATGATCAATGCAATCAATTTGATTGATGGTATCGATGGCTTGTCGTCGGGCTTTTGCATTATGGCCAGCTCGTTGTTCGGAATAATGTTCTACTTTGCAGGCAATAGTTCGATGCTCGTGCTTGCGGCTGTGTCAATCGGCGCATTGATCCCATTCTTCTTCCACAATGTGTTTGGCCGTACCTCCAAAATGTTTATCGGCGATGGCGGTACTCTGCTGATGGGTATCATTCTTTCGACGTTTGTGATCCGCACTTTGACTCACGGGACTTCTTGCGCTTCGTTAAATCCCAATTTGGGTTTGATACCATTTACAATAGCCGTGATGAGTATTCCGGTGTTTGATACATTGCGAGTGATGAGTATTAGAATGTTGCGAGGAAAATCACCATTCTCACCCGATAAGACCCATCTCCACCATCTGTTTATCGAAATGGGATTCTCGCATATCGGAGCGACTGTGTCTATCTTGACCTTCAATACGATTATTGTGGCGTGCTGGTGGTTGTCATATAGATTAGGCTGTTCTATCGAGTGGCAGCTGTACATCGTCTTGATACTTGCCGTTGCGATGACGTTCGTTTTCTATAAGTTTATGAAGATTCAGCAAAAATATAACACCTCGATCTGGCGAATGATGAGAGTAATCGGCAAGGTGTCGCATATTGAGCGTAAGGGCATCTTCCTCTGGCTGCAAAATGTGATGGATGGCGATAAGAATATAGATTAACTACTCCATCAGCAGAGTTTAAGACCGAATACATTATAGGTCGATCGCTAATTGCATATTTAGGTAAATAAATGGGCACTTCAAATAATACCGGTCGTATAGCGAAGAATACAATGGCACTCTATTTCAGAATGCTGCTTCAGATGTGTATCTCGCTATATACGGCACGAGTAATACTTGATGCATTGGGTGATGTGGATTATGGCTTGTACAGCGTGGTTGGAGGCGTATTAGCCATATTTACATTTATCAATGGTACATTAATCGCTGCTACTCAACGATTTATATCCTACTCAATTGGCACTAACGACGAAGAGGTATTGCGACAGACCGTAGCGTCATCAAAAGCCCTGCATCTGATATTTGCAGGTTTGACGCTTTTAATTGGTGAGACCATAGGACTGTGGGTGCTTAATACCTACATCAATATCCCGGCCGGTAGCGAATTTGCGGCTAATGTGGTTTATCAGCTATCGATCATTTCGGCAATATTTACCATTACCCAAGTTCCTTATACGGCAATGATTATTGCTTATGAGCGAATGGAGATATTTGCCTACGCAAGTATAGCCGAAGCTGTAATAAAGTTGGGTATTGCGATGTCATTAGGTCTGTTCGCCGCAAATAGATTGGAGATATATTCGTTGTTTATGCTACTGACCGTAGTGGTTATGTGGTTTATATGGCGAGGATTCAGCCGCCGCAACTTTGCTGTTGGCAAACAACCGATGAAGCTATATAGGGGAACAATCAAAGAGATGACAAGTTTTGCGAGCTGGAATATGTTTGGCACGTTGGCATCATCGGCGAGTGTTCACGGAATAAATATATTGATCAACATTTTCTTCGGAGCGAGAGTTAATACGGCACGAGCTATTGCATATCAGGTTACAAATACGGTAACCCAATTCACGACCAATCTGAATATGGCTGTGAATCCGCAGATAACTCAATCTTATGCTTCGGGAAATCTGTCTTATATGCACTCGCTGATCTATTGGGGTTGTAAAATATCTTATTGCTTGTTGATGATAATCTCAATCCCTTTGATTATCGAAATGCCGACCATCTTAACTTGGTGGCTTGGAGATTATCCCCCATTTACGGTTATATTATGTCAATTAGCTCTGATTGATGCAATGTTATTTGCAATATCGAGTCCTCTTATCACAAGTTCATTGGCAACGGGGCGTATAAAGACATATCAGATTGTTGTTGGTGGTCTGTATCTTTTATTGCTGCCAATCGTATTTATTGTGTTAAAGTTGGGAGGCTCGCCTCAAAGCACATTGGTAGTGTCGATAATTATCAATTTGATAACATTGTTTGCCAGACTCTATATGCTGCGCTCAATGATCCAGATATCGATACGCTCATATAGCTATAAAGTTTTAGTGCCATTGTTTTTCACCTCGATAATTGCACCTATTCTTCCCGTAATTATTCACTTAAATATCGGCAATGATATCTTGCGTGTTATTTCGGTAGGAATTATTTCGGTTCTATGGTCTGTGGTTGTCGTCTATTATGTCGGACTCAATCGTTCGGAACGAGCGAAGGTAATAGAGGTATTCAGACATTATGTATCCTCGAAGTTGAATTTGAAACAATCCAACAATGCACAACTTTTTTAAGCGGGCAAAGGGATATATTGAGCGTCATTTGGTGGCGTTGCTTTTCAATATAAAGAACATATGGTTATGTATGTCTCGCCCTTGTATTATAGTTAATGCTTGGGTTGATGATCATTGGTATAGTGGAGTCAGAACCAGAAATTTTGGAGATGATATAAATAAATATTTTATTGAATCACTGACTAATCGAAAGGTAATATTTGACCATACATTCTCTTGGTGGGGGGTGTTGCGTCAGCCAAATTATCTGTGTATAGGCAGTATCATAGAGTCTCATTGTAACAACCGTAGTATAATTTGGGGCAGTGGAGCTATGTATGGCAATAGAGAATTATCGGCAAAACCGCTTAAAGTGTGTGCTGTACGAGGACCTCTGACACGTAAATATTTGCTTGAACAAGGTGTTGAGTGCCCCGAAATATATGGAGATCCAGCGTTGTTGCTTCCGCGCGTATATAATCCGCACGTGGTTAAAAAATATAGAGTAGGAATCATCCCTCACGTATTAGATGCGGATAATAAGTTTATAATTGATTTTGCACAGCGCGAGGATGTTTGTGTAATTGACTTGGAAAAGTATAATCATTGGCACGATATCATAGATGCCATTTTGTCTTGCGAGATGATTGTATCAAGCTCTCTTCACGGACTGATTGTGTCGGATGCGTATGATGTGCCTAATGTGTGGATTGAATTGTCGGATAAGGTACAAGGGAATGGGTTTAAGTTCTATGACTATTATCAGTCAGGTGGTATTTGCAATAAACAACCGTTGGTTATTGATGAAGCAATCAATATTGATAGTTTGTTGAGCAAATATCAAGAGTGGGAGAAGCCCAATATTGATATAGATAAATTATATCGAAGTTGCCCATTTATATAACTCTCGAATTAGTATGGCGGCAGTAAGTGAAATAGTTCTCGTATATAAGGTAGAGCAGTATATTGAGCGTTGTGTGCGTTCTTTGATGGAGCAGACGTTCGATGATATTGAGTTTATCTTTGTGAATGATTGTACTCCTGATAAGAGTATGGATATCCTGCGCCGTGTGATCGAGGACTACCCTACTCGTATTCCGCAGATCCGAATTATTGAAAATGAGGTAAATCGAGGTGCTGCTGCGTCGCGTAATATAGGATTGGATGCGGCAACAGGTGATTATATTATCTTTACTGATAGTGATGATTGGGTCGAGCCGACAATGGTCGCCGATATGTATAATGTGGCAATACGAGATAATTGCGATATAGTATGGTGTCGAGCAGATAATCAGTATTCGGCAGATTTAGGCCCCAAGGCTGATACGTATGTTCGGGCTTTGCTTAACAGAAGAGTTAATCCTGGTCCAATTAATAAGTTGGTAAGGTCTGAACTATATAGCAAAGTTCGATATATCGAAAATTGCAATAATGGAGAGGACTTAAACTTAAATATTAAACTGCATACACTCGCTGAAAAAGTCGGGTTTATAGATGAGGTTTACTATAAAATAAATATTGATAATGAGCAATCCATAACCCGATTGAGAGGTAATCATATTCCCAACGGAGAGTCTTTGGTAAAGAATGTTGCAGATATTGCCTCGTATTTAGAAAGTTTGGACTTGGATAAAGTATATGAGCGCGAGTTGGATTTCTGTAAGGTAAATGCGAAGGAGTATTTGCTTATAATGGGAGATAAAGACTCTTTGGTAAAGTGGACAACAATATTTCCGGAAACCAATAAGCGGATTATGAAATTGCCCAATTATCCCTTATATACTCGTATGATTATGTGGCTGCTTGCCAAGGGGATTATATGGCCGTTTGTGTTAAAAGAGAAAATTAAGAATATTATATAACTATGAATCAGCCGTCTATATCGGTAATTGTGCCAATTTATGGCGTAGAGAAATATATCGAACGATGTGCCCGATCGTTATTTAAGCAAACGATTAGTGATCGTTGTGAATATATCTTCGTTAATGATTGCACGAAGGACCGTAGCATTGATGTTCTGCAAAGAGTAATTGATGAGTACCCTACTCTCCAAATTAATATTTTGCAGCACTCGCAAAATAAGGGTTTAGCGGGAGCTCGCAATACAGGTCTTGATTATGCCAGCGGTAAATATATTGCTCATGTCGATAGTGATGACTATGTGGATGAGGATATGTTGGAGGCTCTGTATAATCGCGCCGAATCGGAGGGTTGCGATATCGTTTGGTGCGATTATTATATGACCTGCCCCGATAAGGAGATTCGATTGGCGCAGGAGTGTAAGTCCGACAATATTGAGTGCATACGAGCCATTATGACCGGCAATCTGCACGGCTCGGTGTGTAATAAGTTTGCTCTACGATCTTTATACGTAGATAATAATATTCGCTTCCCGGAAGGAAAAGATGTTTGGGAGGATGTGGCTACCTCTACCCGATTGTTTGCGTGTGCACAAAAAATATCATATATACCGCGAGCTTTTTATCACTATGTGCAGTATAATGCCGGAGCATATACGAAAGAGGTTTCGGTTAGACGCTGCCAGCAACAGATTGATAATGTGAAGGGCATCGTTGAATTTATGAGTAAGAGAGGTCTAATGCATCATTTTGAGGATGTGGTTGGTCAGTTGAAATTGCGATCCAAACTGCTATTGCTGTATAGTTATAAAAAGGATAACTATAATTTGTGGCGAGCAACTTTCCCCGAAGCGAACGCAGATATAGATTCAGTGCAGCTTGGCTTGCGCCTACGCCTTTTGCAGAAGGCCGCAAAGAATAATATTGATTGTTTTCTGCGCATAAACGAGTTCGTACGTCGTTGTAAAAGATTGGTAATGTTAAGGTAGAATAATTATGATTCCCAAAGTAATACATTATATATGGTTCGGCGGAAAGCCCCTGCCCGAATTGGCGCAGAAATGTATCGCTAGTTGGCGAAAATATCTGCCCGATTATGAGATTAAGAGATGGGATGAAACCAATTTCGATATTAATATCATCCCATATACACAAGAAGCGGCGCAGGCAAAAAAGTGGGCTTTTGTTAGTGATTATGCCCGTTTCTGGATATTGTATCATTATGGAGGAGTCTATTTTGATACAGATGTAGAGGTAATCCGCCCAATGGATGATATATTGGAGACGGGGCCATATATGGGCTGTGAAAGCGGAGATATAGAATCTGGAATTACTATTAATCCAGGAGTAGGCTTTGCTAGCGAAGCTAAATCCGCCGTGTTGAAAGCTCTCTTGGATGAATATAATAACCGCCATTTCGATCCAGATAATATTGATATCACCATTGTTGGATATACGACCGAATATTTCAAACAACGAGGCTTTAAGAATGAGGTGTCAATACAGCAAGTGGCCGAATTTACCATATACCCCAAAGAGTATTTCTGCCCGGCGTTGCTTAACTTGTCTAATAACATAACTAAAAATACGCGTACTATTCACCATTATGCAGGTACGTGGTTGCCTTTTCATAAGCGTATTATCAGTAATATATATACTCGATATATTATTAAGAATAAAATGCTAGTATCGATGTGTATGAAAATTAAACAGTTAATCAGATAGTAATTATGTTTTCTAATATTGGAGATATTTCTATTGTTTATTGGATATTGTTCGTTATAATGGCTATTGGAGCGTATAGCGAAGAGATGCTGCCATATAAGCCAAGACGAGATTTCCAATTTATCGGAATATGGGCATTAATACTTATCTCGGGTTTGCGATATGGAATGTCTGACTATAATCAGTATAAGGGAGTTTATTATCTGGATTATTTTCAGTTTGAGCCAGGATATGAATTCCTTCAAAATATATTTTCAGGATTGGGTGTGCCTTTTGAGATATTTGTATTTATATTCGCAGTAATATCGTGTGTGTTCCTTAAAAAGGCATTCTCTAAATATTGGTTTTTTTGGGGAATGTTATTGGTATTGGCTAAACTTGCGACATTCTATGCGATGAGTGGTATGAGGCAATGGATGGCACTATGTATCTGCTTTTATGCTATTAGTCTTTTATTAAATGGCGAAAAGCGCAAGTTTGTATTTTGGGTTATAATAGCATTTACATTTCATAGATCTGCCTTCATAGTGTTGCCTCTAATTTTCTTGTATAAAAGAGACTTTTCATATACGTTAGCTTTAATAATAACTGTATTAGCGGTTATTATCGGATATTCGGCAAAGGAGTTTCTGTTTGCTGCGGCAGAAGCAAGTGAGTTATTTGATGTTACAGGCTATCTGATAGACAATGAGACGGGAATTAATACTTTGAATTGGATTGAGAACTTCGCATTTTTAGCTATGGGACTAACTATTCGAAAGAGAGTTAAGGACAAGGTGCCGCATTATGATTTCTTTTTGTATATGATGTTGATATATTGCGCATTTTTGATAGCTGGTAGCGATTTTGGTATTATTAAACGTCTGCGAGATTATTATGTATTATCATACTATATTATCCTTCCCTCTATCAGCGTGGCATTTAGAAAACAGGAGCGTAACCTAATAAATACTATAATTATCTTATATTTTGGATTGTTATTTATACGTTCGTTGGATTATTTTGATGTGATTGCCAGATATAAGTGTGTGTTATTTGCAGATATGTACAATATGTTGTAATATAATTGCTATGAATATTTTATTGGTTGTATCTCATTTGCGTCGTGGAGGCCCGGTAGATGTCGTATATAATATTTGTAGAAATCTAATAAAAACTACAAATGTCAGTATCTTAACATTGCGCAAAGAGGGCAATAATAGTAAGATCGCAGATTTTAGGGATCTAGGCATAAGTGTAACCCAGTTAAATCTATCGTATCTTACATGTGAAATATTTAAGTCTATTGTTACTCGTAAGATATCTCGACTCATAACAGATAAAAAAATTGATATTGTACATTGTCATGGCTATCATCCTGTTATCGCTTGTGCAAGATTGCAGAATGTTAAAAAGATTACTACATTACATAATCGGGCCAATGAAGATTATATAAATTCATTTGGCCCGATTATCGGTCGATATATGCTATGGCGGTATTTGGGCGCATTAAAGTCATTTGATGCGAATGTCGCTGTATCATCAAGTGCGATTACATTATATCAAACACAAGGTGTGCCAAATGTTATAAACGTTAATAATGGCATAAATACTTCCATATATTCAATTGCCGATAGTAACAAGCGTAATGAGATTCGTAATCGATTGGGATTACCCTTATCGGGGCAGATCATTATATCAAGCGGTAGAATTGAGCCGGAAAAGAGATGTGAGGCTTTGGTTTCGTGGTTTACCTCATATGTCTCGGATCTGAATATCTATCTTGTTGTATTAGGAGATGGCTCTCGCCTTGAATCTTGTAAAAAGATAACAAGTCAAGATACTAGAGTATTATATACCGGCCGCGTCTCTAATGTGTATGAATATCTGCAATGTGCAGATTATTATATAAGTAACTCCAAGAGCGAGGGTATGAGTATGGCTGTATGTGAAGGTATTGGATGCGGTCTTACTCCGATATTGTCGAATATCCCATCTCACAGAGATGTCGCTGAATATATTGGAGGATATCTCTTTGATAACGTTGATAAGATAAATATTAAAGAGGCAATGGCCCATAAGCATACGCCACAAGAACTGCATAATTACATTCGAGATAATTTCTCAATAGATACAATGAGTGAGGGATATTATAATATATATAAGTGTTTGATTAATGAATAAATTTTCTGTTTTAATATCCGTCTATTATAAAGAGCGAGCAGAATATCTTCAAGCTGCGCTTAACAGCGTGTTTGCTCAGACACTATCTCCTAGTGAGGTTGTATTAGTTAAGGATGGTCCTCTTGGCTCAGAATTAGAGGATGTTATTGCGGGATTCTCAAGTCGCTATCCCAGTCAAATGAAGGTTGTGGAGGTTGCTCAAAATGTAGGGTTGGGACAAGCTTTGAATATAGGTTTGAGTCATTGTACATATGATCTTATCGCACGAATGGATAGTGATGACCTATGTGTGCCAAATCGTTTTGAAAAACAGGTTGAGATATTTGCAACTAAAACAGTTGATGTCGTTAGTGCTTGGATTGAAGAGTTTGATGAGCTGAATAACTCTCGCATCAAGAAACTACCTGAATATGATGAAGATATTAAACGATATGCTATACATCGTTGCCCTATTCATCATCCTTGCGTAATGTTTCGTAAAGAGAAAGTTATGGAGGCCGGATCATATCAACACTTTTATTTGTTAGAGGACTATTATTTGTGGTTAAGAATGATAAAGAGCGGTGCCATATTCTATAATATACAAGAACCAATATTGAGATTTAGAAGTACTTCTGATATGTTCCGCCGTCGTGGTGGGTTGAAGTATGCCAAGTCGGAGTATCGTTTGTTCAAGTATATGTATAAGAGCGGTATGATTGGATTGGACCGTTTTCTATTCAATGCGTCGGCTCGTTTCATCGTACGTGTATCTCCTACTTGGTTGCGTCAGTGGGTGTATCTTAAATTATTAAGGTAAAAAGAATGTATTCCGATATTCAGGAAATATTTTTGGCGATATTACGCTCTACGTTTAATTCGGATGAATGCAAGCCGAGACTATCGGATTTGTCATCTGACCAATGGCATTGGCTATATCAATTATCTGCCGAGCACGGTTTGACAGGTGTGGTGTATGCGAGTGTTAATGACCAATTTGCAAATTCGCAAATATCGAAAACAGACCTATTCAGTTGGACATTGAGTGCAGAAAAAATCGCTAATAGATACCAGCAGCTTGTAGGCAGTATTCGTAAATTATCTGCGATATATGCAGAGAATAATATTCGTATGATATTGCTCAAAGGTGTTTCATTGAGTCGATACTACCCTATTCCTCAATATCGAGAGTTTGGAGATGCTGATATATTTCTTGGCGATGATTTTCAGCAGGGAAATAAAATCGCTTGTGATAATGGGGCGCAAATGGATGATAGCCATTTGACAGATAAGCATTGCGCTTTTGTATTTGATGGAACTATGTTTGAGAATCATAAGACGTTGCTTGATCTTGAATGTAGAGCCGAAGAGATACTTGAAGAGTATTTACAGGGATTATTAGCCTGCGCAGACTCGGAAAAGGTAGGCTACGGAGCTAAACTCGCGCCGCCAATGTTTAATCTTCTGTTTGTGCTGCGCCATACGGCTGTTCATTTTGCTTGGAGCGTTCCATTTCGTAGTTTATGCGATTGGGCTACCCTACTATATAATGAACGGTCGAAAATCGACTTTAAGGAGTTGGAGAGCGTTCTTAATAGAAGTGATATGCTCTGCTTCTATAATGCGCTTACTTGTGCTGCTGAAAAGATTTCAGGATTGCCGTTGAGTAAGATGTTGATTGGAGAGGTGGGATTGGAATATGCTGACCGCATTATCGAAGATTGTTTTTATACCAATTCGCGAGCATTGAAACCGCAAACAAATATCCAAAAGGTTCGCCGTCTGCTCTATAATCGCTGGAAATACTCCCGACTACTACCCGACAGCTATATCAAGGCTTGGATAAAAGTAATAAAAAGACATATATAAATCACCACTTTATATTTAGATAAACAAATGGAAATCAAGATTCTGAAATATCGCTTCGATCTGGGCGAGATTGTGCGATTTGGAGTTGTCGGAGTAATAGCTACGGCCATTCATTATGGCGTGTATCTATTGTTGAATATTTATATAAACGCCAATATAGCTTATACGTTAGGCTATATTGTGAGTTTCTTGGTGAATTTTGTGCTGTCGAATTATTTTACATTCCACACAAAACCTTCGGTCAAGAAGGGCTTTGGCTTTGCTTTCAGCCATTTGGTAAATTATGGATTGCATATCGTCTTCTTAAACATATTCCTATATCTCGGTATGTCAGAAACGTGGGCACCTATTCCTGTGTATATGTTAGTTATTCCAATAAATTTTATCCTTGTTAGATTCTTTCTTAAAAAATAGATATTATGAAAAAGGTATCACTTCTTATCCCAGCTTATAATGAGCAAGAGTCGCTTCCACTGTTGTATCAAAAGATTGTAGAGGTAACAGATACATTGCCGCAATATGAATGGGAGTTTATGTTCGTAAATGATGGAAGTAAAGATAATACTCTGAATATTTTACGACAGCTTCGTTCTACTGATCGCCGAGTAAATTATATAGATCTTGCTCGTAATTTCGGTAAAGAGGTGGCAATGCTTGCCGGCTTTGATCACGTTACGGGAGATTGTATGATTATAATGGATGCCGATTTGCAGCATCCCCCTACGGTTATTCCCGATTTCCTTGCCAAATGGGAGGAGGGCTATGAGGATGTCTATGCAATCCGAAAGACAAGAGGTGAGGAGAGTTGGCTGCGAAAACAGTTCTCATTATTGTTCTATAAAATTTTGCAGAAAACGACCCGTGTCGATATTCTTCAAAATGTAGGTGATTTCCGACTGCTCGATCGTAAATGTATCGATATGCTCAAACAACTGCGCGAGAGTGAGCGATATACCAAGGGAATGTTCTGTTGGATTGGCTGCAAGAAAATAGGCGTTGAGTTTGAGCAGGGAGATCGCGTTGCGGGACAATCTTCTTGGAACTTTATGTCGCTACTCAATCTTGCCATTGAGGGTATTACATCGTTTACTACTGCTCCGTTGCGTATTGCAACATTTTCAGGAGTATGTATCGCGGCCCTTGCATTTATCTACCTTGTGTATATAATTATAAAGGCTATGGTATGGGGCGATCCGGTTGCAGGCTTCCCATCATTGATGGCTGTGATATTGTTTATTGGAGGTATTCAGATACTTTTCTTGGGTGTTATTGGCGAGTATCTTGGCCGCGTATTTAATGAAACCAAACGCCGCCCTGTCTATTTTGTAGAATCGGTAAATGATGAGCCGTATGACCCTCGCAAGTAAATTAACCACTCGCCTAAACCCCAATGAAAGCACTATTATTGAGCGTAGTGTCTTCTTTTTGATAATAGGTGTTGCTTTCTATTTATTAAATAGATTCTCCTTTATAATAGCTGACGATTATAGATATGCCTTCATTTTAGCAACTGAGGAGCGAATAAAATCAATATCTGATATTCTAGAATCCCAGATATTGCATTACAAAATTTGGAATGGGCGTTTTATTGTACATTGCGTAGTCCAATTATTTTGTGGGTTATGGAGTTTTGAAGCCTTTAAGATATTTAATACAATATTTTTTGTCGCTTTTTGCGCATTAACAACGCGCTGTATTACGGGAATGTGGCGCAGTGGTATAGTATGGTACGGTTTATCCGCTGCCATTTTATGGCTTATGCTCCCAGCTGTAGGAACTATTATGTTGAGCAATGTGGCATGTGCGGTAAACTATTTATGGGTAGCAGTAATCAATATAGCATTCCTTATATATGTTTTCAAATATAAAGAAGAACGAGTAGATTCTATCTATAAAGGAATATTCATTATATTGTTAAGTGCAATTATAGGATCGTTACAAGAGAGTTTCTCAATTCCTATAGTCGGTGCTTTTATGTTGTATTATATTTTTGGGAAGGCGCAAATTAGAAATAAGAATATACAATATCAATATTTGTTGATAGGATATTTGATAGGTACAATACTTTTAGTTTTTGCCCCATCAAATATTTTGAGATTATTTAATAGAGGCGCGGCGGATGGTGGAGATCTTTTTGCTTCTAGTCCGTATATTCTGGCGTGCGTCCAAAGATTTATCGCGATAGTATTCAATAATTGGTTATCTTTAATATTCATTGTTGTCCATGGAGTATTGTTGTTAGTACGTAGATATCGACATTGGCTATATCCATTTATAGTCAACCATATATGCTTATACCTAATGCTTGGTATCGGTGTCGGGTTTGGAGTTTTTGTAGCTTTTGCGGGGACTCATCAATTATTTTTCTCTAGTTGGATCGTAATTGTTATTTTGATTAAATTGTGCTATGTGCTATATGGGGATATTGCCAATAAACTATCAAAGACAATAATAATTCTATGCGCAATATGCATGTTGCCAATTGTGTATTACACAATGTGTGTGAGATCAGAAATACATAAAGCGCATCAGGACTATGTGGAAGCTATCAAATCATCCGATAATGGCATTGTAGTAGCGGGGAAATGGATTCAAACTTGTTTTAAGCCCAAAAATATAATAGAAGAGTTATACACAAGAACCGCATTAGTCTACCGTAGAAATTATCAATCGTTGTATTATACAGATTCTAATGATAATATTAGGAATATTATACCGGTCTCTATAGAGAATATAGAAGGAATGGCATCTCAAAATATGGTAGCAGATAGGACTGCATATGTCTCAGATTATTATGCTCATATTTTTATCCTCCCGAAGAATACTCGCTCTATAAAAGTGAAAGTAGATTATCCTGCAGTCGGATTTGGCCGTATTAAGCGTATTCTTCTCAATCAGTCAATGTGGGTGTCATATATGAAACAGAACGAAGATTTTGAAATAGTAGAGGACGATAACAATAAGTACTATATAATGTATGATTCAGAAAGCCAATGTCGAGTAACATTGGAAGATTGGGAATAATAATTGATAAACTAAACAAGATTACTGAAATGCGAATAAAAAATAATATTGTACTATTTATTGTATGGCTAATAATATGTTTATTTAATTTTCTCACTCCGTTATCTGCTGATGATTATTGCTATATGATGATTGTCGGGCAGGAACCTGCGCAGATTGATACTTTGGGAGACGTGTTTACCTCTATCTCTTATCACTATATGCACTCCAATGGCCGCTCATTGGTGCATGCATTGATTCAGATATTTGCAGGGATATTGGGTAAAACAGTCTTCTGTATAGTGAATGCTTTGATGTTTGTATTATTTGTTCAGCTTATTCGTAAATTGGCTAATATAGATGGAAAGTCATACCTATATACAATAATATTAATCGCCTTTATCTGGCTGTTTATCCCGGCATTTGCTGAAACGACTCTGTGGCTCTCCGGAAGTGTCAATTATCTTTGGGCGACAACGGCGGCATTAGCTTTTATTTATCTTATAAATAATATCGAGAAGCTATCCAATAGATATTATCTGTACCCAATTTATCTCTTAATCGGCGTATGCTGTGGTTGGTCGCACGAGTGTTGTGCTACGGCACTTGTAGGTGGCGTTGGACTATATTACTTGCTAAATTTCAAGAAATTCAGAGGCCCGATAATCCCGATATTTATTGGCTTGTGTATTGGTGCGTTGATATTAATTCTATCACCTGGCACTATGGGTCGAGCCGAGGGGGCAGGCCTGCTTTCGAGTGGAATCGTGGCGATGATTATTCGTTTTGTAGGCGGCTTTGTGAATTTTATTATTGACGGTATCCCAACGGCGATTACCCTATTTATAGCGGTATGTGCTTTGTTGTTCGCGCGTCCGTGGGGCAAGAACTTTGTTCGAGAGAATCAGTTGTTGCTTTCAATTTGGCTTATTGCAGTGCTTTTTTCGGTGTTTGTAGGCGGTGCTACGCATAGATCAATGTTCTTTGTGAGCAGCATCTCGACAATCCTCCTTTTTAAGATCTTTGCCGAGTGCGTAAAATCAACAAAGGCCAATGCTGTCGTAACGGCTATATTTGGGGTATGTGCTATTGGCGTTTTATGTGCTGTTATGCCTGCGATGATTGAGAATAGAACTTGTTCGCAAATATTGCACTCAATGATTGATTCGCCTATGGGTGAAGAGGTTATGGTGGCATATGACACTCCGAAACTGGACAATAAATTAAAGAGACGATATATTAAAGCCGAATTTGGTAGTGGAAATGGATACAAGAACCAGGATTGGGAGGTCGTTGCAGTAAGCCGTATGTCAGGTAAGAAATCTATCTATATATTACCGACAGCGTTTTATGATGCTATATATGAATCTGATAAGTTCTGCAATGAACAAAATCAAATTCTGGATGGATTATACACAACGCCTGACTTGCGTTTCTTTGTAAAGAGAGTGGATGACGATGTTGAGATAACCGAGCAACAACTTGCTGATGCTGTTGTGAAATACGATATTGCCAAGGCTACTACCAATGATCTTGGAGGATATAGTTTCAGGCAGCGTTTATTCTTGGATATATTATCCAAATATAAAGCTCATCAGATTGAGAAGACGTCGGCTTTGACTCTGTTGAACACCCCTTTCGGTAGATATCTGCTAATTGATAAGTGCGAAGTCAAAGATAATAGATATTTGAATTGCGAGATAATATTATAGAGTTATCGCAATAGCTTACAAAAATATCCCGCTCCGAATACAGTCGGAGCGGGATATTTTTGTTATAATAATGAGATGTTTTATCTCACATTTGCGATGCTGATCAAATCGGCGAAGATACCCGCAGCAGTTACGCTTGCGTTCTTTTATGTTTTAAGATGATTAAATCTACTTTCGCTAAACATTTCTTAATAATCTTTTTTAACGATCTAACAGCAAATGGGAAGTGAGAACACATCATTAGTGATCGCCTAAATAAGATTGGTTCTTGATTGTTTAAGGCTTTGATATATCCTTTATTAATAGGATGAGTGATGGCTGTTGCAATATCATATTGTATGCATATCTCATACATCTCTTGTATCTTACGATGTAGATCATTCTTGATTTTTATATGCTCTCTATAATATATGGTTGAATAGATGGCTTTATGATACAGTTCATTTTGTTTTTTGGAAGATTGCCAATTTAGATTGGGAAATAATTTATTGAAGCGAAACCAATCTTGAATTTCCATCTTAAAGAAATTTTCGCGATAATTATACACTAGAGAATTTGAACTATGGTGAATATAATTATAAAAAGGAGTATTATCAAAACCGATATTATTAATTGCTTTGTAATATTCTATACAGAATTGCCAATCTTCGCCGTGGGATCTATCGGTATTAAAGGTGATGTTATTGCTTTTTATTATTGATGAGATAAATAATTTATTCCATACTTGACAAAGACAATCAGTAGAATACTCCCTAAATCCCAATAAAGGCTCGATAATATACATTGATATCTCGTGTTTGTTTAATATATCATTATCGTTGAATGGTGTTTGAGAGATAGTCTGCTTGCCATTATAATTGTGAATGCGGACTCCACAACATATACAATCAAGCTTATCCTGTGTAAGCTTTGAGTGTAAAGACATATACATATTGGGGTGAATTGTATCATCGGCATCGACAAATGTGATATACTTTTTTGTCGCTATTTTTAGTCCTTGATTACGAGCATTGCTTACACCGGCATTTGCTATATGCTTAACTCGTATGCGGCAGTCCTTTTGCGCGTATTCATCAAGGATAGTTTTGCTGTTGTCAGTTGATCCATCATTTATGCATATAATCTCGATATCATGGAATGTTGATTGGGTGATACTATCCAAACACGCTTTAATATATTTATCTGCATTATAAACAGGAATGATGATTGAAATACCATTATTCATACTCATACAATATAATTGAATATTGCCTTATTCAGGTTATAGATCTTAATAGTCTTGATGCCATTCTTGGCATGCGCACTAATGTTAAGGGCATTTTATGTCGTAATACATTGATTATGCCTAAAAAGAATGTTGCACTATAATTTTTATAATTGTGCCTAAATGACTGATTGTTCCAATACTTGGTGAATCTATCATAGAGAGGCTTATTGGGGGGAATATATAAAAAGCGCATATGGAGAAACTATTTACTCCATATGCGCTTTTTGTATTTATTGATAATTTAGCTAATAAAGACCTAGAAATAAAGGCCCGCAAATACCCCCCCCCTCAGCGAGTTACAGGGAGCGTAGGTGTGATATGATATATCGCAAACCATTGTTAGGACAAGATGTTTTTATTGGCAAATATAGCAAAGAAAAATTTAAGAAACAATAACTCTCAGAACAAACTTATATTGTTGTCGTAAACATAATTACAAAATAGAAACTGCACATCGGTTCCCCTAGCTGATTGTTCCCCGAAACCTATCTGATTCAATCGCTGATGTTGTATATAGGAGAGTCAATAAAGACGTGGTTATATTAGGCTTATATTTTAATGGGAATCACAAAGCACCCCCGCTCTGATAAACCATCAGAGCGGGGGTGCTTTGTGGATAGAAGCAAATGTTGCTATCTCACATTTGCGATGCTGATCAAATCGGCGAAGACACCCGCGGCAGTTACGCTTGCGCCTGCGCCGTAGCCCTTAATCTGCATCGGGTACTCCTTATAACGCTCTGTGGTGAGTGAGATCACATTGTTGCTGCCCGAAAGATTGTAGAGCGAATTGTCGGCACCAATCTCTTTCAGCCCGACGGTTGCCTTGCCGCGATTGTATTCTGCTACGAAACGCCAACGCAATCCCCTCTCCTCCATTCGTTTACGATCTGCCTCGAATTGTGCATCAAGTTCGGGGATATTCTTCCAGAACTCCTCCAACGAGCCCTCGAAGTAGCGATCGGGAATAAACAAATGTTTCTCGACATCACTTTGTTCGATGCGATATTCCGCTTCTCGCGTCAAGATTACCAACTTACGTACAACGTCCATTCCGCTGAGATCAATACGAGGATCGGGCTCGGCATAGCCCTCTTCGCACGCCATACGGATCGCCTTGCTTAAAGGTATATCGGCACTCATAACATCGAAAATGTAATTGAGCGTACCCGAAACAACCGCCTCAATGCGCGAAATGCGGTCGCCGCTCTTAATGAGCGAGCCGATGGTACTGATGATCGGCAGACCCGCGCCGACGTTGGTTTCGTACAAGAACTTGATACCGCGACGGCGAGCCGTCTTTTTCAGTCGGTCGTAGGTATCGTAGTCTGACGATGCTGCAATCTTGTTTGCCGCCACAACCGAAACGTTTGCATCAAGCAGCTTTTGGTAGGTTTGCGCCACATCATAGCTTGCCGTACAATCGACAAATACCGAGTTGAAAATATTGGTGCGAATTATCTCGTCAGTGAATATCTGCGATGAAGATTCGGTCGTTGATTCAGCCAGCAGACGGCGATAATCGTGCAGATCAATACCGTCGCGATTGATAATCATACGACGCGAGTTAGCAATTCCCACAACGTTGATTTTAAGCGAATTCTCCTCGGCTAACTTATGCTGTTGTTTAGCTATCTGGTCTAGCAGATTGCTGCCAACCAAGCCCACGCCCGCAACAAATACGTTCAGCACTTGATACTCCGACAAGAAGAATGAGTCGTGGATTACGTTTAACGCTTTGCGCAAGCTATCAAGCGAAATCACAAACGAGATGTTGGTCTCCGAAGCACCTTGCGAGCAAGCGATCACGTTGATACCGTTGCGACCCAATGTGTTGAACAGCTGACCTGCCACGCCCGGAGTATGTTTCATATTTTCGCCAACGATCGCCACCGTTGCCAAGTCGTGCATAGCGATAATGTCGTTGATCTCACCTTGCGAGATCTCCTTCGAGAACTCGCGTGTCAGTTCCTCGACTGCCTTGATCGAATCCGACTCATTGACACCAATCGAAGTGGTATTCTCCGAGGCTGCCTGCGCCACGAAATAGACACTGATACCTGCCTCGGCCAACGTGCGGAAGATTCGATGATTGACGCCGATAACGCCCACCATACCAAGACCTTGAATCGTCAGCAGGCAGGTGTCGTTGATCGACGAGATACCCTTAATACTGCGCTCGTCTGCGCGGTGCTCATTTGAAATGAGCGTGCCTGCCGCATCGGGGTTAAACGTATTACGGATACGGATTGGAATATTCTTGTGATAAACAGGGAATATCGTAGGCGGATAGACCACCTTTGCACCGAAGTTACACAACTCGGTTGCCTCGGCAAAGGTCAGATGGTCAATCACATACGCCGAGTTGATCACACGCGGATCGGCCGTCATAAATCCATCGACGTCGGTCCAAATCTCCAACATATCGGCATCGAGAGCCGCCGCTACGATTGCAGCTGTGTAGTCCGATCCACCGCGACCGAGGTTTGTTACGTCGCCACTATCACGATCCGACGAGATGAATCCACCCATTATGGTGCGTTGCGGCAACTCGGCAAATGCCTCACGAATTCGCTCATTGGTCTGATCGAAATCGACGATGTGCTTATCGTAATAGTGTGTTGTGCGGATAATCGAGCGCGAGTCTTTCAACTCTGCCCCATCAATCACTGCTGCAATAATCGTCGAAGAGAGACGCTCGCCATAGCTTACAATTGTGTCGCGGGTGCGCTCCGAAAGATCTTTGATGAGGTAAATACCTTTGTAGATGTTCGACAATTCGTCGATCATCGCATCAACTTTCAAGCGAATCTCCGTAGCCAATGCGCTATCGCCCATCAACTCCTCGATTGTGGTATGGTGTTTATCAATGATGAATTGCAATTCGCTGATGTAGCCGTCGTCGCCCGAAGATGCCATTTTGGCCGTGCGGATCAATCGGTCAGTGATGCCGCCCATTGCCGAAACTACGACAATTGTAGGCTCTGCCGACTGCTCGACGATCTGCTTAACTTTCAGCATTGCTGAGGCGGATCCTACGGAGGAGCCGCCAAACTTCATAACTTTCATTCGCAATAATTTATTTCAACAATTTAGCCAACGAAGCCAAGTTACGCTCGTTCTGAACGCTCTTGCCTTCGGGCGTGTAGAGGTAGTCCAAGCGGTCGGCGAAGTGAGTCTCGACCTTGCCGCGAACAACCTTCATTGTGCTATTAACCAAGCCATTCTGCTCGGTGAATGCCTCATCAACAATTGCCAAACCGGCGGGCAACCAACGGTGCGGGAACTCGGTCTCGAACTCGCCGCCCTTGTGGTACTTATTGATCTCCGCCTCGATCACGCGTGCAGCCTCTGCGGCTTTATCTGCGTCAGCGATATTGTGCTCTTTGATATGGCGTTTCAATGCTTCGGCATTGGGCACTACGATTGCACCAGTGAATGGGCTTTGGTTGTTGTAGATGATAATCTGGTCGATGTAGGGAGACTTATCGACAATCGCCTCCTCCATACCTTCGGGGCTATACTTCTCGCCGTCGCTTGCAATCAGCAGGCTCTTGAATCGACCCAGCACGTAGAGGAAATCATCGTCGGTCATATAACCCATATCGCCCGTATAGAGCCAACCGTCGCGAACAGTATCGGCTGTTGCCGCCGGATTCTTCCAATAGCCTGCCATTACGTTCTCGCCACGAATAACAATCTCGCCCTTCGTGCCATTAGGCTGTTCGCGACCCTCATCGTCAAGGATGCGGATATCGAGCGGCTGAACGAGCTTACCCGACGAGCCAAAACGGTGCTGCTTTTTCAGTGGTACGTTGGTCGAGATTACGGGAGTTGCCTCCGACAGACCGTAGCCCTGCATCATCGGAATACCGATAGCGTAGAAGAAACGCTGCAACTCCGAGTCGAGCAGTGCGCCACCGCCAACAAAGAATTTTAACTCACCACCAAATGCCTCGCGTACTTTCGAGAAGAGAATTTTATCGAACAGAGCAACCGCGGGACCCAATACGAAACGCCAACCGCGACCCTTGTGGAAACCGTCTTGATTGTATTCGTATGCAGTGCGCAGAGCGAAGTTGAATAACTTCTCGGTCGTTGCACCTTTGGCGCGGATCGAGGTCTCGATGCTCTTGCGGAAGTTCTTCGCCAATGCGGGTACCGACAGCAGGAAGTGAGGCTTCACCTCGCGGATATTTGTGGGGACGTTACGCAGTGTCTCCATCGGCGTACGGCCCACCTGTGTAGTTGCAACCGTTGCACCGCAGGCAATCATAATATAGAAACCAACAACGTGAGCAAAGCAGTGGTCCAACGGCAGAATGATCAACGTACGATATGACGAAGGAATCTGAATACGTGTGAGCGACTGCTCGACGTTTGCCGTATAGTTACGGTGAGTCAAGATTACACCCTTCGGATCAGCCGTTGTGCCCGATGTGTAGGTAATTGTCGCGTAGTCGTCATTCTGAATTGCGCGACCGATTTCGAGGAACTTCTCGCGGTTCTCCGAGAGATATTTCTCGCCTTCGGCTTTCAGCATTGAGAGGGTAATTTCGCCCTCCTGCAAATCCTCAATCTCGTGGAATACGATCACCTGCTGCAATTTGGGCAGACGCTCGCGGATACGACGAATCTTGGGCAACTGATATTTTGAAACGAAGATCGATTTCACGTCGGCGTGCTCCAAACGGAACAGCAGGTCGTTATCCTCTTCCAACTTAATCGAGAGAGGCACACTGATTGCACCGGCGTACAACAGACCCAGCTCCGACATAATCCACGCATTGCAACCCTCCGAAAGGATTGACACGCGATCGCCGCGCTCAATGCCCGTAGCCGTTAAGCCGGCACCAATTGCCAACGCCTCGTCGCGGGTTTGGTTATAGGTTGTAGGCTCAAATTCGCCTGTTGTCTTTTCGAGTAGAAATGTCTTTTCTCCATACTTGGCCACTGATGACTCAAAAAGGTCGATAATGGTCTTTTTCATATTTTATGTTTGTTAGTGATTATTAGTCCATCTTCAAAACTGCCAAGAATGCCGACTGGGGCACCTCGACGTTACCGATCTGGCGCATACGCTTCTTACCCTTCTTTTGCTTTTCGAGCAGCTTACGCTTACGCGAGATATCACCACCGTAACACTTTGCAGTTACATCCTTACGAACCGCTTTAACCGTTTCGCGGGCGATAATCTTTGCGCCGATTGCCGCCTGAATAGCGATATCGAACTGCTGACGCGGGATCAGCTCTTTCAACTTCTCGCACATCTTGCGACCGAAGTCGTAGGCGTGAGCCTGATAGATCAGCGACGAGAGTGCATCAACCGGCTCGCCATTGAGCAGAATATCGAGTTTTGCCAACTTACTATCCTTGTAACCCGTGCGGTGGTAGTCGAACGAAGCGTAGCCCTTCGAGATACTCTTCAACTTGTCATAGAAATCAAATACGATCTCCGACAGCGGCATCTCGAAATTGACCTCGACACGATCCTGCGTGATAAAGGTCTGATTTTTCAGCACACCACGCTTGTCGATACAGAGTTTGATCACATTGCCCAAGAAATCGGTCTTGGTGATGATCTGCGCATTGATATACGGCTCTTCGATCGAGGCAATATTGGTTATGTCGGGCAGACCTGATGGGTTGTGTACATCAAGCACCTCACCCTTGGTTGTGGTAATACGATACGAAACGTTGGGAACGGTGGTAATTACGTCCATATCGAACTCGCGGTACAGACGTTCCTGAATAATCTCCATATGCAGCAATCCGAGGAAGCCGCAACGGAAACCGAAGCCCAATGCCAACGAGCTCTCCGGCTCGAATGTGAGCGATGCGTCGTTCAACTGCAACTTTTCGAGCGATGCGCGCAGATCCTCGTACTGATCTGCCTCGACGGGATAGACACCCGCAAAGACCATCGGCTTAACATCCTCGAAGCCTGCAATAGACTCCTCGCAGGGACGAGCAATGTGGGTAATCGTATCACCCACCTTTACATCGGTCGATGTTTTGATACCCGAAATGATGTAGCCCACGTCGCCTGCACCGATCTCATCGCGGGGGTGCATTTTGAGTTTGAGCACACCGATCTCGTCGGCGTCGTACTCGCTACCCGTATTGAAGAACTTCACGTGGTCGCCTTTGCGCAACTTGCCGTTGAAAATTCTGAAATATGCGATAATACCTCGGAACGAGTTGAAAACCGAGTCGAAAATCAGTGCCTGCAACGGACCTTCGGGGTCGCCTTTCGGCGCGGGGATACGCTCGACAATTGCTGCCAGCACATCATCTACACCCTCTCCCGTCTTGCCTGATGCCGCCAAAATCGAGTTAGGATCGCAGCCGAGCAGATCGACAATCTGATCCTTCACCTCATCGACCATTGCCGACTCCATATCGATTTTATTCAATACGGGAATAATTTCCAGATCGTTGCCGAGAGCCAGATATAGGTTCGAGATTGTCTGTGCCTGAATACCCTGCGTAGCATCTACAACCAGCAAAGCACCCTCGCACGAAGCGATTGCGCGCGACACCTCGTACGAGAAATCGACGTGTCCCGGAGTGTCGATCAGATTGAGCGTATAGGTCTGTCCGTCGTTATGGTGGTACTCCATCTGAATAGCGTGGCTCTTGATGGTAATACCCTTTTCGCGTTCGAGATCCATATCATCGAGCACCTGAGCCTGCATTTCGCGCTGGTTAAGCGTGTTTGTGAATTCGAGCAGGCGGTCGGCTAACGTACTTTTGCCGTGATCGATGTGAGCGATGATACAGAAATTGCGGATATTTTTCATATATTAATATATTTTCAATTTTGCGCGCAAATATAATAAAAAAATCTTTATTATTATTATTATTAATTATTATATTTGCACTTCATTATCATAATCCGTTATGAAGCAGCGTAGAGATCGCTGTGGTCGTTTGACCGCCCATATATGGCGTTTGACCCTCTGTTTTGGCTGTTTCACACCCATATTGGGAGCGTTTGGGTGAGTGTTGTGGTAATTTTGTATGGAGAATAATAAAGAGATAAATATGAAACGATTTCTACCATTCCTCTGTCTGTTGCTGATGACTACGGCTATATCGGCGCAGGAGGTTGCGCAAGAGGTTTCATCGGAGACTACCCCGCAACTTGCGCAAGAATTGTCCTATGACCGTCTGCTTGATGGTTTTGCTCGTATGTATGCCAATAGTTTGCACGAGAAGGTCTATCTTATGACCGATAAACCCTACTACTCGGCAGGCGAACGAGTATGGATACGTGGTTGGGTGGTCGATGCAGTATCGCACACGGGACAAACTCCGACCAACTATCTCTATGTCGATTTGGTTGATTCGGGAGATGATCTTATTCAGCGAATTAAAATTAAGCGCGATTCGACAGGTTTTAATAATGCGATTGATCTGCCTGCCGATATTAAGGCCGGTAGCTACTCGTTGGTGGCCTATACCCGATGGCAGACCAATTGGTCGGAGGATCTCTTCTTCCGCCGTCGTATCGAGGTCGGTAATTCGATCGACGATGTGGTAATGCACGATGTCAGCTACGTTCTTGGAGAGGACAGCACGGCTACGGCAGTTGTCCGCTTCTACGGTTTTGATGGTCCGTATGCGGATTGCCGAGTTGAATGTACCGAGAAGCGTGGCGAAAAGCGAGATCGCAGTTTCACCCTCCGTACCGATAGCTACGGTCAGGTATTTGTGGAATATACGCCTCTCGAAGGTGCTTTGGGTGAGATCGAGATGATGCTCGATGTGCCGAATCGACTCTATACGGCAACAGTCATACTCCCCAATATCAACAACTCTATCGACGTCGGTTTTATGCCCGAAGGTGGTGATTTGATCGCAGGTGTCAAGCAGCGCGTGGCATTCAAGGCAATCGGCACTGATGGCTATGGCCGTGATGTCGTGGGCGTTGTGTGTGATGAGTCGGGAGCAGAGATCTGTCCGTTAGCGACACAATATCGCGGAATGGGCGTTTTTGAATTTACTCCGCAAGAGGGAAAGATATATTATGCGGAGGTCGAATATGGCAATCGCAAATTGCGCTATGCTATGCCGGAAGTTAAGAGCGAGGGTTGTGCTTTGCGCATTGAGCGTGATGGCGACAAGTGGATGTGCGAACTGCTCTCGGCGGCCGATTTCGATCGCTCGAATTTGAGCGTGTTGGTTCATTCGCGCGGTGCGTTGGTCTATCTGGTCGATGACCTGACAACGAGCTTCCCGATACCCGAAAAGATGTTGTTGGAAGGCATTTCGCAGGTGGCTGTTTTCAACCGCCTGACAGGTCAAATTTTAAGCGAGCGACTGCTCTTCCGCCACCCCGACAACCAGTTCTCGGTGCAGACCAAAACGGCCTTCCCTGTTACCCGTAAGCGACAGAAAGTATCACTTGATATAAAAGTCGTAAATGCCTCTGGCGAAATTGTTAATGGCGATTACGCGGTTGCTGTAACCGACAAGCGAATGGTGCGTCGCAAAAGTTCCGACGAGAATATCATCACAAGCCTTTTGCTGACATCGGATCTGGGTGGCTTTGTAGAGGCTCCTGCCGAATATTTCGGAGCTGCACGCGAGCATACCGATCTGCTTATGATGACGCAGGGCTGGCGACGTTTTGATATTGGTGAGGTTATTCGCGACTCGGTCGCTCTGCCGACTATTGCGTTTGAACGTTCGGCGGCAATCGAGGGTCGTATCTTCAACGCCTTTAACCGAGAACCGAAGGGTGCGCAGGTTCTTCTTCACAACAGCCGAACCAAACAAACCGAATATTTCCAGCTCGGAGATGAGCGCAATGGTAAGTTCCGTATCGAGGGCTTGGATTATCCCGATTCTACGACCTATACAATCACTACGCTGACTCGCAAAGGTGCGAATATGGTGTTGAGTGCAAAGTTGTGGGAGCCGCGACTACCCTTCCCGAAGGCCGGAATATATACTCGCGTTAAGGATGGTAAGATTGAGCAATATATCCCCGAAGAGTATCTCAATACGAATAAAGAGAAGTACTATCAAGAGGGCGGTATGCGAGTAATCGATATTGAGGAGATTGTGGTTAAGGCCAAGCCACTTGAATCGTCGCGCTTCAAAGGTGTAAGACCTACTCACGTGGTCTATGCCGCTAAATTTGTAAAGCACTACGCTACCGCATTGGACTTGGCTCTGAAAATACCCGGTATGCGAATGAAACAGGGTATCCGTATCGGAATGATGGTTACTAAACCGAACAGAGAGGTTATTACGATGAATGCGGTACTTGCCGGTGCTCCGCTGTCTGCATTAACTCCGCGAGTGTTTGTTTCGCCACGTATTTATGCTGATGATATGCCTATTACGCAAGATGATTTATTGAACATTCCGAGCGAAGATGTGATTTCGGTATCGTATATATCTCCTGCCCGTGCGGGAATTATGGATGATAGATATACAAATGTCGGTGCTCTGTATTATAAACTTAAAGCTCCACATCTGCGTAAATCCAATCAGAATCCATCGGTGGGCAGAATAACACCCCTCGGCTATAAGCAGAAGGTCGAGTATTATCAACCCAAATATGATGTTCCGAATCAGCCCGATTTGCGTACAACCGTAGCTTGGGTCCCTGCCGTGCAATTTGATGAAGAGGGCTGTGCTACGATTGAGTTTTACACAGCCGATCGAGCGACCGATTACGATGTGGTTATTGAGGGTATAACCGAAGAGGGCCTCCCCTGCTCCGTTCAGGCAGTTGTCGAACGTGCAGATGTAGATAGATAATAAAAATAGCTATGAAACGATACACTACATTCCTTGTTGCGTTAATGCTGTCAGTGGTGGCTTTGGCACAACAGCAGCCGCAAGATCGTCTGCTTGACGGCTTTGCGCGAATGTATGCCAACAGCCTTCAAGAGAAGGTCTATTTGATGACCGACAAACCCTACTACTCGGCGGGTGAACGTATCTGGATGCGAGGTTGGGTTGTTGATGCCGTATCACATACGGGCCAGACTCCGACAAACTACCTCTATGTCGATCTGGTCGATGCGGGCGATAATCTCGTGCAGCGAATTAAAATTAAGCGCGATTCGACAGGCTTCAACAATGCTATCGACCTGCCTTCGGACATCAAGGCGGGTAGCTACGCGCTGATTGCCTATACCCGTTGGCAGACCAATTGGTCGGAAGATTTCTTCTTCCGTCGTCGTATTGAGATCGGTAATTCGATTGACGATGTGGTGATGCACGAAGTTAGCTATGTGTTGGGCGAGGATAATACGGCGACGGCTTTGGTTCGTTTCTATGGATTTGATGGCCCGTATGTCGGTTATCGAGTGCAGTGTGTCGAAAAACGCGAAGGTAATAAGTCGCGTAAATTTACACTGCGCACCGACTCCTATGGCCAGGTCCGTATCGAATATACACCGGTTGAAGGTGTTGTGGGTGAGATTGATATGACGCTCGAAGTGCCTAATCGCGACTTCCAGACTACAGTTTTGCTTCCCGATGTGAGCAACTCAATCAGTGTCGATTTTATGCCCGAAGGCGGTGATTTAATTGCCGATGTTAAGCAGCGCGTGGCGTTCAAGGCTATCGGTGCTGATGGATATAGCCGTGATATTGTAGGCGTTGTACGCGACGAATCGGGCGCAGAGATATGCCCCTTTGCGGCTCAACATCGTGGTATGGGTAGTTTTGAATTTGTCCCGAAAGCAGGTGTGAAATATTATGCCGAGGTGGAGCACGAAGGACGCAAATTGCATTATGCGATACCGATGGCCAAGCGCGAGGGCTGTGCTTTGCGTATTGAACGTAAGGGTGAGAATTGGGCGTGCCAACTGCTATCGACTCCCGATTTCGATTGCTCGAATTTGGGCGCATTGATCCATTCGCGCGGAGCTTTGGTCGGTATGGTTAATGATCTGTCAAACGAATTTTCGATACCCGAAAATATCCTTTTGGAGGGCATTTCGCAGGTTGCAATTTATGATCGCACGACGGGTCGAATTTATAGCGAACGATTGCTCTTCCGCCACCCTACGGAGCAGTTCAAGGTGGAGAGCAAAACGGCTGCCCCCGTTACTCGCAAACGTCAAAAAGTTTTACTTAATATAAAGGTCGTAAATGCCTCTGGTGATGTCGTTAATGGCGATTATGCAGCAACCGTAACCGATAAACGAATGGTGCGTCGCGATAGCTCCGAAGAGAATGTCGTTACAAGCCTTTTGCTGACATCGGATCTGGGTGGCTTTGTAGAGGCTCCTGCCGAGTATTTCGGTGCTGCACGCGAACATATCGACCTGCTTATGATGACGCAGGGTTGGCGACGTTTCGATATTGGCGAGGTAGTACGTGATTCGATGGCTTTGCCAGCCGTTGGATTTGAGCAGACACAATCAATCGAGGGCCGAATTACCAATGCTTTCAATCGAGAGCCGAAGGGCGCACAAATCGTTCTACATAATAGTTATACCAAAACATTCGAGACCTTTACTCTCGGAGATGAACGCAACGGAAAGTTCCGCATTGATGGATTAGACTACCCCGATTCAACCCTATATACAGTCAGCGTACTCAATCGTAAAGGACAGGATAATGTGTTGGGAGTGAAATTTGCGGCTAATCGTATGCCGTTCCCCAAATCACAAATATTCACGCGGTTGAAAGATGGCAAGATTGAGGATTATATTCCCGATGAGTATCTTAATACCAATAAGGAAAAGTATTATCAGGAGGGCGGTATGCGAGTGATTAATATTGAAGAGATTGTAGTCAAAGCAAAGCCTCTCGAATCATCGGTCTTCAAAGGCGTTGTGCCGACCTATGAGTTGCCTGTTGCGAAATTTGCGAAGACCCACGCTACGGCTTGGGATCTTGCAACCAAATTGCACGGCGTTCGCGCTATGCCTGATGGTACGTTTGCCACTCGTGAGAAAAGAGGTGTTATTACTCTGACAGAGGTTCTCGAAAGTGATAGCGTAGAGATATCGACAAATCAGTATGTTGTGCCTTTGATCTATGTCGATGACCTTGAAACTCCGATTGAAGAGCTTTGGGATATTCCGAGCGAAGATGTTGTGTCGGTGTCGTTTGTGCCTTCATTGCGCGCGGGAGTGGTCGGACCTGACACAATCCCTCAATCGGTTATATTCTATAAACTCAAACCCGATCATCTGCGCAAGTATCGTAAGAATGCATCGATAAACTCGATCGTTCCTCTCGGCTATAAGCAGAAGGTCGAGTATTATCAACCCAAATATGATGTTCCGAATCAGCCCGATTTGCGTACAACCGTAGCTTGGGTCCCTGCCGTGCAATTTGATGAAGAGGGCTGTGCTACGATTGAGTTTTACACAGCCGATCGAGCGACCGATTACGATGTGGTTATTGAGGGTATAACCGAAGAGGGCCTCCCCTGCTCTGTTCAGGCAGTTGTTGAGCGCGCAGATGCTGTTCGGTAGTAAACTACCGACATAAAAAAAGAATGTTTCGGTGGCAAAAGTTGCGAGTATCGTTTATTTGCTCTACTTTTGCCGCCGAAACTACGTTTTAGACCAACACTATGTTTAGCAACCAGATTATTGACAAACTCGCAACATATCGCACTCCGTTCTATCTCTACGATGTGGAGTTGCTACATCGCACGTTGCAGTGCGCTGTCGAGCAATCGACACGCTACGGCTACCATATTCACTACGCTTTGAAGGCTAATTTCGACGACCATCTGTTGGGGGTTATTCGCAGTTATGGTCTTGGTGTTGATTGCGTTAGTGGTAATGAAGTACGCAAGGCTGTTGAGTCGGGCTTCGATCCGCGTAAGGTGGTGTATGCAGGTGTCGGTAAGAGCGATGAGGAGATTCGCTACTCGATCGAGCAAAATATCTTGGCTTTCAATTGTGAATCGCGCCAGGAGTTGCAGGTGATCGATCAGATCGCTGCCGAGATGGGTCGCACGGTCGATGTGGCTCTGCGAATAAATCCCGACGTTGATCCCAAAACGCACAAACATATCTCGACAGGACACGGCGACAGTAAGTTCGGTATCTCGTACCGTGAAATTGAGCAGGTGGCCGACGAACTCGAACAGCTGCGTAATATCCGTATTGTCGGTCTGCATTTTCACGTTGGTTCGCAAATCTTGGATATGACCGTTTTTGAGAATCTTTGTCGCCGCGTGAATGAGATTTCGCGTTGGTTCGAGCAGCGCGGTTTCGCATTGGAGCATATCAATGTGGGTGGCGGTCTGGGTATTGATTATGATGATCCTGATCGCGCTCCTGTTCCCGATTTTGAGAACTATTTTGCTGCATTTGCCCGCTCACTCGATGTCGGTGATAAGCAGGTGCATTTCGAGTTGGGTCGCTCGATTATCGGCCAATGTGGTGAGCTGATTTCGCGTGTGCTCTATCGTAAAACTACCCCGACAGGTCGCGAGGTGGCTATCGTTGATGCGTCGATGACCGAACTGATGCGCCCTGCGCTTTATGGAGCGCACCACCGCATTATCAATCTCACTTCGCCTGATGCTCCGCAGATGAGCTGTATGGTGGCAGGAACGGTGTGTGAATCGTCGGATATTTTTGCTCGCGATGTTGAATTGCCCGAACTGCATCGAGGCGATTTGGTGGCAATTCAATCGGCGGGTGCGTATGGCCGTTCGATGGCATCGTGCTACAATTTGCACGCTCTGCCCGATGCGGTTTATAGCGATGAGCTTTAACATTAGATAACCAAACTAAAACTACTGAACGATATGTGGTTAATCTTGGCCTTCGTGTCTGCTGCGATACATGGCTGTTACGATATTTGCAAGAAACGAGCTCTGCTCAATAATGCGGTATTGCCCGTTCTGTTTTTCAATACATTGTTTTCGGCTCTGATCTTTTTGCCGTTAATCCTTTCGTCGATTTTCGGCTGGGGCATTGGTGAGGGAACGCTGTTTGAGGTGCCGTCGCTTGGTTGGGAGGCTCATAAACACGTCTTTATAAAGGCGTGTATCGTGCTAACCTCGTGGATATTCGGCTACGTGGCAATGAAACATCTGCCGATTACGATCGTTGGCCCGATTAACGCAACACGACCCGTCGGTGTGTTGATTGGTGCTATGTTGATCTTTGGTGAGCGACTGAATCTCTATCAGTGGATTGGCGTAATTCTGGCAATTGCGGCAATCTTTATGCTCAGCTTTTCGAGCAAAAAGGAGGGTATCGACTTTAAGCACAATAAGTGGATTCTGTGCCTGCTTGTAGCGGCATTGGCTGCCATTGCAAGTGGTCTGTACGATAAGTATATAATGATGAAACTTGCGCCGATGTTTGTGCAGGCGTGGTGTAATTTCTATCTGGCAATCATTATGGGTACGGTGATTATTGCGCTGTGGTACCCGACGCGTAAGAGTACTACCCCGTTCCGTTGGACTTGGGTAATACTGCTTGTAACGCTCTTCTTGACGGTTGCCGATTTCTTGTATTTCTACTCGCTGGCGCAGGAGGATTCGATGATTTCGATTATTTCGATGGTACGTCGCGGATCGGTTGTAGTGTCGTTCTTGGGCGGTGCGTTGATCTTCCGCGAGCGTAATGTGAAGAATAAGGCGGCAGGTCTGTTGCTGATTCTGATCGGTATGATCTTCCTCTATTTCGGTTCGAGGTAGCTCGAAGTAGAAAATTGCCATATTTGAGGGCGATTTATCGCAGGAAAAGGTGCGCTTTCCCGATTTATTTTATAACTTTGTACGTTTTTAATCACAATTCGTACAAAATAAATAATTACATATACGATGAATATCTCTTATAATTGGCTGAAAAATTATTTGAAAACCGATCTCTCGGCAGAGAAGATCGCTGAAATTCTGACAGATATAGGTCTCGAAGTTGAAGAATTCGAGAAGATCGAAACCATTCGTGGCGGTCTGGCCGGCGTGGTTGTTGGCGAGGTATTGACCTGCGTAGATCACCCCGATTCGGATCACTTGCACGTAACAACTGTCGATGTCGGTGCAGGCGAGCCGTTGAATATCGTTTGTGGTGCTCCCAACGTGCGCGTAGGCTTGAAAGTGCTCTGCGCTACCATTGGCGCGGTACTCTACCCGATGGGCGAAACCGAGGGCTTCAAAATCAAGAAGAGCAAGATTCGCGGTGTCGAGTCGTTCGGTATGCTTTGCGCCGACGATGAGTTGGGTATCGGTGCCGACCACGATGGCATTAAGGAGTTGCCCGCTGACGCTCCCGTAGGTATGCCCGCGAAGGAATATCTGAATGTTAAGGACGACTATCTGATCGGTATCGGTCTGACCCCCAATCGTATTGATGCAGCGTCGCATATTGGCGTTGCACGCGATTTGGCGGCATATCTGGCTGCTAACGGCCAGTCGGTTGAGCTGACTTGGCCGTCGGTTGATGAGTTCTCGGTCGATAATCACGATTTGAAAATTGATGTCGAAGTGGCTAATGCCGAGGCAGCTCCTCGCTATGCGGGTGTAACGGTTACGGGTTGCAAGATCGCTCCGTCGCCCGAATGGTTGCAGGATTCGTTGCGCGCCGTGGGTATCAACCCCAAGAATAATCTGGTCGATATTACCAACTATATTTTGTTTGAGCTGGGTCAGCCCTTGCACGCTTTCGATGCTGATAAGATCGAGGGCGGCAAGATCGTTGTTCGCACTTGCGAGGAGGGCACACAGTTCGTAACTCTCGATGGCGTTGAACGCAAGTTGTCGGCGCAGGATCTGATGATTTGCAATGCTAATAAGCCGATGTGTATCGCAGGCGTATTTGGCGGTTTGGAGTCGGGCGTGAGCGATACGACGACCAACATCTTCATCGAGAGTGCATATTTCAACCCTGTTTGGGTGCGTAAGACCGCAAAGCGACACAGCCTTAATACCGATTCGTCGTTCCGTTTTGAGCGCGGTATCGATCCCGATCGCACGGTCTATGCGCTGAAACGTGCCGCGCTGATGTTCCGCGATCTGGCCGGTGGCAAGATCTCTTCGGAGATCATTGATCTCTACCCTGCTCCGATCGCTCCGTTCCGTTTCGATGTTTCGTTGAAGCGCGTGAATGCATTGATCGGTAAGGAGATTCCGGAGCAGACCGTTCGCTCGATCATTGCCGCATTGGAGGTAGAGATCGAGGCAGAAAAGGATGGCGTTCTGTCGGTGGTAGTTCCTGCATATCGTGTAGATGTGCAGCGTGAGGCCGATTTGATCGAGGATATTTTGCGAATCTATGGCTACAATAATGTCGAAATTCCCCAGCACGTCAATTCTACCCTTTCGTATGCTCCGAAACCCGACAAGAATAAGATTGTCAATATGGTCAGCGACCTGCTTACCGATAATGGTTTTGTCGAGATTATGAGCAACTCGCTTACAAAGGGATCGTATTACGAAGGTTTGGAGAGCTACAAGGCCGAGAATTGCGTTCGTATTATGAATCCGTTGAGTGCAGACCTGAATGTAATGCGCCAGACGTTGCTGTTTAATGCATTGGAGGCTGTTCAGCTCAATGTAAATCACCGTAATGGCGATTTGAAACTATATGAGTTTGGTAATTGCTACTACTATAACGCCGAGGCAAAGAACGAGGATAACTCGCTGGCTCCCTACTCGGAGAACTATCGTTTGGCAATTACGGTAACGGGCGCATCGGCTGCGCAGTCGTGGAATGTACGCGCCGAGAAGTCCGATTTCTATACTCTGCGTGCCGTAGCCGAGAAGGTTCTGCGTCGCTTCGGTTTGGACATCTACTCGTTAAAGAGCGAGAAGGTGCAGACCGATCTGTTCGCCGAGGCTCTGTCGGTTCAGATCAATGGCAAGGAGTTGTTGCGTATGGGTGTTGTAGCGTCGAAGATTCGTGCGAAGTTTGATTTGAAGCAGGAGGTCTATTTCCTCGAAATGGATTTCGATCGTCTGTTGAAGGCATCGAAGAAACATCGCATTGCAGCCGAAGAGTTGTCGAAGTTCCCGGAGGTGAAGCGCGATTTGGCTCTGTTGGTTGATAAGGAGGTAACCTTCGAGAAATTGCGCTCGATCGCGCTTTCGACCGAAAAGAAATTGTTGAAGAGCGTATCGCTGTTCGATGTTTATGAGGGCGATAAGTTGCCCGCAGGCAAGAAATCGTACGCTTTGAGTTTCGTTTTGGAGGATAAGAGCCAGACGCTGACCGATAAAGTGATCGACAAGGTGATGAACAACCTTATGTCGCAGTTTGAGCGTCAGGCAGGTGCTCAGGTGCGCTAAACGTCGGCTGCCCCAGAAAGTGCTACGAATGAAAAACAATTAATAACCAAATAGAACTATGGAGAAAATCTTAATCCTCGACTTCGGTTCGCAATACACGCAGCTTATCGCTCGCCGCGTGCGCGAATTGAATGTCTATTGCGAGATTCACCCCTACAACAAAGTTCCCAATCTGGACGAGTTTATCGGTGTGATTCTCTCCGGTAGCCCCGCTTCGGTGCGTAATGAGGACGCTCCGCAGGTCGATCTGTCGCAGATCAAGGGTAAGAAACCTCTGCTTGGCGTTTGCTATGGCGCGCAGTATCTGTCGCATAATTTCGGCGGTGAGGTTGCTCCGTCGGGTACGCGCGAGTATGGTCGTGCAATGCTGACGGTAGCCGAACCTAACGACCCCCTGCTCAAAGGTTTGTCGGCGACTACGCAGGTGTGGATGTCGCACGGCGATACCATCGTACGTGTGCCTGAAAATTACAAAATCATCGCAAGCACCGAGTCGGTACGTGTAGCTGCTTATCGTATCGAGGGTGAGCAGACTTGGGGTATTCAGTTCCACCCCGAAGTTTATCATTCGACCGAGGGCAAGGAGTTGTTGCAGAACTTCGTTGTTGGTGTCTGCGGTCATAAGCAGGATTGGACACCTGCCTCGTTTGTCGAGGAGACTGTCGAGAAACTGCGCCAGCAGATCGGCGATGATAAGGTTGTGCTGGGTCTGTCGGGAGGCGTCGATTCGTCGGTGGCAGCTCTGCTGCTGCATAAGGCAATCGGTAGTCAGCTGACTTGTATTTTCGTAGATACTGGCTTGTTGCGCAAAAACGAATTTGAGGATGTGATGCAGTCGTATGCCAATATGGGCTTGAATGTAATCGGCGTCGATGCGTCGGCTAAATTCTATGCTGATTTGGCAGGCGTGAGCGAGCCGGAGCGCAAGCGTAAGATTATCGGTCGCGATTTTATCGAGGTGTTCGATGCAGAAGCACAGAAACTTACCGAAGTTAAATGGCTGGCTCAGGGTACGATCTATCCCGATGTGATTGAGTCGGTTAGCGTCAAAGGCCCTTCGGCAACCATTAAGTCGCACCACAATGTAGGCGGTCTGCCCGAAAAGATGAACTTGAAGATCGTTGAGCCGCTGCGTCTGCTCTTTAAGGACGAGGTGCGTCGTGTCGGTCGTGAGCTGGGGCTTGATCCGCTGTTGTTGGGTCGCCATCCCTTCCCCGGTCCGGGTCTTGCAATCCGTATCTTGGGTGATATCACTCCCGAAAAGGTTGCAATTTTGCAGGAGGCTGATAAGATCTATATCGACGGTCTGCGCGAGTGGGGTCTGTACGATAAGATCTGGCAGGCAGGCGTTATTCTGCTGCCCGTTCAGAGCGTAGGCGTTATGGGCGATGAGCGTACTTACGAGAATTGCGTAGCTCTGCGTGCCGTAACCTCGACTGATGGTATGACTGCCGATTGGTATCCTCTGCCTTACGATTTCTTGGCAAAGATGTCGAACGATATTATAAATAAGGTAAAGGGTATTAACCGCGTAGTGTATGACGTTTCGTCGAAACCGCCCGCAACAATCGAGTGGGAGTAAATAACTCTGACTCTTTGTATAAATAAAACACCCCCGATATGCAAATGATCGGGGGTGTTTTTGTATTGTTCAGATTGAGTTACATCTCAAACGTAAATGCGATTGGATAGTGATCCGAGATGTAGGGAGCACCGTAGTTGCCGTCGAGGGTGTGGTACTCTTTGGGGGTTACGCCCGTGTAGAAAAAGTGGTCGATAATGTGGCTAGCAGTTACGCGGCCCCAATTATTGAACGTGCCTTTATTGTCTGTTACGGGGCTGTCGCTACGTGCATAGCCAAGAGCCTCCTGCATCGGAATCAGCATCGAATCCTCCAAACGGCTATTGAAATCGCCACCAGCGATAACCGACTCAATGCCTTTGGCTTTAATTGCTGCAATGCGCTCGGCAATCATCTTTGCCGACTCAATGCGTGCCACTTTGCCCTTATGATCGAAATGGGTATTGATGTATGCAAACTTCTTGTTGGTTGCCTTGTCGCGCATAATGACGGTGGTTGCAGTGCGAGGATATGCTGCATCCCAACCCATTGAAACGGTGTCGGGTGTTTCGCTCAACCAAATGGTTGAATAATCAAGCAACTCAAATCTATCGCGCAAATAGAAGATCGCCATAAATTCGCCCGCCTTGTCGCCATCGTCACGACCAACGCCAACGCGTGCATATTGCGGGCAGTTGTCTTCGATATATGCAACTTGTTCATCCACGGCCTCTTGCAGACCGAATACGTCGGGCTGCTCTTGGTTGATCATCTCGATCGTTGCGGGCTTGCGAACGTCCCAATGAAGGCTGTCGGTATCGTATGGGGTCAGTAATCGAATGTTGTAAGAGATAACCTTGTAGGTGCTCGTTTCGGGCGAACCACAAGCTGCAAGAATAGCCGTAGCGGCTATTATCATTGTGTGGAAAAAAGATTTCATCGGTTTCTGAATTTGGGTTGAATGATATCACAAAGTTAAAAAACATTTTGCCTTTCTGGCAACTTTTACTAAATTTGTATCCAAGTAAATGTCATTAATCACAAAAACTATAAACAAAATGAAAAAGCTATTGATGCTCTTTGTTGCCTTGTTGCCGCTGGTGGCTTCGGCGCAGAAGAAGGATAAGGATTGGGCCGATTATGCTCGTTATGAAAATGCCAACAAGGCTCTCACGAAGGCTCCGACGGTGGTTTTTATGGGTAACTCGATTACGCAATGCTGGTATGAGATGCACCCCGATTATTTTAATGACAACAACTTTGCAGGTCGTGGTATCAGCGGTCAGGTTACGCAGCAGATGATCAGCCGCTTCCGTGCGGATGTGATTGATCTTGAACCCCGTGCGGTTGTGATTTTGGCGGGCACGAATGATGTCGCTCGCAATAATGGTTATATCTCGTTGAAGCATATCGCGCAGAATATCGAGTCGATGATTCAGTTGGCAAAGGCTAACCGTATTAAAGTTATTCTGTGCTCGGTATTGCCCGTTAAGCAGTACAAGTGGCGCAAGGATCTGGGCAATGTTTCGTGGCAGATTCTCGAACTGAATAAGATGCTTAAAAAGTTGGCTCGCAAGTATGGTTGCAAGTGGGTTGATTTCTATGAGCCGATGGTTGACCGCGAGGGCGGTTTGGATCGTGCATATACCAAGGACGGCGTACATCCCACTCCCGCAGGTTACGATTTGATGGAGGCAATTATTGCTCCGAAGTTGAAGAGATATATGCCTCGATAAACGAGGTGAAGTCTCCGTTCGCGGTCGGTTGAACGGGTCATTTGGGCGGTTGACACCCCAATTTGGGCGTTTCACCGCCTTTTTTGTGCTTTTACACGAAATTTGTGATAGATTTGTGATTGTGAAAATTAAAAAATAACCAATGAAAAGAGTTGTATTAATAGCCATTTTATCGTGCTTTGTTTGGGCAAATGCATTTGCTCAATCGACAGGTAAAGTAACGGCGCAATTAGTCGATGCTGCTACGGGCGAAACAATCCCCGGTGCTGTTGTCGAATATACGTCTGAAAAGAGTCCAAACAAAAAGAAATATGTAACTTCTGGTTACAAGGGTTCGGTCGAGATCCCCGCTTTGTCTTACGGTAAATATAAATTGGTCATCTCATTTATCGGCTATGAGAATCTCGAAAAGGAGGTAACGGTTAATTCGGCAAATAAGAATATAGGTAAGCTCGAATTGAAACCCACCTCGGAGCAGATTGAAAAGGTCGTTAAAGAGGTTCAGGCATTGCGTACCTCTCAAAAGGGCGATACGGTAAGCTACAATGCAGGCGCATTCAAGGTTTCGGCCGACGCCGATGTCGAAGGTTTGCTGAAAAAGATGCCCGGTATCACCATCAATAACGGCGAGGTCGAGGCGCAGGGCGAATCGGTCAAGAAGGTCTTTGTCGATGGCAAGGAGTTCTTTGGTGATGATGTAACCACAGCTATCAAATCGCTGCCTGCGCAGACCGTTGATCGCATCGAGGTATATAACAAGTTGAGCGATCAGGCCGAGTTTTCGGGTATGGATGATGGCGAGGGCTATAAGGCTCTGAATATCGTTACCCATAAGCATATGCGCCAAGGTCAGTTTGGTAAGCTCTATGCGGGTTATGGCTACGACAATAATGAGAATGCAATTGCCAATCATAAATATTTGGCTGGTGGTAATGTCAATATATTCCACGGCAAGCACCGACTCTCGATTCTCGGTTTGTTCAACAATATCAACCAGCAGAATTTCTCGTTTGAGGATATTTTGGAGGTTTCAGGTGGCGGCGGTGGTCGCGGTGTTGGCCAGTATATGGTTCGTCCGCAGGCAGGTGTCGCATCGGTCAATGCATTTGGTTTGAACTATTCGACTGCGTGGGGCAAGAAGGAGCAGGTAACTTTCCAGGGTAACTATTTCTTCAACAATACCAATACCGTTAATAATTCGCGTTTGGAGAAGTGGTACGAGGCCCCCTCGCCTATCGATACTCTGAATCAGTCGGGTTACTCAAAGACTTTGAACAATAACCACCGTTTCAATGCGCGATTGGACTGGAAAATTTCGGAGAATCAGTCGCTGATGTCGCGTACGGGTTTCAGCTTCCAGCTCAATAACCCCTACTCTACGACCAATGGTCAGCAGTTTGGTGAGAGCGGTTTAAGTATTATCGACAATTACACCAAAACGAAGAATCGCGGATACAACATCAGCGAGTTCTTGCAGTATCGCGCCAAGTTGGGTAAGGCCGGTCGTACGATTACTGTCAGTGGAAATGTGCGTTACAACGATCGCGAGTATCATCGCAATAGTTGGTCGAATACGGCCGAGGCTTTGCGTTATGACCCCGATACGGTTAATGTCGAGGATTTGGAGGCTCCGTTGAAATTGCGTTACCTCTATACTCAAACTCCCTCGAATAGCCTAAACTTCAATGGTACGTTCAACTATACCGAGCCGTTGTCGAAGTATTCGCAGTTGAGTATGCAGTATCGTTTCGGAATGAACAACTCGAAGAGCGATAAGTCGGCCTATGTTACAGGTGAGGATTTCGACCCGACGGGTCTGACCCCCTCGCCCGCGCTCTCGACCAATTCGCAGCGTACCTATACAACGCATCGCGTAGGTCCCGGTTTCCGATTCTCGAAAGAGCGTAATACGGTTGTGGCGAATGTCTATTATCAGCACGCTATTTTGGATGGTTTGCTTAATGAGAATGCGACAAATGAGCAGAAGATCAAGAAGGATTTCGACAATGTAACCTATTTCTTGATGACTAACATCTTCTTCAATAAGGAGAACTCGTTGCGTGTTCACGTCAGCTCTTCGACCGACGAGCCGAGCCTGACGCAGTTGCAGAATATTAAAGACGTTACAAATGCGCAGTATGTTTCGACGGGTAATATTAATCTGGATCAATCATATTCGCACAGTATTCGAGCTCATTACGTTCACTCGAATGTCGAAAAGGGCCGTACATTGATGTTGATGGGTATGTTCTCAGCTACACAGGACTATATCGGCAGCAGCGTCTATTACAACCCATCGAGCGAAATTACGGGTCTTGATTACACCCCGCTGCAATACTCGACCTACGAAAATATGAATGGTCGGTGGTCGGTGCGCGGTATGATGAGCTTCGGAACGCCGTTGAGCTTTATGAAGTGTAACCTTAACCTGCGTGCGGGTGTTAGCTACTCGATCACTCCTTCGATGATCAATGGCGTTAAGAACGACGCAAGCAATATGGGTTATAACTTTGGTGCGGTATTGGGATCGAATATTTCGGAGAATGTCGATTTTACGTTGGCTTGGAATGGTAACTATAACGAGGCTCTAAACTCGCAGGCAAAGGCTAAAAACCGCTACTTCAACCACTCGGCATCGCTCAATATGAAGGTGTCATTCTGGAAGGGGTTCACCTTCACGGGTAGCTGCGTCTATAACCAATATAAGGGCTATACCAATGACTACAACGAGGATTTCCTGCTTTGTAACCTCTTCCTCGGTAAGAAGATATTTAAGAATCAGCGTGGCGAGATTCAGATTGGTGTGAATGACGTATTCAATCAGAACAGCGCATTCTCGCGCTCGACAGGTTCGGGTTATACGCAGAATAGCTGGAATAACGTGATTGGTCGCTACTATACCATTCAGTTTGTCTATAACTTGCGCCACTTCGGTAAGAAGGGCTCGAAGAATATCGGCGACTACGAAGGTATGGGTGGTCGTGGCGGTCGCGGCGGAATGGGCGGTGGACGTCCTATGGGTCCTCCTCCGGGCGGTATGCACGGTGGCCCGCGTTAATAGCTCCGCACTAAATTAATTAAGGCAGTAATGCAAAACACAATAAACTCCGTTAGGTGTTAATAAATTAGGTTTGATGTGTTGGCAGGGACAGCAGTGAATGCTCTCCCTGCTTTTTTGTTTATCGCAATTTTGAAGGAGGTCCTTTCGGGATAACACAGAGAGGCAATTGGGATTGATAGTATCTATCTGTGATTTGGGTTTTATTCATCGACGAGTGAGAAAACAACATCGTGTTCATTTGGCAATTTGGCATACAACTTGCTCTGAAAGCGGTGCGATAACTCGTTGAACAACAAATCAAAGATGACTTATTGAGTCATTGAAAGCAATGAAATGAACTATTTTTTAATTTAATTCAATGCCTATGAAAACAATTCGATTCCTAATTGCTGCACTCCTTATGTCTGCGACCGTTTCGGCGCAGAACTCTAATGAGGATTATAAGCCGGTGGTCTATCTGCTTGGCGTGCAACGTACGACGGTCAATCCCGATGCGATGAACGATGCAGAGTATTGTGCTCGCAACCAGATGGCTATTGATCAGGCTGTTCTCGATTTTGTCGAGACTCACCGAGGCGGTTTCGAGCAACCCTATCTGCCACAAATGATCTTTTCGAGCCGCACCAATAAGATTGCATTTGCCATTGGTGGTAATGTCAATATGCGTGTAGGTTATGACTTTAAGGGCGTGGTCGATAACCGTGATTTTATTACTGCCGACATTCCCATCCCCGGAAACTATGCAACGCGACAAAAATTGATGATGGACGCTTCGACATCGAGAATCTACTTCAAAGCCGTAGCCAATAATTCGACGCTGGGCCGCGTTGTGGCGATGTTTGAGGCCGATTTTCGAGGTGGTCAGGAGGGCTATACCCCACGTGTGCGATTGGCATATATTTCGGTAGCAGGCTTTACGTTGGGCCGAGATGTTACGACATTTTGTGATTTGAACTCGGCTCCTCAAACAATCGACTTCGAGGGCCCGAATGCCTATACTTTTGGCTTTGCAACGATGATTCGTTATTCGCATATGTTTGGTCGCCACTTCTCAATGGGTATTGCTGCCGAGTTGCCGAAAGTTAGTGCAACCTATGGCGAAACATTTACTCCGATTCGTCAGCGTGTGCCCGACTTCCCGATGTATGTGCAGTATAGTTGGGGCCGCCGCGCCAATAGCCACGTTCGCGTAACGGGCGTATTGCGTGATATGTATTATCACAATCTGACAAAAGGTAAGAACCAGGCCGAGTTTGGTTGGGGTGTGCAGTTGAGTGGTAATGTGGCAATCGGCAATCGTTGGAACACCTACTTTAATGGTATCTACGGTAAAGGCATAACACCCTATATTCAGGATTTGAAGGGTTTGGGTATGGATTTGGTGGTCGGTATCGACGATCCTACGAAATTGCGAACTCTGCCGATGTATGCGTGGATGGCTGCCGGTCAGTTCAATATAACACGTTGGTTACAGGTTGCTGGCGGCTATTCGGATGTTACGGTTGAGCGTAAGACAGGTTATTGGTCGCCTAATCAGTATCGTCGTGCGCAATATATCTTTGGCAATATGTTCTGCCATATCACTCCCCGTTTCGAGATCGCATTGGAGTATCTGCACGGTATCCGCAAAGAGATGAGTGGCAATAAGAATAGTGCCAATCGTATTCAGGCGATGGTTAAATATAATTTCTAAATCTACGCCGAAATTAATCAATAGAAAAATCTCTCGAACGAGATTTCATACTCACTAATTGAAGAGAGGCATCGCCGAACAGCGGTGCCTCTCGCTTTTTAATGCTTTTTGCGTTTAGGATTTTCTGGGAACCACCCTCTTTGCACTCTTCTACGTTGCTCGAAAAGTTCTCCGATACTCCAAAACGAAGAGAATCCCACGACACCGCAAATGGCTGACCACATAACGCTGTGTATCATCAATGCCATAACAATAGCGGCGATGCCTATGATTAAAAATACCCACCAACAACGAACGCCAAAGTGGTATTCGCCCTTGATCACCAGCGGGTGAAACATTCCGATAATGATGAAGGTTATCAGTCCTATGACTACACCTTCGAGATTGTGCTCGGTCAGAAACTGCATAAAAAGAGATTTGGTTTGCACAAATATAGAGAATTTATTCGTATATTTGATATCGCAATCAATAATAACGCCTAACTACTCTTATGAAAACCCTCACCTCGATACTCTATGCCGTGCTGATAGCTCTGCTTGTGGCAGGTGAGATCGTCTATTTGGAGTTTGTAACGGCTCAACGCAAACGAACGGCAACGGCGTGTGCCGTAGCTGTTCAGCCGCTGCCCGCGTTACGTCGCGCACGAATTGTTTTCGGCGGCGATGTGATGGCTCATACGCCTCAATTGACTGCGGCCAAGAGTTCGGAAGGAGTCTATTCGTTCGATCGCTCGTTTGAGTATGTCGCCCCTATTATTCGAGAAGCCGATCTGGCGGTCGTAAATCTCGAAACTACCCTTTCTCGCCAAGCTCCATATACGGGTTATCCGATGTTCCGTTCGCCTGCCGAGCTGGCGGTAACGCTCCAAAAGGCAGGTGTGGATGCTGTCGGCATTGCCAATAATCACATCTGCGATCGCGGAGCCGCAGGCATACGCTCGACAATCGGAATTCTTGACAGCCTTGGAATCGAATATGCAGGAGCCTACGTCGATTCATTGTCGAAGAGTAGTCGCAGTCCGCTGTATATCTCTGCGAATGGCTTTAATTTGGCTCTATTGAACTATACTTACGGTACAAACGGAATCCTCACTCCGCGCGGAATGGTGGTCAATCGCATCGATACGCTACAAATGGCCGCCGATATTGCAATGGTTGATCGTTCGACGATCGATGCTCTTTGTGTGATGATACATTGGGGCGAGGAGTACCAGCGCAAGCCCAATCGTACGCAACGAGCCATTGCCGATTTCTGCCGTCGTCAAGGTGTTGAGCTGATAATTGGCAGCCATCCTCACGTAATTCAAACGATCGAAAGTGATAGCACCAGCCGTTGGGCTGTGGCCTACTCTTTGGGAAATATGGTGTCAAATCAGCAGTGGCGATATAGCGATGGCGGCTTGTTGGTCGAGGTATGCTTGTCGCGTGTCGCTGACGCTCCCGCATCTATGTCGGTTAATGCGATACCTATATGGGTACTATGTCCCGAATATCGAATTGTGCCTTCGTCGGTTGGAGATACTCTGTCGATGAGTGCTACTGCACGTTTTCGATATAACCAATTTATCAACGATTGCAACGCTTTGCTCAAAACTAAATAGAATATGGAAAAACGAATAATTATAATGGGCGCAACATCGGGTCTGGGTCGTGCTTGTGCCGAGGATTTTATCTCACGAGGATATAAGGTTGGTGTCTGCGGTCGTCGTACCGAGGCACTTGAAGCAATTCGCGCGATTGCTCCCGATCGAGTTTTCGCTGCCACTATTGACATTACTCAAACAGATGCCGATACACAACTTTTGGCGTTGATCGAGCAGATGGGTGGCGTTGATGTCTATTTCCACGTTTCAGGTATTGGTAAAAACAATATTCCGCTTGATCCGTCAATCGAACTGAATACCGTACGTGTTAATTGTGAGGGCTTCTGCCGAATGGTCGGTTGTGCTTACCGTTATTTCAGGGATAATGGCGTAAAAGGCGCGCAAATTGCCGTCGTGTCGAGCATTGCCGGCACGAAGGGTCTTGGTGCAGCTCCCTCCTATTCGGCTACAAAACGTATGCAGAATTGCTATATCCAGTCGCTTGCCCAGCAGTGTGCGATTAATAAGGCGGATATAACTTTTACCGATATTCGACCGGGATTTGTCGCTACCCCTCTGTTGGATACCGACGGACATAAATATCCTATGTTGATGCAGACTCCTTATGCTGCAAAGCGTATCGTGCGAGCAATTATCAAGCGTCGTCGTGTGGCGGTGATTGATTGGCGATATGCAATTTTAACATCGGCTTGGCACTGCATACCTCGCTGGCTTTGGGAGCGATTGCCTATTAAGGCTTCAAAGAAATAGCGCGAACTGCTTTCGATAGATTCAATAAAAAACCTCGACTACCGATTATCGTAGTCGAGGTTTTTATTTGGGGGGGGTATCTCTTTGTCCTTATAACTTTTCAAACTCCTCATCAATTGATGCGGCATTGTAGCTGTTCTCCTGCTGGATCAACGAGCCGTCAGCATTGAATAATTCGGGTTTGTTTCGTTTGATAAAATTGATTGCATCTAAAAGACCATTCTCAAATTTCTCGAAATCTTCTTTATATAGGAACATTGTTCGACGGTCATATACTACATCCCCATTCTGTGTGGGTCGTTTGCGGCTTTCGGTTATGGTAATGAAGTAATCATCACCGCGAGTGGCTTTGACGTCGAAGAAATAGGTTCTACGACCCGCTTTAATAGCTTTGGTGTAGATTTGTTCGTCCCAATTTTCTCCTGTTTTCTGATAATCTAACATACGCCTAATTGTTTTTTGCGGTGTAAAAATATAACAAATCGGCGAAATAAAAAAATCGCAGATATGGAAAAATTACACGTGCAATAAGAAATTGCGCGTAATCAATGAGTTAAAAAAATAGATTATTTTGCGGAAAGGGCCTCCAAAGCACGTGCAATGATGTTATTGGTGCGATTTATCACCTTGAAATAGGCTGTCGAGTCCCATAAACGTTGCGCAATTAGTGCCTTTGTAACGTCGGCGATAGAGTCGCGAGATATCGCCAGCTCCTCATCGTTACGGGCAATGCCTCGCCCCTCGGCAAATACAACGAGGTCTTCGATCATCTGATCGCTAATCTCAAACTCTTCGACAAACTGATCATCGGTTGAGAATCGAGCCTCCAACTCTGCGCGATAAGAGTCGAGATAATCGACTACAAATTCGGCCAAAATGCCACGGCGGCTCAATTCTGCCCAATAATCAGAGTAGTCGCTGGTATCGTTCTCAACGATAATGTCAGGCATAATGCCGCCACCGCCATAGACCGTGCGACCTTTGATCAATGTTTTATATCGGGGAAGAGAATCAAGCGCAGCCGAGTCGAGAGCCATTTCGCCCGCAAGTCGTTTGGTAAGGTTGCCGTAATACTCCTCACGCTTGCCATTCTCGAATGGTCGCTGAATCACGCGCCCCGTAGGGGTGTGATAACGAGCCACGGTCAGTCGTACGGCCGACCCATCGACCATCGGAATTTGTCGTTGTACCAGACCCTTGCCAAAGCTCGGTCGGCCGATAATCGTTGCGCGATCCCAATCCTGCAACGCACCAGAAACAATTTCGCTGGCCGAAGCCGAGAACTCATCTATAAGAACTACGACCTCTCCTTTGGTGAATACCCCACCGTTGCGAGCCTTGTACCTCTCTTTTGGCATTACGCGACCTTCGGTCGAAACGATCTCGCGATCTTTGGGTAGAAAGTATCCCGCCATCTCAATCGAGGGGTCAATAAGGCCGCCACCATTGCTGCGCAAATCGAGAATCACCTGCTTGGCTTGTGGCATCTTTGCCATCGCCTCGATGAACTCCTCCATTGTCTTGCGGGCAAATCTATTTACCTTAATATAGGCGGTCTTTGGAGTGATCATATATGCGGCATCGACCGAATTGATCGGAATTTGGCGGCGCACAATCGTAAATCCCAAAGGTTTTGCCTCGCCGTGTCGCATAATCTCGATATCGACCTTCGTTCCCTCCTTGCCGCGCAACAATTTAGGTACTTCGGTCTGTTTGATGCCAATGATTGATTCGTCATCGACCTTGATAATTCGGTCGTTTGGCAATATCCCGACATCGGCCGAAGGACCACCTGCAATGGTATTCACGATGCGTACGGTGTCGTCCATAACGCGAAACTCGACACCGATACCGCTAAAACTGCCATCGAAATCCTCTCGCACGCCCGTCATCTCCTCTGCGTCGATATAGGTCGAATGGGGATCGAGTTCCGAGAGCATCTTTACGATAGCATCCTCGACCAACTGTTCGCTATCCACTTCATCAATATAGAATCCGATCAGATAGCGATAGAATTGAACAAGTTTTTGCAATTGCTGCGATGGATCAGCCTTCGGTTGAGTCTCGGTCGAACTGCTTTGTGCAGTCGCCCCAAGACTCAACGTTAAAGCTAATAATATCGCAAGCAATCGCTTCATATCGGGATGTTAATCCATTAAAACATCATACGCGTATTTCACGTACTTAACCAGATCGTTGATGTCGATTTTGAACTGCTCGCCACTATCCATACGTTTGATTGTAGCCTTGCCTTCGGCCAACTCTTCGCTACCGATGATTACAACAGTGGGGATAGCACGACGATTGGCATACTCCATCTGTTTTTTCATCTTGCAAATGTCGGGATAAACTTCGGTATTGACACCCTCTCGACGCAATACTTCGGCAGCGCGCATAGCGGCTATCTGCTCCTGCTCGCCAAGGCTTAAGAATAGCACCGAAGTCGAAATCGTTGCGTGCAAGGGGAACAGATCCAATCCACACATAACGTCGTAGATGCGATCGGCACCGAACGAGATACCTACACCCGATACGTTGGGCAAGCCGAAAATACCTGTCAGGTCGTCGTAGCGACCACCACCGCAGATACTGCCAATGGCATAATCGACAGCCTTAACCTCGAAAATCGCGCCGGTATAGTAGTTCAAACCGCGCGCCAACGACAGGTCAAGTTCAATGTCGTAAAGTGCATTAAACGCCTTGGCATAGCCAAAAATCGTGCGCATCTCCTCGATGCCCTTGCAACCTGTTTCGCTCTCGCCAATCACCTCTTCGAGCTTCGATAGTTTGGCCATATTATCGCCTTCCAACTCCAAAATCGGGCGCAGACGAGCAACCGCCTCGGCGTCGATACCGCGCTCGATAAGTTCGGCATTGACAGCGTCAAGACCAATCTTCTCCAACTTGTCGATAGCGACGGTGATGTCGATCATCTTGTCGGCATAACCGATCGTCTCGGCAATACCGTAGAGGATCTTGCGGTTGTTCATTTTGAGCACCGTGCGGATATTGAGTCTGCTGAATACCTCCTTGACAATAAGTATCAACTCTACCTCGTTCATCAAGCTGCGCGAACCGATTACATCGACATCGCACTGATAAAACTCGCGATAGCGACCCTTCTGCGGACGGTCGGCGCGCCATACGGGCTGAACCTGATAACGCTTGAAGGGGAACGAAATCTCGTTCTGGTGCTGAACAACGTATCGAGCGAATGGAACGGTCAAATCGTAACGCAGACCCTTCTCGCAAATTTTTGCGGCCAACGCATTCGAGTTCGAGTTTGAAAGCTCGTCGGCATTGATTTTCGCTGCAAAATCACCCGAATTGAGTACTTTGAAGAGCAATTTATCGCCCTCCTCGCCATATTTGCCCATCAATGTCGAGAGGTTCTCCATCGCGGGAGTTTCAAGCGGTGCGTAGCCAAAGGTGCGGAATACCTCCTTGATAGTATCGAAAATATAGGTGCGACGCATCATCTCGGCAGGCGAGAAATCGCGGGTGCCCTTTGGTATTGAAGGTTTTTGTGCCATTATCTAATCTAAATCTAAAAGTTATTACTCCATCAGTTTGCGATACTTGACGCGGTGTGGTGTGGTATCTTCGCCCATTGCACGCTTGTGCTCCTCGTATTCCGAGTATGAGCCCTCGAAGAATACCACCTTCGAGTCGCCCTCGAATGAGAGAATGTGCGTAGCGATACGATCCAAGAACCAACGGTCGTGTGAGATTACAACGGCGCAACCTGCAAAGTTCTCCAAACCCTCCTCCAATGCACGCAGAGTATTTACGTCGATATCGTTGGTCGGCTCATCGAGCAGCAGTACATTACCCTCCTCTTTGAGTGCCAGAGCCAAGTGCAGGCGGTTACGCTCACCACCCGACAACATACCGCACTTCTTCTCCTGATCGGTGCCCGAAAAGTTGAAACGCGAAACGTATGCGCGAGCATTGATCGTACGGTTGCCGAGTGTAATCAGATCGCTATTCTGCGAAATTACCTCATAGACGCTCTTTTCGGGGTCGATCGACTTATGCTGCTGATCGACGTATGCCAATTTAACGGTCTCACCCACGCGGAAACTACCCGATGTCGGCTGTTCCAATCCCATAATCATACGGAACAGCGTAGTCTTACCCGTACCGTTAGGACCAATTACACCAACGATACCTGCGGGAGGCAGTGAGAAATTCAGACCCTCGTAGAGAACGCGGTCGCCAAATGCCTTGCTCACGTCTTGTGCCTCGATCACCACATTACCCAGACGCGGACCGTTCGGAATGAAGATTTCGAGCTTCTCCTCCTTCTGCTTTGTATCCTCGTTCATCAACTTATCGTAGGCCGACAGACGAGCCTTGCTCTTGGCACGACGACCCGAAGGGTTCATATTCACCCACTCCAACTCTCGCTCCAAGGTCTTTCTGCGCTTCGACTCCTGCTTCTCCTCCATAGCCAGACGCTTCGTTTTCTGATCGAGCCAGCCCGAGTAGTTGCCCTTCCATGGAATACCCTCGCCACGATCCAACTCCAAGATCCAGCCAGCCACGTTGTC
>CALBQR010000035.1 GCA_937899895.1 uncultured Alistipes sp.
TTAAGCCTGCCGCTAGCGTTCATCCTGAGCCAGGATCAAACTCTCCATTGTAAAAGAAAATTTTAATATCATAGCTCAATCTCAAAGGTATTGCTTTGAAATACTCTCCGAAGAGAGTGTCAAAACTTAGCTGCTCAATATCTTCAAAGAACGTTGTTCTATCTATTAAAAAGAACTCCCAAAATTGTTCGCCTCCTCCCACTTTGCTACGCTGCTCTCGCAACCTCGCCGCTTTCAGAAGCGCCCCTCGAAACATTCGGAAAGGGACTGCAAAGGTATGAACTCTTTTTTAATCCACCAAATTTTTCGAGAACTTTTTTCGAAAAAACTTTCTGTTAAGAACTCTGCAACCGTGTTTGCTTCTCGATTGCGGGTGCAAAGATAAGGCATTTGATTTCAATCTTCCAAACAATTTTTAAACTTTTTTCAAAATATTTTTGACCCGATTTTTCATTGTTTTGAACATCAGCAACTTAGCCGACAAACTTTTTTGAGCGATTTTTCGTCCAAATTGGCCACAGAGGGGCATTTCGGGCACTTTTTCGGGATTTTCGCCTTCATAAAGTTCGTGAAAGGATCATTTTTCGGGGCAAAATTATAGTTATTCCGATTACTTTTCGTATATTTGTAAGTTGTACGCTTATAAAAACCGAAGAAAATGATGAAATTGCGCTATATATTATATATAGGTATGGCTCTGGCGGCCGTAGCTTGTGCCCCAACCACCACGACAGACACCCCGAATTTGGAACACGGCGACCTGCTTTTTCAGGTTTTCAAACCGAGTGCTTTCGCCGAAGCGGTCGAAAGCGTGGCCGTTGGTCGCGACAACATCAGCTATTCGCACGTGGGCCTGCTCTCGATCAACGAGAACGACACAACTGTAATCGAGGCGGTGTTCAAGGGTGTGCGCGAAGTTACGCTCGACCACTATCTCGGCAACTCGGATACCATCGACGGCCGCCCCATCGTAACCGTTGCGCGTGTCAAGCCCGAATTTCGTCATCTGCGCGAGACTGCCGTTGAGCGTGCCCGCGAGTATATCGGCTGCACCTACGACTTTGTGTTCAGCCCCGTGAATGACTCAATCTATTGCAGCGAGTTGGTTGCACTGGCCTATCTTGATGAGGATGGTCGTTCGATCTTCTCGACGGTGCCGATGACATTCCGCAATATGCAGACGGGCGAGATTGACTCGACGTGGATCGAACATTTCGAGAAATATGGAGCCGAAGTGCCCGAAGGCGTACCAGGTACCAACCCCTCGCAAATGTCTTGCGACGAGGTAATCGAGGAGGTTTATCGCTTCTTTTAGCCCTCGCTACCCCACTCCAAACACCCCAAAAGAGCCCCAAATCGAAATATTTTGGGGTGAAAAGTGTGTGTTTGAGAAAAAAGCATTATCTTTGCACGCTATGTTTAACTAATTTAACTGTTTACTAAAATGCCCAAAATGAAAACTAATGCCGCGGCGAAGAAGAGATTTACCTTCACCGGCACAGGTAAGATCAAGCGTCAGCACGCTTATCACAGTCATATCCTGACCAAAAAGACGACTAAACAAAAGCGTAACTTGTGCTATTCGAGCACCGTTTCGGCTGCCGACGAGCCCAAGATCAAGAAGCTGTTGGTTAAGTAATTAAACAAGTAAGCTTCACTCTTTAACTTATTTTATTAATCAAAGAGCAAATCAGCCCCGAAGAACGTGAGAGAATCACGTCGCTGACAGCTCGTAAAACTTTTCACACACTATGCCAAGATCAGTAAATGCTGTTGCATCAAGAGCAAGAAGAAAGAAGGTTTTAAAACTTGCCAAGGGTAACTTTGGTTCAAGGGGAAACGTATGGACGGTTGCCAAAAACACCGTTGAAAAAGGTTTGCAGTATGCTTATGCACACCGCCAGATCAAGAAGAGAACATTCCGCAGCTTGTGGATCCAGCGTATCAACGCTGCTGCACGCGCTAACGGTATGACCTATTCGCAGTTTATGGGTAAGCTCAACAAGTCGGGTATCGCTCTGAACCGTAAGGTTCTGGCTGACCTCGCTATGAACAACCCTGAGGCATTCCAGCAGATTGTTAATGCAGTTAAATAAGCCGCTTTAAGTCGCAACCGCGACCAACAAGCAAACGAAAGGCGTTCGAGTGATCGAACGCCTTTCTTATTTGATTGTGGCAGGAGCGCAAAGATGAAGCACAAAGCTCACGCGTCCACACTTACACAGGTAACTTACTTCGCGCTGAAACCGTTGGGCAGACCGCCTGCGCTGACGGGCAGAACACCCTCGGCGTCGATCTCACCGGCCAATACCTTATGCACGGCCTTCATATTCTGCTCGACCGAGCTGTAACCGATAACGATACCGTCGAACGACTTGATCTCAATCTGATCGAGAACATAGGGGTTGTTCATCACCGCCAGAATCACCTTCTGATCACGTGCCCACTCCGAAATGAACTCATAGATATCCGAAGGTTTCATATTTGAGTATGAGTTAAAATCATTCTTCGGAGCGCGCAATTCAGGCAGATAGACAACAGCATACTCTGCATCTGCAACCGACAATTTCGCGCCATCGAGCGAAGCCAACGACATTCGCTTATCGAGCACAACCTCCTTTGCGCGACCCTCCTTTAAGAGCTGCGCAAGCGAGCCTTCGCCCTTCAACGCAACACTCGGACGCTTAACCATCGTTACCGATGCGTCGCACACCTGCTGAATCAGATCAATGACCTCTTTGGTCTCGGTATCTTCGTAGATATTCTTCGGGTCGATGAAGGGTGTGCCATCGAGCAGACCAAGCTGCTCCTTCATTTTCAACACCTTACGCACGCTCTCATCAAGACGCTTACGCGAAATCTCGCCCGACTTAACAGCCTTAACCATATTGCGGATCGAGCGGTGCCAATCCTTTGCCGGCATCAGCAAAATATCCGAACCTGCCTTAAACGATGCTACGGGAACCATCTCCGCAGGCATATAGGTCGAAACGCCCTTCATACCGAGCGCGTCGGTAACAACGATACCCTTAAATCCCAACTCCTCTTTCAGCAGTTTGGTGATAATGGGATACGAAATCGAGCTGGGTAGCCCCGTCGGATCGAGTGCGGGAACGTTCAAGTGGCCCACCATAACCATCCAAACATCCTGATTGATTGCCTCGCGGAAGGGATAGAGCTCGATCGAGTCCAGACGTGCGCGATCGAACGGCAGTGTCGGCAGAGCCTTGTGCGAATCGACATCGGTATCGCCGTGTCCGGGGAAATGCTTTGCCGAGGTCCATACGCCACCGTCCTGCATACCGCGAATCAACGCCGCGCCATACTTTGCGACCTTCTCGCGGTCGTCGCCAAACGAACGCTGACCGATAACAGGATTCTTCGGGTTGTTATTAACATCGACCGTCGGAGCGTAGTTGATATGCACACCCACACGGCGGAACTGATCGGCCATTGCACGACCAACCTTATATACCATATCCGTATTCGACAACGCGCCGAGCTGCATATTGCGCGGGAACTGCGTCAGCGTATCGAAACGCATCGATGCACCCCACTCGCCATCAATACTGATTGCCAACGGAATACGCGACTGCTTTTGAAATGCGTTCATCTGATTGGCGTACTTCTCCATTCCGACCTCCATAATGATCAGACCACCAATGCGATCTTTCTTGATCAATTCTTCGATTTGACCTTCGGGAGTGTAGTGTCCATAGTTGATAACAAACAGCTGTCCGACCTTGTCGCGCACCGACATCTTGCGCATCATACGCTCAACGCGATCCTGCTTCTGGCCAAATGCGAACATCGGCATAATGCAAACCATTAAGAGTAAAAGAGTTCGTTTCATAGTAAATTTCAGGTCTATTTAATATTTAATATTGTATCGCATATTTTACAAAGATAAGAAATATTTATCGAACTATCGAAATTTCCGATAACGATTTTCGGTTCGGGATTGAGATTTCTCAAAATTTCGTTATATTTTTGTGGTGAGAAAATTACTGAATTAAAAACTAATAAAACGACAACTATGGAGAGCAAAATCATCAAAGCATTCGAAGAGAAGGGTGCAATGCGTCCCGGCGACATCGCAACTGCAACAGGCATTGCGAAGGAGGATGTTTCGAAAACTATCAAGAAAATGGTTGCCGACGGCACCGTTTATTCACCCAAGCGTTGCTTCTACGACCTGAAAAAGTAGCAAGCACGACAATTACTCATAGAAAAAGCCTCACCGTTGCAGCGGTGAGGCTTTTAGTTTGTGGCAAGGCCGTCGATTTATCAATCAAACGGTTGCAGTTGATTACTCGATTAACATCTTATGCTCGCGCAACTGCTCGACCCACGCCGTCGCATCGGTCGTGGCGGTCTGTTCATCGACATCGTAGCGCGAAGTGAGCAACTTGACAACATCCACAACCTCGAAATCGCGATCAGCCAACTGCTCCAACAACCACTGCGACGAGCCGTTGAGTTGAATAATACGAGTCAGATCGGCACCCAGACGGCCCTGCATAATGACCACCTTCTCGCCTGCAATATCGCGCACCTTAACCTTTGAATCTATCTTCATATCGCTTCTCTGTTTCAAAATTGATAAGACAAAGATGGTGAAGAAAATTCATAATTCAAAATCGCGGGTTCAAAATTAGGCTATTTATTCGTATCTTTGTCGTATGAATCGACAGCAAGAACTTTTCAGCGAGGAGCGAATGCTCGAAACGCTGCGCACATATTGGGGGCACCCCTCGTTCCGCCCGATGCAGAGCGAGGTGATCTCGTCAATCTTGCGCGGCCGTGATACTCTTGCGCTAATGCCGACAGGTGCAGGCAAGTCGATCATCTACCAGCTCCCGACGCTGATGCAGGATGGGTTGTGTATTGTCGTTACACCCCTTATCGCGCTGATGAAAGATCAGGTCGATCGACTGCGCAAGCGATCAATCTCGGCCGTTGCGATCCATTCGGGGCTCTCGCCACGACAGATCGACATCGCACTCGACAATTGCGTCTATGGCGATGTCAAATTCCTATACCTCGCACCCGAACGTCTTGGATCAGAGGCTTTTCGCCTGCGTCTGGACAAGATGCGCGTTTCGCTGCTGGCAATTGACGAGGCGCACTGCATCTCGCAATGGGGCTACGATTTCCGACCTTCGTATCTGCGTATCGCCGAAATTCGCCGTCTGATTCCCGACACGCCCGTATTGGCTCTCACCGCCTCGGCTACCGACAAGGTGGCGGCCGATATTATGGATAAGTTACGTTTCGATACTCCGAACATTTTCCGCAGCAGTTTCGCCCGACCCAATCTGCAATATGTCGTGCGACACGTCGATGACAAGAACGAACAACTGCTGCGAATAATCGAAAAGGTGCAGGGATCGGGTATTGTCTATATGCGTACGCGCGAGGGAACAGAACGCGTTGCCGCCCTACTGCGCGAAAACGGCATCTCGGCAGACCACTATCACGGCGGATTGGGACACGCCGACCGCGATATGCGACAAACGGCGTGGGCCGAAGGACGTACGCGTATCATCGTGGCTACCAATGCCTTCGGAATGGGTATCGACAAGGCCGACGTGCGTTTTGTAATCCATTTCACGATGTGCGACTCGCTCGAAGAGTACTATCAGGAGGCCGGTCGTGCAGGCCGCGACGGGCGACGTGCCTATGCCGTGTTGCTCGTCTCGCCCGACGACAAATGTCGCATCAATCGTCGTATCGAGAACGAATTTCCCTCGATCGAGCAGATTCGCAAGTGCTACGAATCGGTCTGCAACTATCTGCAAGTACCCATCGGCGACGGCGCGGGTGCGACATTCTCGTTCAACATCCACGACTTTTGCTCTCGCTACCACATCTTTGTCGGCAAAGCGGTCAATGCCTTCAAACTGTTGCAACAGAATGGCTACCTGACGCTGACCGAGGAGATGGAGAATCCGGCACGAATAATCTTCTGCGTCAGCCGCGACGACCTCTATAAGTTGAGAGTTACACGCAACGATATTGATATTCTGCTACGCACAATTTTAAGGCTTTACGACCGCGTATTCACCGACTTCCGCCCCATTGACGAGGGCGAGATTGCAATGATGAGCGGCTATACGGTCGAACGAGTGCACGAGTTGTTGAAATATCTGTGGCAGATGCACGTCATCCGCTACGTTCCCGCAAACCACTCGCCTCTGATCTATTTCGACGAGGAGCGACTGCCGACCGAAGATGTGCGCATCGCGCCCGAAACACACCTGCATCGCAAGCAGATGTGCTTGGAGCGTTACGAGGCGATGCTCAACTACGCATTTAATGAGGAGATTTGCCGCAGTGCATTTATCGAGAACTATTTCGGAGGTGCGGCCGAGGGCGATTGCGGCGTGTGCGACCTCTGTCTTGAACAGCGCAAGAGGGCAAAAACACAACCCGCGACCATCGAGGAGCAGATAATGCAACTGATCAACGAGCTCGAAGCTCCGACCTTCCGCGATATCACCGCACGAATGGGTGGCGAGCGACCAAAAGTTGTCGAAGTCTTTGATCAGATGCTTGCCAATGGCAAAATTTCGCTCGACATAAGCGGAATTATCACGATAAATAGGTAACTTTGCGCTCTAAATCGTCAGCTATGAGTATCGAACAGCATTTTATTCCGACCATAACAAACGAACAGACAGCCGAACTGCCTGCAATTCGTTTTGAGGGTGAGGTACAAATTGTCGATACCGAAGCGCAACTCAACGAGGCGTGTGAATACCTTTCGCAACATTCGGTTATCGGTTTCGATACCGAGACTCGCCCCTCGTTCAAGGCGGGCGTTACAAATCGTGTTGCGCTCATTCAGCTATCGACCAAAGAGCGTTGCTACCTGATTCGATTGTGCCGAATGAAGTTCGGTCGTCAGTTACAGGATCTGCTTGAAAATCGAGAGGTAAAGAAGGTCGGTGCCGATGTGGCAGGCGACATTCGTTCGCTCGGTCAATTGCGACACATCCGTCCGGAGGGTTTTATTGATCTGCAAACGATTGCTCCGCAATGGGGCATCGAGGAGAAAAGTCTGCGCAAACTCTCGGCCATTGTGCTCGGCAAACGTGTATCGAAGGCGCAACGATTGAGCAATTGGGAGGCCGTTCAGCTGACCGAGCAGCAGATCGCCTACGCTGCGACTGACGCTTGGGTATGTTTAGAGATTCTTTCGGCCCTCGATTCTGTTCCCAAAACAGATCCCGAAGCAGGTAAAGCGATTGCTGTCCCCAATGAGAAGCCCTCGAAGCGCACAAAAAACCGTTTCCGAAAATCTGCATCAAAACAGCCGATAAGCACAGAGGGCGCGGAGATACAACCCCAAGCGACAAAGACGAATAAAGAGCGTAGCGAAAGCAACACAAATAAGGCGACTACCGAAAACAAAGCCCACTCGCACCGCCGCCCGTTCCGCCGCCGCAGACCGACAGGCAACAGACCTACCGAAAACGGTTCGGCAAACAACAAGCCTGCAAACAACAGACCGTCAGGCAAGACTAACAACAACGAAACAAAAGAGTAAAAGATATGTACGCGCAAATTTTTCTGAAACGAGGCAAGGAGGAGTCGCTCCTGCGTCGCCACCCTTGGATCTTCTCCGGTGCGATCGAGTATATTCGCTCGGAACGCGATCGAATAACCGAAGGCGAGATTGTCGATGTTCATACCAAAAGCGGAGACTTCATCGCTCGCGGCCACTACCAGATCGGTTCGATTGCCGTCCGCGTACTCACATTCGAGCAAGTTGAGATCGATCAGGCGTGGTGGAACGAGCGTATAGCTACGGCTTACGATGTTCGTCGCTCGCTCGATCTGACCGAGAACGAGCAGACCACCTGCTACCGCCTGATTCACGGCGAGGGCGATTCGTTGCCGGGTTTAGTGGTTGATATTTATGGTACGACAGCCGTTGTGCAGTGCCATAGCGTCGGTATGTATCGCTCGCGCAAGCAGATCGCCGAGGCTATTCGCGTGGTCTATGGCGACCGCATCAGCGCAATCTACGACAAGAGTTCGCAGACCGTACCCTTTAAGGCTGGACTCGATGCGGTTGATTCATATCTGTTAGGATCGTCGGAGAACCCTTCACAGGAGGTGCTCGAAAATGGCAACCGCTTCAATGTGAATTGGGAGAAGGGTCAGAAGACCGGCTTCTTCATCGACCAGCGCGCCAACCGCGAGCTTGTGCGCCACTACGCCAAAGGTCGCACCGTGCTCAATACATTCTGCTACACGGGCGGTTTCTCGGTCTATGCTATGGCGGGCGGAGCCAAAGAGGTGATTTCGGTCGATAGCTCGGAGCGCGCCGTACAGCTCGCCGACGAGAATATGCGTCTGAATTTTGGCGAAGATGTACGCCACACGTCGGCTGCGGTCGATGCCTTTGAGTATCTGCACAATATCGGCGATAAGTTCGATATGATTATTCTCGATCCTCCTGCATTTGCAAAGCACCACAAGGTGCTCGGCAACGCTATGCAAGGCTATAAAAAGCTGAATGCCCGCGCTTTGGCGCAAATCAAGAGTGGCGGTATCCTTTTTACGTTCAGCTGCTCGCAGGCCGTTAGCAAGGAACTTTTCCGCACGACCGTTTTCTCGGCTGCCGCAATCGCTGGTCGCCGCGTACGTATTCTGCATCAGCTGACACAGCCTGCCGACCACCCGATCAATATCTACCACCCCGAAGGCGAATACTTGAAGGGTTTGGTACTCTATGTCGAATAACGAAACAAAAAAACGAGAGCTATGAAGATGTCCGCGAAAAAGGCTGTTGCCGACCTCTACACCTCGATTGCGAGCCGCCCTGCATTGCAGTCGCTACACGCTGCGATGCTTAAATTCACGCTCTATGCAATGGGCATCGGATACTCGGAGCATAGCGATCGAAATGGCGAACGTCGCTGGCTGAATGAGTTAAGTGGTCGCTTGGCAGAGTTGTCGCGTCGCGCTGTGATCTTCGACGTGGGAGCCAATGTTGGCGACTACGCCCACGAGGTGAGCGAGGTCTTCGGTACACGAGCCGAGATCCACTGCTTCGAGCCCTCGCGTGCGACATTTGAGGAGCTTTCAAGGCGCACCGCAGGCATCGACGGCATAGTCCTGAACCAGCTGGGCGTGGGCAGTTCTACCACAACGGCAACGCTCTATACCGATGGCGACGGATCGACCCTTGCCTCGCTCTATCCGCGTGATCTTGAACGTTTTGACCGCACGATGGATCAAACCGAAAGCATCGAATTGGTGTCAGTCGATGACTATTGCCACAGCCATTCGATCGAGCGTATCGACCTGCTCAAATTGGATATCGAGGGCAACGAGTTGGAGGCCCTGCGCGGCGCAAGTAAGATGATCGACGAGGGTCGCATCGACTATATCCAGCTCGAATTTGGAGCTACGACGCTGGCCGCCCGCGTATCATTCCACGACATTTGGACACTGCTCTCGCCCCGATTCGAGATATATCGCATTCTCAAACACGGTCTGCATCCGATTCGTCGTTATGAGGAGTCGTGCGAAATATTTATGTACCAAAATTTGGTGGCCATTCGTCGAAAATAGCCTTCGCCACGAGCGATGAAACGATTGCGTAAAATATTTACTTCTAACGAATTTCGAGGGGCCTTGATCTTAATCCCTTCGTTGATTGTTTGTAGTATCGTATTACGTCGAGCACTCGATCCCGGCTACACACCACACCCACCGTATGAGGCTGCATCACTGATTGACAGCCTAAACACACATCACAGATACCCAAATGACGTCAAAGGTGATTCGCTCTTTGTCTTCGATCCCAATACCATTGATTTCCACTCGCTGCTCGCATTAGGATTTTCGCGCAACGAGGCTCTCGGCATTATCAAATATCGCACTCGTGGCAAACGCTTCGAGATCAAAGAGGATCTGGCTTCGTGCTACACCGTGAGCAAAGAGATGTATCGCCGCTTGGAGCCTTATATCTCTATTGGTGAGGAGTTTGCGTTAAAACCCTTCGAGACCAAAGAGTATCCCGCATACCACTACGACACCTCGCGCCGCAAGGCCCGCCGCACACGCGACACATTGGCCTTAACTCCATTTCGACTCGACACGGCTTCGGTCGGCTATCTCTCGAAAATCGGATTCTCGACACGTCAAGCCGAGGTACTCGTCAAATACAGAGATATACGCGGAGGTCTGCGAACAATTGATGAACTTGCAGAGTGCTACGTAGTTAGCGAGGAGATGCTGGTGCGACTGCAACCATACCTGCTCTTTGACGAGCCAAGAGAAGATGATCCGCAATCCGTTGAACTCAATCGCGCCGACTCGACAGCATTGGTTTCGATTCGCGGTATCGGGGCAAAGAGCGCAATGGCAATCATCGACTACCGCCGCAGGCTCGGCGGATTCCACCGTTTGGAGCAATTGAGCGAAGTTCGGGGCATCACCGAACGAAATTATGAGCTAATTGTGCAACAAATTTGGTGTGATAGTTGTGAAATTCAAAAAATTAGTATTAACTTTGCGCCCGCTGAAGAGTTGGCTGGTCATCCGTATCTACCACCTGCGGCATTAAGAAAGTTACTGAAAACAAGACAATTGAAAGGAGGTTGGACAACAATCGGAGAACTGATAGAGGATAAAATATTTACCGAGGATGAGGCCGCACGCATTGCGCCCTATCTCCGATTCGATGTGCAACAGCCCAAGTAACTGCAAAAGATCAGAGTGTCGGCAAGGCCGCGCGAGATCCCGCCGATGGTCGGATAACCATCTTAAAATTAAATAATTACAATAAGAATAAACAATAAAAAAATTTTACCACAATGATTATTATGCCTGTAAAAGAGGGCGAGAACATCGAGCGCGCTCTCAAAAAGTTTAAGAGAAAGTATGAGCGTACCGGCGTTTTGAAGGAGCTTCGTCGCCGTCAGTACTTCACCAAGCCTTCGATCGCAAAGCGCGAGGCTATGCAGCACGCTATCTACGTAGAGCAGTTGCAGCGCGACGAGGAGTAGTACTACGTTCTCAAATCGATAGAAACGACCTGTTCCCTTTGGGGGCGGGTCGTTTTGTTTTCGGGGAGGCATTATGCGGCGAAAAATAGAAACAATCCGATAATTTTAGACGGAAGTGCCAAATTATTTGGAGGTTTCGCATTTTATTCGTAATTTCGAGACCAGAATTAACACTTAAATACTTAATACTGTTATGGCATACAAAATTATCGACATTGAGGGCGTAGGCGAAGTCTATGCTGAAAAACTCATCGCAGCAGGCATCAATACCCCCGCACAGTTGCTCGAAAAGTGCGCTGCACCCAAGGGCCGCAAGGAGCTCGCAGAGCAGACCGGTATCGCTGATAAGCTGATCCTGAAATGGACCAACCACGCTGACCTGTTCCGTATTCACGGTGTAGGTCCCCAGTTCTCGGAGCTGTTGGAGGCTGCCGGCGTTGATACCGTTAAGGAGCTGTCGCACCGCGTTCCCGCTAACCTCGTTGCAAAGATGGAGGAGGTTAATGCAGAGAAGAACCTGGTAGGCCGCGTGCCTTCGGTTAAGGAGGTTGAGAAGATGGTTGCCGAGGCAAAGACTCTGCCCGCTACTATGACCTACTAATCAATAGCTGAAAACGCTAAACGAAAAGACCTCGCCTGAAAGCGAGGTTTTTTTGTAATGTCGCAGATTTTATATTCGATAATTTCCTATTTTTGTAGAAACATTTCGCGAGCGAATATGACTGACAATGGATGATGAAGATCGATAAAACATAGTGATTTTATGAAGAAGATATTTCTAATTTTAGCTATCATAGTGGTAGCAGTAGCACTGCCATTCAGTCCTATGTTGATTGAGATGGCAACAGTTCAATCGCATCCTATCGAAGAGATTGTCAAAGAGGGCGATGTGATATTTCAAACCTCACAATCTCAGCAGTCGCCACTAATACAGATCGCCACACGCTCACATATTACCCATTGTGGCATAGTGGTAATTAAGAATGGTAAGCCTTATGTTCTTGAAACACTGAAGACTTTAGTCCTCACACCATTGGACAAGTTTGTTACTCGTGGCAAGGATGGTAAATATTGGCTAAAACGTTCCAATAGGGAGAATATCAAAATCGAATATGCACACTACTTGGGAAAGCCTTACGACTTGGCATTTAGCTTCGACAATAACACATACTACTGCTCGGAGTTGGTCTACGACATCTATAAGAATCAACTTGGCATAGAACTTTGCGAACCTAAGCAGATTAGCGATTATTTGGTTTTGGGCATTGATAAGTTGGATAAGATAAAGAGTGAGATGAAACGCCGAGGCATCACCAATGAGCAATATGCCGTAGCTCCTGTGGATGTGTTCAGATCGGACAAATTGAAGATGGTAAAAAAAGAGCCCCAAAATCTGCACGCAAATCGCAACATTAGTCCGACAGAGGTAAGCTGTGTGCGATTTGCATATATGCCAATGGGGGCTACAACGCAGTTTCCCATTGAAACATCTAACGACCTGCTACGTAGTCCACATAAAGACACACTCATTTACGATCGGAAGATTATCAGTCAATATGTGTCAAACATCAACGAGTTGCGCCCCACCTCACAAAAGCACGTAAAAGATTTCCGCATTGTCTCGTATTTGGAGTTTGCAAATACAGATAAACGAGTGTTTATTAGTACCGATGACTACGCTGACATCTACGTCAATGGCCGACGTATGCTCCCCGATTCTGCGTTTGTCGAATATCTCAATCAGCTACTGAATCGCCGTCGAGATGTGTCGTTCGAGGAGATGCGGGAGAGTTGGAATGTAGAATAATCGAAGTAAATTATCTATTTCTTGCGCTCTACGTGCGGAATGTGTCGGCTAATATTGTGATTTCGGATAGTTTATCGTATCTTTGCGAACGTGAAATTTTGCACAAAAATTAAAAACATTCAAATATATGAAGAAATTTATTGCACTGCTTATATCACTGCTTGTCAGCGCAGTGGCTATGGCACAGCCCGAATCGCCCGTTAAGTGGTCTGTTTCGGCTGTCGAGACCGATGCAACAACCTACGAGGTGCGCCTGACCGCCGATATTGATCAGGGTTGGCACATCTACGACTTCGGTCCCTATGCCGAAGATCTCTACATCTCGACCACCGAGATCACCATCGACGGAGCCGAGAAGGTAGGCGAAATCACCGCAAGCAAGGCTCCCCATCGTGCATACGACGATGTGTATGAGGCCGAGATCGGCACTTGGGAGGGTAAGGTCGTATTTACCCAGAAGGTTAAGGCCGCAGCCGAACCTAAAACCATTTCGATTGATGTGTTTTATGGTGCTTGCAACGACCAAAACTGCATTCCGCCCAAGAGCGAGCAGTTGAGCGTTAAGATTGGCGCAGCAAAGACTGCCGAAGAGTCGGCGACACCCGCCGAGGAGACTACCGCGCCCGAAGAGACAGTAGCAGAGGAGGTTGCGACAGAGGAGATCGCTCCCGTAGAGGCGACTGCGATCGAAGCCGCAACCGACAAGGAGGAGGGCTCGTTGTGGAGCACCCTGCTGGCCGCTGCCGCTTGGGCATTGGCGGCATTGCTCACACCGTGCGTATTCCCAATGATCCCGATGACCGTATCGTTCTTCGTCAAGGGGGGCGAGGGTGGCAAGATGCGCGCACTGCTCTATGGTGTCTTCATCGTTGCACTCTACACTCTGCCTATTGCGGCTCTGATCCTGATTACCCGCGTGGTTGGTGGTGCTACGGTTACGGCCGACATCTTCAACTGGCTGGCAACACATTGGCTGCCCAATACGATCTTCTTCCTGGTATTTATGGTCTTTGCAGCATCGTTCTTCGGTGCATTCGAGATCACTCTACCCAACTCGTGGGTCAATAAGAGCGACCAAAATTCGGATCGCAAGGGACTGCTGGGCGTATTCTTCTTGGCTTTGACGTTGGTACTCGTATCGTTCTCGTGCACAGGCCCGATCGTTGGCGGTGCAATTATCGGTGCGGTTTCGACCAACAACGATATCTGGTCGCCGATTCTGACAATGTTGGTCTTCTCGACCGTCTTTGCATTGCCCTTCGTGCTGTTTGCACTCTTCCCCTCGGTACTCCAAAAGATGCCGAAATCGGGCGGCTGGCTCAACTCGGTGAAGGTTGTATTGGGCTTTATCGAGATCGCTCTCGGTTTCAAGTTCCTCAGCACCGCAGACCAGACCTACCATTGGGGTCTGCTCGACCGTGAGATCTACTTGGGTATCTGGATCGTGGTCTTCACGCTGCTTGGTCTGTATCTGCTCGGCAAGTTGAAGTTTGCCCACGATAGCGAGGTGAAGTATATCTCGGTTCCCCGTTTGGCGTTGGCTATCGCTTCGTTCACCTTTGTAACCTATATGATCCCCGGTCTGTGGGGTGCTCCGTTGAAGAAGATGACGGGCTACCTGCCCCCGATGGCTACGCAGGATTTCGTGCTCACTTCGGGAGGCACGGCTGCGGTTGTAGCTGCTGATGAGGTGCTGACGGTAGATGGCAAGGCTCCCAAATATAGCGACGTACTGCATATGCCGCACGGTCTGTCGGGCTTCTACGACTATGAGGAGGCATTAGCAGCAGCTCGCAAGGCAGGCAAGCCCCTGTTCCTCGACTTCACAGGTCTGGGTTGCGTCAATTGCCGCGAGATGGAGGAGCGCGTATGGTGCGACAGCCGCATCTTGGAGAGTATGCGCGAGGACTTTGTTCTGCTGGCACTCTTCGGCGACAGTCGCGCGGAGGCTCTCGAAGAGGATTGGGTAACAACCGCAAATGGCAAAACCTTAAAGGCCATCGGCGAGATCAACTCGAATCTGGTCTATGAGCGTTACGGCATTGCGGCACAGCCCAACTATCTGATTCTCGATGGCGAGGGCAACGTGCTGGCATCGCACTCGTACGACCTCAATATCGACCATTTCATTGAGTTCCTCGAAGAGGGTAAGCAGGTCTATAACTCACTGAAATAGTTCGCCTAACAAGGCGAAACCGAATAAGATAATCGACGACCTGCATACAGCGGTCGTCGATTATTTTCTTTGTACAATATTTGTAACACGAAACGATTATGCGAAAATTCATTCCAACCATAATTTTCTCGGCAATCCTGATCGCTTTTGTAATCCAGGATCACAAGGAGAGGGAGGCTCTCACGCCCACAACAGATCAACTCGCACCTGCGACCTATCGCGGTCTGCTCCCCGCAGCCGACTGCGCAGGGATCGCCTACACCCTCTCGCTCAACGACTCGATCGTAGGCACTGATACATTATTCGCGCTCCGAATGGTATATATCGAGGGTGATAACAATGGTGGCGACATCACCTTCGACAGCCGAGGTCGTCAGCAGCAGTTAAATGTCGGGGCGAAACGTGGCTACCGCCTTATTTCGAGCAATGGCGACCCTGCGACCTACTTTTGGGAGGTAAATGACTCTACCTTGCGAATGTGCGACAGCACGCTGACCGAGTTCGATACTCCGTTCAATTACGACCTTGTGCGCGAAGAGTAGGCCACTGCCACAAATGCACGCAAACAATAAACCCCGCCTCGGTAAAGGCGGGGTTTGTTCTATTCGATAGAGGGGTTATATCACTACCGAGAGATCTTAAAAGCGGAAGGTTACATATACACGCAGACCGCTCAACACATTCTTCGGGCCAAACATCGACTCGCCTTCCGATGCACTCTCGCCCGCGCGGGTCATCATCGCCTCGGTATCCAGAGAGGGTGATTCGCCCGCATCCTCGTCATTGTTGCCGCCGCCGACAAGACCGCCCAATGCGTTACCCAATTTATTCAAATCAAACGCCTTATAGCGAACCGAGCCCTTGCGATACTCCGCACCAATACCGATGAAGCCGAACGAGATGTTACCACCTCCGACAAACATCGAAGCATAGTTGCCACCCACAGCCTCGGCACCATCATAACGCAGAGCAAACGTGGGAGCAAAACGGCCGTAGAGATGGATCTGCAAACGTTTTGCAGGAGTCATCGTAATCGAGGGACCGACCTGCATAGCGATCTCGGCCTGATGCATCTTCGGGCCACTTGCCTGCTCAAACATTGCGTAGCTGATATCGGCCCACGTTGCGTCGATACCAAAATTGAGGAAATTGGCAACCGGTCTTTTATGCAGATAGAAACTGCGACCGCGATTAAGTGTTACTCCAAACTTGGGGGTCAGGACATAACCCGATTCGAGGGTTGTCTTATCCAAAGCATAGCCCAAATTGGTATATTTGGGACGGCGCGTCTTAATCTCCTTATAATCCTGCGCCATTGCACACACGCCGCACATCACAGCCAAAACTAAAAGTAAAGTCTTCTTCATCTCTCTTCTTTTGAATTAGGTTTATATCTTCCGTTATAGGATTAATTGTAGAACAAATATATCCATTTTAGCCTATTAAACCAAACATTTCGACCACTTTCTCTCTCCTTTGCCATCGCAAACTCTCACTCCAAGCAATCCGCAACCGCCAATCGGGCTACACATCAAAAAAAACGGGCGACTCCCTGCTATGGGAATCGCTCGTTTTGATCGATTGGTAGTATTCTGACGGAGCCGCACCGCAACAGATGCACACCTATATTAATAAATAGGTATGTCTATCAACTGCACTACTACTCCACCCTTGCGACACGCCGCCTTGTAAATCTACGCTCCTGCGACACTACGCTCCCGCGACATTACGCAAGAACGCACCACAGGATTATCGGCGACTCTCTTTCGCCTCGATGCACTGCGTAGCGTGGGGAACACGCATCAGTCGCTCCTTCGGAATCAACTTGCCCGTATCCTTGCAGATACCGTAAGTCTTATTCTCGATGCGCACCAAAGCCATTTCGAGGTTGCGAATAAATTTCAACTGACGCTGTGCCAGACGGCCGCACTCCTCCTTCGAGAGAGTCGCTGCGCCCTCTTCGAGCACTTTGAACGTCG
>CALBQR010000036.1 GCA_937899895.1 uncultured Alistipes sp.
GAGCCTTTACGCCTGCATCCTCCAATGCCGACTGCAACGCCAGCGAGTTGATGATCGTTGCGAGCATACCCATCTGGTCGCCCTTCACGCGGTCGAAACCACGGCTTACGCCACTCAAACCACGGAAGATATTACCGCCACCGATCACAATACCGATCTGCACACCCGTTGCTGCCACGTCGCGGATCTGACGTGCATACGAGGTCAATACGTCGGTCGAAAGACCGTATTTCTGTGCGCCCATCAGCGATTCACCGCTGAGTTTGAGCAATATACGTTTGTATTTCATAGCATTTATTCGTTATTTGTTGTTTCCATCAATTTCATCAATTCGTCATACTTCGGAGTCAAGATGATCTCCGTACGGCGATTTTTGGCGCGAGCCTCGGCCGTCTTACCCTCGGCTACGGGCAACGACTCACCGCGACCTGCCGCGATGATTCGTTCGGGGGCTATCTCCTTGTTTTCGAGCAACAAACGCACCACCGTTGTAGCTCGCTTGGCACTCAAATCGAGGTTGTCTTTAAGGTAGGCATTGGGCGTATAACGCACATCGTCGGTATGGCCCTCGACCATCACATTGATATCGGGATTGGCAGCCAGCACCTTCGCCAGATCGCGCACCGCCTTCTCGCCATCGCGGCCAATCTCGTAGCTACCCGAACGGAAAAGCAGTTTATCCTCCATCGAGACATAGACCTTACCGTCGCGCGTCGAGATCGTAAGTCCCTTACCCTCAAAGCCCAACAGCGCATCGCTCACCTGACGGCGGATCGAGGCGATAGCCTCCTCACGTGCCTGTAACAGAGCCTCCAACTCGGCCACACGCTGCGAACGCTCCTCCAAATCGCTCTGGTTGCGCTGCAACTCCAAGAGCATACGCGAGGCCTCGGCATTGCCCTTATCAAGCATTTCGCGCAACTGCTCGATGTCGCGCGCAAGGTTGCCACGATCTTTTTCGAGAGCTGCATACTGATTGCGCAGTGCGTCGTAATCGGCCGTAAGTTGCGAGAGAGAGTTTTGCAGATTGCCCTTCTCCCCATTCAGTTCTTCGTTCAGACGGCTCATAGCCTCGGCGCGCGAACGAAGAGCAGACAACTCACTCTCCAATCGCATAGCTTCGGCACGCGACGCATTGTAGGTTTTGTTCGATACACACGAGGTGCAGATCAGTGCCAAAACCGCTATTATCAGTACTTTTTTCATCAATGCAAAAGTTTTATTCCAATTCCTTTCGCGAAGATAAGCATTTTTCTCCAATATTTATTTATCTTTGTATGTATAAAATGCAACTGATGGAGAGGAAAGAGTATAAATATCTCAATCGAATTGATTCGCCCGACGATTTGCGCACCCTGCAAGTGGCCGAACTACCCCTCTATTGTGAGGAGTTGCGCCAATATATTATCGAGCAATGCGCTATCAATCCCGGCCATCTCGGTTCGAGTCTTGGTACTGTGGAGTTGGCGACGGCTCTGCACTATGTATTCAATACGCCTGACGATCAGCTGATTTGGGATGTCGGTCATCAGGCCTATCCCCATAAGATTATTACCGAACGCCGCGACGCCTTCTCGACAAATCGCAAATTTGGCGGTTTGGGAGGTTTCCCGCGACGTAGCGAGAGCAAGTATGATGCCTTCATCGGCGGCCACTCGTCGGTTTCGATCTCGGCAGCACTCGGTATGGCCGAGGCTATGCGTCTGAAAGGCGACGAGCGCAATGTAGTGGCGGTAATTGGCGATGGAGCGATGACGGGAGGTTTAGCGTTCGAAGGCCTGAATAATGCAGGTGCGAGCAAAGCCAATCTGCTTGTAATTCTCAACGACAACAATATGTCGATCGATGCAAATGTGGGTGCATTGAAACACTATCTGTTGCGCATCACGACATCGAAACACTACAACCGTTTCAAAAATCGCATCTGGAACGCTCTGGCAAACATTCCTTCGCTCCGCCGCGCAATGCAGAAGGCAGGAAATGTTCTCAAACAGGGTATCTTACAGAATAGCAACCTCTTCGAGAGTTTTGGTTTTAGATATTTCGGTCCGATTGACGGCCACGATATAACCTCGCTCGTGCGCACATTGAGCGATTTGCGCGAGATTAAGGGGCCGAAGCTGCTACACGTCATTTCGGTCAAAGGTAAGGGTTACGCCCCCGCCGAAAAGAACCAATCGGTATGGCACGCCCCAGGTCCGTTTGATCCTGAAACTGGCGAGCGATTGAGCAAGACCGCACCCGACACACCTGCCCGTTATCAGGATGTGTTCGGTCAGACGTTGCTCGATATGGCACGACGCGACAAGCGCATTGTCGGCATTACGCCAGCAATGCCTACGGGCTGCTCGCTCAATATTATGATGGCCGAGATGCCCGAAAGATGTTTCGATGTGGGCATCGCCGAGGGCCACGCAGTAACCTTTGCAGCAGGTTTGGCAACGCAGGGTCTGGTACCCTTCTGCAATATCTATTCGTCATTCTCGCAACGCGCTTTCGATAATATCGTTCACGACGTTGCCATTCAGCAACTGCCTGTGGTGCTGTGCTTTGACCGCGCAGGTTTGGTCGGCGAGGATGGTGCGACACATCACGGCGCACTCGACATTGCCGCACTTGGCAGTGTGCCGAATATCACAATCGCAACACCGATGAATGAGATTGAGTTGCGCAATATGATGTACACCGCTTTGCAGGCCAATCGCCCCGTTGTGATCCGTTATCCGCGCGGTCGCGGTGTGGGCACAGAGTGGCGCGATCGTCCATTCGAGGAGTTGGCAATCGGTCGCGGACAACGTCTGCGCGAGGGTAAGGATGTTGCGGTGCTGACCTTCGGCACGGTTGGTAATTTTGCGACGAAAGCCATTGCACGTGCCGCAGAGGAGGGTATCTCGGTGGCTCATTACGATATGCGTTGGGCAAAGCCGCTTGACGAGGAGCTGCTTGCGGAGGTGGCAAAGAACTTCGAGCGCGTGATTACCATCGAAGATGGCGTTATTCGCGGTGGTGCGGGTAGTGCTGTCGAGAACTGGCTCACCGAGCACGGCCACATCAAGCAGGTACGACGTCTCGGTATACCCGATCAATTCATCGAACACGGTACGCCCGCGCAACTCTATGCGATATGCGGCTACGATGCAGAGGGCATCTATCAAGCGATAAAGGAGATCGTTAAATAGCACACAGAAAAGGCGTTGCTTGTGGCAACGCCTTTTTCATCATCCCGCTACCGAGCACTCGATACCGAGCCTTTCAACTCTTGCTGCAATCTCCCGCAGTTCCTCGACCGACACCTTTTCGAGTGTTTCAAGCGGAGTATCGCGGTCGATCGTATAGACCATAACTCGCTGTGGTCGAATACGCTCAACCAACGCAAGCCACGCCTCGACCTCTTGCTCGGTGGTATTGTCGATTAGTCGCTCCCCCACTCTGCCGCGCAGGAACATAGTCTGCAAAATCATTCGCCCCTCGAAACGCTCCATATCGCGCACCGTACGCTCAACCGTATAATCGGCCTGCTGGGGGTTATTCATCAACTGAACGGTCGCATCAAAGGCCGAATCGAGTTTCAGGATATTGTTATCGACACGCAACAGCGCACGACGCACCGACTCACGACCGATCATCGTAGCATTGCTCAACACCGACACTCGTGCCGAAGGACAAAGTTCGTCGCGCAGAGCAATCGTATCATCGATAATCGCCTCAAATTCGGGGTGCATCGTCGGCTCACCATTACCCGCAAATGTAATCACATCGGGCGGTGTGCCCTCGGCAGCCATCTTTTCAAGTTGCTCGGCCAGCAGCTCGCGCACCGTCGCACGGTCGTTGAATCGACGCGAACCGCGATGATCGCCATTCCAACCACACTCGCAATAGATGCAATCGAAATTGCACAATTTAGCCTCCGTAGGCAGCAGATTTACGCCCAACGAAAGCCCCAATCGGCGCGAGTGAATCGGTCCGAAAATTACGTCAGAAAAGAGTGAAGTTGCCATATCGTTATCTCAATTTATTCTTATTAAAATGGGGCGTTACACGCGCCACAAACCATATCAACGCCAACGCAACCAACACAACACCGACCGCATAACACAGCGCAAAACTACTCTCCGAGAGCCACCCTCCGAGCAACATTCCGCAGCCGATGCCTACGTCCCAACCCGTCAAGTAGGTGGCATTGGCCGTTGCTCGGCGCGAATTGGGCGCAAGGTTGATAAAGAGCGTATTATACGCCGGGAACATCGTTCCATAGCCATATCCGATCAGCAACGCCGACGCAAAATATAGCACATATCCCGCCGTCTGATTCCACGCCGCAACCGTCGAGAGTACCGCCTCGCCAAATACGCCCACAAGCGCAACAATAATGCCCGCACGAATCGTCTGTGTAACCAATCCGCGATCGACACGCTTACCCGAATTCAGACGCGAAGAGACCAATCCGAGAGCCATAACCGTAAAAAACAGACCGGAGCTCGACGTAATACCCGACTGCTCGGCATAGAGAGCCACATACGACGAGGTCATACCATAGGGAATAGCCAACATAAAGAAGGCTATGCAGGCAGGAATACCCTCGATCAAAAAGAAACGGTCGATCGACACCGCAGGATTGGGTTGCGGAGCAGGAGCCTTGCGCGGAGCACGCACCAGCGAGCCGAACATCAGGCCAAGACCGCCCGACAAAATTGAGCTCCAAAACAGCAGGTCGTAGTTACCCGACGAGATGATGAACAGACCCACCATCGGGCCAAATGCCATCGCCATATTGCCCATCACGCCATAGTAGCCAAGACCTTCACCTCGGCGCGATGAGGGCATAATATCGATCACGAGCGTATTTCCCGTTGTGGTAAGCGTTCCGAACGTGAAGCCGTGAAATATACGCAGAGCCACGAACAGCGCGAGCGTGGTCGTGATGGTCAGATATCCGAAAAATGTAGCAACAAAGAGCGTATAAGCGATTATATAGACCCTCTTGCGGGGAAAGGTATCGGCAATAAATCCCGAAAACGGGCGCACACACAGCACCGCAATCGTGTAGCACGACAGCACCACTCCGACCATCGACTGCCCAATCCCGAACGTATCACGCAGATAAAACGGCAACGTAGGCACCAACAAGAAGAATGAAAACGACAGCAAAAACGCCGCTGCACATATAAATATATAGTCGCGCGTCCAAAGTTTGTCTTTATTTGTAGCCCTATTATCGAGTTTTTCCATTGTAATATCAGTTTCTCTCGACACAAAGTTACATCAAAAGTGATATAGATATACTCCTCGACCAATAATTTTTATTCTGTTTTTATTCGGCCGCAAGACTATTTTGCGCTCTGGTTGGGATGAAAAGTGCCGATTTAGGGATAAAAAATGGGCAAAAACATAAAAAATCGCATTTTTTTGTATTTTTTTTTGCAAAAAGTTTTGGAGAATGAAAAAAAGCTGCTACCTTTGCACTCGCAAAACCGATAAAGGTGGCGCGGTTCAAAAACATAATGCGGAAATAGCTCAGTTGGTAGAGCACAACCTTGCCAAGGTTGGGGTCGCGA
>CALBQR010000037.1 GCA_937899895.1 uncultured Alistipes sp.
AAGCGTTGGAGATTAGTACAAATCATTGAAAGAGCTAAGTAGTTATGATACAGCAAGAAAGCAGACTTGTAGTAGCCGATAACAGCGGTGCAAAGGAGGTTCTCTGTATCCGCGTGCTTGGCGGCACAAAGCGTCGCTACGCATCGATCGGCGATAAAATCGTTGTTACCGTGAAGAGCGCTACCCCCTCTGGCGATGTCAAGAAGGGTACCGTATCGAAGGCGGTTGTCGTAAGAACTAAGAAGGAGATCAGACGTGCAAACGGTTCGTACATTCGTTTCGACGACAACGCCGTAGTACTTCTGAACAACCAGGGCGAAATGAGAGGTACTCGTATCTTCGGTCCCGTAGCACGTGAGTTGCGCGACCAGTATATGAAGATCATCTCACTGGCTCCCGAAGTATTGTAATCGTTAAAAACACAGAAGACTATGTCAACCAAATTGCATATTAAGAAAGGGGATATGGTTTACGTGAATGCCGGCAATAGCAAAGGGCAGTCAGGTAAAGTGTTGGAGGTGAACGTAGCGAAGCAGCGCGCCGTAGTTGAGGGCCTGAACATCGTTAAGAAGCACACCAAACCCAACTCGCAGAATCCTCAGGGTGGTATCGTCGAGCAGGAGGCCGGCATCCACATCTCGAACTTGCAGCCCATCGACGCAAAGACCGGTAAGGCTACCAAGGTAGGTCGCAAGCTCAACGAGAAAGGTAAATTAGTACGTTACGCTAAAAAGTCAGGGGAGGAGATTAAATAATGGCAAATTACATTCCTACACTCAAGACTACCTATAAGGAGCAGATCAAGCCTGCTCTGATGAAGGAGTTCGGCTACAAGAGCATTATGCAGGTACCCAAGCTGGAGAAGATCGTTATCAACCAGGGTATGGGTCAGGCAGTAGCTGATAAGAAGTTGATCGAGATCGCACAGGCAGAGCTGACCCAGATCACCGGTCAGAAGGCTGTTCAGACTCGCTCGCGCAAGGATATCTCGAACTTCAAACTGCGTAAGGGTATGCCCATCGGCGTTCGCGTAACGCTTCGCGCAGATCGTATGTACGAGTTCTTGGAGCGTCTGATCGCAGTTGCTCTTCCCCGTATCCGCGATTTCAAGGGTATCAACGAGAAGTTCGACGGCAAGGGTAACTACACCCTCGGCGTAACCGAGCAGATCATCTTCCCTGAGATCGATATCGACAAGATCACCAAGATCTTCGGTATGGAGATTACCTTCGTAACTTCGGCAAAGACCGACGAGGAGGCTTATGCACTTCTCCGCGAGTTCGGTTTGCCGTTCAAAAACGCTAAAAAGAATCAATAAGCTATGGCAAAGGAATCGATGAAGGCACGCGAGGTAAAGCGTGCGAAGCTCGCAAAAAGATACCAGCACAAGCGCGATGAGGTAGCTGCACGTGTTAAGAGCGGCGAGATCAGCGAGATGGAGGCTTGGCAGGAGTTGGCTAAGCTGCCCCGTAACGCTAATCCTATCCGTCAGCACAACCGTTGCCAGCTGACCGGTCGTCCCAAGGGTTATATGCGTCAGTTCGGTATCAGCCGTATTCAGTTCCGTGAGATGGCCTCGCAGGGTCTGATCCCGGGCGTGAAGAAGGCAAGCTGGTAGCAGTAACTTTACACTGATTTTCGGGCCTCGGCATCTTCATCTCACCCGCGATTTGGGCGTTCGATTTTGACAACTTCTGTCAAAATGTGTAACGGTTCGAGTCGGGGAGAGATGAAGAATGTTGGCCTGAAAATCAATTTTTTGTAAAAAAGTTGCTGATATTTCGCAAGTTTTGATTAACTTTACGCGATTTTTTTCGAGTATTACCGTCGCAAACACCTAAAAACGAGGTGTTGGTGGCGGAAATTACTTGTGTAAATAACTAATTATTAACCATTTAATTTTTAATTTTTAATCGTCATGACAGATCCTATTGCGGATTTTCTCACGCGAATTAGAAACGCGGTGAAAGCCAACCACAAGGTGGTTGAAGCTCCCGGCTCAAAAATTAAGCAGGAGATCACTAAGATTCTCTACGAACAGGGCTACATCCTGGCCTACAAGTTTGACACTGACGAGCGTGGTTTCTCGACCATCAAGATCGCTTTGAAGTACAACGCGCAGACCAAGACTAACGCCATCAAAGATCTCAAACGTGTCAGCCGTCCCGGTTTGCGTCAGTACGCTTCGGTAGCAGAGATGCCCCGAGTATTGAATGGCCTGGGTATCGCTATCCTCTCGACCTCGAAGGGCATTATGACCGACAAGAAGGCTCGTCAGGAGAATGTAGGCGGCGAAGTCCTCTGCTACATCTATTAACGGGAAACGGGGGCGCACTTTTAATTCGAGGAGCTGCCTATTTTTAGAGGGGGAGATACTCCTGAAAAGAAGAAGGTGGGTCGTTTAATTAGAAGTCGGAGCTTTTTCGAGTTGTGCCGGTGGCCTTGTGCTATAAAAGTATAGCGAAGGCGTATGCGAAAGAAAGGCGCATATATAATATATAGGTATAACTGCGGAGCGTGCAAACAGACAATCGGTTTCCATTGTGCCGAGAAACAGAAACACAAAGCGTGCCACCCCGAAAGTGTATTAAACAAAACAAAATTTTTAAGAAATGTCAAGAATTGGTAAATTACCTGTAAACTTGCCCGCAGGTGTCGAGATTAAGATCTCGGACGACAACGTGGTAAGCGTGAAAGGGCCTCTTGGTACACTGAGTCAGAAGGTTGACTCGGACATTACCGTTAAGGTAGAGGATGGTGTACTCAGCGTATCACGCCCCACAAATCAGCCGCGCCACCGCTCGATGCACGGTTTGTATCGCGCGCTGATCAACAATATGGTAGTAGGTGTAACCCAGGGTTACGAGATCAAGCAGGAGCTCGTAGGCGTTGGTTTCAAGGCTGAGGCAAAGGGTCAGATCCTGGAGCTGAGCTTGGGTTATTCGCACGATATCCATATGATGGTACCCGCAGAGGTTACTGTAACCGCAGTTACCGAGAAGAAGGGTAACCCCATCGTAACTTTCAAGAGCATTGACAAGCAGCTCGTAGGTCAGGTAGCTGCAAAGTTGCGCTCGCTGCGTAAGCCTGAGCCTTACAAGGGTAAGGGTATTAAGTTCGTAGGCGAAACTCTGCGTCGTAAGGCAGGTAAGTCTGCAGGTGCTAAATAGTAAAATCGTATAGCTATGTCATTGAATAAGATAGAAAGAAGAGAGCGCATCAAGATGCGTATCCGTAAGATCGTTAGCGGTACTGCCGAGCAGCCTCGTATGACTGTATTCCGCAGCAACAAGCAGATCTA
>CALBQR010000038.1 GCA_937899895.1 uncultured Alistipes sp.
CGCCACTGGATGGAGAACATCAAGGATTGGTGTATCTCGCGTCAGTTGTGGTGGGGTCAGCGTATCCCCGCTTACTACCTGCCGAAGGGTGGCTATGTAGTTGCCGAGACCGCCGAGAAGGCGTTGGAGTTGGCTCGTGCAAAGGCTGGCGACGAGACGTTGCAGCTCTCTGACCTTCGTCAGGACGAGGATGTTCTGGATACTTGGTTCTCGTCGTGGTTGTGGCCCATCTCTGTATTCGACGGTATCCGCAATCCCGAAAATGAGGAGATCAAATATTACTATCCTACGAACGATCTGGTTACGGGCCCCGATATCATCTTCTTCTGGGTTGCTCGTATGATTATGGCCGGTTATGAGTATCGCGGTGAGATGCCCTTCCGCAATGTCTATTTCACGGGTATCGTGCGCGATAAGATCGGTCGTAAGATGTCGAAGCAGTTGGGTAACTCGCCCGATCCGCTCGATCTGATTGCTCAGTATGGTGCCGATGGTGTTCGCGTGGCGATGATGCTCTGCTCGTCGGCCGGTAACGACCTGATGTTCGATGACTCGTTGTGCGAGCAGGGTCGTAACTTCGGTAATAAGATTTGGAACGCATATAAACTCGTTTGCGGTTGGTCGGTTGACGCTGCACGCGAGCAGAGCGAATGCAACCGCCTCTCGATCGAGTGGTTCGAGCAGCGTCTGGCTGCTGCACAGATGCAGATCGAGAAGGACTTTGCAGCATACCGTATCTCTGACGCATTACTGGTTGCTTATCGTCTGTTCTGGGACGAGTTCAGTGGCTGGTTGTTGGAGATGGTTAAGCCTGCATACGGAGACGCAATCGACGAATGCACGTTGAAGGCCGTTAAGTCGATCTTCGAGCGATTGATGCAGATGTTGCACCCCTTTATGCCCTTCCTCACCGAGGAGATCTGGCAGGATATTGCCGAGCGCAAGGAGGGTGAGTCGATCTGCGTGAGTGCAGCAAAGGTAGCCGAGGAGGCTGACGAGAAGTTGTTGGCTCGTTTCGAGCTGGCCAAGGAGGTTATCTCGGCTGTGCGTAACGTTCGTAAGCAGAAGAATCTGCCCAATAAAGACGCCCTCACGTTGAAGGTTATCGTTGATGAGAACTATCCCGCAGAGTACGAGGCTGTGATTACCAAGATGGCCAACTTGACGTCTGTTGAGCGTGTTGAGGAGAAGGACGCAACGGCTGCGGCATTCATCGTTAAGACTACGCAGTACTTCGTTCCGCTGGGTGGCTTGATTGACGTTGAGGCCGAGCGTCAGAAGATGAGCGAGGAGCTGACCTATTTGGAGGGCTTCTTGGCGAGCGTAATGAAGAAGCTCTCGAACGAGCGTTTCGTAAGTTCGGCACCCGAAAAGGTTGTTGCCAACGAGCGAGCAAAGAAGGCTGACGCCGAGGCGAAGATCGCAGCAATCAAGGAGCGTCTGGAACAGTTGAAATAAATGAAAAAACGAGCATAAAACAATGAGCAAGAAATTCACCGAATACAAGGGCCTCGATCTGCCGCGTCTGGCAGCCGAGGTGCTCGGAACGTGGGACGCTGACGACACGTTCCACAAGAGTATCACTACACGTGAAGGCCACCCGACATTTGTCTTTTACGAGGGTCCGCCGTCGGCAAACGGTATGCCGGGTATTCACCACGTGATGGCGCGTACGATCAAGGACGTATTCTGTCGCTATAAGACCCAGCAGGGTTACCTCGTTCATCGTAAGGCAGGTTGGGATACTCACGGTCTGCCCGTTGAGTTGGGCGTCGAGAAGAAGTTGGGTATCACCAAGGAGGATATCGGTCGCAAGATCTCGATCGAGGAGTACAACGCTGCTTGCCGCGAGGCGGTGATGGAGTTTACGGGTGTTTGGGAGAATCTGACCCGCCAGATGGGTTATTGGGTCAATATGGACGATCCATATATCACCTACGACAACAAGTACATCGAGACGCTGTGGTGGTTGTTGAAGCAGCTCTTCGACAAGGGTCTGCTCTATAAGGGTTACACCATTCAGCCCTATTCGCCCGCTGCGGGTACGGGTCTTTCGACCCACGAGCTGAACCAGCCGGGTTGCTACCGCGATGTGAAGGATACCACCTGCACGGCGCAGTTCCGTGTTGTTCGTGATGAGAAGAGCGAGCACCTGTTCGAGGATGTTCCGGGCGAGCTGTTCTTCTTGGCTTGGACCACCACCCCCTGGACTCTGCCTTCGAATACCGCGCTGGCAGTTGGCCCGAAGATCGACTACGTTCGCGTTAAGTGCCTCAATCCCTACAACGAGCAGCCGCAGACTGTGATCGTGGCTCGCGAGTTGCTGCCCTCGATCTTCAACAAGAAGTTGGAAGGTACCTACACCGTTGAGGAGAATCGTTGCTATAAGGGTGCCGATCTGGTTGGTATCCGCTACGAGCAGCTGATCAATTGGGTTAAGCCCGTTGAGGCTGACGAGAGCGGCGAGTGGAAGGTGGCTGCCGAGAAGGCGTTCCGTGTGATTGCGGGCGACTATGTAACCACCGAGGACGGTACGGGTATCGTGCATATCGCGCCGACGTTCGGTGCTGATGACGCATTCGTGGCTCGTGCTGCGGGTATTCCGTCGCTGTTTATGATCAACAAGCGTGGCGAGACCCGCCCGATGGTTGATTTCACGGGTAAGTTCTACAACGTCGAAGATCTCGACGAGAAGTTCGTTGCGGAGTGTGTCGATGTGGAGACTTACAAGGAGTATGCAGGTCGTTGGGTGAAGAATGCCTACGATCCGCAGTTCACGGTCGATGGTCGCTATGATGAGAAGGCTGCCGCTGCGGCCGAGACTCTCGATATCTACATCTGTATGAAGCTCAAATCGGAGGGCTTGGCTTTCCGTATTGAGAAGCATACTCACAACTATCCCCACTGCTGGCGTACCGATAAACCGGTATTGTACTATCCTCTCGATTCGTGGTTTATCCGCACTACCGCGCTCAAAGAGCGTATGATGGAGCTCAACACCACGATCCGCTGGAAGCCCGAATCGACCGGTACGGGTCGCTTTGGTAAGTGGCTCGAAAATCTGAACGATTGGAATCTGTCGCGTTCGCGTTTCTGGGGTACTCCGCTGCCTATCTGGGCTACGGAGGATCGCGCCGAGATGAAGTGTATCGGCTCGGTTGAGGAGCTGGTTGCGGAGATCGAGAAGGCAGTTGCTGCGGGTGTGATGAGCGAGAATCCCTATGCGAAGTTCAAGGTGGGCGATATGTCGAAGGAGAACTACTCGACAATCGACCTGCACCGTCCCTACGTTGATAATATCGTGCTGGTGAGCGAGTCGGGTAAACCGATGCACCGTGAGGCCGATCTGATCGACGTTTGGTTCGATAGCGGTGCGATGCCTTACGCTCAGTTGCACTATCCGTTCGAGAATGGTGGCGAGGAGTTTAAGGATGTCTATCCTGCGGACTTCATTGCCGAGGGTGTCGATCAGACACGCGGCTGGTTCTTCACGCTGCACGCAATCGCAACGATGTTGTTCGACTCGGTAGCATTCAAGAACATTATCTCGAATGGTCTGGTGCTCGATAAGAATGGCAACAAGATGTCGAAGCGTCTGGGTAACGCTGTCGATCCGTTCGAGGTGATGGACAAGTATGGTGCTGATGCAGTTCGTTGGTATATGATCTCGAACTCGCAGCCGTGGGATAACCTGAAATTCGATGTCGAGGGCGTTGATGAGGTACGTCGTAAGTTCTTCGGTACGCTCTACAATACTTATAGCTTCTTCGCACTCTACGCCAATGTTGATGGCTTTACAGGCTCGGAGGAGGAGATCCCCGTTGAGAAGCGTCCTGAAATCGACCGCTGGATCATTTCGTTGCTCAATACGCTCGTTAAGAACGTAACGGAGTGCTTGGAGGGTTACGATCCGACACCTGCGGCACGTATGATTCAGGAGTTTGTGGGCGAGAACCTCTCGAACTGGTACGTACGTCTGAACCGTAAGCGTTTCTGGGGTGGCGGTATGACCGAGGATAAGTTGGCTGCATACCAGACACTCTACACCTGCCTCGAAACTGTTGTTAAGCTGTCGGCTCCGTTCGCTCCGTTCATCTCGGATCGTATCTTCTGCGACCTGAATGCAGTGAGTGGCCGCCATATCGATTCGTCGGTACATTTGGCATCGTTCCCCGTAGCGGACGAGAAGTTGGTTAATGGTGATTTGGAAGAGATGATGTCGCTTGCACAGCGACTCTCGTCGATGGTTCTTGCGCTGCGTCGTAAGGTCAATATCAAGGTTCGCCAGCCGCTGACAAAGGCAATGGTTCCCGTTCTTGACGAGAAGATGGCTGCACATATCGAGGCAGCACGTGCGCTGGTTATGAGCGAGGTGAATGTTAAGCAGATCGAGCTTATTGAGCAGACAGCAGGCGTGATCACCAAGCGCATTAAGCCCAACTTCAAGACCCTCGGCCCGCGCTATGGCAAGTATATGAAGCAGATTGCCGCGCTGGTTGCAACGTTCGATCAGCAGCGTATCGCCGAGATCGAGACTTCGGATAAGTTTATGCTCGAAGTTGGTGGCGAGCAGTTGGAGGTTACTCGCGAGGACTTCGAGATCACGAGCGAGGATATGCCCGGCTGGCTGGTTGCATCGGAGGGCAAGCTGACTGTTGCGCTGGATATCACGGTTACCGACGAACTGCGTCGTGAAGGTGTGGCACGTGAGTTGATCAATCGTATCCAAAATCTGCGTAAGGATAGCGGCTTGGAGGTAACCGATAAGATTTCGGTTGAGGTCGAGTCGTTGCCCGAATTGGTTGAGTCGTTGGCCGAGTTTGGCGACTATGTAGCCCAGCAGGTTCTGGCCGTTGAGATCAAGACCGCAGCCGAGCCTTCGGGCGAGTTTGCGGCTACGACCGATCTCGACGAGAAACCGCTTCGTATAGCACTCTCACGCCGATAGAGTGAAATTTATGGCGTAATATTTGGTAGTATGGTTTTTTATTGTTAATTTTAACAAATAAACTAACCGATTAAAACCTTAAAAGTTATGGCAGAAGTAGAGAAGACCAGATATAATGATGCGGAATTGGCCGAATTTAAGGCTTTGATTTTGCAAAAGCTGGAAAGCGCGCGTGCTGACTATGAGCAGTTGCGTGCCACCATAACACATACCGCCGGCAACGATACGGAGGATACCTCACCGACGTTCAAAGTGCTCGAAGAGGGCGCAGCGACTCTCTCGAAGGAGGAGTGCGG
>CALBQR010000039.1 GCA_937899895.1 uncultured Alistipes sp.
ATGAGTTCTGCTTTACCTGCCTTATTACGTAAAGTAACCTCAAAATGTTTCACATCGTCGCCTCTTTTTACCGAAATTTTTACCTTATCGTTAGGACGATGTTTACCAATCTGTTCAGAGATAGTTGCTCGGTCGTTGATTTTCACGCCGTTAATTGACATTATCACATCTCCCTTGCGGATTCCGGCTGCCGACGCTGCACCCTCCGGATCGGCCGAAGCCACGTATGCACCACCAATCTCTGTGATTCCGGTCTCCTCGCCCTGCTCATCGATGAAGGTCTGATCAACGGGGCGATAGCTGATGCCGAGCATCGCACGCTGTACTACGCCAAACTCTTTCAGGTCGATAACAACCTTCTTTACGATCGATTCGGGAACGGCAAACGAATAACCGATGTAACTACCTGTCGAAGATTTGATTACGGTGTTGATGCCGACCAACTCGCCGCGAGTATTTACCAACGCACCGCCCGAATTGCCGGGATTAACGGCCGCATCGGTCTGAATAAACGACTCGATACTGAACTCATTGGGAATGACATTCAGCTGACGAGCCTTTGCGCTGACGATACCTGCCGTAATGGTTGATTGCAGGTCGAACGGGCTACCGATTGCCAGCACCCACTCACCCAAACGCAGCTCGTCAGAGCTACCGAAGGGGATTGTAGGCAAATTCTCGCCCTCGATCTTAATCAGAGCCACATCAGTCGTGGGATCGGTACCGATAATCTTCGCATCGAACACGCGGTTATCATTCAACTTCACACGCAATTTCGAGGCATTCTCGACAACGTGGTTATTGGTTACGATGAAACCGTCCTCCGAGATAATCACACCCGAACCGCCCGAACGACGCTCCTGCGGCTGCATCGAACCGCCTCCCTGCGGACCAAAGAAGAAGTCGAAGAAGGGGTCTGCCGAACGGCTATATTGCACCTCCTCGGTCTTTTCGATATTGACAACCGCCTTCACTGCATTCTCGGCAGCATAGGTAAGGTCGGGATAGTTCTGTGCATCGTAGGTTGTAAAGTGTGAGCCAACGCTCTGTGAGGCGAACTCGGTGGCAACACCCTCTTCGACCGAACGATCGATCTTCTGATTTGTAATATAGTATGCCGAAGCGGCACCCGTCAGAGCAGACGCTGCAAGAGCAGCAATAAAAAACATACTCCTTTTCATAACATTAATTGGTTCAAAAAAATTTAACAATACAAAAAGGCGATTTGAATCATAGGCAAAGTTGGTTTTCTTTTTTCAGATACTAAACGCAACAAATATACAATTATTGCTCTCTTCGTACAATTTTTTCGGGTATTTTATACCTATTTTATATATTCATCAGCAATATAGATGAGCACGACAGGAAATTTCGTACAATACGGCCCGCATCTGCGCACTCGCTAAAAACGACGAGAGCCTGCCAAACCAACGTCTGACAGGCTCTTCGTTTTATCGGCCTTTATCGCTTCTCGATTATCTGTTATTTGTACTCCAATACCTTGAAGCTATAACTGAAATCAACACCGACATAGAGCATACCGCGCTGGGTCTCTGCCTCACCGGTCTGCGAATCGACCATATCGCAACGGCCGAACTTACGCTTGGGCGAGAAATCGCGCGAATAGTCCAAATTGGCGATCATACGATACGAATCAATACCGCTATTGAAGAACTTATCGCCAATGCCCGTAACCTTCAACGCCTCGCTCGGACGACCGAACGACGGGTCGCAAGGAATCCAGCCAATACCCTCGAAATAGAGCTCGCACCAATCGTGCAGGTTGCAATCGTTCGGGTGGAGCATCAAACCACTCTGCCAACGTGCAGGAACACCTGCGCAACGCGACATAGTGATCATCAACAGACCTACCTGACCGCAATCGCCCTTCGTATTGTCGATAACGTATTCGGGAATATTCGGAATCAACGAGTAATTAACCGCCGATGCCCACGGGAACTTCGCAGTAATATAGTCGTATATCAGGCTCACCTTCTTGATGGGATCCTGTTCGTCGCCTACGATCTCCTTGGTAAGTTTCTTGATGCGATCCGAGAATACAACGTGCGGGAAACGCTCTGCGGTGTACTCCTTATAGAGTGCCGACTCGGTATCGTAAGGCTTGATCTCCATCTTGGTCATATCGTACCACTGGCCATACGCAGTGTATTCATACTCGATGAAGAAAGGCTTTGCTGCCTCCTCTGCCGAGGTAATAACACGCTCGAAATAGACCGTATTATGCAGAGCCGTAGGATCGTTATTGTAGGCATCGCCCGTTGCCAGAACGGTGAAATCCTTCTGGCGCGGCACATCCATACGCGGAATAGGAATCCATACGCGAACAGTATCACCGGGAACGATCGCACCACTCTCTTTCAAAGTTACCGAGTGGCGAACCTTCATACGACGAGGAGCTGTCAGCTCACCATTGCCACCTGCTGCCGTAATTTCCGGAATCTGGACCAGCAGAATACTATCAAGCGAGCTGATATCCGAACCCTCCTGCTTGAACTGTGCTGCCCACTCATCAACGCGGAACACGTTTGGACCTGCATTGCGGAAATAGCACTTTTTGCCATCAATAACCTTATATTCGATTACACCCGAAGCCTCCCACTCGGCAACCTTCTCGGCTGTCAATTCGGGGATATACTTCTTGATATAATCAACGACGTATGCGCTATCGCGGCGGAAATCGCGGCGAACAAGCATTATCGAGTCCTTTGACCAAGTGAGCTGTGCAATCTCCGCCTCATCAGTTGCAGTTGCCAAACGCTCTTCGATCATCTGCTCGGCGATAGTGAAATCACCTGCTGCCAAAGCCTCGGCCAGCGGATCGGGCGCAGCTTTCGGAGCACACGAAGCGACAACTGCCGCAAGACCAAACAGAGCCAATAGATTTCGCAGTTTCATCTTTTATCGGTTTGTAGGGGTTAATAATCAATTACAGATCAGTACGCTTTACGATACCGATACCGGGACGGTCGCTGGGGATAACCTTACCATCAACCACCTTCATACCATCGTAAGGATCCGACGAGTGAGCGATCAGCACATTGCCGTCCAAGTCAGCCCAATCGCAAGCACAAGCTACGTGCGAAGCTGCCGAAATTGCGCACGAAGTCTCGGTCATACAGCCGATCATAACCTTCATATTGAGCGTACGAGCCAACGAAACCATCTTGTTAGCCTCGCGCATACCGGTACACTTCATCAGTTTGATATTGATACCAGAGAATACACCCTTCAACTTCGGAACGTCGATCAGACGCTGGCACGACTCATCTGCAATGGTGGGCAGCGGCGAGTTCTGAGTGATCCACGCCATATCGTCGAGGTTGTACTTGCCGATAGGCTGCTCGATGAAGATAAAGCCGTGCTCCTTGCACCAATGGATCATCTCCAAAGCGTGATGCTTGTCCTTCCAGCCCTGGTTTGCATCAACGCACAGAGGCTTGGTAGGCTCAACCGAACGGATAGCACCAACCAGCTCCTCGTCCTGCGGAGTACCCAACTTAACCTTAATCAGATTGTAAGGAGCAGCCTCCTTGGTCTTCTCGCGAACAACCTCCGGAGTATCAATACCGATCGTAAACGAGGTATCGGGAGCCTTCATACGGTCATAGCCCCAGATATTGTACCACGGCTGGCCGATCAACTTACCAACCAAGTCGTGCAGAGCGATATCGATCGAAGCCTTTGCTGCGGTGTTAAAGGTGGTCAGGTTATCAACCTCGAACAGAATATCTTCGAGCAGGAAAGGCGAAGGATACTTATCCAGAATAGGCTGAATACGGCTCAGGAATGCCATTGCCGACTCCGACGTTTCGCCCAGATAGGGAGGCATAGCAGCCTCACCGTAACCCTCATAACCGCCGTACTCGATCTTGGTCAGCACGATGGGAGTATGGGTACGGGTGTAGCCCGAAACGGTGAAGGGGTGAGCCAGCGCAGCATCAGCACGCCAGAAAGTCAGTTTCATCTTCTCATTGCCGATCGACGACTTCTTGCCCTTACCTACCGATGCAGCTACCGACGGAAATGCCGACGCAGCCAACGAGGGAGCTACCGTAGCAACAACGCCTGTTGCCAATGCCTTCTTGATAAAATCTCTTCTTTTCATTGTTCTGTATGTTTTAAGTTGTTTGTTTCGTATATCTGTTTTGCTTTGAATTCTTACGGATCGAATTACTGCTTATTGTAAAGTGGGCAATTCTCAACCGACCATACGCCCTTGCCGCTATCCTCGGTACCGATAATGCGCGTTGCGCGAATCAGGCGATCGAGCCAATACTTTGAATATATATCTTTATGTTCGGGGTTGAAGCTCGAAATATGGATCAAGCCTGCCTCGTGAATAAACTTGCCCTCGCCGATATATACACCTACGTGGGTTACACGTTTGCCACCGAAGAAGACCAGATCGCCCTTCTTCAACTTGGTCCAATCCTTATCGGTTACGTCGATATTGTCGCCCGTCAGGCACTGCTGCGATGCGTCGCGCGCCAGCACCAGACCATTGAGCAGATAGACCGTCTTTGCCATACCGCTGCAATCGAGCATCTTGGTCGAGGTACCGGCCCAGAGGTACGAAGTACCGAGCAGATTCTGCGCCTCGGCAATCACTGCATCGGCAGTGGGGCGACGCTTCTTCCAAACCTCGAAATCCTCGACATCCGAGCGAAGCAGATAGCCCTTGCGACCCTTCGGAAGCTCAACAGCGATAAATTTGCCCTTTGCCTTACCCTTATTCAGCACGATCGAACCTGCGGTGATATCGGTAACGTGAGCCGACTTCACATCGGGCTCCTCGAAGATCCAACCCGTCGTAGGCAGATAGACAACCTTATCGGCCTCAACCCAAGCGTTATACTCCTCGCGAGTCATCGGTGCAATACCGCGCTTTGCAGCCCAACCCAGATAGCCTTCGGGAGTTTGAACATAGTACCAGCCATTATCGTCAAGCAGACGCACGGGCATACCCATCAGCAACTGCGTCATCTGCTCCGACGAATAGTCGCCCTCGCGGCGCACCGTTGCCACAGCGATATCCACTACGCCATAGATCTCGCCATCCATCTTTGCATCTGGCAGCAGGCGAACATCATTCACCAACTTCTTGTCATCGAACTTTGCCGTGAGCTTTTCGATTGTTTCATCAAGAGCCTCCTTCGATGTTGTGCGACCCGTTACAACTGCAACGCTCGGATACTCATCGACCTGAATGTCGTAGAGTACGGTACGCTTGTCGGGAGCGTGTTTAGCTTTGATCTCTTTGAGAATCTCGCCCGTAGGCTGTGCTGCGAGCACACCACAAGATGCGATAAGTGTGATAATCAGTGCGGAAAATTTACGTGTCATAGTTTTATTAGTTTTAATTTCTTAATTCATTTTCAGATCCTTCACGCGCGCATACGGATATGCGACCTACAAATTTAGAAAATTTTATTGAAAATATCAAATTTAGCTGCACGAAAACAACCATTAAAATAGATTTTTTCTTACTTTTGTCGCGTGGCTCGAAAAGGCGAGCCCCAACCCTCACTTAAACAGAGAAAGAACTCAAATGGCATCGCTCAGATTCAGAATGGTCGAAGCGGCAATCAATCGCAAGCCCTTCGCCGCAAAAGCCCCCGAAGGCCGCCCGTCGGAATATTTTGGCAAAAAGGTATTTAACCGCGCTGCAATGCGCCGTTATCTCCACAAAAAGACTTACGAGGCAATGCTCGACACGATGGACAACGGCACTCCCCTCTCGCGCGAGATAGCTGCCGAAGTTGCATCGGGAATGAAGCAGTGGGCAATGGATCAGGGAGCTACGCATTATACCCATTGGTTTCAGCCCCTGACTGGCGGCACAGCCGAGAAACACGATGCTTTCCTCGAACACGACGGAACGGGCGGTATGCTCGAAGAGTTTTCGGGCAAGCTCTTGATTCAGCAGGAGCCTGATGCTTCGTCGTTCCCCAATGGCGGTATCCGCAACACCTTCGAGGCACGCGGCTACTCGGCTTGGGATGCAACTTCGCCCGCTTTTATTGTCGATACAACGCTTTGTATTCCAACTATTTTCATCGCCTACACGGGCGAGGCTCTCGATTATAAACTCCCGCTACTGCGCTCGATCTCGGCAGTTGGCCAGGCGGCACTCGACATTTGCCACTATTTCGATCCCGAAGTCAAGCACGTTACAACCTATCTGGGTTGGGAGCAGGAGTATTTCTTGGTCGATGAGGGCCTGTGGGCAGCACGCCCCGATCTGGTACTGACGGGTCGTACATTGATGGGCCACGAGAGCGCGAAAAATCAGCAGCTGGAAGATCACTATTTTGGAGCTATTCCCGACCGCGTAATCGAGTTTATGAAGGACTTGGAGCGCGAGTCATTGCAACTCGGTATTCCCGTCAAAACGCGCCACAATGAGGCTGCACCCAATCAGTTCGAGGTTGCTCCGATCTATGAGGAGATGAACTTGGCCAACGACCATAACCAGCTGTTACTGATACTGATGGAGAAGGTCGCACGTCGCCATTCGTTCCGTGTTTTGTTGCACGAAAAGCCCTTCAAAGGCATCAACGGATCGGGCAAACATAACAATTGGTCGCTCGGCACCGATACGGGAGTAAATCTGCTCTCGCCGGGTAAGACACCGCAGGCAAATCTCCAATTTGTAACCTTTATTGCCAATATCATTGCAGCGGTATATCGCCACAATGGCGCACTTAAAGCATCGGTTTCGACCGCGACGAATGTTCATCGTCTGGGTGCAAATGAGGCACCTCCGGCAATTATCTCGGTATTCCTCGGTAAGCAGGTCTCGGCAACATTTGAGAAGATTGCAGAGAGCCAGAGCGAGGATGCGATTGTCTTTGACTCAAAGACAGGCTTCAAGATGCAGGGAATCCCAACAATCCCCGAATTGCTGATGGACAATACCGACCGCAACCGCACATCGCCATTTGCCTTTACGGGTAATCGTTTCGAGTTCCGCGCGGTGGGTTCGCTCACCAACTGCGCCTCGGCAATGATTACGCTCAACGCCGCCGTAGCCGAGCAACTTGTGATTTTCAAGGAGCGAGTCGATGTCCGCATTGCCGATGGTCTTTCGACCGAAAAGGCTATTTTTGAGGAGGTTAAGGTTTTGATCAACGAGAGCCGACCAATCCTCTTCGACGGCAACGGCTACTCGGAGGAGTGGAAAGAGGAGGCCGCACGTCGTGGCTTGGACTGCGAGACTTCGGTACCGCTGATCTTCGATCGTATGCTCTCGGCTTCGACCCGCAAGATGTTCAACAGCACGGGCGTTCTGAACGATATTGAGCTTAAAGCTCGTACCGATGTAAATTGGGATATGTACACCAAGAAGATTCAGATTGAGGCTCGCGTGATGGGCGATTTAGCTCTGAATCAGATTGTTCCCATCGCTTCGCAATACGAGGCAATGTTGCTCGACAAGGTCTATAAGATGTCGCAGCTCAACCTCGACGCTACGCAGGACATCGCTCTCATCAAGGAGATCTCGCCCCTTACGGCCGACATTCAGCGAATGGTCAATGAGATGGTCGAAGCTCGCAAGGTAGCCAACCGTATCACCGAGGAGCGCGCCAAAGCGATTGCTTATCACGATACCGTAGCCGACTATTTGGAGAAAATTCGCTACTGCATCGACAAACTCGAATTGGTAATCGACGATCAGATGTGGACTCTGCCCAAATATCGGGAGTTGTTATTCCTGCGATAATCAGCATCGCAACACAAGATTAACAAGGCTGACTAATTAAACTTTTTAGTCAGCCTTTTCTATCACCATTACCGCCATTTGAAAAACTATGAAACACGAAATCGCACCCCAAGAGAGCAACCGCAAAGAGGCATACGAACTTTGGATCACATCGCCGATGCCGATGGTAACTCTCACCAAAACATTCGACATAACCCGCCTGCAAAAGATCGCCAAGCAGCGAGGCGTAAAGTTGAATATGCTTCTATGTTGGTGTATTGGCAAGGCTGCTGCCCAAACCGAGGAGTTCTATACCCTGCCCGAAGGCGGAAAACTATTCCGATACGACCGCATTGCAATAAATGTCATAGTGAACAACATCAAAGGCGGCATAAACTCGTGCGACATCCCATACACAGATGATTTAGAGCAATTTAACTCATCATACGTTACTCTTACAAGCGAGGTGAAGAACTCATGCAAAAGCATTTTTAATGAGGAGTATATGATCGTCGGGACATCGGCTATGACCGCCACCGAACTCGACTCAATCGTCAATCAATATACCGATAAATTCTGCAACCCGATGGTAATGTGGGGCCGCTATCGCAAAGGTTGGTTCAAGACCACACTGCCAATCTCATTCCAATTCCACCACGTACAGATGGACGGTGGCCACGCAGCTCGATTCCTCGAATTACTACAAAAGAGCATTAACGCATTATAATCTTGTAGAACAAAAAAAAGTAAGCCACGCTCGAAAGCGTGGCTTACTTTTTCTCATAGGCGAATCCTAACTACTTCTCGATGTAGATCTCGAAATAGAGAGGAGTGTATGACTGAATCTCGGTCGTTACGGTTGTAGTCGAGATATTCTCACCCATATTCTCCTGGGCATTCAACAACTCCTGCTGCATATAATAACCGGCATAGTCATAGGGGTCGTAGCCATAGCCGTAACCACCGCCATAACCGCCATACATCATATTGTAATATTGGCTATAATATGCATTATTAACCATATTCATATAGTAGTAATCCGACGAGTTGGTCGTTGTAGCCGAGCCGTTGCGATACATACCCGCACTACCATAGCAGTAGAACGAGGTAGCTACAATACGCGCCCACTGGCCTTTCAACAGATGCGGAATAGTGTAGTTCCACGCATTGATATAACCCGAACCTGCATCACCACTCTCATCGGCACTCTCACCATTCTCCTTCATAGTAAATTCCAACGCTTCACCAACGCTCTGCACCTCGCCATAGACGCGACGCTTGATCGAGTCGATATTGGTATCGAAGACAAAACCATCGAGGAATTTACCTACATACCAGATCTTTATGGTCGAGTCAATCTTAATCGAGTCGCCCTTGTATGCGGTCTCACCCTCCGGCAGACGGAACTTCTTATCGAGATAGAGGTAGTCGAGCGTATCATTAGCAGGCTTCCAACCTGCATCGCCTGCAATGAACTCATCGACCTCCTTCTCCTCATCCTTCACGGGGTCTTTGGTTACGTGCATAATCTCGAAGTCGATGATCGAAGGCACACTGCCATTCAACGAGAACTGACCACCATAACCGGCATCGTTGCTGGTTCCCGTAGCACCATAGGCCAAATCCGAGGGGATATAGATAGTACCCTTTGTGCCCTTATGGATCTTGAACTTGGTACCGTCGGGCTTGGTCATCGTGTTGCGCATCAGGTAGTGAGTACCTTCAAGCAGATTTGACGCATATTCACCACAAACGATATAGTCAGGGACGTAGTGGGTGTACCTGGTGAAGGTGCCCTGCCACTTGGCGATATCCTCATAACGCGAGAAAACAACATTACCCGTCATATCGCGCATCGTGAAATTATACTTAACCCACGTAACGGTATCGTTGGTAGCCATCGTCTCTGTATCGCCATAGTCGCTAATCTCGACCCAAAGGCCATTCTCCTGACGGATAGCACGTTCGCCATTGTTATTGACATACTTGGCAACCCACGCATCAAGCGACTGCTGCTCCTTCTCGTCCATATCGATCTGGTGCTGCTCGGCACACGAGATAAAACCGGCCGAAAGGATCATCGCCATCAGCGCGTAACGCAAAAATTTCATAGTTTGTTTCATTATCTTTTGTTTCGTTTTATTCAACTTTATCAATCACCGTAACCATCATTACCGGCGTAGTGGCCAAAATGGCACCCATACTGCGGTCGCCATAGGCAAGCGAGGAGGGCATAAAGGTATAGACAGTATCGCCCTCGGCACACTCTGGTAACGTAAGTTCAAGCCCTTTTATTATGGGATCGGTGCCCAATCTTCGCTCGGCGGGCGAAAAATCCCAATATGTCGTATCCAGACCATATTGCGCTGCGAGTATAGCTCCCGTTGCTCGATTATTCGTTGCAAAGGGGATATTCGAGGGCGCATTGGTGAAGCTGTAAGCCTCGTAGCGAAAGGTTACAAGCGAGCCTTCGGCTATCAGTTTGGTCGGGCGGTTAGCTCGATATACGTTCGTAATGTGGCGGTAAGCATCACCTCGGCGAGTATAGTAAGGCAATTTCTCTCCCGTCATTGATTGAGCAGCCTCCTCTTCCGAGACCAATCTCATTCGCGAGGTCATATAGCTTACGATGCGATCCATCTGCGTCTGATTCTCGTTCTCCTTCTCGGTGCAAGAGATCGGGAAAAGAGCCAACGCGAAGAGGGCCACCACGGCTATATTTCTAAAAAATTGCTTCATACCCTATAAACGCATATACCGCGTACAAATTGCAAAGATATGTATAAATTTCGAAATTCAAAGGGTTACGACCACTCTAAAATATAAATATTTTAATCTGCCGCCCTAATTGCGCCTTTTCGCAGATAATAGTGGCGTACAAATGGCAGAAAATGGTGATACTTTCGGAAAAGTTCTTTATCTTTGCACGTTAAAACAGTTACGTAACAAAACTAACAAACTCAATATGGCTTTACAATGCGGAATCGTAGGTTTGCCCAACGTCGGCAAATCGACCCTGTTCAACTGCCTCTCGAACGCCAAGGCGCAGGCAGCAAACTTCCCCTTCTGTACGATCGAGCCCAACGTGGGCGTGATCACCGTACCCGACGAGCGACTAATTAAACTCGCCGAGATCGACAACCCGAAACGTGTAATCCCGACCACCATCGAGATCGTCGATATCGCCGGTCTGGTTAAGGGCGCATCGAAGGGCGAAGGTCTGGGTAACAAATTCCTCGCAAATATTCGCAATACCGACGCAATTATCCACGTGTTGCGCTGTTTCGACAACGAGAATATCACCCACGTCGATGGTACGATCGACCCCGTGCGCGACAAGAGCATCATCGACACCGAGTTGCAGCTCAAAGACCTCGAAACGGTCGAGAGCCGCATCGGCAAGGTGCAGAAGCAGGCTACGGCAGGCGATAAGAATGCCAAGCGCGCCTACGAGATTTTGTGCCGCTACAAGGAGGTTTTGGAGCAGGGTCGTTCGGCTCGTACGGTCGAGTTGGATAAGGAGGACCGCAAGGTTATTCCCGATCTTAACCTACTGACCGACAAACCCGTACTGTACGTATGCAATGTCGATGAGCGCAGTGCAGCAACGGGCAATGCTCACGTCGAGGCTGTTCGCGCGGCGATTGCCGAGGAGAATGCCGAGTTGTTGATCGTAGCCGCTGCAACCGAGGCCGACATCGCCGAGTTGGAGGATTACGACGAGCGTCAGATGTTCCTCGAAGAGGTCGGTTTGACCGAGTCGGGTGTGAGCCGACTGATCAAATCGGCATACAAGTTGCTTGATCTGCAAACCTACTTCACAACGGGTGCCGACGAGAGCCGCGCTTGGACCTTTACACGCGGAATGAAGGCTCCGCAGGCGGCGGGTATCATCCACTCGGACTTCGAGCGCGGCTTTATTCGTGCCGAGGTGATCAAGTACGACGATTACGTGGCTCTCGGCTCGGAGAAGGCTTGCCGCGATGTGGGTAAGATCGGCATCGAGGGTAAGGAGTACGTAGTGCAGGACGGCGATATTATGCACTTCCTGTTCAACGTCTAAACACAAGACTTAACTTATTGGCTACGAGAGAATATGAAACGTTTTAACGCTATCGCCATTGCATTGAGCATTGTGCTAGCTGCATTTTTGCTGGGCCGCGCCTACACCTATAAGTACCGTGCGCAAGATACGGTTGTTGTTACAGGGTTGGCCGAGCGCGAATTCACATCGGATTTGATTGTTTGGCGCGGTTGGATTACGGCCGAGTCGCACGATGTTACAACCGGCTACAAGCAGATCGAACAGAGCAAGGATAAGGTGTTGCAATTTATCACCTCGCACGGCATTGCGGCTGATAGTGTAGTGTTTATGTTCGTCAATGTCAATAAGGAGTATGAGGGCATCTACTCGTCGAACGGCAACTATATGGGCCAGCAGTTCAAGGGCTACTCGTTGCGTCAATCGTTCACGGTCGAATCGACCAATGTCGATGCTGTCGAGGCCATTTCGCGCGAGATCTCGTCGCTCATTGCGCAGGGCGTTTCGCTCGAATCGTGGCAACCCGAATACTATTACACCCGCTTGGATGACGTTAAGCACGACCTGATCGAGCGTGCCACGGCCGATGCTCGCGGACGTGCCGAGAAGATCGCTTCGGCATCGGGTGCGAAGTTGGGCAAGGTGAGCGAGGCACGTATGGGTGTGTTCCAGATTACGGGAGCAAATACCAACGATGAATTTACGGCAGGAGGTTCGTTCAACACATCGAGCCGCCACAAGAAAGCGCGTATTACGATGAAACTCGAATACCGAGTTAAATAATTACTAAGCAACAAAAAAACAGACATAAATAGATGAATACCAGACAAACACGTGTACGTTTTGCACCGAGCCCGACGGGTCCGTTGCATATTGGCGGTCTGCGCACCGCACTCTACAACTATCTCTTTGCGCGTCAGCGCGGCGGTAAGATGATCCTGCGTATCGAGGATACCGATTCGCAGCGTTTCGTCGAGGGTGCCGAGGAGTATATCAACGAAGCATTGGCTTGGTGCGGCATCGAGATCGACGAGGGTGTGCGCGAAGGTGGCAAGTATGGACCCTACCGCCAGAGCGAACGCCGCGAGATCTACCTCAAATATGCCGAGCAGTTAGTTGAGAATGGCAATGCTTACTACGCATTCGACACTCCCGAAGAGTTAGACGCAATCCGCAAGGAGTATGAGGAGAAGGGCGAAACCTTCGCTTATAATTATGCCGTGCGTGAGCGTTTGGCAACGTCGTTGCGCCTCTCGGCTGATGAGGTGCGTGAGCGTATCGAGCGTGGCGATCAGTGGGTTATCCGTTTCCGTATGCCCGAAAACGAGGATGTCGAGATGCACGATTTGATTCGTGGCGACGTGAAGATGAACACCTCAACGCTCGATGATAAGGTGCTCTACAAATCGGCCGATCGACTGCCGACATACCACCTGGCAAACATCGTCGATGACCATCTGATGGAGATTTCGCACGTAATTCGTGGCGAGGAGTGGTTGCCTTCGTTGCCGCTGCACTATCTGCTCTATCGTGCCTTTGGTTGGACCGACACGCAGCCCGAATTTGCGCATCTGCCCCTGTTGCTGAAACCTACGGGGCAGGGCAAGCTCTCGAAGCGCGATGGCGACAAGATGGGTTTCCCCGTGTTCCCGCTGTTTTGGACATCGCCTTCGGGCGAAACCGCACGTGGCTACCGCGAAGATGGTTACTTCCCCGAAGCTGTGGTGAATCTGTTGGCACTGCTCGGTTGGAACCCCGGCACCGAGCAGGAGATCTTCTCGATGGAGGAGTTGATTGCAGCCTTCTCGCTCGATCGCGTGAGCAAGTCGGGCGCACGTTTCCAGCCCGATAAGGCTCGTTGGTTCAACTCGCAGTATATGCACGAGCGCGACAACGCCGAGCTGGCCGAGGCCTTCCTGCCCCTGCTCGCCGAGAAGGGCGTAGTGGCTGATCGTGAGCGAGTTGAGTATATCGTTGGCTTGGTTAAAGATCGCGCAACATTCGTGAGCGATTTCTGCGAATTGACCTCTTGTTTCTTCGCTGCTCCGACCGAGTACGACGCAAAATCGGTACGCAAGTATTGGAAGGGCGAGGTGCCTGCACGTTTGGCAGAGTTGCGCGATGAGCTGGCCACATTGGAGGATTTCTCGGTCGAGGGTACCGATAAGTTTGTTCACGAGTGGAACGAGCGCAAAGGGTATGTCATCGGTCAGACGATGAACTCACTGCGATTGGCCGTTGTGGGTGCTTGCAAGGGTCCGTCGATGTTCGAGATTCTCTATGTCGTAGGCCGCGATGAGGTCGTTCGCCGCATCGATGCCGCGCTGGCCGCAATCCCCGTTGCAGAGGCATAAACGGCAATAATGAAAGTATTTGAGGCCGTCGAAAGCAGTTTCGGCGGCTTTTTTGTTAGTATGCAAAAGTGTGTAATAAACGAACAAAAGAATATGGAGACATTTTTGAATTTGGCCGAAACGCGCCGTTCGATGCGTCGCTTTGAGGGGCGCGAGGTGGAGCAGGAGAAGATCGACTACATCTTGGAATGCGCACGAATGGCACCCTCGGCAGTAAATTATCAGCCTTGGCGCGTGGCCATTATCCGCGATGATGAGGGGTTGGAGAAGCTGCGCAAATGTTATTCGCGCGAATGGTTCGCCTCGGTGCCTGCGTGTATGGTTATTTTGGGCGATAAAGGTCGCTCGTGGAAACGCCCTTACGACGGACACGACCACGCCGATATCGACGTGGCAATCTTCACCGAACACCTCTGCTTGGCAGCTACCGAGGTGGGACTCGGCACCTGCTGGGTCTGCTATTTCGATCCGGAGGAGTTTGCTCGTCAATTCGATCTACCCGATAATCTCTATCCCGTTGTGCTGCTCCCCTTCGGCTACCCTGCCGATCAGGCACAGCCCAAAAAGCGACTCTCAACCAAAGAGTTTTTGATCGATTTATAGTCGCCACAGCCCCCTCAATGGGCGCGGTAGTAAGAAAAAAGCCTATCCAACAGTTGATTGGATAGGCTTTTTATTCAATAGATTAAAAATTAAAATTTAGCAACAGCGCGTACATAACAGCGACAAAACTTAAGATCAGCGGTATAGCCTCCGCCTATACAGGCTGTCCTCGTACAAGAGTTGCCTATTACCGATTCAGTCGATGACCAATGTTCATCTCCTAAAATGCGATCTACAATTTTATGTTTTGTAATAACCATTAGCTTTTCCAACTCTCTTATAGCAGGGAGATACCATCCGTCACCCAAATCGACACACCAAGCAAATGCAGGAAATTTCTCGCGCCAATTGGGAATGCATTGAACTACCTCCATATTCACAGTACCATCAGTTTCGCTATCTGCTCCAATATGCTCATCCCAACCACTAAACTTTCTAGATACCCACTGCAATTTTTTTTCAGCAAGACTTACTATCTTACCGTGTTTGCCATCAGCAGAGACCTCAAATACTACACCTCGTTTGCCGTTTTCATCGTAGAGATCTCCGACCTTATAGGTTTTGGATGAGCGCGGAGACTCCGTTTTCGCAGCTTCATCTTTTACTGCAATTGAGTCATTGCTCGTTATCTCGTTAATAGGCTTTATATCACGTTTTAACGCATCCGACAATACTTCACAAACCATCTTCTCCACAGAATATGTCTTATATACTCGATAATGATGATTGCCCAAAAGCATATCAATATCATCGGGCATTACGGCATCATCAATACAATATTGATGGATACGAACATCTCGCTTATCAGCAAATAGCAGTTCCTTTGTACAAAACTCCGATTCATATGAGTTCTTACTTGCGACAAAGAACATCACCTCACTCTTGGCAATAGCCGCAGAGATGCGTTTCAAATAGTCTTGGCGACCCGTTATTGCCTCTTGATCGAAAAAATATTCAAAATCGTAATATTTTTTATACTTATCCAATACCTCGACAATCTGCAAAACAACACCCCCCGGAATGATAGTCCTGCCATCATCCTTATAATAATCCTCGCGAGAATAGCTGATAAATATGTCGTACTTCATAGGGTTAGCCTTTTTGCAATAAACAAAGATAGCGACTATTTAATAAAATTCAAAGTAAGAGCAAAAAGACTACAATGAATTTATATACAACCTTTATCTTATTGAGTTCATACGGATACTCGCCTTAACCAATGCCAAAGCGCGGATGCGTTCGATCGGGATCTCCTTGTCGGCGTGGTGGGGATTTTGGCTGACAAGCTTCACATATCCCTCACGATCAGACTTTTGGATATACTTTACCGTGATATACTCCTCGCCCTCCAAATCGAGCGACAACAGATACATATCGCCCCAAAATATATTGCTCGGATCGTTCAACTGCTTATACAGCACAATATCACCACTCTTCAAAAGCGGATACATACTATCGCCTGCCACATATATCGCTCCATCGCACTTGGGAAGATTGGGGATGTGAATATAGTTAATCGGCTTATTCGACGAATTGTCGGCAAACAGAGGCACCAAACCCGCCGTACCCTCGATGCTATACAAAGGGACACTTTGCAGAGGCACTGTGTTGTCCGTACGGCGCAAAAAACTTGTAAAATCGGGTTGCGCATTGAACATTTCGCCACGCCCCGTATCGAGCCAATCGGGATTCACGTTCAATTCCTGAACAAGAATATTCTTATTTCGCTCCGACAGAGCCGCCTTTCCCGTCTCGATCATCGACAGCGCGCTCTTACCTACGCCCAACTTTTGAGCCAAAAGCTCCTGCGTCAGCCCCAACTCTTTGCGTATCAATCTTAAACGTGATTCCATAGTAGAGTATAATTATTTTTTATGGAAAATTTTGATCAAATTTTGAATAAAATTCAATTTTTGAACTTATCTTTGCGCTACAAAGTTAAACAAATGAATTGGAACTACCAACAAATTTCGTGAAAATATTTCAATAAAAGCACATTGCAGATACTTTCAGGCCGTTCAATCAGCAACGATATTCGAGGTACGACAATTCAATCAATGAACATTACAAAAGAGAAAACAGAAGTTCAAACCTAAAAAATTTCAGCTACTATGTTAAATGTAACATCTAACATCTACCGTCTCTTTGCCGACCGTCTGCGCGACGCAGTGGGGACCGCAGAGTTTTTCTCCGGTAGGATTACGGTGGCCGCCGATCTCGACTACGAATTGATCGCCACCCTGCTCTTCTATCGCACGACAGAGAGCGACGAACGTGGCACACACGAGATTATCGCCGATGTCGTGCCCGTGTGGTGGGAGTTCCATTCGATATCGAGCGAGGGCGAATTGCTCAACGACTTCGATTTTGCGAAGTTCCGACGCGAAGTAATCGACTGACCGTAATCACTTCGACCACACCTACCCGCCTCGGAGGACGCTCCACGTGTCGAAGTTCCACCCCTCAAAGGCCGTTCCGCCCACCGAAGGACGCTTCACCCATCTTATCCAAACCGCTTTTCGAAACCATCGGAACGGCCTTTTTTTGACACCACATATTATAATATAACAGATATGATCTCATTCGAAGACTATGCGCAGACGGTCTATCCGTTTCTTACGCTTACAAACTTTCATCGGACATACTACCGCATCTTGCAGATGTTCGCCGAGGGCAGAATCCGCCGACTCATCGTTACAATGCCGCCACAACACGGCAAATCGGTAGGCTCGACCACGCTCCTGCCCGCCTACATTCTCGGACTTGATCCCGATCTGCGCGTTGCGATTGCCTCCTATTCGGCATCGCTTGCCAATAAATTCAACCGCCGCGTGCAACGAATTATCGAGTCGAAGGAGTACTCCGAACTCTTTCCGCAGACCACAATCAAGCAGGGAGGAAAACCTGCCAACTATATCCGCACGGCCGACGAGGTGGAGATTATCGGGCGGCGTGGCGAACTGCTATCGGTTGGTCGCGAGGGTGCGCTGACGGGCAATCGAGTCGATGTCTTTATACTTGACGACCTCTACAAAGATGCGATAGAGGCCAATTCGCCCGTAACGCGCGAAAATTGTTGGGAGTGGTACACCTCTGTCGTGCGAACGCGTATGCACAACCTTTCACGCGAGTTGATCGTCTTCACACGTTGGCACGAGGAGGATCTGATTGGTCGCATTGCCCAGCGTGAGCGAGTGGTGGAGCTGACCGATTGGTCGCAGATTGACACTCTCGAACGCAACGAATGGCTACACCTAAATTTTGAAGCACTCAAAGAGTCGCCCCCGACATCGCTCGACCCGCGTATCGAGGGTGAGGCACTATGGCCCGAACAGCAGGATATCGAGTTGCTGACCGCCAAACGCCGCCTTGATGCCGCACGATTTGAGTGTATGTATCAAGGTCGCCCTGCGCCACAGGGTGGATTGCTCTATGGCGATGGATTTGCGCGCTACGACACCTTACCAACCGAAATTGTGCGTTGGGGAAACTATACCGATACGGCCGATACGGGCGACGACTACCTCTGCTCGATATGCTATGCCGTCGATGTCGATGGAGTGATATACATTACCGATGTGGTCTATTCGCGCGAGCCAATGGAGATAACCGAGGGTTTGGTGGCCGAGATGTTGCAGCGCAATCGCACACGCCAAGCAGCTATCGAGAGTAATAATGGAGGTCGAGGTTTTGCCCGCGCCGTACAACGACTTGCGCCCGATGTACGCATCGAGTGGTTTCATCAAAGCGGCAACAAGGAGGCCCGCATACTCTCGAACTCGGCAACCGTGCTGCACGCACTGCGAATGCCCGAGGGGTGGGCTGTGATGTGGCCGGAACTGCATCGACACCTGACAACCTATCGACGACTATTCTCGGCCAATCGCTGGCACGACGCAGCCGATGTCGTTACGGGAATTGTCGAGCGCGAGGTGATTGATCGCCACGAACGACGCGTTAGACGGATTTCGTTTGTGGGAAGGTAGGAGTGAGATTCACAATTCACAATTCACAATGCACAATTTCCCTTAACTACCATTGATTTTGGTCGCAAGACCGAAAAGGCAAAGCCCGCCCATATGGCGGGCCATCATTGGCGGGTCGGCCTTCGGCCGAGCCCCCCCCACCCACCAATGATGAGATATATTGAAAGCAAACCGATAACAACAAAACTCACCTATTGCGGGCGAACTCGGTGGCGTGGGCTCCAAAAACAAAAAGACCACACTTCAAAAGTGCGGTCTTTTTAGTTGAGCTACCAGGATTCGAACCTGGAATAACAGGACCAGAATCTGTTGTGTTACCATTACACCATAGCTCAATTCCTGTTTTGCGAGTGCAAAAATAAGCCAAGATTTTCTTTCGTGCAAGTTTTTCGACGAAAAAATATTATATTTGTTGAAACTTTTTAGCCCATTAATCGACCAAAAACAATACAAACAATTAAAATACAATCACTTATGAACACAAAATTACGTCTTATCGTAATGAATTTTCTGCAATTTGCAGTTTGGGGAGCCTATCTGACATCGATGGGTTCGTATCTGTTTAATGCAGGATTGGCATCGAAGATCGGCCTTTTCTACGCTTGTCAGGGTATCGTTTCGATGTTTATGCCCGCAATTATCGGCATCATCGCTGACCGTTATGTGCAGGCACAGAAGATGTTAGGCATCTGCCACACGTTGGCTGCCGCATTTATGCTCGGCGCAGGTTACTATGGTCTGCAAGCAGGCACGACGCCCGATTTCGGCACACTCTTTACGCTCTATGCACTCAGCGTAGCATTCTATATGCCGACCCTCGCGCTGTCGAACTCGGTGGCATATACCGTACTGCGTAAGGCCGGTGAGGATACCGTTAAGGCATTCCCGCCCATCCGCGTATTCGGCACTGTTGGTTTCATCTGCTCGATGTTGGCTGTCGATTTTCTCGGCTTCCAGACTACTGCAATGCAGTACATCGCAAGTGGCGTGCTCGGCATTCTGCTTGGCGTTTATGCCTTCACTCTGCCCTCGTGCCCCACTTCGGCAGGTGGCGAGAAGAAGTCGTTGGTTGATGCTCTCGGTTTGAAGGCCTTTGCGTTGTTCAAGCAGAAGAAGATGGCTATTTTCTTCATCTTCTCGATGTTGCTCGGCGTGTCGTTGCAGATCACAAACGGCTTTGCAAACCCCTTCATCAATAGTTTTAAGGCAATCCCCGAATTTGCAAATTCGTTCGGTGCAAACCACGCAAATGCGCTGATCTCGCTGTCGCAGATCTCGGAGACACTCTGCATCCTGCTGATCCCCTTCTGCTTGAAGCGTTTCGGTATCAAGCGTGTGATGTTGATCGCAATGTTTGCTTGGGTGCTGCGTTTCGGCCTGTTCGGTGCCGGTAACCCCGGTGGCGGCGTATGGATGTTGATCCTCTCGATGATCGTCTATGGTGTTGCGTTCGACTTCTTTAACATTTCGGGTTCGTTGTTCGTTGATACCGAGACCGACTCGTCGATCCGTTCGTCGGCACAGGGTCTGTTTATGATTATGACCAACGGTATCGGTGCTACGATAGGTACGCTCGGTGCACAGGCTGTTGTAGATCATTTCGTATTCTCGCAGCCCGAAGGTCTGGCACAGGTAGCAGGTTGGAGTACAGCGTGGTATATCTTCGCAGCTTACGCGCTGGTAGTAGCATTGCTCTTTGCTGTATGCTTTAAGTACAAGCACGACCCTGCAAAGATGTAGTAACGAGATACATATATATAATAATAACCCCCGAATCGAAAGTGCTTCGGGGGTTATTTATTTTGCACAGCAATTAGGCGTAGATTACAATTCCCGCAATGGCTGACAGAACAATCAGCAATATCGGATTAACCTTGCGAATCGAGGCAATGAGCGTCGCTCCGAAAAGCACCCAACTCCAAGCGTCGATAAAGTTCGGATCGTCGTTCTGGTGCGGAAAGATCAGCAGCAGAGCCGCGGCGGCGATCATTCCGATCACCACGGGGCGCATTGCCGACATCGCCCCTGCAACAAAGCGATTTGAGCGCAGGCGCAGATAGAAACGAGTGATGAGGATCATCAACGTCATTGCAGGCAGGCTCACCGCCAACGTCGCCACAACCGAGCCCCAAAAGCCCGCTACGGTATAACCGATATAGGTTGCCGAGTTGATCGCGATTGGTCCCGGTGTCATCTGCGAAACAGCAACGATATCCGAGAATTGGCTCGCGGTGATCCAACCACGCTGCATAACAACCTCGTTCTGGATCAGCGACAACATAGCATAGCCGCCACCAAAACCGAAGAATCCGATCTTCAAATAGCTCAAAAAGAGTTGCAGGTAGATCATCGCTCGACGTGTTTATGACCGTTATACAATTCAAGAAGCACACCTGCGACTGCTGCCACGACAATCAACCAGATCGGCGACAGCCCACCATACCAGACCACCGCTGCCGTCAATGCCGCAACGAGATATTTCCACGCGCCCATACCCTTCGAGAGCGAGATTACAGGGGCGACAATCAATGCCACAACCGCAGGGCGCATACCCTTAAAAGCGGCATTGACATATATATTTTCGCGGAATTGGGCAAAGTAGATCGCCACAATCAGAATCACCGTAAAGGCGGGCACGACAACACCCAACAGAGCCGCCAACGCACCTGCATAGCCGCGCATCTTGTAACCCACAAAGACCGACGTATTAAGCGCAATCGGCCCTGGGGCAGACTGTGCCAGCGTCAGTAGCTCGATAAACTCCTCTCGATCGATCCATCCTCGGCGGTCGATAACCTCGCGCTGGATAATAGGCACCATCGCGTAGCCACCGCCAAAGGTGAATAGGCCAATCTTGAAGAACGAGCCAAACATTGTGAGCAGTTCGCGCATCAGCTCTATTTTTTAGTCTGTTTAGGCTGTTCGCCACGGCAACGACGACCAACCAGATTCATTACCGCCTCGATGAAGATCATCGGGTGAGTCGGCGCACCCGGCAGCCACAGATCGGGCTGATGACGCTCGTAGAACGAGCGATCAACCTCCGTGCTCTCGGCATATAGACCACCCGAAACAGCCTCGCTACCCGCAACAATCACGACCTTCGGATCGGGCACAGCATCGTAACAAACTTGCAGAGCCTCGGCCATATTGCGACTAACAGGGCCCGTAATGACCACTCCGTCGGCGTGGCGCGGTGAAGCTACGAACTCGACACCATAGCGACCGAAATCGAAATTGACATTACCCGTTGCATTCAGTTCCATCTCGACCGAGGCATCGCCACCGGCCGACACCTGACGCAACTTCAATGCGTGAGCAAACAGCGCAGGGATCTCCTTACGCACCGCATCGTGCGCAAAGGGAATAGAGCGCGTTGCGGGGGTTACAATCAGATCCTCGCGGCGCGAAGCACCAATACGGTAGTCGTTCGTGAAGCGGATAGCCTGCGGAGCACGTCGCGCACACTCACCACAAAACAGACAGCGACCCATATCGAGCGAAAAAGGAGCTGCCGAGATAGCCTTCGTGGGGCACATCTTCTCCAACTCGCACGCCGTCTGCTCATCGCACTCCGAAAGTTCGGGACGACCTCGGAAAATCTCAGGCAACTGAACGGCATTCAGATCGGGAATATATTGAGAGCCGTGGCTCTTGAATACCTTTAACTTATTGAGTAACATAACTTTCTTACTAATAGTTTATTACAAATCGTGGCCGCAATACGAGAGGTTGAAGCTCTTATTGCAAATCGGGAAGTCGCTGATACCCTCGCTACGAACAGCAATAGCCAATGCCAGCCAATTGTGCATCGAGGGGTCTTTCACGCGGTAGCAGACAACACGGCCCTCGCCATCGGTGATAGCCACGTGGCAGCACTCGCCACGCCAACCCTCAACCAGAGCTGTACTCAACTGATAGGGGGCGAGCTTCACATCCCACTGCGGTGCAGGGGTAACCACCGAGCAATCGAGTTCGGTCAGCAGCGCAGCGATCGTATCGGCCGCCTGCAACACCTCACGGCAACGCATCATCAGTCGCGCCATAACATCGCCCTGCTCCTTAATAATGCTCTGGTGAGCTATGCGATCGGTATATACACCCCAAGGGTGCGACACGCGAATATCACGCGCAAGGCCACTCGCACGCGACGCCTGACCCACGCCGCCAATGCGCTGCATCTGTTGCGCGCTGACCAAACCGCACTGCTCCATTCGCGAAAGAAGCGACGGGGTGGTCTTAATATCGTGGCGCACCTCGTTATAGCGGCGGCGAATCTCGGCCACATTCTTCAAGATCGTTGTTCGCAACTCCTCGGTCAGCGGGAAATTCGTACCAAACGGGCGAATCAACCCCTTACCGAAGCGATTGCCGCACCAAAGCTGTGTCGTATTGATCGTCATCGTGCGCAGAGCCTCGCAAGCCACCTGACCCAACTGATAACCAACATCCATACACAATGCGCCCGTATCGGCGATATGCATCGCCATACGCTCCAACTCCAACGCTACGGCACGCTCAACATCCAGATTACCCGCCTTCGACGAGTCGAACGAGGCCAACTTCTCGATCGTACGCACCAGAGCCGTCGTATGTGTAACTGCGCTATCGCCCGCAATACCCTCGGCAAGCAGGACCTGACGCAGCAGGCTCTCCGATGTTTCGAGCTGACGCTCTGCGCCTCGGTGCTGATAACCGAGCGAAATTTCGAGATGCAACACCTTCTCGCCATTGCAGATAAAACGGAACGCACCCGGCTCGATGATACCTGCGTGGATCGGGCCCACATTCACCTCGTGCAGCGACGCACTCTCCATCTTATAGAAGGGATATTCGTCGATCGTACCACCGCGACGCGCACTACGCGACGGCGCACGCAGAGGCTTATCCCACGGCATACCGTCGTAGCGAACGCCCCAACGCTCGGTCATATCGCGCTCGAAGGGGTGCATCGCAGGGAACTCTTTGGTCAGCGAGGGCAGATCCTCGTCATAATAATCGACATCGTACGAAGCTACATCGATCGTATGCTCTGCATCGTCAAGCAGAATTGCCCATACGCGCAGGCGTGTCTCCTCGACCGGAACACCGAAATAGTGCGCCACGTGGCAGGCAGGATTGGCCAATCGCTCGCGCATAGCCTCGAAAAATTCGGCATAAGTGAGCGCAGGAATCTTGCGCAGATCGATTGCCGAGCCGTTATTGTATGTTGTAAACCATTTCATAATTCACACCTAAAATTTTACTATTTGGTCGATCCATCCCATCAACCATTCGGGCATCGTAAGACCAATAATCAGAGCCATACCCAGCAGAGCCAACGCCGACCACGAGAGCCACGTAGCGTGCGGAGCCTCGCGCGTAGGACTTTGATTGGGATGATAACAGAGTTTAATCACACGCGAGAAGATCGAGTAGATCACAATACACAGCAGCAGGAAAATCACTGCAACCAGCAACCAATGACCTTCGGCCATACTCTCTCGCAGGATCATCAACTCCGACACAAACAACGGCGAGGGCGGGAAAGCCAACAAAGCCACCGCACCCAGAATCAGACCCGCTGCACCGATGCGATTCAGGCGCATATAGTCGCCGAGGCGGTTGATTCGATAGCCGTCATAGATACTGCGGACAACTCCGATTTGCAGGAACATACTGCTCTTGATAAATGTGTGTGCCACCACGTGCAGCACCGCTGCCCACGCCGCTACACCACCGATACCCAGACCGATAGCCGCGATACCCATATTTTCGACGGTCGAATAGGAGAGGAATCGCTTATAGTTATTGGTACGGCGCAGGAACAATGCACCGATAACCAGCGAGATGATACCCGTCAGCACCAATACATTCTGCACCCAATCAAATACCGCACTCTCGGCCATCAAGCGATAGACGCGTAACACAGCCACAAAACCTGCATTAACCAGCACGGTCGAGATCAGACTCGCCGCAGGTGCCGGAGCCGCGAAGTTAGCATCCACACCGATCGTATAGAGCGGGAAAATCTCCATCTTACAGCTATATCCCGCCACGATAAGCAGGAAGGCAATCTTCAAATAGAGCGGGTTGCAATGCGCCACAGCTTCGCGCAACGACTCATACGATAGCGAGCCTTCGTGAGCCGCGCTACTCAAAATCAGCACGCCGAGATATGCCATTGCGATACCCGTCGAGCAGACGAAGATATATTTCCACGTTGCTTCGAGCGTTGCTGCCGAACGGCGGTGGTAGATAATACCTGCCGCGCAGAGCGTCGTTGCCTCCAAGAAAATCCACGTAACAGCGATATTGTTAGCAAAATAGACTGCCGAAACTGCCGTACAGAGCAGTACCATCAGCATATTATACAGGCGGAATTCCGGCAGATCGTTGTCGCGCAGATAGTCAAACGAATGAACAAATGCGAAGGGCGACACAACGGCCATCAACACCATAAAGAGCGTTCCCGTTGCATCGAAGGTGAAGAACTGCGCCGACTGCACACCCGCACCTGCCGTAATACTCCACACTGCAAATGCGGCCTGCATCACGAAGAAGACCGACGCAAAACCAACCACAGCACGTCGCGAACGTGCCAAACCCGTCATTGCGGCCAATCCGATAGCCGCCACGATATAGTAAAACATTGTCAAGTCCATAGCATCAATCTTTTACCGAGGTTAATGACTCCGAATCGTCAGCCGTAATACGCTCGCCAATCTTCGTGAGGAACATTCCGAGCATCAAGATACTCATAACGATATCGAGCAGAATAGCTGCATTGATCAATATCGGCATCTCAACACCCATTGCCATCGAGAAGAGGAATACGCCATTCTCAATGGTCAGGAAACCGACCAGATGCGCAAACAATCTTCGGCGCATAACGATCAAGATCAAACCACTCAACAGCGCATACAGCGACACGCAGAAGAAGGCCTGATTGATCGAGCCATCGGCCACAAGATATGTAATGCAGGCACTTGCCGCCAATGCCGCAATCGAGAGCATCAGGCTGTTGAATTGCGAGCGACCTGCCGGCTGCACACGATTGATTTTGTTGTGCTTAATAATTCGGCGCAACATCATCGGCACCACGATCGCCTTGAAGATCAACGTCTCGGTAACGACAAACAGAAGGTCGAACCAATGGATCGAATGAAGGCGGAACAGGGCAATAAGCAACAACAACCAACCCTGATAGGTCATCAAGGTTGCATAGTGGCGGAAACGCTCCGTAATAGAGAGATAGACGAGCGTTACCACGTAAAGTATAATGAGTGAAAGTATCATAATCCGAGCTCCGTTTTAACTGATTTCGATATTAAGCATCAGCAGATATGCCACAAAAAGCAACATAGCCGCCAATGCCGATACGGTGAGAATATAGGTCGTATTGCGCACCAACTTGCCTCGTGCCTGCGACGACTCGACAACACCGATAATCACCGCCACAACGAGCGACAACGGAGCCACAATCCACCACTTAAAGCACAACGGCAACATCACCGCATTGGCCGCCAGCACCGCGATAGCGGCACCCTTGAACCAATTAGCAGCGTGGATCATCGCCAGATCGATGCCCGAATAGTCGAGGATCATAACCTCGTGAATCATCGTCAATTCGAGGTGTGTGCGAGGATCATCGACGGGAACTCGACCCTGCTCGACCGTATAGATCTTAACAAGCACGTATGCCAACAACAGCATCACGATTGTCATCTGAACATCCAGATCGCGCGCCACCGAGAAGATATCGGCCATCGACGTATAGCCACAAACCATCGCCAGCGTTGCCGCCACAGCAAATAACGCAGGCTCGATCAGCGCACCATAGAGAGCCTCGCGGCTGGCACCCATACCCTCGAAACTGCTACCCGTATCCATTGCCGCCAAAACAAGCGACAGACGACCCAGACCGAGCAGATAGGCAAACACAACCACATCACCTCTAAACGAGATAATCGGATCGAGATTACCGATCGGTATAAACATCAGAGCCAACAGCGCCGAGCCCATATATACCGCCGGCGCGACGCGGAACAACACGCTCGTCGTAGGGCTATAAACGCTACCCTTGCGAGCCAAGAGAGCCACATTGTGCAGATGCTGAACGATCGAGGGACCTTTTCGGCCACTCAAAATCGAACGCACTCGCGTAATAACGCCACCGAGCAACAGCGCGATAGCAAACAGAAGTATCGTATTGAGTAACTCTTTCATAGCGCGTTAGATCAGATTAAAGATTGACAATAGAGCCACAAGCAGCATAAAGATCAGCGCATACGACACATAACGCGAGATATTTCCCGTACGCAGGCGCATCACTCGACGATTGATCTGACCGAGCAGTGCAGCCCACCACTCGTTCATCAGGCGCGACACCTTATCGCGGTGCTTAACCTCAAATTCGTGAGCCGAGGGGAAGATCTCGTTCTTATCGACAGCCTCACCCTTACCCGTATCTTTGGTCAGCGACGAGGCAATGCTCTGCAACCCTTCCGAGAACGATTCACCCGTATATTGCATCTGCGGCGTAGGCTGCGTAAAACCACAACCCCACGTTGCCCCCATACGCACCTCGCGGTTACGCTGCGCACGACGTTTGAGCAGATAGATAGCGACAATGATCGCAACAAGCAACCACGCCGTAATCATCACACCCTGCATCGCTCCACCAAGTGCGTGGTCGTTAATCCACTCCAAACCGCGATCCGACAGCGGCACAAATGGAGCGGCGATCTTTGCAATCAACTTGAAAACGGGCAGAGGGCACAGACCCACGAAGAGAATTCCCGCAGCAGGGATTGCACAAGCACCCAGGCTGAACGTATCGGCCTCCTGTGCCTCAACAACCTCGTGCGTACGAGGTGAGCCGAGGAATACCGTACCGAAGAGTTTGCTGAATGTCAGCACCGCCAGACCGCCGATCAACGAAAGGCCTATCAGACCAAATGCCGACGAAAGCACCTCGCCACCGCTACTGATACCGTCAAGCAGACCGAGATAGATCGTAAATTCCGACACAAAGCCGTTGAGCGGGGGCAGGGCGCAGATTGCAACCGTCGCCAACAGGAAGAGGATTGCCGTTACGGGCATACTCTTTGCCAAGCCGCCAAATGTATCGCACGAAGTCGAATGGGTCGCTGCGTAGATATTACCTGCACCGAAGAACAACATCGACTTGAAGAACGAGTGGTTCATCGTATGCAGCAGTGCGCCCGTCATTCCGCAGAGAGCAAGAATTTCGTTGCTATTGCTCTTGCCGATCAGTGCGGCACCAATACCGATCAGAATGATACCGATATTCTCCATACTCGAATAGGCGAGCAGACGTTTGATATCGTTCTGGAATGCCGCGAGGATAATACCCCACAGACCCGTTATCACACCCAACGCCAGCAATATGGCACCCGCAGGGAACATCACAGCCGCGCCCTCAAATGCAACGGGGAGGGCAAATGCCACGCGGATAATACCATAGATACCCGTCTTAATCATCACGCCCGACATTATCGACGAGACGTGCGAGGGAGCCGCAGGGTGAGCCTCCGGCAACCACGTATGCATCGGGAACATACCCGCCTTCATACCGAAACCGACAACAAACAGCACGAACAGAGGCAGCGGAGCATAGCCGCCAAAGTAGTCGGTCAGCGCGGCAAACGTAGCCGAGCCGGTACGCGCGTGAAGCAGAGCAAAGCCTGCCAACAACGCGGCAAAACCGATATGCATCATCACCAGATAGGACAATGCAGCACGCACCGTCTTCTGTTTATCGGCATCGAAGATGATCAAAAGGAACGATGCGATAGTCATCGCCTCCCAACAGAAGAGGAAGCAGAAACCTCCCGCAGCCGTAACTACGCCGATCATCGAGACATAGAGCGCAACAAGTGCCGTGTAATGTACCGAAAAATGGGTCGGCGATTTTGAATTGAGGTAGTGAGCCAGATATCCGCGCGAATAGATGGTCGTAGCCACCGCCGCCAGCGAAATAATGATCGAGAAGAGTGCCGACAGACGATCCATCATAATCGCCTCACGTCCGAACGCAATCGACGCTCCCTGCCACAACGCAAGTGGCGCACCCTCGACCAGAACTCCGATTGCTGCCGCGCAAACCGCCACAGCAACCACACCCACTACACCGACAGCCGTCCATACCTTCCACCGCAACGGAGCGGCGAAGATCAAAATGGCCGGCACGATCAATAGAATTAAATAAATCAGGGGCATTTTGTAGTTTATTATTTTTGTATTTTATTGTTTCTCAATTATTTTCAACCATTCAGCACAATTTCATACGCCAATACGACTCTACATCTGATTGATGGTCGAGACCATCACCGTAGCCACCACCGCGGCCGTTTCGGTACGCAGGCGGGCATCGCCAAGCGTAATCTCGCGGAAACCGTGTTCAACAGCAAAAGCGATCTCTTCGGGTGAGAAATCACCTTCGGGACCGATCAGAATAAGCGTATCGGCACCCTTCTCAACCGCTTTCGGCAGGAAGATGCGCTCGCGTTTTTCGCAGTGAGCAATCAGTTTGACACTCTCGGTTGCCTCGCTGACAACCTTTTTGAATGGGGTCATCGGTGCAAGTTCGGGGTGATATGCTTTCAGCGACTGCTTCATTGCCGAGGTTATAACCTTCTGCTCGCGTTCAGGCTTAATCTCGCGTCGCTCCGAATGGTCGCACAGAAGCGGAATGAATCGACTCACTCCCACCTCGGTAGCCTTTTCCAAAAACCACTCGAAACGCTCGATATTTTTGGTCGGAGCCACCGCCATTGTCAGGCAATAGTTCAAACGCTCAAACTCTTCGTGAGTTGCAACGACCTCTACGGTGCATCGTTTCGGCGCAGCATCAACAACGCGGCACTCATACAGAGTACCCTCTCCGTCGGTGATATGTAGCTGATCGCCAACCGTCATTCGCAACACTCTGACGCAATGTTTGCTCTCCTCTTCGGAGAGAGTATAAAGCGGCGGAGTGAAATCGGGTGCGTAAAAAAGTTGCATAATTATCGAGTAAATTTTATCTTTGCTCTATATTTATATAAATTAATCTGCAAAAATAGGAATTTTAACTCAATTTTATACATATGAAGTTCATTATTCTTACATTACTTGCTGTTGCAGCCATTCTTGCCGCGATATATTTCGGTCGCTGGCTGGGTCGCTCGATCGCTGCAAAGCGCAATGGCGAGAAGATGCCGATCGCCAAAACTATCTTCTTCGGCATCATCTTTTTAGCTCTGGCCGTAGCGATGTTCTTGGCACAGGGCTGCACACCCAAAACCGAACAAACAATGGAAAATCCCCTATTGAGTGAGTGGAACGACCGCTTCGGCGTGCCTCCCTTCGATAAGATCGAAGCCGCCCATTTCGAGCCAGCATTCGAGCAGGCTATGTCGCTCCATATGGCCGAGATCGACGCTATCGTTGCCAATAACGACGAGCCCACGTTCGAGAATACGATCCTCGCCTTTGACAATGCCGGCAAACTTTTGGAGCGCGTCGAGCTCTGCTTCGGATTGCTCTGCGCCGCAGACACCAACCCCGAAATGCAGGCTGTCGAGCAGGTTATGTCGCCCCGACTGACAGCACATAGCGGTTCAATAATGATGAATGACGCTCTTTTCCAGCGCGTTAAAAGCATCTATGATCGACGCGGAGCGTTAGGCCTGGATTCGTTGCAGTTGCGATTGACCGAAAAGCTCTATCGTCGTTTCGTTCGTGGTGGCGCATTGCTCTCGGCCGAGGACAAGGAGGCTCTGCGCAAGGTCGATGAGGAGCTCTCGTCGGCACGTGTGAAGTATGCAGCCAATCTGCTCGCTGCAAATTCGGGCTTTGAGCTCGTTATCAGCGACGTAAAAGATCTTGACGGCATTCCCTCGCCGACTCGCGAAGCGGCAGCACGAGAGGCCGTAGCGCGCGGAATGAAGGGTAAATGGGTCTTCACCACCAAAAAACCAAGTATGTTGCCCTTCCTTACCTACGCCTCGAAGCGTGAGTTGCGCGAGAAGCTCTATCGCGGTTATCTGGATCGTTGCAACTACAACGACAGCATCGACAACAAGCAGGTTATCAACGACATCGTTCGTCTGCGCACCGAGCGCGCACATCTGCTTGGCTACCCCACTCACGCCGACTACGTGCTGGATGTACAGATGGCTCGCACGCCTGAAAATGTATATTCAATGCTCGAAAACATCTGGACTCCCGCTTTGGATCGAGCCAAAGAGGAGTTGGATGCTATGCGCGAGATGATGAAGAGCGAAACGGGTCTTGACGACTTCCAGTCGTGGGATTGGTGGTACTACGCCGAGAAGGTGCGTTCGCGCGACTACGCTCTCGATGAGAATTCGCTCCGTTCGTACTTCTCGCTGAACAATGTTCGTGGCGGTATCTTCGAGTTGAGCAACCGCCTTTATGGTCTGACATTCCGCCCCGTTCAGTTGCCTGTTTATAATGAGGATTGCGAGACATACGAGGTACTCGACGAGAAGAACGAACACCTCGGCGTACTCTATCTCGACTACTACCCGCGCGATGGCAAGAGTGGCGGTGCGTGGTGCGGTGAATATCGTCCCCAGAGCTTCGATGCCGAGGGCAATCGCATTTCGCCGATCGTAAGTATCGTCTGCAACTTCCCGCGTCCGACAGGTGGCGACCCCGCCCTGCTCTCGATAGACGAGACACAGACCTTTTTCCACGAGTTTGGACACGCGCTGCACGCCCTGCTTTCGCAGGTTAAGTATAGCGGTCTGGGAGGTGTCGAGCGCGACTTTGTCGAGTTGCCTTCGCAGATTATGGAGAATTGGGCGTTGGAGCCCGAAATGTTACGTCGCTATGCTCTCCACCACCGCACGGGCGATCCCATTCCCGATCAGATGATTCAGAAGTTACAGCGCAGCCGCCACTTCAATCAGGGTTTCAATACCGTTGAGTTGCTCGCCGCATCGTTGAGCGATATGGATATTCACACGATGGAGAACTATGCTGCAATTGACGTAAATGCCTTCGAGGTGAAGATGCTCAACCAGAAGCGTGGTTTGATCGAGCAGATTGCTCCGCGCTATCGCTACCCCTATTTCAGCCACATTTTCGATGGCGGCTACTCGGCAGGATATTACAGCTATCTGTGGGCCGAAGTGCTTGATAAAGACGCTTTCTCGGCATTTGTCGAGAGTGGCGACATCTTCAACAAGCGCATTGCTACCGACTTCCGCAAGAAGGTGCTCGAACGCGGTGGCGAGGCTGACGGTATGGATCTCTATCGCGCATTCCGAGGCAGCGAGCCCAACTACTACTCACTATTGATTGCTCGCGGACTGGTCAAGCCGGAAGAGCCCGCAGAGGAGGATCCCGCAGTAAAGGTCAAGGATCAGAACAGCCCGAAATTGGTTCTCGAAGAGTAATTCCCGAATTACGGTTGAAGAGCCGTCATTCGTTGATCCTCAACCGACAACAAAAAAGTCGCTCGAAAACGAGCGACTTTTTTTGTTGAGTATTTATCGGCAGTGATTCTCCGTTTTACTTTCGGGTATAGATCCAAAGATCGGGATAGGCGGCACGGCTCGTGCGCAGGAAGGCAGATACAACCGCCGCATCGGCCGATTCAAAACCGCTAACCATAAATTTCGAGCCTTGGAATTTATATGCTCGGCAGACGATTTCGGGCGAGCGACGTGCCACCTGCGCAATAAACTTACGGGCGTTCTCTTCCGTCGAGAAGACGCCCAAAACGGCGTAGCTGACACCCGAAGTCATCGTTTCAATCTGAATCGTAGCAGGATCTACCACCGTCGTCTTTGCGCTCTCGGCAGGCTGATTGCTCGGCTTAACCTCCTCTGCCACAACACTATTATCAACTACATTTGCACTATCAACCACAGTCTCCTGCTCCTCTGCAACTGGTTTTGCAACAGCGACCTCCTGCATCGGGGCGACATCAATCTCATTCGTGCTCGACACACCATTGCCGACTTGCATATACCACCAAACACCACCCGCTGCCGCAGCCACTGCAACCACTGCAAGAGTGATCCACACGCCCTTGAACGAACGGCGACGATGCAGTGTCAAAGGCGGAAGCGCAATGGGGTTAAGCATTCGGTCGAGCTCCTCGCAGGGCTTAAAAAAGTCCCTTTCGATACGGCCGACACCCTCGATTTCAACCGAGTGCCCGTCTTTTACGCGGCGCAACCAACGACGATAAGCCTCATCGCCCTCCTCGTGCGTACAACCCGATGTTGCGATGATCATATCGAGCAACGACACACCCTCCTCGCGCGACGAATAGCGTACCATATTGCGCGGCGGAGTGAGCGTCGTGCGATCCATTTTGGTCGAAACGCGCTTGAAACGCAACGATCCTATGCCGGGAAGCACAACCGTTTGATGTTGCGCCAAGGCATTGAATAACAACTGATTGATGCTATTATTTACCACTTCTTTTTCTTCGCTTTTTTAGTTTTGGGATTTGCTGCGACAGCCTTCGGTGCACTCTGCGCTGCTTTGGGTTCGATTGCGGGATTTTTCATTGCATACCAGATAAGAACAAAGGCAGCAATGATAAACGGCACGCTCAACAACTGGCCCATATTGAGTGTCATCGACTGCTCGAAAGCCTCCTGATTCTCCTTGACGAACTCGATCAAAAAGCGAGTCAGGAAGATGCCGATCAGACCCACTCCGAACATCAGACCAGGACGACGGCGGGCCATATCGCGCTTATAGTACAGATACATCAATATCACAAATGTAATCACATAGCACAGAGCCTCATAGATCTGTGCAGGATGACGTGCAACCATCTCCGCAACGGGGGTACCGACAGGGTACATACGCGCAAAGATAAAGCCCCAAGGCAGGTCGGTCGGAGCACCGACAATCTCCGAATTGAAGAGGTTGCCCAGACGGACAAATGCACCACCGATTGCCACCGCGATCATAATACGATCCAGCGACCAAAGGTAGGGCAATTTATTGCGACGCGAGAAGAGCCAAAGACCGATCAGAAGGCCGATCGCAGCACCGTGGCTCGCCATTCCGCCATCGCGGATATCGGTCAAAATGCGTAGTGGCTCGGCCAGATATTTATCAGGCTCATAGAAGAGACAATGACCTACACGTGAGCCGATTATCGTTGCCAGCGTGCCGAAGTAGAAGATCGACTCCGACACCTTTTCGGGCAGTCCCTCGCGCTTCACAAAACGGTCGAACATATATGCCGCCAAACCGATTGCCAATGCCCACATCAAACCATAGTAGCGGATGTCGAAACTATCGCCAAGACGTACCAAAACGGGATTAAAATCCCAATATATTGTCAAAAATTGATTAATCATAGGTATTACTCTTTTTTGTTGATTCTACTTTATCGTTTATTCTGTTCTCAATATGTTTCCTTACAAATATCTGCCCCACCGAACAAATCTGCCCGCTGACTATCTGGCCGTAATCTCCAAAATGCCACGAATCAGATAGAGTGTCCGCACCTTGCAACGCGCCATAACACACGAGCCGTTCGGAATGGTCGGTCCCGATAGCTCCAACTCGAATTTCGGGCTTATGGTCTGAATATTGCAGATTGTGGTAAATTTATTGGCAACAACAAGATATTGCCCGCGACGCACATATCGCGAATTTACTCGATGCAGAAACAGATACGCGCCATCATTAATACCATCCTTACCGCGCCAATTATGGGCCATAACCACATTGCAATCCTCGAAACCGGGGAGCGTAACACGGCCATCGGGCTCATCGGCCTCAACACGATCAATATCGGCCGGACACGAACATTTGTAGAATGGTATTCCGTAGGGATTGCTGCCATCAATGGTCATTGTGCCGGCACCGGTCAGCAACCACGAGAAATTGAGATGTGGATAGTGGTCGATAATTCGCCGTGCCAAATCGCGGCTGATACCGTTGTTGCCCTTCTTGATCTGGTAGAGATTCTCGCCACGCGCAAGGCCGATGAAACGGGCAAAGGCATTGACACTCATACCACTCGCTTTGATAACGGCCTCGATGCGCTGCCAAGCAGATAGCCCTGCGCCTTGATCGTCATTCTGTTCAATGTCGAAGGCGGCACTTGTCATTGCGTTCTGTTTGGTGATCTCTTCCATCGGGTTAATCAGTTAGCATTTTCAAAATACAAAAATTTTTCTCATCTTTGCCCTCTCGTTGGTCCCGTAGTTCAATGGATAGAATATATGATTCCGGTTCATACGATATGGGTTCGATTCCCGTCGGGACTACTTTCAAAAGCAAAGCGAGGTAAATCTTCACTCGCAAAAATACAATATTAATATTGATTTTGCAAGAATACATTGTATTTCGCCCACCACTGATCGGCGGGTGAGCAATCCCGATTTGTCGTTATGATTCTACTAATGAGAACTATCTCTGGTCCCCAGACTCCTCACGCCAACTACTCGCATTGTGGCGCAAATAGGGACAATAGATCTCTGCGATGGAATCTTGTTCAAACATTTCGTTTGTAGGGTTCCAATGGTGCCAACGAGCCATATCCACCTCATTACACAGCTGATTGGTAACATAAAGCTCGGTCAACACCTGAACACAGAGCGGCAATAAACGACGATCCAAACTCAGATCTTTACCAAAGAACTCAATCAATCGCTCCAAGCAATCATCAAATTCTACAAGGTAGGCATATATGGCCGTAAATTCACCCCGATTAAGGATCAGCAGATACTCTGCTCGATTGAGATGCTGCACCGTAAATAGCGCAAATTTATTGCGATCAGACTCATCATTCGGGTCATAGCAGTCGATAACCTGCTCGCGTGTCAAGGCATTGCGAATGGTGATATTCTCCTGCATATATAGGTCATAGACATTCTCGGCAAACAACATTCCTCCCGTATCTGCTTTGTCGCGCTCGAAATATTCATAGCTCTCCTCCATCGCTTTCATAATTGCCAAGCGTTGCCTAACATCGCACTTTTGATGATATTCGGCAGGGAAATCTTCCGCGCACAACTCCTTATCGTAGTTGGTATAATCAAAGGTATCATCCTCGATGATCAGTTCGGGGTCAATCGGGTTTGTGCAAGCCATATTTACACAAACAACCATAGCGAGCAGACAGAGTTGTTCAAAGAGTCGTCGTTTCATTGTAAGAGGTCGATTTTTCATAACATCACACCCATAGAGAGGTGTAATTCTGTTCCGGTTAACTACAAAGTTAGTAATATTTATGCTCTCTGCAAATATTTTTCTTGCATCGAAGGGTGATTTTCTGCAAAAAATTGCTATTTTTGTAAAAACTCTGCGGCACAAAGAGTTAAGTAAAACCCACTCGATATGATCCTTAAAGGTCTGATTATTATATCAATCATTCTCCAAACGCTGGCTACAATCGTAGCCATCCGTCTGGTGCGCCGTACCAAATACAACTCGATCTGGATTCTGCTGATCATTGCACTGACCGCGATGTCATTCACCCGATACGGACAATATATCCAGATGTATGTCGATGATGCAGATTTCAACGTTCCGAACGATCTGTTTATCTGGCTCGGTGCAATTGCATCGCTCTGTCTGGCAGTCGGTGTGCTCTATGCGCACAAGCTATTCACATATATCGAGCACCTTGACTATCAGCGCAAATTGACCAACAAACGAATTTTGGCAGCCGTATTGCGCACCGAAGAGAAGGTTCGTTCGCGTTACTCGCGCGAGCTGCACGACGGAATGGGGCCCCTACTCTCGTCGGCAAAGATGTCGATGTCGGTGCTGGCAAAGCGCACCCACTCTGACGAAGATCGAGAGTTGATTGCCTCAACCTCGGCCGTCATTGAAGAGGCTATACGTGCATTGCGCGAGATATCGAATAACCTATCGCCGCAGGTGCTCAACGATTTCGGATTGGTGCGCGGCATAACCAACTTTATCAACAAAAACCCTCAACTGCGCCAAATCGACGTGCAGTTCAACACCTCGCTGCGCAAAGAGCGTTTCAACAGCGATATAGAAGTCATACTCTACCGTGTAGTGTGCGAACTGATTAACAACTCGCTCAAACATTCGGGTTGCACGCAGATTAGACTCTCGCTCGAACATCTTTACGACCGTCTCTACCTGATATATAGCGACAATGGTCGCGGATTCGATGTGCGGGCTGTAACCGATTGCGGTATGGGTATGTCGAACATCACCTCCCGAATAAACTCTCTCGGCGGTCAGATCGACATCACAAGTCGCCCCAATAAGGGTATGCAGGCCTCGATCGTAGTGAGCATAACGGGAGAGAATATTAATAACGATGATGAAGAAAAAAGATAACGGATATGCAACCTTACAAAATTTTTCTGGTCGATGACCACACTCTGTTTCGCAACGGATTGCGCGGGTTGCTTGACTCGCGTGAGGATTGCGTCGTGGTGGGCGAAGCCTCAACGGGCGAAGAGTTTTTGGAGCATCTGCAAGAGTGCGATGCCGATGTGGTCTTTATGGATATTGCAATGCCCGGCATCAAAGGCGACGAAGCTACTGCACGTGCGCTCGAAATGCGACCCGATTTGAAGATTATCACCCTCTCGATGTTTGGCGACGATGACTACTACTACCGTATGGTATCGGTCGGAGCGAAGGGCTTTTTGTTGAAGAGTTCGGATATCGACGAGGTTATTACCGCAATCGAAACCGTAGGGGCCGGAGGTAGCTATTTCTCGCAAGAGTTGCTCGATTCGCTGGTCAATAATCTGCATACCACCCCGCAAGTCGAGGCCGAGCCGGAGGATGAGGAATCCCTATCGGAGCGCGAGTTGGAGGTACTGCTCGAAATTTGCAAAGGCTTATCGAACCAACAAATAGCCGATAAGCTCTTTATCTCGAAGCGTACAGTCGATAAGCACCGTGCGAACATTTTGGCAAAGACGGGCTGTCCCAATACGGCCAATTTGGTGGTCTATGCAATTAAGCACAATTTGGTCGAAGTTTAAGACGAGAATCACAATTCACAATTAATAATTCACAATTAATAAAAATCGCACCTCCCCGAAGGAAGTGCGATTTTTTAGTTTGAGGTTTATTATGCACTTTTGACTCACAGCACATTTGCCGCGGCATAACGCTCAACATCAGAGAGTGTTATACGATCGCCACTGAGGATAATCAGCCGTTCGATAACGTTCCTCAACTCGCGGATATTACCACTCCACGGCATCTGACGCAAAAGATCGAGAGCACCCCTTTCGATCGGTTTCGGAGAGAGCGAATATTCGCCACTGATCTTCTCGACAAAATGCTCGGCAAGCATCGGGATATCCTCCCTACGATCGGCCAACGACGGAACAGAGATCACAATCACACTCAATCGATGGTAGAGATCCTCTCGGAAATTGCCGCGCCGTATCTCATCTCGCAAATTCTTATTCGTAGCCGCCACAACACGCACATTGACATCAATATCACGGTCGCTGCCCACACGGCTGATCCGATTCTCCTGCAACGCGCGAAGCACCTTCGCCTGCGCCGAAAGGCTCATATCGCCAATCTCATCCATAAAAAGCGTTCCTCCTGCCGCCTGCTCGAACTTACCTTTGCGCTGCTTTACCGCCGAGGTAAATGCCCCCTTCTCGTGGCCAAAGAGTTCGCTCTCGATCAACTCCGAAGGAATAGCCGCACAATTCACCTCAACAAAAGGGGCTCCCGCCCGTCGGCTCTTCTCGTGTAACCATCGGGCAACAAGCTCCTTACCCGTACCATTGGCACCCGTAATCAGCACTCGCGCCTCTGACGGAGCAACCTTCTCGATCAATTCGCGCACGTGGGCAATTGCCTCCGAATTGCCGACAATCTCCTCCACCCTCGCATTGCGACGACGCGGTCGCACAACAACCGGCGCACAAGGCTCTTCACTCTGCGGCTCGCTCTCGGTCGAGGCCTTACGAATGGCTCCGAGCAATCTGTTCATATCTATCGGGCGGGTCAAAAACTCGGTTGCCCCCGACCGCACAGCCTCGACAGCCGCCTCAACCGAAGGCTCCGACGAAAGAACAATGAACGGAATACCGACGCGTGGCACGCTGTGTGCATCATCAGTGAGGATAATATCGAAGGGCGAGTGCGAGCAGGCCTCGGCCGCATCGGTCGGTGTAGCTGCACTCTCGGTGGCATAACCCTCATATTCGAGACGCTCGCGCAGGGTGTTTCGCATACTTTTCGAGCGATCGACAATCAAAACTTTTGTCATATGAATTGGAATAGAAGAAAATTTGTGTATTTTTGCACCAAAGTTAGCCATTTACCCCCAACAATCCAATCTTCGGTGGGCAAGGCCAACAAGCGTAATTTTGCAAACTAAACATCTGCAAACGAGCTATTTCCGTTGGCTTTAACGGATATCGAACTATCGACTTGCAGCATCACGTACAACCAGATTTCACACTTCCGGAATCAGACGGAACAAATTCGCATACGATGAAAAAGAACTATAATTACACTCGCCAAAAGCTATTCCTGCCCGAATATGGTCGCCATATTCAGGAGATGGTCGATTCATTGCTGTTGATCGAAGATCGACGCGAGAGAAATCGACAGGCCCGCGCCGTAATCGCCGTAATGGGAAATGTCAATCCTCTGCTGCGCGACACGGCAGATTTCACTCATAAGTTGTGGGATCATATGTTCATAATGTCTGATTTTAAGCTCGATGTGGATTCGCCCTACCCTCCCGTAACACGCGAATCACTCACCGTACGACCCAAAAAGATGCGATACTCGAACAATCACATTATGTACAAGCACTACGGCAAGAGTGTCGAGCGTATGATCCGCTCACTCGAAGGTCAGACCAACCCCACGGTGTTGGCAAATACGATCGACAATATCGCCCGATATATGCGCGCCAAGAGCTATGAGTACAATGAAGAGCACCCCAACAACGAGGTGATCATTCGCGATATAAAACGAATGTCCGAAGGTCGTATCGAGCTGAACGAATCTGCTTTGAATAATCTCCGAAGCGACTATAAACAGCACCATTCGGCACGTGGCGGAAAGGGCCAACAGGGTAAGCAGCAGGGCAAAGGGCAGAAACGACAGCAGAAGAACAACCGTTTCCAGCACAATGCCAAAGGAGCGAAGAATAACGGTCAGCGACGCAATTTCACGAAGTAGCAAAGTACAATACGTCATACGAAAATCGGGGCAGGCAATGAAAAGTCTGCCCTTTTTCGTTTGTTTTATCGGAAAAAGGTGTATATTTGTAGTTTGTAATAAGAAAACAATAAAAATACTCTATATGAAAAGAATTTTCATTCTGATCGCAACTGCTCTCGCGGCAGTAGCTTGCAACAGTGGCGACATCAAACTTGACGGCCGTCTTATCGGCTGCGATACCACAACGGTATATATCGAATCGCTCAGCGCATCGCTGGGTGGTAAAATCATCGACTCGGTACGCACCGATGCTAACGGCAAATTCAGCGTTAAGATCAAGGCTGACGACGAGCAGATGAACCTCTACAACCTCAATTGCAACGGCCAGCGTATCCCTCTGCTGCTGACCAAGGGCGATGCCGTAACGATCAACTCGGTTGGCAGCCTTGCCCGCAACTATGAGGTAACAGGCTCGGAGGAGTCGGCTCTGCTCAAAAAGATCACCTTCCTGATGCAAGATGGTGCAGCGCGTCTGGACTCGCTCTCGACCTGCTTCGCATCGCTGACCGATGAGGCCGCACGTCAGCAACTTTTGAAAGACTACACACAGGAGTACTACCGCATCAAGCGCGGTCAGATCGAGTTTATCGTAGAGAATGCTTCGTCGATCGCTGCTCTCTATGCACTCTACCAGCGTCTGCCCAATGACGATGTTCTGTTCAATGGTCAGAACGACGTTGTCTATTACCGTATGGTTGCAGACTCGATCGCCGAGCGTTATCCCCAATCGCCCTACCTCGGTCTGGTACGCCGCGATATTGCCACGATGGATATCGTTTCGAGCGCATACACCTCGCAACTGAACTTCCCCGACTTGGAGATGCCCGATATGTTTGGCAATAAGATCAAACTCTCGTCGTTGGAGGGCAAGGTTATCTTGGTATATTTCTGGTCGGCTCTGGCAGGCAACAGCAACCAGCTCAATGCAGAGTTGAAAGAGACCTACGCAAAGTATGCCGAGCGCGGTTTTGAGATCTACCAGATCGGAGTTGATAACTCGAAGGCCGTATGGGTAAGCGCAGTTCAAGAGCAGGATCTGCCTTGGATCTCGGTGAGCGACCTTTATGGCACCACTTCGCCTGCGTTGGGTCTGTACAATGTTCAGAATGTCCCTGCAAACTTCCTTATCGACCGTCAGGGCAATATTGTAGCAAAGGATCTCTACGGCAGCGAGCTTGATAAGCACGTAGCCGCTCTGCTTTAATACTCTCGGCGATGTACTATTTCGCCTCGGATATGCATCTGGGACACGGCGATGCGCCATCGGCGCGCCGTCGCGAGGAGTTGTTGGTGCGTTGGCTCGATATGGTATCCTCTGACGCAACGGCAATCTATCTGTTAGGCGATGTATTCGATTTCTGGTACGAATGGCAGGAGGTCGTTCCTGCGGGACACGTGCGTTTGCTTGGCAAATTGGCCGAGTTATGCGACCGTGGCGTTGAGATTCATCTCTTTACAGGCAACCACGATATGTGGCAACACGGCTATTTGGAGCGCGAATGTGGGCTGCGACTGCACTACACGCCCGAACAGACACTGCTCGCCGGCCGTCGCGTATGGATCGGACACGGCGACAACCTCAATATCAAGGGGCAGCCAATGTTGCAACTGATGAACTCGACGTTCCGTTCAAATGTTGTTCGCGCCCTCTTCTCGTGGCTCGTTCATCCTGATCTTTCGATCAGTTTCGGCAAGTGGTGGAGTGGCCGCAGTCGCAAGTCGCACGGTACGACACCCGACCCCGAATTGGCTAATCGCGCACTCGTCGAGTACGCCGAACAACACCCTCACGCAGAGGATATTGACCTTTTTATTTTCGGCCATACACACGCCCCTGCGAGCTATCGCACCGCCCACTCCGAACTCCATTTCCTCGGCGAGTGGATCGGTTGCACGGCCCCCACCTACGGAGTGCTTGACGCGGAGGGCAACTTTACACTGAAACAATTCAACAACCAATAAGTGATATGAAAGCATATCTTGATCTGTTGCGCCGCATTATCGACGAAGGTGCAGTGAAAGGCGATCGCACGGGAACGGGAACAAAGAGCGTTTTCGGCCATCAGATGCGTTTCGATTTGAGCGAAGGCTTCCCTCTGCTCACCACCAAAAAGGTCTTTTTGAAGGGCGTAATTCACGAATTGTTGTGGTTCTTGGCAGGCGATACAAATATCGGCTACCTCGTTCGCAATGGCGTACATATTTGGGATAATGACGCCTATCGCTACTATGGCGAATTGTGCGCCGAGAAGGGCATTGAGCCGATCTCGCGCGAGCAGTTTTTGGTCGAGGCCGAGCAGGGAAACGACTCAAATATCGCAGGTTACCGCTATGGCGACCTGAACCACGTATATGGCTATCAATGGCGCAGTTGGCCTCGCCCCGACGGTCGTTCGATCGATCAGATCAGCGAGGTGATCAACACAATCCGCCGCAATCCCAACTCGCGCCGTATGTTGGTTTCGGCGTGGAACGTAGCCGAGGTCGAGCAGATGGCTCTACCCCCGTGCCACGTGATGTTCCAATTCTATGTTGCCGACGGTCGTCTGTCGTGCCAGCTCTATCAGCGTAGTGCCGACACGTTCCTCGGTGTGCCGTTCAACATTGCGTCGTATGCCCTGCTGACGATGATGATTGCTCAAGTATGCGGTTTGCAGGCGGGCGATTTCGTTCACACACTGGGCGATACTCACCTCTACCTCAACCACTTGGATCAGGCTGCCGAGCAACTTTCGCGCGAGCCGCGCAAGTTACCGACAATGCGTTTGAACCCCGACGTGAAGTCGATTTTCGATTTCCGTTACGAGGATTTCACGCTCGAAGGCTACGACCCGCACCCCGCAATCAAGGCTCCGATGTCGTTCTAACACGGGTGAAATGGTGCGTTTTTGCGAGAATTTTGAATCACTGAATTATGAACTTTGAACTGAATATAATCGTTGCCGTTGCCGAAAACGGCGTCATTGGCGGCAGCAACACTCTGCTGTGGCATATTTCGGAGGATCTGCGTCGTTTTAAGCAACTTACGACGGGTTACCCCGTGATTATGGGGCGCAAAACCTATCTCTCGATCGGTCGCCCGCTGCCCAACCGCCGCAATATCGTCATTTCGCGCCAAGCCGATCTGCAAATCGAGGGCTGCGAGGTATTTAGCTCGTTGGAGGCGGCCATTGCAGCGTGCCGTGAGGCAGGTGCCGAGCAGGCCTTTGTGATCGGCGGTGGCGAGGTCTATCGTCAGGCTCTGCCGCTGGCTGACCGCATCCATTATACGCGCGTGTTCCATGCCTACGAGGGCGACACGACCTTCCCTGCACTCGACCCCGCGGAGTGGCACAAGGTGAGCGAGGAGTACTTCGAGCGTGGCGAGAAATACGAATATCCCTACTCGTTCGAGATTTACGAACGCAAGTAAAATCGCGTTCAGAGGGCACTGCAAGGGCGTTTTCTGAAATTTCTTGCACGTTTTTTGCGGTTGGATTTGCACGGGCAGATTTTTTTTCTTACCTTTGCACCAGCAAAAACGAAATAGCGACTTCGGGAGAGATGAAATCCCGCGCTGAAGGGAGGGGCGAATGAGCCGAGCCCGAAAGTGAAAGAGTTGCGACAGCGTTTATATCGCGGAGTGGAGCAGTTGGCAGCTCGTTGGGCTCATAACCCAAAGGTCGGAGGTTCGAGTCCTCCCTCCGCTACTAAAGAGGACAAATCGCAAGATTCGTCCTTTTTTTTGTGCGGGAAAGGGGTATCAAATGCTCATACCCCTTGTTTGGTGAATGATACTTCTACGCCTGCTTTTTATAGGTGAAGGCGGCGAGGGTATTGAAAATAATGGCAAAGCCTCCGAGGGCGGCGAAGTTAGTCCACAGTTCGGCGATTGTCGTGCCTTTCAGATAGACCGAGCGCAGTATCTCGACATAGTATCTCGGTGGCAGAATGAGCGTGAAGCGTTGTGCCCACACAGGCATTGAATCAATGGGTGTGAGCAGGCCGCTCATCAGCATAAAGATCATAATAAAGAAGAACATCACGAACATCGTCTGCTGCATCGTCTCCGAGAAGTTGGCAATCGTAAGGCTGAATCCCGAAATCGTAAGTATAAAGAGCAACGCCCCGAAGTATATTGCTCCGATAGAGCCTACGGGCACAAGACCATAGACCAATCGAGCCACAAGCATTGCCACCGTTACCACAAATAGTCCGATAATCCAATAGGGTACAAGCTTCGACAGCGTAAATGTAAAGCGCGATATAGGTGTTACGTTTATCTGCTCAATTGATCCGCTCTCCTTCTCGCCGACGATGCTCAGCGCAGGCAGGAATCCGCAAATCAGAATAAAGAGGATAATCATCAGCGCGGGAATCATATAGTGGCGATAGTTGAGCGTGGGATTATAGCGGTTCTCAATGGTTACGAGTTCCGATAGTTTGGCAGGGCTCTTTTCACCACGTAGCTCCGTGAGCGTCTTTGCTATGGTTTGCACGATATACTGCATACCCAGACCACCCTTGGTGGCATTTACGGCGTTGGCGGTTATGCTGATTCGTTCGGGTGTCGAGATTGTCATATCTCGTTCAAAATCGGCGGGTATCTGCACTATGACATCTACCTCACCCTGCTCCAAGGCCTCCATCGCGAGTGGATATTCCGAGGTCGTCTGCGCCAATGTAAGATACTCCGATGCTTCGATATGTGAGGCGA
>CALBQR010000040.1 GCA_937899895.1 uncultured Alistipes sp.
GCGGATTGGCAGCAATAAAATCAAAGTGAGCCGCAATACCCCCCTTGATACGCTCGACGATAGGCAACGACGGGTCGCCCATAATGGCAACCATCGAGTGCGACATCGTTGCAAATTTATCATCTACGATGCGCTCGAAAAGTTGCTCTTTGGTGCGGAAGTAGTAGTGTAGCATTGCGTGCGTTACGCCCGCTGCCTGCGCTATCGAGGTCGTACGTGCGCCATCGTAACCCTTGGTTAAAAACTCCTGCTCCGCCGCCGCAAGTATCAGCTGCTCTTTACTTTGTTTCTCTTGATTATCCATATATTTTACAATTCAACAATGCTGTTTAACAATTTTGTTAGGACAAAGGTATGTAAAATATTCTATTTCGCAAACTATTTGCAAGAGCTTTTCAAAAATCCTTATAATTATTCGGAATTATATAGTTCAGTGTTGAGCGTCATTGCGAGGAGGGCATTACCCTTCACTAGGAATGACGACTGGAATTACAATACTAAACCATACATTTCTGTAATTATTCTTAAACCACGCCGACACCATCGGCGCAGTTAGGGGTATCCCTACTAACATTATAAGGTAATAGGAATACGAAGTCAAGAGATTTTATCGGTAATTTGGAACTTTTTCATCAATCCACTCTACAAAGAGGATAACGACTTCAAAGTCTTTCAGGAATGGGTTAGAGATTTCAATGCAATGTCCTACTAAACGGGACAAATCGAGAGGTTTGTCCTTTCTTTTTTATCTAGTTACAGAAACAGACTACGGGATATCTTGTGCAAGATGTCCCGTAAGTGTTTATTATGGTATGCAAATAAACCTGCTCCAAACATAAAAACAAAAACCTCCGATCTTGCGATTGACAAATAAAGAATCAAGAGGCATTACAAGTCCGAAAACTCATAATGCCTCTCTAAGTGTTAATTATTCTCTTCTGTGGCAGATGGCTGCTTTGTATCTTTCAGCTCATCGCGCCAATCGTGCGGAATGACCACAGGCGGGTGGAGCGGAGTGAACTGCTCAACCGTATCGGCTGGCGGTGCAGGAGTATCCTCCGTCTGTGCTACTTTACGCGTGCCGCAGCACGCAACACCGAGAGCCGACGACAGCACTATCGCTGTCGCCAACTTAACTATTTTTCTGTTATCGCAGTTCATCGCGCCAATTCTTTTGTACTACCACGGGAGGTGCGGTCGGTTTGTAGATCATCGGCACGCTCTGCGTGGTTGTGGTTGTTGTGCGGTTAATCTCGTCGTATTTCACGAATGTTTCGTAGTCGTACGTCCACTCGTCGCCATATGCCAACTTGTGGATACGATAATAGATTGCCTCGCGCGAGGGGGCATTGAAACCACCCGTATTGTAGCGCATAATCGAGTTCTCGGTCGGACGCCAAACACCTGTCCAATAGGTCAATGCGCCCTCATATGCTCCGAGTTTCTCGTTTGCATAGCGCGAATCAGAGATAAATTTCGCCCAACGTACCGCCGAAGTGTCGCTCGTGAAATCGACATTCTTCCACCAGCCCCAATCGGTCTGCTGAGTTTGAATCTGTGATACATAGTCGTTCGGCACTGCGCCCATTGATTCATAAGCATACTCGTCAGCAAGTTTCGCAAAACCGTGTCCACACGCCTCGTGGTGAAGGAGTTGTGCAAATGTCGTTTGGTCGCCACCCTTGGGGAAGTATGCAATCGACACACCATTACCATATCCTAATGATGTTTGAGGATAGTACATATAGCAAGTGCCTGCATAGTTATCGGAGTTCATCGCCACAATTAGCAAAGCCTCGTCCATCTCCTCTTCCGAAATGGCTTTAAGTGCGTAGTTAAATACTGCATAGTTATTTCCGCCAACTTCGGTCCCATTGCCGAAATATCCGCTCAAAGCAGGGTCCCCATAGTCATAACCTTCCGTCGCCGATACAACATTCACATAGTGAACATTAAAGTGATCTTTGAACGACTTGTAAGGCTCTTCGGTAAATAAGTTGTTATAAAGATTCTCCATATCCGCCTTATATGTACCATCGGCAATCTGACGATCGCTGTAAGCGTCGCCCATCAGCACGACATCGATACCCGCACCCTTCGTTGCAGTCTGCAAGGTCGTTACAACGCCGTCTTGTGAGTAATCGGTAGAGGTGTAATAGTCAATTTCATCTGCTATTAAATGCGTTGATAGAAATTGAGTAATTACATTCTCATCATAAGTCCCAGGATTGGCTGCAACCATCATTCCATCAGAGTCAAAAATAGTAATTTGCCCAACATTCCAAAAGTTAGTGGGATAGAATTGCATATCACCATTTTCTACGATCAACTGATTTGATGAAGTTGTGGATAGTGATATGTTGCAGCAAGTCCAAGGGATGTTGTATTTTTGCACGAACTGTTCTATATCTGCATTAACGCCTCTCGTAAACATAATAATCTTTAAGCCGTTGTTGCTATATTTTTTATATAGTTCTCTTACGTAGGCTAAGCTATTCGTTATTATTGGAGAATACCCCAGAACGTAGGGGTAGTCATATATCAGTGTATATTCATTCTCTTTGTATATTTGCTCGCTGGACACCTCCACACCGCATATATCAAAGCCCTCGAATTGTGGACCTGGTATGGAGATTCCATTATCAAGGAGAGTGTTTATATCAAAACTATTGAACAGAACAATAGAAGGCCACAATACTCTCCATTTGGAGTGATTATATATTTGTTCTGGTATTTCTCCAGAGAATTGGTTAAATCGTAAGTCTGGCAGAGGCTTTACATAACGCGAAAATCGCGTTATAGACATTAGGTTTGACAATTCAGCAGGTATACTCCCACTTAAATTGTTATTAGACACATCAAACTCGTAAAGATTGGGCAACAAGCATATTGATGCAGGAAGATTTCCAGTCAAATGATTTAACTGAAGGTTCAAAGATTCTAGTCTTGTGATATTCCCTATTGATGAAGGAAGTTCACCTCGAAGATTATTATTAACAAGACCGATGCTAGACACACCCCCATAGGCGAAACAAGTCACGCCAAACCATTCACTTACAGGCTTATCCGAGCACCAATTGGTGTTATATATCCAATTGTCGCCATCGGTTGCATTGTAGAGATCAATCAACGCCTGTCGCTCAATTTCGAGAAATTCGCTCATATCCTTATCCATCTGCTTGACCGTTACGATCTGCGTAACGTCGCCTCCCGAAATAGTGATTGTACCCTCACGATCCTCCTGAGCGTCGTTTGCCGCAATATCGAAGAACAACATCTTGCAATCCAATGCGCGGGTGGTTACCTGCTTAATCCACGTTGCCGAGGTCTTGACCGTAACGTCAACATTGGTCAGAATTTCAAAATCGAGCTCGCCTCCGTCAACGTCAAACTCATACTCACTCTTCGCCAATACAATGACGTCCTTCTGCGTCTGGGTGATCGTAACCTCCTCGGTCAGATTATCGGCCTTACTCGTAAATACAATCGTTGCCGAACGCTGATCGTAGCCCGTATTTTCGGCCACATCGAAATAGTAGGTATTGGTTGACATCGCGCGGGTCGTGCTCTCGCTCAACCACTCGACATCGCTCGGCAGTTCAACCGAAACATCGACATTGCTCTTGACCTCGACTGCAACCGAGCCGCCCTCCGAGCCAATCACATATTCACTCTTCGAGATCACGATCGTCGGCTTCGCGCCCTCTTGATAGATCGTTACAACCTCCTTCAACGCTCCACTCGAAATGGTTACCGTGCCCTGACGCTTGTCGCGCGAATCATTCTCGGCAATATCGAAAACCAACGTCGAGGTTTTCATCGCACGGGTCGTCTGATACTTGATCCAGCTTTGCGACGCGCCATCGACCGCATAGCTGAAATCGATATTCGCCTTGACCTCGATAGCAACCGTGCCACCCTCGGCCGCTACCTCAAATTTCGACGCCGTAACGGTCAAGGCGTCTTTCTGCTTTTGGGTTACCTTGATCGTCTTTTGCACCGTGCCCGATTTGAGAATGATCGAGGCCGAGCGTTCATCGGTCGTCGCATTGGCTGCGGCGGTTACGGTGATCTGACCGTTGCCGGCTGCGCCACTCGCGGGCGTGAGCTTGCACCAATCGTTCGCACGATCGTTGAGCACCTGTGCCGTCCAATCGCCCGAAGAGGTGAACGTAACATTCTGAGAACCACCCTCAGACGTAAAGTTGAGAGCCGTTGTGGTTAGGGTAATGGTTGTTTGGGGTTGGGTCGAGCCACCACCTGTCGAGCCACCATCATCGGGGCCCTCATCGGTACAACCTACAAAGGCCAGCGCGGCCATCAAGCAAAAGAGAAATCGTTTCATAGTTATGTTGTTTTTGTTATTCTCGCGGTTGGGTTCGGGCGTAGTTTGGGTATTCCGCGCCCTACTTTTTTATTTCTTCACAACAAAGTTAAGAATTTTTAGCAATGATTGAGCGGAGATGACGGATATAATGATAAAAAAGATGGATTTTGGTTGACGATTTGGTTGACTTTTCTTGTCGTTTTCGTATCAATCGCGGGAGAAAGGAGAGATATGCAGCAAAAGAAAAAGCCTTGACATTCGATTGAATATCAAGGCTTTCGGTTAGTCGGGATGACTGGATTCGAACCAGCGACAACACGCCCCCCAGACGTGTACTCTAACCGGGCTGAGCTACATCCCGTCTGTTTCGGAGCACAAAAGTAGTAACTATTTCTGAACTTCCAAAACTTTTCACATCTTTTTTACAAAAAAAGTAACTTTTCTGCACACCGAGTGGTTTTTCACGTCCTTTTTCGTATCTTTGAAAAGATAATATTTCAATAAGCACAAATAAAAACTACCTACTATGTACTACGCCATAGGAATTATGTCGGGAACGTCGCTCGATGGTGTCGATGCCGCGCTCGTGAAGATCGAAGGTCGCGGAATCGAAACACGTGTCGAACTGCTCGGATTCACTACCACCGAGATTCCCGAATCGCTCAAAGCCGAAATTAAACGTGCCGTGAAGCCCACAACGGGTACGGTCGATCTGCTCTGTTCGCTCAATTTCAAACTCGGATACCTCTTTGCCGACGCTGCGAAGGCGGTTTGTCGTGAGAGTGGATTCCCGATCGAGAAGGTCGATTTCATCGCCTCGCACGGACAGACCGTATGGCACATTCCAAAGCCCGACGGCGAGTTTGCGCGTTCGACGTTGCAGATTGGCGAGCCTGCCGTAATCGCCTACGAGACAGGCGTTCGGGTCATCTCGAACTTCCGCACGATGGACGTGGCGGCGGGTGGCGAGGGTGCGCCGCTGGTGCCTTATAGCGAGTTTGTGCTCTACGCCTCGCCCGACGAGAATGTGGCATTGCAGAATATCGGTGGCATTGGCAACGTTACGGTGCTGCCCTCGACGGGAAATATGGCCGACGTCTATGCCTTTGACACGGGTCCGGGAAATATGATCATCGACGAGGTGATGCAGCGGCTGTATGGTAGTCCCTACGACGAGGGCGGCAAGGTGGCTGCGTCGGGCGTGGTCAATGCGAAGATGCTCGATGAGTTGATGTCGCACCCCTATATCTCGATGCCGTTGCCCAAGAGTACGGGTCGAGAGATGTTTGGCGAGCAGTACACCGTTGCGATGCTCGAACGCTGGGGCTCGTTGCCCGCAGCAGATTTGGTGACGACGGCGACGGCATTCACCGCACGCACGATTGCCGAGGCGTATCGACGTTTTGTGATCCCGAAGTGGCCCATTGGTCGCACGGTGCTCGGTGGCGGAGGTGCGCACAACGCTACGCTGCGACGTATGCTCGGCGAGGAGCTGCCCGATGTGAAGGTCGTAACGCAGGACGAGATCGGTCTGTCGTCAGATGCCAAGGAGGCGATTGCATTTGCGATTATGGGCAACGAAACGATGTATGGCTACCCCTCGAATGTCTGCTCTGCAACGGGCGCAAGCCGACCGGTGATTTTGGGTAACATCACCCCCGCACCACGAAAGGAGTGATAGTTAAAAACACTACACTATGCAAGATAGGAGCGTTATTTTCAAATCGCAAGACCTCAAAACGTCAATCCGATTCCATTCGTTTGCCGAGTGCAACAAACACACCGACTGCTACGAATTGGATTTTGCCGTCGAGATCAAGACACCCATCTGTCAAATATCGTTTGCGTCAGAGTACTTTACCGAGGAGTTACGTATATTGAGAGAACATTTGCACAAAATGCACTCATTCTCATTACACTATGCCACGTTCCTCTGCTCCGACGGGCGATTTAAGATGGAATTGGAATTGGAGCCAATGGGGCTGATTCAGGCAAAAGTTCGTGTTCGACATATTGAGAACGACCTTGAATTATCATTTAACTTCGTTACGGACCAAAGTTTCTTGCCCAATATAATCGAAGAGCTTGATGCTGCGATATAGATGTAAGTGAGCCGCGCCCCTGCAAATAAGGTGGCGCGGCTCTGCTTACAATAGTAATAGGAATGGTAATGGTCTTACAAAATTATCGCACGAAATCTCGCGTTACAGCGTGGTCTTCCACAACCCGTGAAGGTTGCAATACTCATACACCGCAATCGGTCGCGACGAGCAGGTGCAGATGACTGCTTCGGGCTTGTCGGTCAGATTGACGCGGATACCGCCATTCTCGGTCTCGACATAGATGAATGCGATGTGGTGCTCGGGCAGCATCGGGTGCGCCACACTTCCCACCTCAACTTTGATCGTGCAATCATCAATGCGGGTAACTACGGGCAGGTGTTTCTCCTCGCTCGCCTCGACGGTGTTGGGGATCAACTCCTCCATCTTCTCGCCGCAGCAAACAACGGGGACTTTCGAATCAACGATCTTCTCGATCACATTGCCGCAATGGCGGCACTTATAGAACTTGGTTGCCATAATTTAATCTACTATGTTTTGTTTTAAGGTTTGAATCTATTGAGCCATTCGGTCGAATACCTCGCGCAGTTGCGATTTCTGCATCGCGCCCAAACGGGTTTGAGGAAGTCCCTGCTTCGGGATAAAGAGCAACGTCGGAATCGAACGGATACCAAACTCCTCTGCCAGCTGCTGCTCGTCCTCAACATTGACCTTGTAGATATCGACCTTGCCGGCGTACTCCTTGGCAAGTTCGTCCAAAACGGGCATAAGCATTCGGCAAGGACCGCACCACGGTGCATAGAAATCGACCAACGCGGGGCGCTCACCCAGATATTTCCACTGATTAGGACTGCTCTCAATGTCGGCTATTCTCTTCAAGAAATCGCCGCGCTTCAAATTAATAGTTGCCATAGTATCAAATAGTTTTATGTTATTATCTCCTTGTTTCTGGTACAAAGATAATACATAAAAAACTATTTGTCAAATTGATAATTTTTATGGCGGTATAAGGAAAATCTATATGTAGATTATTTTGCCTCCAACAGGCAGCGTGCCTGCTCGATCGCAGCCGAAGTAACGGTCGAGCCACTGAGCATTTTGGCGATCTCATCGACGCGCTCACGAGCCGACAACTGGCGAATCGAGGTCATTGCTCCGAGCAACGTATCCTCCTTATAGACAACGAAGTGCGTCTTGCCCTTCGAGGCAACCTGCGGTAAGTGAGTGATATTGATCACCTGCATCGAACGCGACAAATCGCTGATAATGCGACCCATAGCGTCGGCAATCTGACCCGAAACGCCCGTGTCAATCTCGTCGAAGATGATCGTGGGTAGCTGCATTGAGCGTGCCACAAGTGCCTTCAACGCCAACATCACGCGCGAAATCTCACCACCCGACGCAATCTTCTCGACGGGTTGAGGCGCAATGCCCGCATTGGCCGTAAAGAGGAACGACACGCGGTCGCGACCGCTATGCGTACTGCCAAAACGCAATGGCAAAGCACCATTTTCAAGCACCACGACAAGCCTATATAAAATATAAGGTATAGAATATGACGAATCTCTCTTATCGGGCAGTCAAAATATTAATTAAAAAAGTTACATAATTGTTGTTTTTTTCAAATTAACAACATACTTTTGTGGTCGGAAATAACTAAATATCAATGACTTTACACCTCCTATATACATACGGAGAAATCCGTAAGTGGCTGTGGGGGGGGCATTTACGCCCTCTCACCTCACGTTCTTCACGAGGTAGATCGAAGTCTTTCCGCCATATCTTTTGCGAAGTTTTCAATTGCTTGACCTGCATTTTCATTGCGGTTTGTCGAGCTATTGCCTGCTTCTTCCTTAATTCAGTAAATATTCAGAATATCTGGTCGCGTTCGTTCGAGAGCACGACCCGCTACTCTATTGCCCATACCATCGCGCCGCAATCTATAGACTCATCTATAGCATTAGGTTTCGTTCTCCACAAGTTCTGCTCGCAGCGGCGCGCGAGCGGAACTTATTTAACAATGGATTAATTAATAGTTAAAAAACAAAATAATTAGTGTGTATGAACAAATGTGAATTCAACAAGGAACCATATATGGTTCCTCAAATAACGAGCCTATTGGCAGCTGTCGAAGCAGGCTTCTCCATTAGCAATGAGAACGGTGCCGGTGGTGGTTCTTTTGGTGGAGGATTTGACGAATTTGAAGTCAAGCCTGAAACGGGAGATAATTGGACCGGCGGTAGTTGGTCAGAAGGTGATGAGTATTAAAATTAATAGTGGGAATATTTAAGCAGATGAAAAGATATAAGTTTTTAGCAATTGCTCTGATGACCATCGGTATGTGGTCGTGTAGCAATGAATTTAAGGGAGACGATACTACTGTTTCCGAAGATGGCCGATATGAGGAGGTTTTGATCAATCTTACCTCGACCAAGGGCCAGAGTATTGCAATTGACGAGACCCGCGTTCACGTAGGTAGCATCAGCGGTTCAAGCGTTACCCACTATTGGGACGAGGGCGACAAGGTTGGTATTTTCACTTTGAACTCGAACGCAACCAAGACCAACAATCTGTCGCAGATTGACCGTATTATGGAGAATAAGAATCGCGCAACTTTCGCCGGTATGATTACCACCGACAACGCTGTTGCGGATTACGACCTGTTCGTATATTATCCTTATAGCGAGTCGTTGTTGGTTGGTGCAACAGAGCAGAGTGCAAAGAATCACCTGGCGAATGGCGTTACCTTCCGTGTTCCTCATACGATTGAGCAGTCGTCGTATAGCAACAATTTTAACGACGTTAATCACCCCTCGCGCCTGGCTATGTCAACCTATGGTGTTGCTTATGACCTGGTTGATTGCAAGGGTACCGTTGGCACATTCGATCTGAACCACGTAAATACCTATTTGCAGTTCAACGTCATCGGTAAGCAGACTGTCAATAACGACGGCACCGTGGGCACCGATTTCGGCAATGGCAACCACCGTTTGAGCCACGTTATCGTTGAGGTTGGTACCGTTGCTGACGGCACATTCGACAACTCGAAGGTTATTTCGGGTCAATATACTTTCAAATATAACTACAACGAATCGACCTTCGTAGATGAACCTTCGCAGGTATCGTTCACTCTGTCGGGTGATGGTGGTAAGACCGTAAGAACCAACTGCTCGAAGCAGGCTGATGGTTCGTTGGCACCCGCATTGACCTCGACCACTCGTATTCCTGTATTCTCGATGATCAACACTTCGGAGATGTTGAAGGACAACACCATCAACTGCTTGAAGGTTTCGGTAACCACCAACGAGTACAACGAGTCGGGTTCGATTACGAAGGTAAACACTCGCGTTCGTTACTACAACATTGCGAGCACCATTGCGGCAGGTGGTTTCAAGGGCGGTGATTTCTACTCGATCAACTTCGAGATGAGCGATCCCGTTGAGCAGTACACTCACCTTGACGCTGACGGCAACTCGAACTGCTACATTATCCCCGGTCCCGGTAAATATACCTTCTACGTAGGTCAGGCAGGTAATGGCAAGCAGCCTCATCCGCAGACCTACACAACCGATGATTTCGGTGGTATTGATCCTATGAATCTGATCGATGGCGAGAATTTCAAACTCGATTGGTTGTGGGCTTCGGGTCGTTCGTTCGATGCTATTGCAAACGCAAACCCCAACCCCTCTTTGGGCCAGAATCAGACCTACGATGATTGGGTAGTTGATCACATTGTTCAGGACATCGCATTGTCGGGCAAGGATGGTATTATGCAGTTCACTTTGTCGGATGAGCAGGCTAATTTGAGTGGTAATGTTATGGTTGCTCTGTATCAGGATGCTGATAATGATAATGTTTGCGACGCTTCGGAGAAGATTGTATGGTCGTGGCACTTGTGGCTGGGCGCACCCGATGTTCAGCACTACAAGTTTGCTAATACCGATAATAAGGTTAGCTCTACTGACCTTGGTGAGCCTCTGAATAATGAGGATTGGTATATGTTCGACCGTAACCTCGGTGCCGAGAGCAACGAGCTTGGCGATCCTCGCGCAGCAGGTCTCTACTATCAGTCGGGTCGTAAGGATCCCTTTATCGGATATAATGACCAGACAGGTAGCACTTCGTGGGCAAGCAACCGCGTAAGAACTTACCTCAATACCACAACTTTCCCCAGCCACGCTGCTTGGAAGACCAATGCGGGTACATTCAATGTCGCTAATGTTGTCAACTATCCTATGTCGCTGTTTGGAGCAACCGGTAAGGCTGAAATCTTTACCTATGGCTGGGTACAGGGCACTCAATCGACTATTAATAACTCGAAGACCTTCTTTGATCCGTGTCCTCCGGGTTATAAGTTGCCTACTACTCGTGAGTGGGATAACTTCAAGAATAGTGAGTATTATAATGCAAACGCATCAATTACCAAGACCGGTGTATTTGGTTATTGCGCTTGGAACCAGGCCTCGTTCTCGACCAATGCCGCAGGTACTACTATGAAGGCTCGTGTTGCAGCAGGCGACTACTATGAGGTAAATGCCGCACGTGAGCGTACCTACCATATCCTTGCTAACTCGGGTACGGGTGCAGCTTTGACTACCACCTTCCCCAATACCGGTTGGTTAAGTGCTGCTGGTGCTTTCAATGCATTGAAGGGTACAACCTCGACTTCGACGGTTACTATCGTAGGTGCTCCCCAGTTGAGCAATGTTTCGGGTGTGGCAAACACTACCATTACCCAGATTGCATCGCCTACCGTTTTGGCAGAGGCAATTACCGAAGGCAGTGGTACTACGACCGTAACCAAAGATGTTCCTATTTATACTCCTACGATATCAGTAACTCGTAGTGGTAGTTATGGCTCGTACACTGCTAATATTACTTTGTCAAACACAAGCGAGTATAACAATAGTGGCTATGAGTATGAATTCTACTATACTACCAGCAACACTTTCTCGCAGAATAATAAGTTGAATTTTACTAATGGCTCTGCTTCAATTAGCAGAGTTTCTTCTACATCCACATATTATTATATTTGGGCCTATAATACTGATCTTGGTCAGGTATCATATTACGCAAGATTTAGACTGAACTCTAATAACCCGTCGGTAGGCTATCAGAATAATAACGACAAAACTATTGAAGTGGAAGAAGAGGTATCGTCAGCAACTCTTACCGGCTACCGCGTTGAGATGTCGCGTCTGGCTGGTCAGGAGTACTATTGGACCACTAATAGCACATTCAGCACTACAAACGCACTGACAGCAACCCAGTTTGTGCTCGAAACTACCGATACCGATATCTATATCTGGGCTACTGATGACACAAACCGCGCATACACGCGTTTGCAGTATAGCAATGGCACAGTAACGGCAACCAAGCAGTACGCTTCGACCGTATCGACTACCGATGTTGATAGCTATACTTTGACAATCTCGAATTGGGATGCAGCAAAGCGTTACTTCTGGACAACCACTCCTACATTTGCTACAACCAACGAGATCGAGTCGGCTACCTTGACCATCTCGACCTCTTCGGAGCAGGTATATGTTTGGGCACAGATGGATGGTACCGCTTCGCAACCTTCGATCATCTTCTACCGCAATTCGAGCATAGGCTTTACCAACGGTACTCCTGCAACCGACTCGTCGAAGACCGAGATTACCAATAGCGGTGGCGTTTCGGTGTTGTGGTCAACCGGTCGTATCAATAACAATGCATTTGAGCCTATGTGGTTCGGTCCTGCTAACACCAATTTGGAAACAGAGGAGAGAGGTTCGTTGAATCCTTATACTACCTACTCGGCTGAAACAATGCTTATTATGTATGGCCCGAATGGCGTTGGTGGTGCGAATAATAATATGACTAACTCGCCCGCAGCTGCTGTACGTTGTATCCGAGAGTACAACGTTGACTAAATATTGAACAAGTACAGATTTTTATTAGAGAATTTGTAACATATTAGGCAAGACGGCACCCCGCCAAACAAGCGGAGACGGTGCCGTCGGCCTTTTTTATAATAGGAGCGATTGAAAGGGAGAAGTGAGAAAATTTAAGATGGAGAAAAATTAAAAAGAATAACCTTATCCCCTAAAATAAACGACTATGAAAAAACTACTTTTCACACTCGCCACAGCATTAGCTTGCTGGGCGTGTACAGAGAATCCCGAAGTAGAGGAGTTCCCACTTGAACAACACGAAGTCGTCATTACGGCTAAAACCGATGGATCACGTGCTATGTACGACCCGACAAACAGAGGTACCCGTTGGGAAGCTACGGATGTGATTGGATGCTTCGCCGAACTCAACAGCAACATTATGTTTAAGGCGACAAACATCAACACAAACCAGTTCTCGTCGTTCGTAAACGGAGACCCCTCGGAGTACTTCTTCTACTTCCCGTATAACGCAAATGCAAAATTTGCAAATGGCGTTTTAACGACTGAACTGCCCACTACGCAAACTCTACGCGCCGGATCATTTGCACCATCTGTCCCGATGGTCGCACATTCGACATTGCTTGATAATGTGTCGTTTAACAATCTGTGTGGCGTATTGTCATTTACCGTGCGCAGTAATATTGACCGTATTTTGACCTCGTTAACCTTCGAGAGTAACGACAACAGCGCGGTTGCAGGTACCTATACGGTTGATCTGACCAAGACCTCTTATTCGATGAACCTTGCGTCAAACAAATCGTCGAAAGTTACAATGGAAGGCAACGTAGCATTGACCGCCGAGACGGACTATAAATTCTATCTATACCTTCCCCCGATGGTTCACGCCGAAGGCTTTACGATTACCCTTGGCGACTCGAAAGATCGCACCTTTGAGAAGGTATTCACGAAGCAACTTACGGTTAAGCAGTCTGCTATAACAAATGTTTCAACGGCACTTTATTTTGAGTCGTCGCTTGAAACAACCGAGCTTGAACTTACTTCGATGACTTCGTCGTCGCCTGCGGCTACATTTTCGATTGATCAGGAGAATCTGACGGCACGCGCAAGCCTTACCGGTTTTACCAACCCCAAGTCGAGCAAAATCACGTTGGGCTACAATGCGACATCTGACGGGAAAACAGTAGTTCCGACCATTACCATTGATGATGAGCCCTATTCGGCATCGAAGAACTATGATCTGACGATGCCTTTGAAGATCACATTGAGCTATGGCGAGGTAAGCAAAACCTACGTGGCTAAACTTTCGCAGTTGGTTGATACGGGGCTTCCCGTTGTCTATATCAACACCTCGACAGGCGCAGATGTTCCCGTAAATGACAAGGATACTTGGATCGAGGGATCGCAGTTCTGGGTTGATGGTCTTGGTCGAGCATCGTTCGATAAAGCCATTACGTTCAGCGATACCGATGAGGTTGAGTGCGAGATCAAGGGCCGTGGCAACCTGACTTGGGACTGGGTAAAAGATACCGAGTCTTCTTATGAGAATGGTGCAAAACGCCCCTATGCAGTTAAACTCTCCTCGAAATGCGAAGTACTCGGAATGGCAAAGCACAAGCGTTGGGTACTGCTTAACAACTATGCCGACAAATCGCTGATTCGCAATTTCTTGGCATTCCGATTGGCCAACGCTGCTGCGAACACGGCTGGCGGTTCGGGCGAGTGGCATCCTTCGGGTCAGCCCGTTGAGTTGGTATTCAATGGCATCCATCGCGGTAACTATCTGCTCTGTGAGCATATCAAAATTGATGATGGCCGTCGCGTAAAGGGTACAGAGTATGGCGATGCTACGCTGGTTGATGGTAGCGAGATTTCGTACATTATCGAAGGCGACCGTTATTGGGGTACCGATGCGACCGAGACGCTCTACTGGCGTTCGTATCGCGAGCAGACAAGCTGGAAGCAGTCGTCGAATGGTACATATATTTATGGCACCAACTACACCAATGGCAACTATTCAGACAATTCAACTTATAAGTTCCGTTGGGGTCTGAAATCGCCCGATGATGGTGATTTGGAAGAGGATGGATTGAAGAACTCGATAGCTTATACGTTTATAAATGGTCGCGTAACCGAGGTTGAGAAATTCCTCTTCACAAGTTCATTCACCTCGAAGACTATTGCCGAGATTGAGCAGTATATTGATTTGAATTCGTTTATCGAATATTGGTTGGTATTTGAGATGGCGATGAATCAGGAGCTGAACAACCCCGGTAGCGCATATATGCACTATTACAATGTGGATAAGAAGTTGTATATGGGTCCTGTTTGGGATTTTGACTATGCAACATTCCTCTACACATTTACGGATGAGGGTATGTACAACAACAAGAATACTCACTTCCAAAATGCAAATGCGCTGTGGTATTGCCGACTGTTGCAGAATACCAATGTGCAGAACTACATCTCGGAGCGTTGGCCCTACTACAAGGCTGCTTTCGAGGGCGTTCAGGCTGAAATTTCGGCTATGCAGAGCTATTTGGCACCATCAGCAGTATATAACTTCAACTTATGGCCTATGCTGAAAGACCCGACCGGCGATGAGAAAAATATGTCATTTGACAACGCCATCTCGCGTATTGGCACAAATGTAACGACACGTATTAGTAATCTTAACACGTTGATCACCAACAAGAGATACTACTAATCGAACTGCTTAATTGAAAAAAAATCCCATTTGGCCTGGTGCCAAATGGGATTTTTTATTGATATATGCAAGATTTGATAGTCGTTCGACTCTATACCTTATGCTCTGTGCCCTGCTATTTCGCATCAAGCAGGCACTTGGCCTGTTCAATGGCGGCCGAAGTAACGGTCGAGCCACTGAGCATTTTGGCGATCTCATCGACGCGCTCACGAGCCGACAACTGACGAATCGAGGTCATTGCTCCGAGCAGAGTACCCTCCTTATAGACAACGAAATGGGTTTTACCCTTCGACGCTACCTGCGGCAGGTGCGTGATATTTATCACCTGCATCGACTGCGAAAGTTTCGAGATAATGCGGCCCATCGCATCGGCAATCTGACCCGAAACGCCCGTATCGATCTCATCGAAAATGATGGTCGGCAGTCGCATCGAGCGTGCCACCAAGGCCTTCAACGCCAACATCACACGCGAAATCTCACCACCCGACGCAATCTTCTCGACGGGTTGAGGTGCAATGCCCGCATTGGCCGTAAAGAGGAACGACACGCGGTCGCGACCCGTCGGCAACAACTCATCCTGCGCCGCCACTTCGACCGTAAAGCGAGCCGACGGCATACCCAATTCGGCCAGTGTCGCACTCAATGTAGCGTCAATCGCAGGCACCGCCTTCGTGCGTGCAGCGTGGATCTCATCGGCACGGCGAAGAGCCTCGGTGTGCAGTTCGTCAATACGTTGTTCGAGCGAGGCAATACGTTCATCGCCCGATGTAATCGTCTGCAATTGAGCAGAATACTTATCACGCAAGGCGATCAACTCGGTCTCGGTCGTAACGCGATGTTTTTGTTGAAGCGAATATATCAGATCAATTCGAGCCACCACTTGCGCCAAGCGTTCAGGGTCAGCGTCAATGCGTTCTGCGGCCGATGCCAACTCTGCCGAGACATCCTTCAAATCGAGCAGAGCCGAATGAACACGCTCGAAAAGTTCGCCCGCAGGGGCGTAGTTCGTTGCCACACCCGACATCGCTTGCTCGATCGTTTTCAGTTGCAGCAACACGCCCATCTGCTCATCGTCTAACGCATTACGCGACGCGACAATCGCCTCGCCAATAGCATCAGCATTAGCCAGAACACTCTGCTCGGCCTCGATACGCGCCAGCTCGCCCTCACGCAGATTTGCCGCTGTAAGTTCCTCAACCTGAAAGCGAATCCACTCCTCATCACGACGATTGCGCTCGGCCTCGGCGCGCAGTTGAGCCAACTCTCGCTCGGCCGCCTGCAACTCATCATACGCCTTGCGATACTCCCCCACTTGCGCCCCACAACCAGCTATTCGATCGACCACGCCGATGCGGAATTTATCGTCTGAAAGTATCAAATTGCGATGTTGCGAATGGATATCGACCAAGCGCACACCCAACTCACGCAACACGCTCTGGCCTACGGGAAGATCATTCACATACGAGCGCGATTTACCCGCAGGGGTAATCACACGACGAATGGTCAGCGAGGGGTCATAGTCAAGGTCGTTCTCATCGAAAAACTCTTCCAAACCGTAGCCCTCGACATCGAACACGCCCTCGATCACGCAGTTACGACTCTCGTCGCGCATAGCCCCGCCCTCGGCTTTATTGCCAAGCAGCAGACCGAGCGCACCGAGCAAGATCGACTTACCGGCACCCGTCTGACCCGTGATGATATTGAGCGAGCGATCGAGCTCCATTTCGAGGCGATCGATCAACACATAATTTTCAACCGTGAGCGTTCGTAACATTTTCGTGCGCTAAAATTAATTCTAAAGTTCAAAATTACACATAATTTTCAGAACTGCCACCCGTTTTCAACAGAAATTTCACTCTCGCGAGCTCTGCTCGATAGATTTTGAGTATATTTGCCACATTAAATATTGCCGAATCGAATGAATACTATTTGGATTGTAATGCCCATACTTATCGTGCTGATGTTTCAGCTCGGTATCGAGATCGACCGACACGCCTTTGTCGAGATGGCTCGCAAGCCGCAAGCCGTCTTGGCGGGTCTTATCGGACAGCTTATTGCGCTGCCGCTCATCGCTTTGGCATTGGGTTTGATCTTTAACCTGCCGCCAATCTACTTTATGGGTCTGGTGCTGATTGCCTGCTGCCCCGGCGGAAGTTCGTCGAATGTCTTCTCGATGTTGGCAAAGGGCGATGTGGCTCTATCGGTTACACTGACCGCATTGAGTAGCATAATTACACTCTTCACTATTCCGTTTGTAATGGAGGCCGCGGCCGCTTTGGCTTCGGCCCAAATGGGTGTAGAGATCGAGCTACCGATTGGTAAACTATTGATACAGAATATCGTACTGATGTTTTTCCCGATGGCTCTCGGTGCCCTTTTCCGCACATTGTGGCCCGTAGCTGCAACAAAGGTGCAAGCGGTACTGAAACGATTTGCATTTCCTGCGCTGATTATCTTGATAACCATATTTTTCGCACAACATTTCGATACGATTATCGCAAATATCGGACAGTTGGGCGCAATCGTTGCGGCATTGATTCTGTTGGCAATGGGCGCAGGATTGTTGCTTGTAAAGATCTTTAAGCTACGCGAGGCGGCTCGACGCACGATAATTATCGAGGTCGGTATGCAGAATGCGGCACAGGCAATCGCCGTTGCCACTTCGCCATTGATTTTCAATAGCGTAGAGATGGCAATCCCCGCGATTATCTACTCTCTGCTGATGAATGTGATTCTGCTCGGCTACCTTAAAATATTTTGTCGAGATTAGCGTTGATATTTTCACGTAGAATCCTTACCTTTGTGGATTATGGACTTCGAATTGATATCGGATTATCAGCCAATGGGCGACCAGCCCGAAGCAATTGCCGAATTGGTACGCTCGATTCGCACACACAGCCGCCACAATACGCTGTTAGGTGTAACGGGATCGGGTAAGACCTTTACGGTGGCAAATGTCATTGCCGAGCTGAACCGTCCGACACTCGTTTTAAGCCATAACAAAACACTCGCGGCACAGCTCTACGGAGAGTTCAAAAATTTCTTCCCGAACAATGCGGTCGAGTACTTTGTATCGTACTACGACTACTATCAGCCCGAAGCATATCTCCCCTCGACCGACACCTACATCGAAAAGGATCTGTCGATCAACGACGAGATCGAAAAGATGCGTTTGAGTGCCACCTCGGCACTGCTGAGCGGTCGCCGCGATGTGATTGTCGTTTCGAGTGTTTCGTGCCTTTACGGCATCGGTAATCCCGCCGATTTTCACGCCACGTCGGTACATATCCGAACGGGCGAGGTCATCAGCCGCAAGGTATTCCTCTATAAGTTGGTCGAAGCCCTATATACACGTACCGAAACGGTTTTAACGCCTTCGACATTCCGCGTAAATGGCGATGTGATCGACATTATGCAGGCCTTTGGCGATACGACAATTCGCGTAATGTTCTTCGACGACGAGATCGAACAGATTCAGCGTATCGACGCAGCAAGTGGCCAGCGTCTCGAAACACTCGACAGCGCGACGATCTTCCCTGCCAATCTTTTCGTTACGACAAAGGAGCGCATAGATGCCGCCGTAAAGCAGATACAACTCGATTTAGGTCAGCGTATTTCGTTCTTCGAGCGCGAAGGTCGCGCAGTCGAGGCGCAGCGAATCAAGCAGCGTGTCGAATACGACTTGGAGATGATTAAGGAGTTGGGCTATTGTTCGGGTATCGAGAACTATTCGCGTTATTTCGATGGCCGTAGCGAGGGCAGTCGCCCCTTCTGTCTACTCGACTACTTTCCGAAAGATTACCTGATGGTGATCGACGAGAGCCACGTAACACTGCCGCAGGTACGCGCAATGTATGGCGGCGACCGCGCCCGCAAGGTCAATCTTGTCGAGTATGGATTCCGTCTGCCTGCCGCTATCGACAATCGCCCGTTGCGTTTTGAGGAGTTCGAATCGCTGGTCGGCACGTCGATATATGTCAGTGCGACACCGGCTGACTACGAGTTGATTAAGAGTGAGGGTGCTGTGGTCGAGCAGTTGATTCGCCCGACAGGTTTGGTCGATCCGCCATTGCAGGTTAAGGTTACCGACAACCAGATTGACGATTTGATGGAGGAAATTGACGCACGTGTGCGTCGTGGCGACAAGGTGCTCGTTACAACGCTCACCAAGCGAATGGCCGAGGAGCTGTCGCGCTACTTCGACCGCGTAGGTGTGCGCAACCGATATATCCACTCCGACATCGAGACGCTCGAACGAGTGCAGATTCTCGATGATCTGCGAGCAGGATCATTCGACGTGCTGGTCGGAGTCAATCTGCTACGCGAAGGTTTGGATCTGCCCGAAGTCGGGCTGGTTGCAATTATGGATGCCGACAAGGAGGGATTCCTGCGCAACGTGCGTTCAATCACACAGATAGCAGGTCGCGCCGCTCGCCACGCACAGGGCAATGTAATTATGTATGCCGAGCGTTGCACCGATTCGATGCGTCTGGCAATCGAGGAGAGCAACCGTCGCCGCGAGAAACAGCTCACATTCAATATCGAAAATCAGATGTTGCCCCGTCAGGCACAAAAGAGTGGCACCGGCAGAAACAATCTGCTCGAATTGGCAGCGGTCGAGAGCGAGGGCGCAACAGCAAAATATACACCGCTCGAAACGCTCGTGGCCCCCATTGCGGCCGATGTACGTGCCGACTACAAGGCGACGGGTACGACCACCGAGGGCGATACGCTCGATGTGGCAATTGCAACAGCCCGCGAGCAGATGGAGCGCGCAGCCAAAGAGTTGGACTTTATGGCTGCGGCAAAATTCCGCGATTTGATGTACGAATTGCAACGACGAAAGGAGGAACAAAAATGAGATTAGCCGAGATGATCGGTCGTGCGATCGATCTGTTTTATATACCGCCATTTACGCGCCTTGTATCGCGCGAAACATTCCGCTACGGAGCGTGCGGAGCCGCCAATATGGTGCTCGATTTGGTGCTCTATTACCTTATCTATCACTATGTTGTCGCCGAGCGTTTTATTGACTTGGGGGTGGTCGTTATGTCGCCCCATATTGCATCGCTCTGCGTGGTCTTCCCGATCACGTTTTTCAACGGATTCTGGCTCAACCGCAACGTGGCATTCCGTCGCTCGACACTGCCGCAAGGTCGTCAGTTGTGGCGTTATGCTCTCTCGGTCGGTGGCTCGATACTGCTCAACTACGTATGTATGAAACTATTGGTCGAGCAGGCAGGCGTATGGGCCACCCCCGCCAAAGCCATCACAACCGTTATTTCGGTAGCTTACAGCTACTTGGCAGCGCGATATTACTCATTCCGCACAAATTCAAGCAAAGAATAGCCGCAGAAAGAAAAAAATCATTACCTTTGTCTTTCTATGATTGACCGCGCCACGATAGATCGAATTTACGCTACCGCCGACATTGTCGAGGTGATTAGCGACTACGTTACGCTCCGCAAAGCAGGCGTCAACTATCAGGCGTGCTGTCCGTTCCATAACGAAAAGACCCCATCGTTTGTCGTTTCGCCATCGAAAGGTGTATATAAATGTTTCGGTTGCGGTAAGGGTGGCAATGCCATTACTTTCATAATGGAATATGAAAGTTTGAGCTATGTCGAGGCTCTGAAAACCGTTGCCCGCAAGTATGGCATCGAGATTCAGGAGCGCGAGATGACCAACGAGGACAAGGAGCGCGAGAACCGCCGCGAGAGTATGATGGCGGTCAATGACTTCGCAGCCAAGTACTTCGTCAATGAGATGACACGCACCGACGAGGGTCGCAGTGTAGCCCTCTCATATCTGCGTGGGCGAGGTATTTCCGACGAGATGATTGCCCGATTCCAGCTCGGCTATTGTCCTTCGGGTGGCGACAAATTTTCGCGCGATGCGATGGCGAAGGGCTACAAGGAGGAGTTTTTAGTCGATACGGGTCTTACTATCAAGCGCGAGACGGGTGATTACTACGATCGTTTCTGCGGACGTGTGATCTTCCCCGTACATACGGTCAGCGGTCGCGTTACGGCCTTTGGCGGTCGTACGATGCGCACCGACAAGAATGTCGCAAAGTATGTCAATTCGCCTGAAAGCGAAGTATATAGCAAAAAGAATGTCCTCTATGGACTATTCTTTGCGAAGAAGGCCATCCAGCAGCAGGATTGTGCCATTATGGTCGAGGGTTACCTCGATGTTATCTCGATGCATCAGTCGGGTATCGAGAATGTCGTCGCATCGTCGGGCACCTCACTGACGGTCGAGCAGATACAGCTAATCAAGCGTTTTACGCGCAATATGACCGTCATCTATGATGGCGACGCAGCGGGTATCAAGGCTTCGTTACGCGGTATTGATATGATTCTGCGCGAGGGTATGAACGTGCGCGTGGTGCAGTTGCCCGAAGATGACGACCCCGACACATTTGCACGTCGCCACTCGTCGGAGCAGCTCAAAGCCTATATAGCCGACAACGCGCGCGACTTTATCACCTTCAAAGCCAACCTGTTGATGGCCGAGGCGGCAGGTGATCCGATCAAGCGTTCGGCTCTTATTGCCGACATTGTAACCTCAATTGCGCAGATTCCCGACCCCATTCCGCGCGCAGTATATGTCAAGGAGTGCGCCGAGTTGATGCAGATCGACGAGCAGGTGCTGTTGGGTGAAGTGGCTCGCAAGCGCATCGCCTCGAACAACGATAAAGAGGCGAGCGAATTTATCCGCCGCCAGCAGAGTATCATCCGCGAGCAACAGAGCACGACACGTCACTATCAGGGCGAGGTTGGCAGTAGCGTAGAGGCTTTGGAGCGTGAGTTGAGCAAGTATCTGATTAAGTATGGTCATTGCGATTTCGATTTCAGAGAGGGGCGCGAGGTCGTTCGTCTGAATGTCGCCGAGACCATTCTCTCGGACCTTGAAAACAATGAATTGGAGTTCCGCACTCCCGTGTATCATAATATTTTACAGACCTACCGCACGTTGTTCAACACCGACGAGCCGAACATCGAAGTTCCCCAATACCACTTTATCAACCACCCCGATCCGGAGGTGTGCAAGGTGGCGGTTGATCTCTACACGTCGGAGGAGAACTACGTCGCAAGTAAGATTTGGGAGAAGCACGATATGGTCGTCGAAAGCGAGGAGGAGCGATTGAGTACCGCCGTTCCGCGCGCCGTAATTCTCTACAAGGCCGCGGTTATCAAGTCGATTATCTCGGAGTTGATGGAGTCGCTCAAAGAGGAGGGCAAGAGCGAAGAGGAGCAAACCTTCCTATTAAGTAAAATCTCGCTCCTCAATGACGAACGTCGCAAGATCTCCGATCAGCTCGACCGCACGGTGCTGTAATTCAATCAAGCAAAAAACAGATAGCCTCTCTGACCATATTGCAGAGAGGCTATCTGTTTTCATTGGGATACGACCTATTTTATAGGTATCCCTCCTCGCTAAACATCTGCTTATAGATTTCGGCCTTCGCTTCAAGGCGCAACGGATAGGCTCGCGACGACGAGGGCATACGCCAAAAGCGCAATCGCCGCTCCCCGATCGCCACTTCCGACCAACCGCCAACAGCTGGCGCCACACATCCGAAATGCTCGACAATCAGATCCGTCGCCTTCTGCCCCGTTGTTACAATCGCCTTACACGCAGGGATTTGTGCGAGCAAAGCTCGGACATCGGTCGGCGTAACAACTTCGAGAAAACGATCCGAGGCGTTATCCATCAATCGGCGCACCTCACTCGCAGTATCGTACAAAGCAATGCCCCGCTCGGTACAAAATTGCACAATGCGCTCACGATCAAATCGCTTCTCGCCTTCGAGCTCAAAATGTCGGCGATCGGCAAAGAATATATGGCCCATAATACGCCACATATCGTTTGTCCAATTGGGATAGAACCACTCCATCGACCACCTTTTACGTTGTGGCGGGAAGCTACCCAACATCAGAACCTGCGCCCCTATCGGAAGGAACGGATCAAGCGGATGTCGCTCGGTAGGGATCGTCATAACTAACTGATTAAGACCATTCAGGCTGCAAACTTATCACTCCGTGCGCGAACTCTCTACTCCTCCTTCGGCGAGGGGAACAGATCGTTGTTGCTACGGCGCAGGTGAACGAACGCCTCGGCACGATCGCAATGAAACTCGCGACCACGGAAACGCTCCATATCGCCGTGCCACTCGTAGATGTCGTCCATACCCTGACTCACGTGGCAATTGCAAGCACGACGCTTCTGCTCAGCGACATCAGAGATATCGACCCAATCGGTCGGTGCAAAGCACTGCGACTGCATACCGCTCATCGCCTCGCAATAGAACAACTCGAAGTTGTAACCCAGACGACGCCAAGCGTCATAGACCAATAGCGAGCATACACGATGGTCGGGGTGCGAGTCGATCGGCCAATGGGTGAAAACGATATCGGGAGCCTCAGCCGCAATCAATTCGCGCATCTCGACATAACGAGCCATGTTGATCTCGGCATCGCCATCAATTTGGGTCATAAAGATTGGACGCACGTCCAGAATTTCGCACGCTGCCTTAGCCTCAGGAACACGAATCGCAGCTGCCTCATCGAGCGTCTTACCAACGATACCACGCTCGCCCTTAGTCATATAGACCGACACCACATCGTAGCCCGCCTTACGCAACTGAATCATCGTACCTCCGCAGCAAGTTTCGGGATCGTCGGGATGCGCGCCGATAATCAGAGCCTTCGGGCGACGCGATCGCTTGTTAGCTTTTTTCTCTTCGGCACCTGTTTCAGCAGCCAAAACCGACGGACCGAGCAGTGCTGTTCCGAGCAGAGCAGTACCCGTCATCTTCAACATTTTACGTCTATCCATAATGCTTTTATTTTAATTATTTGATAACTTCACGTAAGCGTTCTTCGAGCCAATCGAACATCACCGAACGAACTTCACAACGACCTATGGCGGTGGGTAATACGATGCGTATCTGATCGGCCACAGCCTTTTTATCCTTTCGCAAGGCCGCGATCAATTTCTCAATCGGGGCAGGCGAGGTAAGCGTAAATCCAAGACGCGCAAAGGCCGCCTCAATACGCGCAGCCTCTCGTTCGGGCATAAGACCCATCGCCACCGACAAACGCGCCATCACGACACATCCGACAGCCACCGCCTCACCGTGCAACATCTTGCACGAACTCTTCTCGATTGCGTGTGCTATGGTATGGCCAAGGTTGAGTTTGCGACGCTCGCCACTCTCGCGCTCATCGCGCTCGACAATGCCCGCCTTGATCTTCACTGCCATCAAAATCAGATCGGCCATCAACAACGGATCGCGGCGCAACTCCTCAAACGGCATCGTCTCAACCATCTCAAACAGAACACGATTACCCAACAGACCCGTCTTAATCAGCTCGGCAAGACCTGCGCGGAATTGACGGTCCGAAAGCGAACGCAGCATCTCGATATCGCACAACACAAATTCGGGTTGATTAAAGCAACCTATCATATTTTTGTAGCCGTCGAGATTGACGCCGTTCTTACCGCCCACGCTGGCATCGACCTGTCCGAGCAACGTGGTCGAAACAAAGCCGAAACGCACTCCGCGCATAAATGTCGAAGCCACGAAGCCGGTGATGTCGGTAACGATACCGCCACCAATACCGAGCAGGAATGTCTGTCGGTCAGCATTGCGTTCGATCAATTCGCGGTGAATCTGCTCGATTGTTTGCAAGGTTTTGATCTTCTCGCCCGTACCGATTACAATATGCTCATACTGATTGATCAGACGACGATAACGACGAGCAATCGTCTTATCGGTGATAACGATGACGCGATGCCCCCAAGGCAAAAGCGGGTGCAGATCGTGTCGCCAACCGCCCATAATGATACGGCTCATCAGCCTTCCTTCGTGCGAAATTTCCAATATACGGCCCATAGATATCTATATTTATATACAAATGTAACACTTTCGCGGATATTTTTGTACCTTTGCGGCGTAAAAAAATTCTCGGAATTATGCAAAAGTTACGCAATATCGCTATCATCGCACACGTCGATCACGGCAAAACGACCCTCGTCGATAAGATGATCCTGGCCGGACACCTGCTGCGCGACGGTGAAAAGAAGAGTAGCGATCTGATTCTCGATAACAACGATTTGGAACGCGAACGCGGTATCACGATCCTCTCGAAGAACGTTTCGGTAATCTACAAAGATTACAAGATTAATATCATCGACACTCCGGGCCACGCCGACTTTGGCGGTGAGGTTGAGCGCGTACTGAATATGTGCGACGGTGTGCTGCTGTTAGTTGATGCCTTTGAGGGCACGATGCCGCAGACCCGCTTCGTATTGCAGAAGGCTCTCGCGCTGGGCAAGAAACCGATCGTGGTAATCAACAAGGTCGATAAGCCCAACTGCCGCCCTGAGGTGGTTAATGAGCAGGTATTCGATTTGATGTTTACACTCGACGCCTCGGAGGAACAGCTTGATTATAAGACGATTTACGGCTCGGCGAAGCAGGGTTGGATGTCGCACAAGTGGCAGGAGCCGACGGGTAGCATTGCCCCGCTGTTGGATGCAATTATCGACGAGATTCCCGAACCCGAAGTGGTCGAGGGTACTCCCCAAATGCTTGTAACCTCGCTCGAATATTCGCCCTACGTTGGCCGTATTGCCGTGGGTAAGGTTACACGTGGCGAACTGCGTGCAGGACAGAATGTTACTCTCGCAAAACGCGATGGCGAAACGATGATCAAAACCAAAATTAAGGAGTTGATGGTCTTCGAGGGTCTGGGCAAGACGAAGGTCGAGAAGGTCGGTTGCGGCGAGATTTGCGCATTGGTCGGCATTGAGGGCTTCGAGATTGGCGACACCATTTGCGACTACGAGAATCCCGAACCGCTTCCCCCGATCGCTATTGACGAGCCGACGATGTCGATGTTATTCACAATCAACAACTCGCCATTCTTCGGCAAAGATGGCAAGTATGTTACCTCGCGCCACATCAAGGAGCGTCTTGACCGCGAGTTGGAGAAGAACCTCGCACTGCGCGTTGAGCAGGGTGTAAATGCCGATAGTTTTAATGTCTATGGTCGTGGTGTGTTGCACCTCTCGGTATTGGTCGAGACGATGCGCCGCGAAGGTTACGAGCTGCAAGTTGGTCAGCCGAAGGTTATCATCAAGGAGATCGACGGCGTTAAGTGCGAACCTATCGAGGAGATGACGGTCGATTGTCCCGATGAGTGCGCAGGAACGGTTATCGAACTGACTACCAAGCGCAAAGGTACGCTCGTCAATATGGAATCGGACAACGGTCGCACCCGTTTGGAATTCACAATTCCCTCGCGTGGTATCATCGGCCTGCGCTCAAATATGCTGACCGCGACTGCCGGCGAAGCGATTATGACTCACCGTTTGAAGGACTTCGAGCCGTGGGTGGGTGAAATCGAGATGCGTACCAACGGCTCACTGATCGCCTCGGAGACGGGTACGGCCTACGCCTACTCGATCGACAAATTGCAGGATCGCGGTCGCTTCTTCATCTCGCCGATGGAGCAGGTCTATTGCGGTCAGGTGATTGGCGAGAGCACCCGTAGCGGCGACATCACGGTCAATGTTACGAAGGCGAAGCAGCTGACCAATATGCGAGCATCGGGATCAGACGACAAGGCTGTGATCGTTCCGCCCGTTGTATTCTCGTTGGAGGAGGCGTTGGAGTACATCAAGGAGGATGAATATGTGGAGGTTACGCCCAAGTCGATGCGTCTGCGTAAGATCCTTTTGAGTGAGGTCGATCGCAAACGTGCCGCAAAGGAGATGTAGGCAAGAGCGATTCACAATTCACAATTCACAATTCACAATTCACGATTCAAAATTTAGAATTCAAAAATAAAGCCGCACTTTCAGGTGCGGCTTTTGTTCTATTTGTTCATAATCTCTGTCGCTTTGGCGCGAGCTTGGGCCCGAACTTCGGGGGTGATATTCTTCCAAACCACATTCACGACCCAAAACAGCGCACTGATATCGTCGGCATAACCAACCATCGGCAGCAGGTCGGGCACAATGTCGATCGGCAGAATGAAATAACCCAAGACGCCATAGATTTTAGCCTTATCAGCTGTCGAAACCGACGGCGAACGCATCACATAATAGAGGATCAGCAATGCCTCCAAAGCCTTACCGCCCAGACGCTTGGCCACCCTTCGCAACTTCGTAGCCAGTCGATTCTCGGAGTAGTGGTTGCCATAGCGTTCGATATTCGACGGCACCAATGCCTTCGACTGCGGCTCGAAATCCTCGCGCTCGTAGTGGTTGTTTTCGTTAATTACCTCCATCTGTTCCAATATTGTTTTTTGCAAATATAACGAAAATTCTTGAATCCTAAATTTTGAATCTTGAATCTTGAATTTTGAATTTTGAGCCCTGACTACCCTACCGTAACCTCAACCAAGTCCTCGCGACGCAGATACTTCTCGGCCAAGCGCAGCACATCTTCGGGCGTGCAACGGCGAATAGCCTCGACCGTACGCTCAATGGCGAGGTTGTCCGTTCCGCATTGCACATTCTCGATCGTAACATCGACAATACCAAACGGGCCGTCCAAAATGCGCATCATCTCGCCCACCATTATATTCTTCACAAGGGCCAGCTCCTGCTCGCTCATAAGCTCCGTTCGCAGGCGTTCGATCTCGGTATAAATCTGATGCAGTGTATCTTCACGCGCCTCGGCAGCCACCTGTGTCGCAATGGCCAGATAGCCCGCGCGATCGAGATTTGCCAATGCCGCAAAAACGCCGTATGTATAACCACGCTCCTCGCGCAAATTACGCATCAGACGCGAGCCGAAATATCCGCCCAATGCCGTCGCAACTACCTGCATACCAACATAATCGGGATGATTGCGCGTGAATAACATTCGACCCACGCGCACTGCCGACTGCACTGCGCCGGCATGTTCCAATCGCACGCTCGGAGTCTGCACCGCATCGGGGAAGATCAACGGCGCACGATCGCCACTCTGCGGCAACTGCATACAGATATTTTCGATCGCCTTCAACGCCTCGTTCGACAGATCGCCACTGCACACCACAAAGCAGTTGTCGGCCGTATAGTGGCGGCGATAGAAATCGACAACCTCATCGCGGCTCAATTCATCGTATGCCGACAGCGGAGCCGACACTCCGTAGGGGTGCTCCGCGCCGAACATCGCCGCCGCAAACGCCTCGCGCACACGCACATCAACCTTTCGGCGTTCGATCTCCAAGCGTTGGCGACGTTTGATTCGATAGGAGTCAAACTCATCCTGCGGGAAGGCGGGGCGCAACAGAATCTCCTCGGCCGTTTGTAGTGTCGGCAGGAAGAATTTCGACAAGGCGCAGAAACTAACCACAACCACATCTCGATCGACCGCAATATCAAAATATGAGCCATAGAAATCGAGTTGCTCAGCAATCTGTCGCGCAGTGAAACGATCGCTACCCTCACTCAACAAATTTGCGGCTGCCGTAGCCGAGAAAAAGCGATTCTGACGCGACGATCCCGCACCGAAAACAAAGCTCAAACGCACGACTTGTTGGTCGTGATTTTCAAGCAGATAGAGTCGCACACCATTTGCCAGCGTCGTAAGGCTCGCAACGGGCACATCGACCCTTTCGGGAATACGGATCGCAGGGCGACGGGGAAAATTATTTCGTTTCATTTGCAGCTCGATAAATAAGGGTTGAACTTCTCTCAGGGGTGAAGATTCGGCGGCACCCCTCCATAATCTCTTCGGCCGTAATCGATCGATAGATCGCAACCTCGCCATTGATCAACGACGGCAAGCCAAGCATCGAATAGTAGCCAAGATTCATCGCCTTGTTCATCACATTCAGCTCACCGAACAATACGCCCGCCTCAAATTTATTGCGCACCTTTTCAAGTTCGTACTCCTCAACGCGCTCATTTTGCAGGCGATGCAACTCGTCCCACAGAGCCGCCTCGGCATCTGCGACATCGACACCCGCAGCAACCTGACCCGTCATCACGAACATTCCTGCATCGACATCACCTGAAATATAAGCATTTACACTGCCAAACAGACGGCGATGGCGCACCAACGCATCATACAATCGTGCCGATTCGCCACCAGCCAACAGATCGCTGACCAGATCCAACAGATAGAAGTCGCGGCTCTGGCGGTCGCCCATCGGAAAGAGAATCGTAACCGCCGTAGCAGGCACATCGCGCTCCACCTCCAAACGGCGCGCCTCGGTCTGCTCCGGCTCAACGGGGAGTTGATCTGGCGTAAAAGGCTCATCGGCGATACCTCCAAACCACTTCTCGGCCAACTCGAAGAATCGCTCCTCCGCCATATCACCCGAAAAACTCAAAATAGCATTCGAGGGGCGATAGTAACGGCGATAGAATCGCTCGGCCTCGTCGATAGTTGCCGCGGCAACGTGGTCGGGCGTAAGTCCGATCGTAGCCCAGCGATAGGGATGCACACGATAACGAAGTGAGCGCGCAAGCATCATCTGATCGCCATAGGGTTGGTTCAGATATCGCTGGTTATACTCCTCAATCACAACACGCTTCTCGGCCTCAAACTTGCGACGCGAAAGACGAAGGCCCGTCATTCGATCGCTTTCGAGCCAAAGTGCCGTCTCGACATTGGCCGTCGGGAGAGTGATATAAAAATCGGTATAATCGTTATTTGTAAATGCATTGTTTTCGCCGCAGGCCATCTGCACGGGAGCATCGAAATCGGGAATACGGCGCGTACCACGAAACATCAGATGCTCAAACAGATGGGCAAAACCCGTATGCTCTGCATCTTCGTTTCGCGCACCAACACAATAGAGCAAATTGATAGCAGCGAGCTTCGAGTTTCGATCTCGATTAGCCGCTACACGCAGACCATTTGCAAGGGTATGTAATTTGTAGTTGATCACGTTTGAAAAATATTTTATCGGAGACAAAAGTAACGAATATATTCCGAATAGTCGCACACCTTGTCGAATGATATTGGATAGATTGTACCATAAGGCAGGTTTTTTATAATATAATGTAGGATTTTCGGATATTTCTTCGTAAATTTGTACGATTTTTTTGCGTCGCAAAGGTCTATCCGCGACAATCATCTGGCAGTCAGCCGAGAAGGCCGACCAGCCGGGAGATAAGAGAGTGAAAGAGAGAGAAAATAATAATAAAACGTAAACTAAAAATTTACACAGATGTCTGAGAAAAAATTTATCACGTGTGATGGCAACTATGCTGCTGCCCATATCGCTTATATGTTCAGCGAGGTGGCTGCTATCTACCCTATCACACCGTCATCAACGATGGCCGAATTGGTTGATGAGTGGGCGGCATCGGGTCGCAAAAACATCTTCGGTGAGACCGTAAAGGTCGTTGAAATGCAGTCGGAGGCTGGCGCAGCAGGTGCTGTACACGGCTCGTTGCAAGCAGGTGCATTGACCAGCACATTCACAGCATCGCAGGGTCTGCTGCTGATGATTCCCAATATGTACAAAATCGCAGGCGAATTGCTCCCCGGCGTATTCCACGTTTCGGCTCGCGCTCTGGCTGCACAGTCGTTGTCGATCTTCGGCGACCACCAAGACGTAATGGCTACCCGCCAGACAGGTTTCGCTATGTTGGCAACATCGTCGGTTCAGGAGGTTATGGATTTGGCAGGTGTGGCTCACATCGTGGCTATCAAGTCGCGCGTTCCATTCCTGCACTTCTTCGATGGTTTCCGTACTTCGCACGAGATTCAGAAGATCGAGCTCATCGACGAGGCTCGTTTGACCTCGTTGCTCGATCGTGAGGCTCTGGCCGAGTTCCGCGCTCGCGCACTCAACCCTGAGCACCCCGTAACCCGCGGTACAGCACAGAATCCCGATATCTATTTCCAGACTCGTGAGGCTTCAAACCGCTTCTACGATGCAATTCCCGATATGGTTGCAGATACTATGAAGCAGATCTCGGAGATCACAGGTCGTGAGTACAAGCCCTTCACCTACTATGGTGCTGAGGATGCTGAGCAGGTTGTTGTAGCAATGGGTTCGGTTACCGAGACCTTGAAGAAGGTAGTTGATTACCTCAACAAGCAGGGCAAGAAGGTGGGTGTTATCACCGTTCATCTCTACCGTCCCTTCTCGGCGAAGTATATGTTCGACGTAATGCCCAAGAGCGTGAAGCGCGTTTGCGTACTCGACCGCACAAAGGAGCCGGGTGCAGCTGGTGAGCCTCTCTACCTCGATATTAAAGACGCATTCTATAACTGCCCCTCGCGCCCGATGATCATCGGTGGTCGCTACGGTCTGTCGTCGAAGGATACAACCCCCGCACAGATGTTGGCAGTTTATGAGAATCTGGCAGCAGCCGAGCCCAAGAATCAGTTCACCGTTGGTATCGTTGATGACGTAACGTTCACTTCGCTACCCGTTGGTGAGGAGATTTCACTGGCAAAGGAGGGTACCTTCGAGGCTCTGTTCTTCGGTCTGGGTGCAGATGGTACGGTAGGTGCTAACAAGAACTCGATCAAGATTATCGGTGGCTCGACCAACAAATATTGCCAGGCATACTTCTCGTATGACTCGAAGAAGTCGGGCGGTTACACCTCGTCGCACCTGCGCTTTGGCGATAACCCGATCACTTCGCCCTACCTGGTAACTACGCCCGATTTCGTGGCTTGCCACGTTCCGTCGTATGTCGATAAGTATGACGTATTGAAGGGCTTGAAGAGGGGCGGCTCGTTCCTTCTGAACTCGGTGCACGATGCGGCAACCACTTGCGCAACACTGCCCGATGCAATGAAGGTATATTTGGCAAAGAACAATATCAACTTCTATATCATCAACGCAACCAAGATCGCTGCCGAGTTGGGCTTGGGCAACCGCACCAATACCATTATGCAGAGTGCATTCTTCAAGATCGCAAACGTGATTCCGTTCGAGAAGGCGGTTGAGGAGATGAAGAAGGCTATCTTGAAGTCGTACGGCAAGAAGGGCGAGGATATCGTCAATATGAACTACGCCGCAGTTGATGCCGGCGGTTCGGCCGTTGAGAAGGTTGAGGTTCCCGCCGAGTGGGCCGAGATCGAGGTTAAGACTGCAGAGGTTAAGGCTGACGCATCGCGCCCCGAATTCGTACAGAATATCGTCGATCCGATCAACGCTTTGAAGGGCGACTTGCTGCCCGTGAGCGCGTTCCTCGGTCGCGAAGACGGCACTTGGGACAACGGTACTGCTGCTTACGAGAAGCGCGGTATCGCAGTGAATGTTCCCGAATGGCAGGTTGATAACTGTATCCAGTGTAACCAGTGTGCATACGTCTGCCCGCACGCTGCAATCCGTCCCTTCCTCGCTACCGAGGAGGAGGCTGCCGCAGCTCCCGAAGGCACAACCTTCAAGCAGGGTCTGGGCGAGACGAAGGCTTACAAGTTCCGTATTCAGGTTAGCCCGCTCGATTGTGTGGGTTGCAACAACTGCGTTGATGTCTGCCCCGCAAAGACCAAGGCTCTGGTACTGAAACCGCTCGATAGCCAGATGAATCAGGCCGATAAGTGGGTGTATATGACCAAGAAGGTTGGATACAAGAAGGTTGTTGATACCACCAAAAATGTAAAGAATAGTCAGTTCGCACAGCCGCTGTTCGAGTTCTCTGGCGCGTGTGCAGGTTGCGGTGAGACTCCCTATATCAAGACAATCACCCAGCTCTTTGGCGACAAGATGATGGTTGCTAACGCTACGGGTTGTACCTCGATCTATTCGGGTTCGGCTCCCTCGACCCCCTACTGCACCAACGAAAAGGGCCACGGTCCCGCTTGGGCAAACTCGTTGTTCGAGGACAATGCCGAGTTCGGTTTGGGTATGCACGTAGGCGCTGAGAAGTTGCGCGACAAGGTTGAGGCTAAGATGCGCGAGATGATGGCCGAGTGCGACTGCTGCTCGGAGGAGTTGAAGGCTACGATGCAGGAGTGGATCGACTCGCGTTATTCGACCGCAAAGAGTGCCGAGGCAAGCGAGAAACTCGTTCCGATGTTGGAGGCTTGCGGCTGCGAGGGTTGCAAGGAGCTGCTCTCGATGAAGGACTACTTGAAGAAGAAGTCGCAATGGATCATCGGTGGCGACGGTTGGGGCTACGACATCGGTTTCGGTGGCGTGGATCACGTGTTGGCATCGGGTATGGATGTAAATATTCTGATCGTTGATACCGAGGTTTACTCGAACACCGGCGGTCAGTCGTCGAAATCGACTCCCGTTGGTGCTGTTGCAAAGTTCGCATCGAGCGGTAAGCGTATCCGTAAGAAGGATATCGGCGCAATCGCAATGACCTATGGTTATGTATATGTAGCACAGGTTTCGATCGGTGCATCGCAGGCACAGTTGCTCAACGTATTGAAGGAGGCAGAGGCTTACAACGGTCCGTCGCTGATCATCGCCTACGCTCCCTGTATCAACCACGGTATCAAGGGCGGTATGACCCGCACCCAGACCGTTGGTAAGCAGGCTGTTGAGTGCGGTTACTGGCACTTGTGGCACTTCAATCCCGATTTGGAGAAGGAGGGCAAGAATCCGTTCGTATATGACTCGAAGGAGCCCGACTGGTCGAAGTTCCAGGACTTCTTGATGAAGGAGGTGCGTTACACGTCGCTCAAAAAGGCGTTCCCCGCAGAGGCTGACGAGCTCTTTGCAGCAGCCGAGGAGAATGCAAAATGGCGTTACGCAACCTACCAGCGAATGGCCAAGATGGAGTACTAAAATTCGGGCTATCCCGATAACTCAAACAGAGGCCAAGCTGCATAAGTAGTTTGGCCTCTGCTTTTACAATCAATCGAAAGATCGATCATAACTCAAAACAAAAACGATGACAATGAAAAAATTTCTTTTTGCTATGGTTGCAATGGTAACCTTCGCGGCTTGCGCAGAGAAGGCGCAGACCACACTCGAAAATACTGAATGGAAGTTGATCGAATTAAAGGGCGAGAGCAACGCTCTGTTTGCTGCCGAGCCTGACTCGTTCTTCTTTACACTCTCAAAGGAGGATGGTTTGAATGGCGCAGGTGCGTGCAACCGTTTCTTCGGTAGCTACGTGGCTGATGACGAGCCCAATGCCTTACGCCTTGATCCAGTAGGTATGACACGGATGGCGTGCGAGAATATGGACCTCGAAGATGAGTTTGTAAAGACGCTCTATGAGGTTGATAGCTACGCTATTGAGGGCGATATTCTGACGCTGCTCGATGACGGGAACGTTATCATCAAGTTGCAGGCAAGAGCAACCGCGAAGTAATCTTCATCACCCGACCACTCGCTGTGGTTGTGGGAAGGCGACACGAAAAAAGGCTGTCCGTTTCTTCGGACAGCCTTTTGTTTTTAATCCTATATTGCTTTACATCTTCACGCTAAACGAGAGGATTGCCTGATGACGATTCACCTTTCCGGTCAGTTCGCCACTCTGCGAGGTGAATGAGCCCGATGCGTTCTGATAATAGAACAGATCATAGGTCGAGAGTTTAGTGTTCTGATAGACATAGGTCATATCGAGCGAGCAACGACCAAAATCGAAGCCGATACCTGCCGATGCACTCGAAGTAGAGCTCTCGATAGGATTATCGAAGATAGCCTCCTGATCCTTCAACATCGAGCCGTAGAACGAGTAACCGGCACGCAGTGCAACCATAGGCAGCGGACGCACCTCTAAACCTGCACGCAAGGTATTTGTGCCCTTGAAGCTGTGCTGAACAACCTGCTTATAAAGCTCCTTGGCGGTGCGACCTGCACTACCATCAAGGCGCATACCATTGTACCACGCGCGCTCATAATCAACCGAGAGGATCGCAATCTGGCCAAAGGTGTATGAGGCACCAAACAACAGACGTGCGGGAGTGGTAAATGAGCACTTCGACTTCATCTCGTTGGTATATTGAACATTCTCATCACTCTCAACATACTTGTCGTTGGGAATATCGAAGCCCTTAACGTACATCATACCCTCATACGAACGGTCGATCGTCATAACGGTCGGAGTGTGGAACGCCACACCGAGTCGCAAGCCCGTAACGGGGCGAACAATCGCACCAACCTTGAAATTGATACCCGAACCGTCAGCCACAACGTGCTGAATATAATCGGTATAGATCAGCGGTACATCCGAAGGACGATTCTCCGTCAGACCGATTACATTACCGTCGGCATCAAGGCGCAGACCATTATTGGTATAGCTCTCGCCATAGAATACTCGCTTATCGTGTTGCAGCTCGACAATACCGAGCGAGAAGCCCAGATAGAGATTGTTGCGAATATTGAAACCACCCGAAAGATTAAACTCGCCCATATGACCGCGGCTATCGACCTGCGACAGATGCTCAACCGAGGCATCGGGAGCTATCGACGAGGTGATATACTCACCATCCTTTGCTCCCGGATCAATCAGATAGTTCTTATATGCCAGCACCGCACCCCAAAGATAGGCATCGGTATTCCAATAGGCATCTTGACCGAGGATACCTGACGAGGTGCCGTACAACTGCTGCTCAAACATATCGGCAATCGACGCTTGGCTATTAGGCGTACGCGCCGAAAGGCGATAGTTGTAGTCAGCCAGCTTATTATAGCCGCAACCAAACGTAAAGCTCGTAAGTGCGCCCGAACTTACATAGAGGTTAATCGCCGCACCGATATTGTTCATTGCGAAGCGGTTACGGGTTCTATCTCCATAAGGGGTCGCAAACTGCGACGAGTTGAAATTCATACCGAAGGTAACACCCGCCTCCGAGGTGCGATACATACCCAAACCTGCGGGGTTGATCGACATCGACGAGAGATCAGCACCAAGCGAGGTGAAAGCACCTGCCATAGCGGCCGTGCGAGCTGTACCATAATTATATGATGTCTGGCCATACTGCACCATATCGGTAACAAGGAAGTCGGACTGACCCATCGTAAGGCCTCCGAACGTCTGCGCCGACGCTCCCACCGAGAGGAGTGAAGCGCAGAGTGCCACAATGAAAAATCTTCTTGCCATAGTTTTATTTGTAGGTAAAAAAGATGTTACACGTTTATTGAACTATCGGCCATACTATCTGCCGCGCGACGAGGTACCGCCACCGCCATAGCTGCCACTACTGCTACTGCTCGACGACGAGCTGCTGCCACTACTGTAACCGCCACCGCCGCTGCTGTAACTGCTACCCGACGAGCGCGAACTGCCCGAATTGTACGACGAACGAGAAGAGTTTGACGAGTTGTTGCGATAACGGCTCGATACACCCTGATCATTCGACGAACTGCTCGAAGAGTTGCGATACGACGAGCGAGTGCCCGATGATGTTGCACTGCTATTGCGAGTGCGATAGCTACCACCACCAATTGCCGAGTTACCACGCGAGCTGGTGCCGTTGCCACCACCGCCGATAGTTCCATTCGTGCGATATGCCGAGCGATAGATCACATTGGGGCGACCGTTGCCGTGCGAAGGCTTATGCACGGGGCCGTGTGCAGGACCGTGGCTCGGACCATAGTGCGGCCACCACCAATCGTAATAGGGTCGCCAGCCGAAGCCCCAATTCATACCGTACCACGAATCATACCAAGGATCCCAGCAATAGTGTCGCCAATACCACGACGAGGGGTAATACCACGGCGAATAGTAGTAGCTCCAAGGATTGCGCCAACCAAACGAGAAGTTGATCGAGGTACCCCAACCGCCAAACATCGAGGTTATATACTTCGGCTCGGCCCAAACCTGATCACCCATAACGATAATATTATAGAAGGCGGGATCGTAAGCCGAGAGGTATGAGTATGCACCACTGTAACGGAGGTTATAATAGCTCGACGGCATATTGTAGCTCGGCGACTCGAAACCGCGCAAGCGACGTGCATACGCGCTCTCGTAGGTGTCGGCTACAAGGTCGCCATAACCATAATCTTTCGCATCAAGACTCTCTTTATACTCCAATTCGGCCTGTGCAGCCTCGGCAGCAGCCAACAGAGCCTCATATTTGGCACGACGAGCCTCGGCCTCGGCCTTTTCGATTTCGGCCTGACGGGCCTCCGCTTTGGCGATAGCCACGCGGTCGTGAGTTCCATAGAGATCGTCGTTGTTGTAGTTGGAATAGAGGGACGACGTACACCCTCCGAATACGGTTGCCGACAGCAACACGATACCGATTGTAAAGATGTTCCTCATTGCTCCATTAATTGTTTTTGTCATTCTTCTCTTCATTTATCGAAAATCGTACCGACCCACATTCGGCGACGGATACAATTCTCCTCCTTTTATTATATAGACGTAAAAGCGGGGCAAAATGTTGCATCGCAACCGCCGAAACGCCTATTTTGGGGGTTGAATCGCCTAATTTAACGGTTGAACCTCCCATTTTATTTGGTCAAAGGTACATATTTTATATCATAATTGCAAAAAAAGCAGTACCTTTGCACTCGGCCTACGGCCGAAACACAAAGATAACAATCGAAAAGCAATAATATAGAAATGGCAAAGGAATTAAAAGACTTAACCCGCCGCGAGGAGAATTATTCGCAGTGGTACAACGACCTGGTTGTGAAGGCAGGTCTGGCCGAAAATTCGGCTGTACGTGGCTGTATGGTGATCAAGCCCTACGGTTACGCAATTTGGGAGAAGATGCACGATGCGCTGGACAAAATGTTCAAGGCTACCGGACACCAGAACGCATACTTCCCACTTTTTATTCCCAAGTCGTTCTTCTCGCGCGAGGCTGACCACGTCGAGGGTTTTGCAAAGGAGTGCGCCGTTGTTACGCACTACCGTTTGAAGAATAGTCCCGACGGTGGTGTTACGGTCGATCCCGCAGCTAAACTCGAAGAGGAGTTGATCGTGCGTCCCACCTCGGAGACCATTATCTGGAACACCTATAAGAATTGGATTCAGTCGTACCGCGACCTGCCGATTCTCTGCAACCAGTGGGCTAACGTAGTTCGTTGGGAGATGCGTACCCGTCTGTTCCTGCGTACTGCCGAGTTCCTTTGGCAGGAGGGCCACACCGCACACGAGACCAAGGAGGAGGCTATCGAGGAGGCAACAAAAATGATCGGCGTATATAAGGATTTCGCCGAGAACTTTATGGGTGTGCCCGTAATCGTTGGCCACAAGAGCCCCAACGAGCGTTTTGCAGGTGCATTGGATACGCTGACAATCGAGGCTCTGATGCAGGATGGTAAGGCGTTGCAGAGCGGTACTTCGCACTTCCTCGGCCAAAACTTTGCAAAGGCATTCGACGTACAATATACCACTCGCGAAGGTAAGTTGGAGTATGTTTGGGCAACATCGTGGGGCGTTTCGACCCGTCTGATGGGTGCTCTGATTATGGCTCACTCGGATAACAACGGTTTGGTGCTGCCTCCGAAATTGGCTCCCATTCAGGTCGTTATGGTTCCCATTTACAAGGGCGAGGAGGAGTTGAAGAATGTAGTCGAGAAGCTGCGCCCGATTGCCGAGGCTTTGGAGGCAAAGGGCGTAAGCGTCAAGATCGACGACCGCGACAATGTTCGTTCGGGCTTCAAGTTTGCCGAGTATGAGTTGAAGGGCGTGCCCGTTCGTTTGGCAATGGGTGGCCGCGACATCGCTAACGGCACCATCGAGGTTGCTCGCCGCGATACGCTCGAAAAGTGCACAATGCCCCAAGATGGTATCGTAGATCACATCGTAGCTCTGCTCGATGAGATCCAGAAGGGTATCTTCGAGAAGGCTCTGAACTTCCGCAACTCGATGATCACGCGCGTTGATACGTGGGACGAGTTCTGCCGCGTACTTGACGAGAAGGGCGGTTTCATTTCGGCACATTGGGACGGCACGGTCGAGACCGAGGTGGCGATTAAAGAGGCAACCAAGGCTACGATCCGTTGTATTCCTCTCGATGTCGAGGAGGAGGAGGGCACCTGCATCTTCTCCGGCAAGCCGTCGCACCACCGCGTTTTGTTCGCTCGTAGCTACTAATCGACCGAGCGCAACGCAAAACAGAAGAGCGATCCACATCGGGTCGCTCTTTTTTTGTATCTTCTTGCAAAACGATACCATTCTTGCAAAAATTAAGGCCCGTTCCGCCGTGGAACGAGCCTTTTTGTTGCGTATCTGATTGTGTCAGACGTTCGATTACTCAGCCGAGATTGCCTCCGAGGGGCAAACACCAGCGCAAGTACCGCAGTCCATACACTTGTCGGGATCGATTACATAAACATCACCAGCCGAGATAGCCTCTACCGGACATTCGTCGATGCACGAGCCACACGCTACGCACAGATCGGGATTGATTTTGTAAGCCATTGTAGTAAATTTAATGTGTTTAAGAGAATTTTGTTATGCAAATATATACAAAAAATCGAGATTACGCCACCTTTCGCAAAGAATTTTCGAGCGTAACCTCGATTTATTGTCCTTTTATTAGTCGATCATATCAAAACCGGTGTAGGGAACCAGCACCTCAGGGATACGGATACCATTCTCGGTCTGGTTATTCTCCAACAACGCAGCCACGATACGGGGCAGAGCCAGCGACGAACCATTCAAAGTGTGTGCCAGCTGGGTCTTCTTGTCAGCCGAGCGGTAGCGCAGCTTCAAGCGGTTAGCCTGGAACGACTCAAAGTTCGATACCGACGAAACCTCCAACCAACGCTTCTGTGCCTCCGAATAGACCTCGAAGTCGTAAGTCAGAGCCGAAGTGAACGACATATCGCCGCCACACAGACGCAGGATACGGTAAGGCAAGCCGAGTGCCTTAACCAACTGCTCAACGTGAGCAACCATACCGTCCAGAGCCTCATACGACTTTTCAGGCAGAGCCAACTGCACGATCTCGACCTTATCGAACTGGTGCAGACGGTTCAGACCGCGCACATCCTTACCATACGAGCCTGCCTCACGACGGAAGCAAGGGGTGTAAGCTGTAACCTTCACGGGGAAGTCGCTCTCGTCGAGGATCACATCGCGGAAGATATTAGTAACGGGGACCTCTGCCGTAGGAACAAGGTAGAAGTTATCGGCCGTAGCGTGGTACATCTGGCCCTCCTTATCGGGCAGCTGACCCGTACCAAAGCCCGACGCCTCATTGACCATAATGGGAGGCTCAACCTCCAAATAGCCGGCTGCGGTATTGTGATCGAGGAAGTAGTTGATCAGCGCGCGCTGCAAACGAGCACCCTTGCCCTTATAGACGGGAAAACCTGCACCCGTGAGCTTCACGCCCAGCTCGAAGTCGATGATGTCGTACTTGCGAGCCAACTCCCAGTGGGGCAGCGGATTTTCGGGCAGTTCGGTGTAATTCTCCACTAACTTTACAACCACATTGTCCTCTGCCGTGCGGCCTTCGGGAACGATCTCGGCGGGGAAGTTGGGCAGCGACACGATTGCAGCGTTCAACTCCTCCTGTACGGTGGTCGATTCAGCCTGCAACTCTGCCGACTTCTTCTTCAACTCGGCTACATTTGCCTTTGCCTGCTCGGCCTCCTCGCGGCGACCTTGACCCATCAGCATACCAATCTCTTTGGCAGCCTTATTCTGTGCGGCGAGCATCGTGTCCAGCTCAACCTGAATAGCACGACGACGATCGTCTAACTCGATGATCTTGTCGATGACGGGGGCAGCATCTACGCCCTTTTTGGCCAGCTTGGCAATTGCAGCGGCCTTGTCATCGCGGATTTGCTTGATAGTTAGCATTTTGTTATCTGTTTTTAGTTTTGTTGTCGATTGACGATTGTATTAAACCACAAAATTAGTAATTTTAATTTACAATTCACAATTCACAATTCATTATTACACGCCCGATGGGAGTGATTTGCGTTTTTTCTTCGCTTTTCAATGTGCACAACTCGCAGGCTGGGGCGGTCGCCCGTAGAGCGAACCCACGAGTATGTGTCGATTTCTCGGAAATAGACATTATCGCAATTAAAAAGCCGCACTCCAAGAAGCGCGGCCTCAATTTCATTGATAATTCTACTGAATGAAGATGCCCAGAATTGCCTGTTTTACGGCATCAAAGTTTCGACTATTCTCATCTGCAAGCGTAAAGGTCCAGACATCATTAACACCGTCGCAGGTCATTGTGCAGACATTGTCGTTATAAGTGCAGTGAAAAACGCCCGTATCGATCTGTTCTTCAGAGACTTTTACTCTGAATTTGATCAATCGTCCCAATTCGTCATACTCGCACGTAAAGCTTTCTGATTCATCTAATCTATCATTTGAACTCCATTTGTATTTCCCAATATTCTCCATCGCTGAAGCATTTTTGAGCTGATCAACAGCCTGCTCAATTGCAGCAAGACGCTCTTCGTTAGGGCACTCGGTCGGGGTGGGCGTGGGTGCAGGAGTTGTCGTATTGAGGTGCTCTACAACAAGCTTTACCAACGAGTCATAATTGGGTTCTTTGATCGTTTCTACACGTTTTTCGAGAGTCTCGATACGGGTAAGAAGTTCTTTAATGGTATCGTTGCAGTTACAATTTACGATCTCTTGCAGGTCATCGGCGCACGCCATAATCGAAACGCTAATCACCAAGCCCAAAGCAAAAGCGGCTAATACGGAAAAAGGCTTTTTGAACATAATTTGGATGTGTTAAATTAAAATGTGTTGAAATAAGATATGCAAAATTATGAAATTTTATGCGAGGTTGTTCTGTAAAATTGTGTCCCTTTTGTTTGTTTTTTCGTGGGGAATTTGTATATTTGTCAAAAGATGAAAAATCGAAGTGGTATAATGCGCTCGGCGGAGCAGTTCCGCAATATCAAAAAGCGCGACGAATTCCTTTCATAGCTGCTCGCGAACGCCACTCGGTGCGCGAGCCAATCTTTCATTACCCCATTTTTACACCACTCGAAACGACTCCCTACCGGCAGGTATAGGGCGCGTTGGATGCAGTTGTAATAATCTGAAAATCAATCTATCAACCAATAAAACTACAAATAACTATGGAACTTCCCTATGCAGAATCCTACCGTATTAAAATGGTAGAGCCTTTACGTCGCAGCACCCGCGAGGAGCGTGAGCAGTGGATTGCAGAGGCACATTACAATCTGTTTGGCCTGCGCAGTGAGCAGGTGTTTATCGACCTGCTGACCGATTCGGGTACGGGCGCAATGAGCGACCGCCAATGGTCGGCAATTATGCTCGGTGATGAGAGCTACGCAGGTGCAAAATCGTACTACAATATGAAGCAGGCGATCAAGGATATCCTCGGTTTTGACTACTTCCTGCCCACACATCAGGGCCGCGCTGCCGAGAATGTTCTCTACTCGACCATCGTTAAAGAGGATGACGTACTGCCCGGCAACTCGCATTTCGATACTACGAAGGGTCATATCGAGTATCGCCGCGCACACGCTATCGATTGCACTATCGACGAGGCAAAAGACACTCAGCTCGAAATTCCGTTCAAGGGTAACCTCGATCCCGCCAAGTTGGAAGAGGTACTGAAAACCTATCCGAAGGAGCGTATTCCTGCTGTTGTTCTGACGGTTACGAACAACACCGCAGGCGGTCAGCCCGTTTCGATGGCCAATATCCGCGAGGTGTCGGCTCTGTGCCGCAAATATGGTGTGCTGTTGCAGATCGACTCGGCTCGCTTTGCTGAAAATGCCTACTTCATCAAGAAGCGCGAGGAGGGCTATGCCGACAAGACCATCAAGGAGATCGTGCGCGAGATGTTCTCGTATGCCGATATTATGACGATGTCGTCGAAGAAAGACGCCATTGTAAATATGGGTGGCTTCGTAGCGTTCCGCGATGAGGCTCTGTGGCGTCGCTGCCAGATGTTCTGCATTATGAACGAGGGTTATATCACCTACGGCGGTATGTCGGGTCGTGATATGAACGCATTGGCCGTAGGTCTTGACGAGGGTACGGAGTTCGACTACCTCGAAACACGTATCGGTCAGATCGAATACCTCGGTCGCAAACTCGATGAGTACGGTATCCCCTACCAGCGTCCCGCAGGTGGCCACGCAATCTTTGTTGATGCTCGCCGTGTGCTGCCCAACGTTCCGAAGGAGGAATTCGCTGCACAAACATTGGCCGTAGAGCTCTATTTGGAGGCAGGTATCCGCGGTGTTGAGATCGGTGCTATTCTGGCCGACCGCGACCCCGTAACGCGCGAAAATCGCTATCCCGCCCTCGAATTGTTGCGTCTGGCTATTCCCCGTAGAGTCTATACGAACAATCATATGGACGTTATCGCTGCCGCATTGAAGAATGTTTATGATCGCCGCGAGCAGATCACTCGTGGTTTCGTAATCACTCGCGAGCAGCCCATTATGCGCCACTTTACGGTCGAGCTCGACCGCGCAAAGTAATCCGGCGCAACTACCAACCTACCTACTACTTCAAACCCCGATCTCGCCGTTGAGATCGGGGTTACTTTATATATATAATATAGGTTGCCGATGTGGGTGTATATAGACACAAAGGAGCGACCCTCGGACTCGCCCTCTCGACTTCCACGCCCGCACCCATACGACACAAAAAAAAGGAGCAAACCTTTCGATTTGCTCCTTGAAGAGGCGGCTACCTACTCTC
>CALBQR010000041.1 GCA_937899895.1 uncultured Alistipes sp.
CACAGCCATTCTGTCGAGTGGCGTGAGCTTCCGACGACTGATGTGGCCCTATTTCGTTTCGTCGATGATTATTGCAATGCTGTCGCTCGGACTGAACCTTTGGGTGATCCCCGTAACAAGCCAAAAACAGGTGGCCTTCGAGGCTCTATACCTCAAAAAACGACAAAATATCCAATACGACCGCCACATCTATCGCCAAATCGAGCCTGAGCTGTATGCCTACGTGCGCGGATACTCGGGCAGAGATCAGCGCGCTTCGTTCTTTGCGTTGGAGCAATACAAAGGTAATCAGATGGTTGCAATGCTCGAAGCCGCCGAGGTGAAGTTCGACCCCGAAACACACCACTGGACTGCCGAACGATACGTAACACGCTCGTTCGACGCGATGGAGGGCGAACGATTCGAACAACACACCAAGCTCGACACACTGATCAACCTCGACGCGACGGAGCTTGGACGTGTCAATGAGTTGGTCAAAACGATGAAAATCGGCCCGCTCAACGAGTTCATCGCACAGCAGAAAGCCAAAGGATCGAATCTGATCGGACTGCTTGAAGTTGAGCGACATACGCGCTACTCATACCCCTTGGCAACGTTCATTCTGACGCTGATCGGAGTGTCGCTCTCGTCGCGCAAGGTGCGCGGAGGTATGGGTCTGCATATCGGTGTGGGTATCACGCTCTGCTTCACCTACATTCTGTTCGGTCGCTTCTTCGAGGAGTTTGCCAAGGGTGGAGTGATGAATCCTGCGCTGGCCGTCTGGATCCCAAATATGATCTACGCCATCATTGCGGTCTATCTGTATCGCAATGCCCCGAAATAGCAAAATGACTTAAAACCCAAATAGTTATGAGTTTTATTAAGAAGACATACGAAACTTTCCGCACCTCGCCCGTATTGCGTACGTTGGTGTGGATCGTATTGGCAATCGTTGCAATGCTCATCGCTGCGCACTACCTGATGCAGCTCGGAACACGACACGGAGCACGTTGCGCAGTACCCGATTTTACGGGCATTGCCATCGGCGACGCCGAACATCTGGCCAAGAAGCACGACTTGGAGATTATCGTCAATGACTCGCTCTATGTGCCTGTCTATGATGGCGGTATCGTCTTGGAGCAGAACCCCAAGGCCGACGTCGCGGTCAAGCCCGGACGCAAGGTCTATGTTACGATCAACTCGTTTGCGCAGAAGTCGGTACGAATTCCCTACGTAACGGGATACTCGTTGCGTCAGGCCAAGAATAATCTCG
>CALBQR010000042.1 GCA_937899895.1 uncultured Alistipes sp.
TAATGCTCCAATTGATATCACCATACTAGGCGTCTTAATTTTTTCCCGTAATAGTCGTATATTCTCTGCTACCACATTCTCCAACTTTGCCAAACTTGCATCTATTTTTTCTTGCGTAAAATATGGTATTTCCTCATATAATCTGCATATTTCTTCATCTGTAAGTCCTAATTCCTCAATAAGAATATCTCCATCCTTAATACGCGGACTCATAGTGTCGGTAACCGTTTTTGACTGTTCATGCATTTCTTTTAACATAAAATGCTCATAGCCGCCCTTTTCAGCAGCCTCAGCATCCCACTTTATTTCAACAAGTTCCTTCTGGATTTCCTCACGGTCGATATTATAAAATACTGCATTACCCTTTGTAAGCTTTGCAATTTCCATATTTCCGATGTAGTATACATTTCTTGTATACTTCAGAACTGCGGGAACGTCAGATGCTACGTATGTCTCACCGCCTGTGATACCGATAATCATGGGGCTGTCCTTACGTGCTGTGTAGATTTCACCCGGGAAATCGCTGAACATTACGCAGAGAGCATATGAACCTCTGATACGAATCATTGCTCTTGCAATGGAATCAACAGGGCCCTGACCGTACTTCTTGAAGTAGTAGTCAATAAGCTTTACTGCAACCTCTGTATCAGTCTGGGAATTGAAAGTATAACCGCTTTTTGTGAGCTTTTCTCTCAGTTCCTGATAGTTGTATATTTCACCATTAGATACTACCACTATATCTTTTGTTTCATTGTATATAGGTTGGTCACCTGTTGTTAAATCAATGATAGCTAGTCTTCTATGTCCTAGGGCAGCAAATTCATCTATGTAATGTCCTTCGCCATCTGGACCACGATATGCTATTCTATCTGTCATTTCTTTTAATATTTTTTTTGTTGGTTTCTTAGTTGTACTTACATATCCTGCTATTCCACACATGTTTATCACTCACTTTCTAATACATAAGTGTAATAATCTGTATCTAGTATCATTTTGCTTATACTGTAAGCGTTTGATACTCTATTATTCATTGCTTTTACATATTCATCTTGATTTTCTAATGTTTTACCAGCTTTTGGAACAAATTGTCTTTTATTAGCAAAGTATGTTCCATAATCACTTACCCAACTATAATTTGAGAATATTGCTACACAACCAGTATCACTTAATATATCTTTTCCAACTATTAATCTTGAATCGTATTCGATTCCAAATAGATTTAATAATGTTGGTAAGACGTCTATTTGACTACCTAGTTTATCTACAATAATTGGTTCTTCCATTTCACTATTCCAAATAATGAAATTACTTTTATTTACTTCTACTATTCCGTCTTTTTCATAGTCTGACATTTCATTCATTTCTTCTGTTGTAAGAGTATAAGGATAATGATCACCTACTAGAGCTATAACAGTATCTTCTAGTTGACCAGAAGCTTCTAAATTAGCAATAAGTTGTTCTGCCTTAAATAAAACTTCCTTTTCATTTACACTATATTGAAGTTCTTTATTATTTAAATCATATAAAACTCCACCATCTGTAAGTTGAGTTATAAATCCAGTATCATTTTCTAATTCACTCAACTTAGTTGGAACTGAAACATCAATTTTTCTTGTTTCTTCATCTACTGGTAAATCTTCACCATTTTTTTGAACTCCAACAATAATATTTTTTTCTGCATCTGTTGGAGCATGGTCAGATACACTATGTTCATATGCCTGACTTAAATTATCTTTTTCACCAGAAGAGAAATGTATATTATTATCGGAAGAATGGGAATCTAAAATTTCCATAATATTTTCATTTGTTAACATATAACCTGTCTCATATGTTTTTATTTATTAATATATATTCTCTATCTTCGCACGAAATTTATAAATCGTAGAAATGTATTTTAGCGACTTACCACTGAACGACCAGGTGCTGGATGCACTCGACGCCATGCGTTTTGACGAATGTACACCTGTGCAAGAACATGCTATACCGGTGATTCTTGAGGGACGCGACTTGATTGCGGTGGCTCAGACAGGAACAGGAAAAACGGCGGCATACTTGCTGCCGGTGCTCAACGAACTGTCGGAAGGAAAGCATCCAGAGGATGCGATAAACTGTGTGATAATGGCTCCTACGCGCGAACTGGCGCAGCAGATTGACCAGCAGATGGAGGGGTTCTCCTACTTCATGCCGGTGAGCAGCGTAGCGGTATATGGCGGAAACGACGGCATATTATTCGAACAACAGAAGCGCGGACTGACGCTGGGAGCCGATGTAGTGATTGCTACGCCGGGACGACTGATTTCGCACCTCAGCCTGGGGTATGTGGACTTGTCGAGAGTCTCTTACTTCATCCTGGACGAGGCGGACAGAATGCTGGATATGGGTTTCTACGACGACATTATGCAGATTGTGAAGTTCCTGCCCAAGGAGCGGCAGACGATTATGTTCTCGGCTACGCTACCCCCGAAAATCCGAGAATTGGCTCGCTCGATTTTGAACGATCCTGCCGAGGTTACTATTGCCGTTTCGAAACCCAATGAGGCTATCTCGCAGTCGGCATATATCTGTTACGAGAGTCAAAAATTGGGCATTGTGCGCGAGATGTTTGCCGAGCCCAAAGAGACCAAAACAATCATCTTTTCGTCGTCAAAACAGAAGACCAAAGAGTTGGCGCACGTGCTGAAACGTATGAAATTCAACGTCGCAGCTATGCACTCCGATTTGGAGCAGTCGCAACGCGAGGAGGTAATTCTCAATTTCAAGAACAACAAGGTCGATATTCTGGTTGCTACGGACATCGTTGCACGCGGTATCGACATCGAAGATATCGGTCTGGTGGTCAATTACGACGTACCGCACGACCCCGAAGATTATATCCATCGCATTGGCCGTACGGCTCGCGCGGCGGCTACGGGTGCCGCCATTACGCTCGTCTGCGAGGAGGAGCAGGGTAAATTCTACCGCATCGAGAAATTTATGGAGCGTGAGGTAGAAAAGAGACCTCTGCCGGAGTCGGTAGGCGAAGGTCCCGCCTACACGCCAGAAGCCTTCGAGCGCAAAGGTCGAGGTGGCAAGGGTCGTTCGGGGCGTGGCCGCGGAGGCGCAAAGCGTGGCAGAGGTCGCAGCGACAAACCACGTGGCGAAGAGCGTAAAGCCGCAACCGAAAATCGTGCAACGAGCGAAGGCCCAACTTCTACTGACAACAACAGCGCCACACAGCCACCGCAAAGAGATAAACGCCGTCGTTATCGCGGCAATCGCCGCCACAAGCGCGCAGATAAGGGCAACTCCGTCAATACTACACAACCGACACAAGAGAAGGCTTAAACATATAGCACATAGACGAAACAACGCCAGCCGATCCGCAATCAGCTGGCGTTATTAATTTTACTCTGTACTACACAACTACTCTCCGATAATAAATATCGCAGGGCGTTTATGCAGATCATCGGGCATTGAGCCGCGCCATTCAGTGGCTGTACGTGTGGTGATGCGCTCGGTCGGAGCGGTAATATCGACCGCAACCGTAATGCGTGTATCGGGCGCGCAGGTTGCCACCATTGCCTCCAACAATTGGCGATTGCGATAGGGAGCCTCGATAAATATCTGCGACTGATGCTCTGCGCGAGCACGTCGTTCGAGCTGGCGCAATGCGCGCTGACGTTCGGGTGGCTTAACGGGGAGGTAGCCATTAAATGCAAACGATTGGCCATTCATTCCCGATGCCATCAACGCCAATAATATTGATGATGGACCCACCAACGGAACAACCCTCACGCCGTGTCGATGACATAGCGAAGCAAGTGCAGCACCAGGATCGGCAACGCCGGGACATCCGGCCTCGGAGATCATTGCACAATCTTCGCCCGCAAGGATCGGTGCAATCAATTGCTCGACCTCTGTGGGTGCTGTATGTTCATTCAGCTCGGCCATTTTCAGCGTATCGATCGGGCGACCCATACCTACACGCGAGAGGAAACGGCGACCCGTGCGCAGATTCTCAACAACAAAGTAGTTAATCGAGCGCAACACCTCGGCATTATATGTAGGCAGCACACGCTCCATATTGCCATCTTCGGCAATCGGGCACGGCACCATATAGAGAGTTCCTTTTTCCATATTATTGACTCTATTCGCGGATAAAGATTCGTTTTACACGTGTGCTGATCGAGGTCATCACCTCGTAAGGGATTGTGCCGAGTACAGCCGCCATCTGATCGACGCGATTGCCATCTATGGGCGAGAAAACGGTTACCTCATCGCCCTCACGCACACCCTCGATATCGGTAATGTCGATCATACAGCAGTCCATACATATTCGGCCCACGATCGGTGCCGGCTTATTATGCACAAGCATCGACCACGCTCCGCAACCCAAACGTCTGTTCAAGCCGTCGGCATAACCTATCGAAACTGTTGCCGTTACGGTCGGACGAGCGAGTCGGCCTGCGCGACCATAGCCCACCGTTTGATCATCGGTCAGGCGTTTGATCTGCACCACACGGGCTTTGAGGGTCGAAATAGGCGTCAGCACATCGTTGCGATAGTAATCGAAACCATACAAGCCCAAACCCAAGCGGCACATATCATAGCGAGCCTCGGCAAATCGCTCCATTGCCGCCGAAGCCGCCGTATGACGAATAACGCGATATGGCAATGCTGCCACCAACTCCGACGAGATTGCGTCGTAACGAGCAATCTGCTCGCGCGTAAAGTCGTCTTGCTCAACATCATCGGCAGTAGCCAAATGAGAGAAGACGGTTGCCACTCGCACATATTGACTCACTCGCTCCAATTCGGCTACCAGCGCAGGGATATCCTCCTGCTCGAAACCGAGTCGATGCATTCCGCTATCAATCTTAATATGGATCGGGTAACGGTATGCTCCCGCACGTTTGACCGCCTCGACAAAGTCGCCAAGCGATGTGAAGCTATAAATTTCAGGTTCCAAACGATCGGCAACCATTACGGGGAAGCTGTTGGTATCGGCATTCAAAACCACAATCGGCATCGTAATACCGCGACGGCGCAGTGCAGTACCCTCATCGGCAAAAGCCACAGCCAAAGCATCGACACCCTCATTTTGGAGCATCTGCGCAATCTCGTGGCGACCATTGCCGTAGCTCGACGCTTTGACCATTGCCATAAGCATCGTTTTGGGCGAAAGTATCGAGCGATAGTAATTCAGATTGCGGCGCATAGCATCGAGATTGACCTCCAAAACGGTCGTGTGGCTACGCTGTTCGAGGTGGTGGCTCATACGCTCGAAGTCGGGCGTAGAGGCACACTTGACAAGCACAGCACGATTGGCAATATCTTCGGGATAGAGTCCCGCAAGAAGTTCATCGGGAGTATTATAGAATCTCGTATCGCAATCAAACAGCTCGGCAAATTGCTCTGCTCCGACTCCGACGCCAAGCACCGTCTTAATGCCCGAACGCGAAGCCAATTGAGCTACACGTCGCCAATAGTCCGCCGTTGTCGCGCGATGATGTTCGTCAGAGATAATCAGCGTGCAATCGCGACCTTCGGCCGAACGCAGTAGCGCATCAAGGGCTATTGCCAGCGAATTGACATCGGCATTTGACGAGTCATTAAGAATAATCGAGGAGTTGATACCCTCTTTAAGCTCCATTCGCATCGCCAACGGGCGCAGATGTCGCACACGATCACGCACCTGCGAAATCTCATAGCCCAATACACACCACATCGCCGTTGCCATCTGCGCCGAGCGTTGCAACGAGCTATCTCGCATTATAAGGCACTCATCATTATAGTCGTTGCAGTCGCATTTCTCGGCCAAAATCTGATCGGCAGCCGTAGCTATCGGGGCGATCGAACTGTCAAAGATAAGTTTTTCAGCTCGACGTGCCAGCACCATCTTCTCGGCCACCTTCTCCTCAACAGATGAGAAATTCTCGGAGTGCTGTTCGCCGATATTGGTAATGATTGCGACATCGGGGTGGATCATCTCTTCAAGGCGCGCCATCTGGTCGGGGTGCGAAATACCTGCCTCCACAATAGCCACCTGCTCATCTCCCTCAATCATAAGCAGCGACAAAGCCACACCCAACTGCGAGTTATAACTCTTCGGGCTGCGGAATATCTTAACCTCATCGGGGGCACTCTGCGCACACCACTCCTTGACAAGTGTCTTATCGGTTGAGCCCGTAACGGCTACGATCTTTCCGCCAAAGCCCTTTCGATAATCGGCCGCCAAACGCTGCAAGGCTTCGAGCGTATCATCGACCAGAACATAGCCTGCATCTTGATAGATTGTCTTTGGCTCGTGTGAGATCAGAAATGCTCGCACCCCGTGTCCGTATGCGGCATCAATAAAGTCGTGGCCATCGTGGTTGCGACCTCGGATTGCAGCCATCATACTGCGCTCGCCATAGGTGTAGTTACGGCTATCGACCGTAACCTCCTCGACCGTACGATCTTCGCCGATCAGCCGTCCGCCACAGAGCGATGCTATTTGATTGAGAGTATATTTCATTGGGTTATTGTCTAAACTTTACAATGGTGATACCCGCACCTCCGCGATCGGCGTGCTCATCGGCGGCACTCTCGATATCGGGAATGGTACGCAGGTAGCGACGTATCTCCTCTTTGAGTGCGCCCGTACCCTTGCCGTGCAAGATCGAGACACTGCCGATACCGACCATAATGGCATCGTCGATAAACGATTGCACCGTCTCCAACGCATCAACGGCACGCATACCGCGCACATCAATATTATCCTTAAAATTGAGTTTTCGTTGCGAGACATCGACCGAAACCACCGTGCGGGCGGTTGTCGGGCGAGTCTGTCGCTTATATTCGGCATTCGAGACAGCCTCCAAACGATCCAACGCAACGGTCGTCAAAATATGGCCGAAAGCAACGGTCGCCTTCTTGCCTTTGACCTCCTGCACCTCGCCCACGCCATCTTGATTCTTAATGCGAACCTTGGTACCAACTTCGATTACGCGAGGCACCTGCTTTTCGGCCACCTCTACACTCTCGCTCTTGCCACCTGCCGCTTTGCGCTCCTCACGACGCTGACGACGACGCTCAATGCGCTCCATCTCGCGATCGACACGCGCCGAACGCTCGGCATCCATTGCCGCATCCTGCTCGGTTCGAGTGCGCATATCGTCTAACTCCTTACGAGCCAAACGGGTCAATTCCTTCTCGGCCTGCGACTCACGAATGGTTCGTATAGTATTCTCAATCTGTCGATTAGCATCGGCAATCAATCGCTGTGCCTCCTCTTTCGCCTCGCGGATAATCTGCTGACGCTCGGCCTTAATGCGCGAGAGTTGCTCTGCATACGAGGTTTCAAGTTCCTCGACCTTGCGATCGGCAATGCGAATACGATCGCGTTTCTGCTCCCAATAACGACGGTCGCGCGCAATCTCTCGCAGCTGACGCTCGATATTGATATGGTCGCTACCGGCCTTCTCGCTGGCCGTACGGATGATATTTTCAGGCAGACCAATCTTGCGGGCAATCTCAACGGCAAACGAACTACCCGGCTTACCCATTTCGAGGCGGAAAAGCGGGCGGATATTCTGCACATCGAACATCATCGCGCCATTCTCGACTCCCTCGTGGTTTGACGCAAAGTATTTAATATTCGAGTAGTGCGTTGTGATTACGCCATACGTACCTCGCTCGACCAGCTGTTCAAGAATAGCCTCGGCAATCGCTCCACCCATAATCGGCTCGGTACCCGTACCGAACTCGTCAATCAGCACCAGCGTACGCGACGAGGCACCACCGAGCATATTTTTCATATTCATCAAGTGCGATGAATAGGTACTCAAATCGTTATCAATCGACTGCTCGTCGCCAATATCGATAAATATAGACTCGAAGAGCGGCAACTCCGAGTTCTCACCACACGGAATCGGGAAGCCGCATTGGAACATATATTGCAGCAGGCCGACAGTCTTCAAGCAGACCGACTTGCCACCCGCATTGGGACCCGAAATAACAAGTATTCGTTTCTCCGTATCGAGCGTCATATCGAGCGGTACAACACTCTTGTTCTCCTTTGCCAGCGCACGCGCCAACAGAGGATGACGAGCAGTACGCAACTCCAAGCGACCATCAATCGAAATAATCGGCTTAACACAGTTATTTTCAGCGGCAAAACGACCCTTTGCACGCAACATATCAATCGTTGCCAAGTAGTCGGCCGAGGCCTCTACCGTGTCGATTTCGGGGCGGATGCGGTCGGTCAATTCACAGAGGATGCGAACAATCTCACGTCGCTCGGCATACTCCAACTCGCGCAATTCGTTATTGAGTTCGACAACCTCAACCGGCTCGATAAAGACCGTTTTACCTGTTGCCGATTCGCCCTGCACAAAGCCGTTCAACTTGCGTTTATTTCCCGCCGCAACGGGGATTACAGCACGACCGTCGCGGATTGACAGGGTAGCGTCGGCATCGACGATGCCCGCACTCTTGGCCGCCTGCAAGACCTGCTGCAAACGCTTCGACGCCTGTCCCTCACGCTCACGAATCGAGCGACGAATACGATACAATTCATCAGACGCGCTATCGCGCATTTGCCCAAAGCGATCAATAAGCGAATCAATATGGTTGGCAATAGCTTCAAGCGAGATAACACCCTCGGTTAATTTATAGAGTTGCGGGTAGAGAGCTCTCTCGCGCGAAAGGATAAACCGACTGACCGAATCGACCTGATGCAATGCGCGAGCAAGCAGAACGGCCTCCTCCAAATCGAGGAACGTACCCTCAACACGCACCTTTGCTATCAGATTGGTCAAATCGCAGAACTCCTCATTGGGGAATTCGCTCTCCATCATCACGATCGTTCGCATCTCGTCGGCCGAGGCGATACGTCTTTCCACCTCGGCGTGGCGCGATGAAAATCGATGTTCGTCAAGCTTGGCGACAGCGGCCTGCGTATTACAACGCTCGGCAACCAACGCCCTGATGCGGTCAAACCCAATCTTCGATTCAAAATTAGCGGGATAGATCATCTTCACTTATACGAAAAAAATGAGCCGCCCAACACCACTTTTTCTCGCGGGTTAGAGCGACCCATTAGGATTAGTTCGTTACTCTGCTTCTGACAATTGAGCAGCAGCCTTTGCAGCCTTCTTCTCGGCCTTCGCAGCCTTACGCTCCGCCTTCTTGTCGGCATCACTGCCAAACACCGAGAAATGAACGTATCGTGCGGGATGCTCCTTCAAATCGGCCAGCAACGCCGACAGATTGGCACTCGCCTCTGCAAGGTTGTCGTAAAGGGCCTTATCGTTCATCAACTCACCCAACGAGCCTTTACCCGAATTGACCGTAGCCAACAGCTGCGTGAGATTGTCGGCTGTCGAGGTGAAAGCACGAACGAGTGAATCGACCTGCGCCTGCTCCAACTGCTCGGCTACATCGTCGATATTGCCGATAATGCGGTCAAAGCGTTCGGTATTCTGGTCCAGCATCTCGGCCAAGCCATTCAGCGAGGTTACGATACCCTCGATATTCTTGCGCTCGGTCTTCAATACACCATCGAGCGACGAACTGATCGAATTCAGATTCGACATCGTACCCGTCAGGTTCTCGGTATTCTGCTCGACAAGTTTATTCACATTTTGGAGTGTTGCGGTCAGACTCTCGGCAACGGCCACAATCTTAACTTTCAAATCGCCCAACTCATTACCGGCAGTAGCCATCAGATCGGCACCTGCGACCGAAATAATCTTATCGCCACGCTTCAAGACTTCGGCGTCAGTTCCGAGTTCGAGCATAATTGCCTTACCACCCATAATACCGTCGTTGTAGATCACCGCACGGGTATCTTTGGGCAATTGATATTGACGCTTTACGGCAATCGTTACATTCACATCACTACCCTTCGACGGATCGAACGAGATGCTCTCGACCGTACCAACCTTAACACCGTGAATGGTTACGGGAGCTGCCGTTTGCAGACCACTGACATTGGGATAGGCTGCACAGTAAGTGATGTTGCGGCTGAAAATATCAATGCCGCTCAAAAATCGAATGCCTGCCCACAATGCGAGCAACATTACGACTGCAAAAATTCCGATTTTTACCTCTCTTTTCATATTAGATGTTTAACTTTTTATCTCTTATTTCAATTTGTTTGCAATAACGGTTTGTGGCACGAGTTTATTACCATCAAAGCCTACAACATAGGCACTTTTGAACACCTTACGCACCTCTTTGAGCATTTTGTCGGCCTGCTCTTTCGAGGAATAGATACCCGTGCAATATTTGTAGCGGTAGGTATCCTCGGTGATAAACTCACGCACTCGGCCTCGATAACTCTTAAATTCCGAGCTATTAGTATTAATATGCGTTTTGCTCGCACAGAGCTGGATTGTATAACCGCAATCAACCGCCGTGCCACCCTCTTCTGCCGGCTTGGGCTCGGCTCTCGGCCGCTCTTTCGGTTGAACATTTGGCTCGGCCTTCGGCTTATCCTTCGACGGCTCTGTCAAAACTTTCTCTGTCTGTTCTGCGGAAACCTTTTTAGGCTGCTCTTCACTCTTTTGTACGGGCTCCTCAACGGGCGCAGACTCTATCGGCTCATTCTGCTCGGTCGGCTGCGGGGCATTGCCGAAATAGAGCTCATAATACTCGCGGAAGCTCTCGTAAATAGCCTTTGCAATCTTCTGCTGACCTGCATCGCTGGCCATAATCGCCAAATCGTGCTGATTCGACATAAAGCCGATCTCGGTAAGCACGCCCGGCATCTGCGTATAACACAACACCCACAACGGCTGACCATAAACCAACGAGCGGCGGTTGCCGTGTCCAACGGCGTTTTTGTGGTGCTTCTGCATCAGATTTGCAAAAGTGTTACTATTCTGTAACAGAGTAAATTGCATCGTCTGAATATATGCTCGCACAGCGGCAGCGGTCGCAGCGTCCGACATATCGACCAGATCGTCGCGGTAGGCCACTTCGAGCACATCGGCATTCTGCTGAATACGCTTGGGGTTGCTCTCGCCCATAACCAACGTAACAGCACCACTTGCCGACGTATTTTTAGCCGCGTTGCAATGTATCGACAAGAACAGACTTGCATCGGCACGGTTAGCTATATCGACACGGGCTTGCAGATCGCGGGTCTTATTCGTGCTCCAATGCTTATCGGTCGAGCGGGTATAAATAACCTTGACATAGGGCATATTTTTCTCGATCATTCGCCCCGCCTTAATGGCAACATTGAGCGCGATATCACACTCGCGATAGATCTTTCCGTTGAGTCGTCCCACCGCACCCGGATCATAGCCACCGTGGCCCGGATCAATCACGATGGTCATAGGTGTAGGGCTCTCATTTTTCGCATAAAGAGGCATTGCACACAACAAAGTTGCGACAACCAGCGTTAGATATAGAGCGACTCGACGCATTATTATTCGGTATATATAATTAGGTATCTCAAATAATTTAGTTATATTTGCAGGTTAAAACGCGCGTAAAAAACCTCACAAAAGAGGCTCCCGTAGCGTTTTTGCCGGCTTTGCCGGCAAAGATACGAAAAATTATCGAATTTTGAACAGAAGAACGATAAAATATCTTTCGATTGTGGCATTTGTGTTGGCTTTGACACAGATGGTCTTCGGTGTAACTGCTCCGAACGGAATGTTATTGGCAGCCGTACATCGAGGCGCATCTATCGACAGTGCGGCCCAAAGTCCTGCGCAATCGACCCAACTCAATATCGACCGAGGTGAGGTGCGCCGTCGTGCCGAGTTGCAAACCGCTGATAACAACGAGGATGTAGCAGGCAGACCTATTGGTGGAGATTACACCTCGCGCATCGACTCATCGGAACTTGCGCCCGAAGCGGAGTGGATTCACGGCGACGAAACCATTGCTACGGATAGCGTAATTCCGCAAACGCAACCTGCGAAAAAAGGCTCTTCACTCGAAGCTCCGATAACGGGTAAAAATAAGGACTCTTTGGTCTTTAATGTGCGCGATAAGATGGTTTATATCTACCGTGAGGGCGATGTAAAGTATCAGTCGATGAATATGAAGGCTGACTTTATGGCGATCAATATGGATACTCGCCAGATTCGCGCATATGGCATCAACGACACTGTCAATAACAAGCCGACCGTTACCCGCCCCGAATTTACCGAAGGAGGCAAGACCTTTACGATGGATACGATCGACTACAATATCGAGACGGGAAAGGCCAAAATTAAAGGTATTGCAATGCAGGAGGGCGAAGGCTTCTTGGTCGGCAAGAATGTGAAAAAGTTGGCCGACAATACCATCAACATCGCTGATGGTATGTTTACCACTTGTGAGCATACCGATCACCCGCACTTCTATTTGGCAATGAGCAAAGCCAAGCTGATACCCGGCAAGAAGGCGATCATCGGTCCGTCGTATATCGTAATGGAGGATGTGCCTATCTATTTCCTCGGTCTGCCGGAAGGCTTCTTCCCGCTGAATCAGGGTCCCAAGTCGGGCTTCATTATGCCAACCTATGGTGAGGAGTATATCAAGGGCTTCTACCTGCGTGATTTCGGTTACTACTTTACCTTCAACGACTATATCGACCTGACGTTGAAAGGCGGTATCTATACACTCGGATCGTGGGAGGCCTCGGCCTCTTCGAGATATATCAAACGATATAAGTATTCGGGCAACCTTTCAGCCAACTATTCAAAGGTTCGCTTTGGCGATAAGGGCGCGGCAGACTATACCAATCAGGGCAACTTCCGCATCCAATGGACCCACCAGCAGGATCCCAAGTTCCGCCCAGGATCGACCTTCTCGGCAAGTGTGAATTTTGCAACGAGTGGCTACTCGAAATATTCGGCTCAATCGCTCAATGACATTCTCGCGACACAGACCAACTCTTCGATCTCTTACTCGAAGTCGTGGTCGGGAACGCCATTCTCGATGTCGGCCAATCTTGCCGTGTCGCAGAACTCGCAGAATAAGACGATCTCGGTAACGCTGCCTACGGTCGTTGTCAATATGTCGCGTATCTACCCCTTCAAGCGCAAAGAGGTACTTGGCAAGGAGCGTTGGTACGAGAAGATTTCGATGTCATATACGGGTAAGCTGACCAACTCGGTTTCAACGACCGAGAGTGAGATTTTCAAGCCCGAAACATTGGATAAGATGCGTAACGGCGTGGAGCACTCGATCCCCATTTCGACCTCGCTGAAATTGTTCAATTATCTGAATATCAATCCGTCGGCTAACTACACCGAGAAGTGGTACTTCAAAAAGCAGGAGCGTCAATGGAATCCCGAAACTCAACAGGTCGAATATCTCAAACCTGAATATGGTTTCTATCGCCTTTACAACTACAATTTCTCTGTTTCGGCTTCGACCAAGCTCTACGGTATGTTCCGTTTCAAGAATCCGAAGGCAAAGATCAAAGCCATTCGCCACGTCATTACACCGATGGTAGGTTTCTCGTATGCCCCCGATTTCTCGAAGCAGAAATATGGATACTACAAGGTTGTGCAGAGCGACACGATGGGTCGAGTGCAGATCTACTCGCCCTTCGAGGGTAATGCTTACGGCGTTCCGTCGTCGGGTCGTTCGGCTGCCATCAACTTCTCGTTGAAGCAGAATCTCGAAATGAAGGTGGCCAGCAAGCGCGATACGACAGGTACGAAGATCATCAAGTTGATTGACGATTTGTCGATTTCGGGTTCGTATAACTTCCTTGCCGACTCAATGAATTTGTCGAATATCCAATTAAGTTTCCGCACAACACTGACGCAGAATTTCGGTATTCAGCTCTCGGCAACCCTCGACCCCTATCAGGTAACACCCGAAGGTCGTCGTATCAATAAATTCCTATTTGCGAAGGGTAAGCCCGGTCGAATTGTCAGCACAGGTTGGTCGTTCGGTTACACATTCCAATCGAAGAATAAAGGAAGTTCGGGATCGAAGATGAACGATATCACCTCGCAACCGATCGACCCGGCATACGCCAATCCATTCTCCGATCCGTATGGCACGATGGATCCAACATTGAGGCGTATGTATATGGCGCAGAGTTACTACGACTTTGCTCTACCCTGGAATTTGAGCTTTAACTACACGATCAGCTACGGTATCTCGCTGGTTAATAACGGAACGACGGGCTATAAGAAGAATATCAACCAATCAATCGGTTTCAACGGCAGTATAAATCTTACGCCCAAATGGGGAGTTACATTCCAGGGTGGTTTCGACCTGATGACGGGTAAGCTGACGACCTCGTCGATCTCGATCTCACGCGACCTGCACTGCTGGCAGATGGGATTCTCGTGGATTCCGTTCGGATACCACAAATCGTGGAGCTTCCATATCGGCGTGAAGTCGTCGATGTTGCAGGACTTGAAGTACGATAAGAGCCAATCGATGTACGACAACCTCTATTAAGGGGACTAAACAAAGAACTTAAACAAATAGAAACACTAAACAACGCTATGAAAAAACAATTTCTGATTGCTGCTATGGCACTGACTACACTTGCGGCTTGTCAGAGCGAGCGCGTGAATCCGCTGCTCGCCGAGTGGGATACCCCCTACCAGACACCGCCTTTCGACAAAATCGAAGTAACGGATTACGCCCCCGCATTTGATGCGGCTATTGCCGAGGCGCGCGCCGATATTGACGCTATCGTTGCCGACACTACGGCTCCCACCTTTGCAAACACGATCGAGGCTTTGGAGCGTGCAGGCGACAAGCTGAACCGTATTCAGTACATCTTCTTCAATATTTTGGAGGCAGATGCTAACGATGAGATGCAGCAGGTTTCGCTCGAAGTACAGCCCAAGCTGACCGAGTACTCGAACGATGTTGCTCTGAATCCCGAATTGTTCGCCCGCGTTAAGGCCGTTTATGACCAGCGCGAGTCGCTCGAACTGTCGCTCGAAGAGGCTACATTGCTCGAAAAGACCTACAAGAGCTTCGCTCGTAGCGGTGCCGCTTTGGATGATGAGAAGAAGGCTGCATATCGCGAGATTTCGGCCGAGTTGTCGCAGCTGACTTTGCAGTTCGGTCAGAATGTATTGGCTGCAACCAACGCTTTTACCCTGAATATCACCGATTCGGCTGCTATCGCCGAGCTGCCCGACTTCGTTAAGGAGGGTCTGGCTGCCGATGCGAAGGCTCGTGGCGAAGAGGGCTGGACTGTAACATTGCAGGCTCCGAGCTATGGTCCCTTTATGACCTATTCGTCGAATCGCGAGTTGAAGGAGCAGCTGTGGCGTGCTTACAATTCGCGAGCAATGGTTGAGGGTGCTAACGACAACCGCGATATCGTTAAGCGCATCGCAGAGTTGCGTTTGAAGATGGCTAACTTGTTGGGTTATGAGACCTACGCCGACTATGTTTTGGAGGAGCGTATGGCCGAGAGCGCAGACAACGTAAATAACTTCCTCAAAGAGTTGTTGGATGCAACCAAGAAGTATGCCGATAAAGACTATGCAACCATCAACGCTTACGCAAAGTCGCTCGGTTTGCAGGGCGAGGTTATGCCGTGGGATTTCGGCTATTACAGCGAAAAGTACAAGAACGAGAAGTACGCTTTGAGCGACGAGATGGTTAAGCCCTACTTGAAGCTCGACAACGTGAAGAAGGGCGTATTTATGTTGGCTACCAAGCTCTATGGTTTGGAGTTTAAGGAGAACACCACCATTCCCGTATATCACCCCGAAGTTTCGGCTTATGAGGTTTATGATGCATCGGGCAAGATGATGGCAATTCTCTACCTCGATTTCTTCCCCCGCGAGACCAAGCGTGGCGGTGCGTGGATGACCGAGTTCCGCCCCGCAAGCTTCGATGCAGAGGGCAACGAGATTCGTCCTTTGGTATCGCTTGTTATGAACTTCACCAAGCCGACCGAGAGCACTCCGTCGCTGCTGACCTTCGACGAGTTTACCACCTTCCTGCACGAGTTCGGCCACGCGCTGCACGGTATGTTGGGCGAGGGTAAGTATGCTTCGCTGACCGGTACAAGCGTTTATCGCGACTTCGTTGAGTTGCCTTCGCAGTTGTTGGAGAATTGGGCTACCGAGAAGGAGTATCTCGACCTGTGGGCTGTTCATTATGAGTCGGGCGAGCAGATGCCTGCCGAGTTGATCGCAAAGATCGTTGATGCAAAGAACTACTTGGCTGCATATATGAATGTTCGTCAGCTCTCGTTCGGTATGACCGATATGGCTTGGCACAGCCTGACCGAGCCTTACACGGGCGATGTAGAGGCATTTGAGAAGGCTTCGATGAAGCCGACACAGATTGTTCCCGAAGTTGAGGGTACAGGTATGGCTACCTCGTTCTCGCACATCTTCTCTGGTGGTTATGCTGCCGGCTACTATGGCTACAAGTGGGCAGAGGTTCTGGATGCAGACGCATTCTCGCTGTTCAAGGAGAAGGGTATTTTCAACACCGAGGTTTCGACCTCGTTCCGCGAGAACGTACTCTCGAAGGGTGGCGTTGAGCACCCGATGGAGCTCTACGTTCGTTTCCGTGGACACAAGCCCGATCAGAAGGCTCTAATCGAGCGTATGGGCTTGAAATAAAACTCCTGATGAATAATTAATCAAAGCAAAGGCTCACCGCCCTGATGTGGGTAGTGAGCCTTTGTTGTAAATAACTTATAAAGATGAAAAGACACACATTCGCGCAGTGGATCGTAGCTGTTCGTCCCTGGTCGTTCCCCGCGTCGGCTATGCCCGTTGCTGTTACGCTCGTCTATCTGCTTTGGAGTGGTGCGGAGATTGATTGGGTTGGTGGCATTTGGGCTCTGCTCAATATCATTCTCTTCCACGCTGCAGGAAATGTATGGAGCGACTATTTCGACTTCCGTAAGGGTGTCGATGCAGAGGATACTTTCGGCGCAAAAACTATCACAAGCGGAGAGTTCTCGCCACGCGAGATGCTTTGGCTGGCGGTAGGATTGCTCGCCGTTGCGCTCATTGCAGGCATCGGACTGATGATTCGTGTCGGTATGCCTCTGTTTTGGTTCGGCTTGGCCGGTGCACTGACCGTACTACTCTACCCGCGATTGAAATATAGCGCATTGGGCGATGTCGATATTATGCTTGCATACGCACTGCTGCCCACGCTCGGAACATCATTCGTAGCAACGGGCGTGGTGTTGTATGATGTGCTGTGGATTGCCGTTCCCGTTGGTTTGATCACCGTTGCCATTCTACACGCCAACAATACCCGCGACATCACAACAGATAATCGCGCCAAGATCACTACTCTCGCTATGCGTCTTGGTAGCCGCACCTCGGCGTGGGTCTATGCCGTCGAAGTGTTGTTCCCATTTGCTTGGGTGGTTGGTTGTGTAATTTGCGGAGTGATGCCGTTGTGGTCGTTGCTGACATTGGTGGCTATCATTCCCGCGTGGAAAGCGGCAAAGGATATGTTGCATCACGATGCAAGCGACACGCTCTCAATTGCAAACCTTGACGAGCGCACAGCACAATTGCAACTGATTTTCAGCCTGATATTTACACTTTCGTTCGTTATCGCCTACTTGGTATGAAACGTCCGATTTTAGCCACACTGCTGGCCTTTGTCCTTTGGACTATAATGTTCTCGCCCTGGACTGCTCCGCACCTCAATTTCTGGGTTGCGATGAGTATTTCGGCGGCAATACTTACCCTTGTGGCAACGCTGGCCCGCCCATCGTGGCCGCGCGATCTGAAATGGAGTTGGTCGAATATCGCGTTAGGTGTGGCTATTGCCGTGGTGCTGTGGGGTGTCTTTTGGATCGGCGACAAGCTCTCGCAGTTGCTGTTCGACTTCGCCCGTCCGCAGGTCGATTCGATCTACGCGATGAAAGATGGCACCTCGGCCACGATAATTGCAGTCGCTTTGTTGGTGCTGATTGGCCCCGCCGAGGAGATCTTTTGGCGAGGATATATTCAGCGCACCCTCTCGGAGCGATTGGGAGCAAATCGAGGTTTTGTGATCACAACGGCAATCTATACGCTGGTACATATCGGCTCGCTGAACTTTATGCTGATAATGGCCGCTATGGTCTGCGGCATTGCGTGGGGACTACTCTACCGACTCTTTCCTGAACGTTTCTCGGCAATCGTTCTTTCGCACGCCCTCTGGGACGCCGCTGTATTTGTCGTCTTCCCGATAATGTAGCCAACGATTAACGATCTCCGCAAACAAAAAAAGCAGTCGCGAAAGAGTGTTCGCGACTGCTTTTTTATTGAATTCGAGCTATTGTCGAATCGTGAGGATTACTTTACGATCTGGATATCGTCAAGCGAGTTAATCGAGATCTGGAAAGCGGGTTTGCCACCTGCGTAATAGACCATAACACCCTCAATGTTGCAGACGGTACCCTTTGCCGGAGTCTTCTCGCCAGCAAATTTCGAGTAACCACTCGATCGCACATTGATTTTGGTACCATTGACATTGAAGATGGCATTACCATACTTACCTACCGATGACTCACCCTCGTAGTCCTTATTTGCCCACGTGTCGATAGCGATATCGCCACCACCTACCGTATTGTCGCGATCGTAGAAGGTGCAACCCTCGAAGATTGCATTCTCAAAACGCACCCACTTACCATAGCTGCTAACGGGGATCGTGCCATCGCTCAAATCCAGAGGCTTCACCCGTGCGCCCTTCTCGCCCTTCTTGATTACAAGGTCAATCACGGCCTGCGGCTCGATATACGAGGTCTCGTAGTCGTAATTTTCGGGAATAGTACCACCCAGATTAACCATACCGCCATAGCTACCCATACGCAGGCCGTTAGCCTTAACATAGATCGTCTGACCCAATTTATAGTCGTTATAGAGGCCCGAACGACCAATGCGAAGCTCGATGCCGGCAGTCTCGTCCTGGATATACATATTCTTATAGAAGTTTCCCGTTTCGTCGCTCGTGGTTACCTTACCCGCAATGATGATATCATCGGTGATATCGAATGCACCACCTCGCTCTTGGAACATCGCCTTGAACTCGGCAATGGTATGCGTAGGTTCGAGTGTAACCGTAGGCTCGATAGTGGGAGTGTCGAAGTCCTCGTAGCAGCCCACCAACATCAGCGCAGCCGCCAAACCAAGTATATACTTTTTTGCACTCATAGTCTTAACTTTTTAATCGATTAGAAACGGAAATATACATTCAAATAGTAGGTCGTACCCATCAGGTAGAAGTACTTCGAGTCGAAGCGGTCGTACTTAACCGTCGTACCACTCTCATCCTCGCGCAGACGCATCTGCTCGTAACCGCCCGTGCGAATATTCTTCGTATTGAGCAGGTTATTCACTTGCAAACTTACGCCCAAATTGTACTTGCGATTGACGATATACCAATTCTTACCGATATTGGCATTCAGCACAAAGGCATTGTCGAAACGCTCCTGCGCAGTCATCTCCTTAACGGCAGCCAGATTCTCCTCATAGGTATTCGATGAGAAGATACGGCCCGTCAGAGCCTTATCGGTACGATACAACGGGTTCATCGACAGGTAGAGAGCATTGTAGTAATTGACATCAATACCCGCATAGATATTGTTCGAGGTACGCAGTGCCAGACCCAAGTTAGCAGCAGTCTGCGGAGTGCTCTCAACGTGGTAACCCTTCCAATATACCTTCTCGCCCGACATTACGATCTCGGCCGAGTTGTCAGCCGTCTGGGTAATCAACGGATTTGAGGTATAGCGGTAATCGCCATAGCTTACAGCACCATTCAGGTTCAAGAACTTGAACAGAGGAATCGAGAAACCAACCTCGACACCCGCATAGCGGCTATCAATGTTGCTCATTGCGAAGTTGGTGAATGTAGCCTGCAAATCGTCGTAGAAGCTGATCACCTTCGAGCGATCCTCGATCGTCGTGTAGTAACCCGAAACGCGAGCCTTGAAGCCGCCAACGTGCAGATCATAGGTCAGATCGGCACTGAACACCTTCTCCGGAGTCAGATTAGGCGTTACGCTGTTGCGAGTACGAGGCGACACAAACGACGACTGGAACGAGGGAGCCTGCTGCATATATGCAACCGATGCCGTCAGCGCATTAGCACCCGAAATCTTGTAGGTCAAAGCTCCCTTCGCCTTGTACTCGAAGAAGTTGAGCTTTTTGCTTGCGCCCTGCGAATTATCCTCGAAGCTACCCTTGCGATAGATACCCTCGCGCCACAGACCGGCATAACCTGCCTCGCCGGCAACGAAGCCCTCAACGCGACCTGTGTTATAGTTCCAGATAGCCCACAACTTGGCATTGCGAACGTGTGCATAGTAGTCGTAGCCATACTTATCGCCCTCTTTAATGATCGGAGCGTGGCCGTTAGCCTCGTAGTAATCGAGATTGTTCTGCATCACGCGCTCACCAACGAAATCGCGCTCGGCATACTTATCGACATCGAGCCAATAGTCGCCACCGAGCAGATCCTTCATCTGCTTGTAGTACTCGGTGCGGTTGTAGCGCATATCAAGACCCAAATTCAGGCGATGACCACCACGCAGGTACTGCATCAACTGCAATTTCAGATTCACATCCTGCTGATCGGTATGACGCTCCTCTATAACGTAGTTCGAACGACGCTGGCCATTCAGGCTTGCCACATTCGAGCCCTCGGTAACATTACCGTAGTTGTTATTATAGAGGCGATCCCAATTGATCTGGCGGGTACCCCAATCTGCACCCCACGCCCAACGAACGATATCGGCCTTTTCGTAATCGCCCTGACGCTCGAAGTAGCTGGGCAGGTAGCGATAGTAATCGGGGCGAGGATCTGCTCCATCGTACCAATCGAGTGCCGAATAGCCATTGCGACCGAAACGATACGAACCCGTAACCATAAATTTGGTCGAGTTGTTCGGCTCGAAATAGTAGTTCAGCATCACGATAGGCTCGTGGAAGTTACGGATACGAGCATTACGCTTTTTATCCACCTGATAACCCCAGTTCGAGTTATAGTAGTTGCTGCCAACCAGATCATATACCTCCTGCGTCGAGGCATTCTGGACACCACGCTGTGTCGGTGCGCCCAACACGGTCAGAGCAAAACGGTGGCAACGGTTCAGCTGCTTCTCAACCGATGCGAAGTAGCCATAAGCGTTGTAATAGGTGCCGTTGATCCAATCGTTACCACCCTGACGAGTCGAAAATGAGAAGGCATATGCCCAACCATTGTCAAGCATACCCGACGCATACGACACCATTACGCGGAAACGGTAGTTGTTGTTGGCATTAACAACACTTGCGCGGAAGCCCTTACGCATCTGCGAAGCGCGAGCATTGATATTCGTAACGCCGCCAATGCCGCCAACGCCATAATCCGAAACGCCCAACGCGGGAGCAACCTCCTGATTACGCGTTGCTTCGTTCAGACCCGACCACAGCGACCACGGACCGTAGCCCGTCAGTGCATCGTTGAAATAGATGCCGTTAAGGTAAGTGCCCTCCATCTGCGACTCATAACCACGCGGGCGGAAACGCATCTGGCTGAACTGATAGCCTGCGATGTTGTTGAACACATCCTTCGACGCAGAGAGCGACGAAGGCATCACCTGTGCATCGTTTGCCGTCTCGGTATCGAACTCGGCGAAGAAATCATCGCCCATACCGGCAATAACCAGCGTATTCGACATTGGAACGAGGTTGATATCCTTAACCGATTCGCCGACCTTGACCGTCAGCGTAACCGGCTCGAAATCTGTAACCTCAAATGTCAGTCGATAGTCGCCTGCCGACAAGCCCTTAACCTCGAAATCGCCGTTGGCATTGGTATATACCACCTGACCCGTAGGCTGGACCGTAACCTTCACACCATCGATCACAGCTCGACCCACGCGCTGTACGGCACGACCCTTCACACCACCGCTTTGAGCCGCAGCCCCGACAGTGATAAGGGTAAAGAGTAGAATTAAGAGATTTTTAATCTTCATATCATTAATATTTTATTTGCCTATAAATATGTACACGGGCAGGTGGTCGCTATAACCGCCTTGGAAATCGTTACCCACGAACGTACGCAGAGGATAGCCCTTATACTGTCCCGACTGTTGGAACAAGAATGAGGCGCGATAGATATTACCATAGAACTTGGGCATTGTACCCTTCTGCAAGCGCAATTCGCCTGCACGGGCATTGACCAAATTCTCGCTCACGACAATATTGTCGAAAATGTTCCACGCATCTTGGTAAGCCAAAGTGCCGTGTCCCGCCTTAAACATTGCCCAATAGGGGTTGAACAGATCGCCCTCATCGAGATCCTTCACCTTGCCTTTGGCATTGAGCACCTCGGCAATGCTCGGATCAATCGGGTCATCGTTAAAGTCGCCCATCATCACAATCTTGCAGGCAGGATTCACTCGATAAATCGAGTCAGCAGCATCGCGCATAACCTTTGCCGCAGCACGACGCTTGGGATCCGAAGCCGCCTGGCCACCGCTACGCGAAGGCCAATGGGCAACCATAAAGCAGAACTGCTCGCCATCGATCTTACCCCACATCAGCACCACATCGCGCGTACGCATCGCAGGAAACTCCTCCATCTGCACCGGCAGAGCCGACTGTCCCTCGAACACGAAACGGTCGGGACGATAGAGGAATGCCACATCAACGCCGCGACGATCGGGCGAATCGTGGTGGCAGATACGGTAGTTGCCATTGATCAACTTACCCTGCACGATGATATCCTCCAACACGTTGCGATTCTCGATCTCCGACAGACCGATCACAACGGGGAAATCGCGGATACTCGACGACAGGCCCATCAGCACCTGCTCGATATTTGCCAACTTACGAGTATATTTCGACGTATTCCACGCCTTCGCCGCCTCTGGTAGAAACTCCTCATCGTTGATGTCAGGATCGTTCAACGTATCGAACAGATTCTCCACGTTGTAGAACATCACCGTATGAGGCTTCTGTGCCGATGCTGCAAAGCCCGAAAATGCCAACACCGCTACAATCGCAATGGTTAATATTTGTTTCAAATTTTTCATCTTCGCTTACTTAATATTGAAGCCAACGCTCGGTATCCTTCAACTCCTTGATCTCGTCCGAAATCTGCGGGAAGAAGGTGAAGCCCGTCAGTCGCTCGATCTCATCGACACTCTTTACACAGCTTGAAAGCGGAGTCGAATCACTATATCGACGATTTTCAAACCAGAAACCGATGGTCGTTGCATTCGAGTTATCGACTGCCTTGCCCGTATTGCCCGACTTGGTGCGCAGCAGCACTTTGAAGTATGCCTTCGGAACTGCCACCTTACCACCATTGCGATTATTAACCCACTGCACCTGCGTATCGGTTGCCGTGGTCATCACACAACCCGTTACCACATACAACGTATCGCGGCAGACGTACTGATCACGAATCGTATTTTCCAGCGTGTTCCATACGCCCTGATTCATACCTGCACCCACCTGCGCCGTCATATTGGTATAGTAGAAAGTCTGCACGTTCATATCGCGCGAAGCCACACGATCTGCCGACGCAACCTGATGACCACGATCGTAGCCATTGCTCATACCCTTCTCCATATTGACCTGATATTGAGCAGGGATCAGCGGATCGTAACCCCACGCATCGGTACGATCGACTACCTTGCGCGTATAGCAATCGTGCAACAGATAGGCAATCCACAGCGCAGCCTTGACATCGGGATCGTAGCACATCGAGTAGTTACGCAAAGTCTTATTGTTCTTGTCCTTTGTCATATGCGTAACATACAGATTGCCATCATTCTCCTTCACCTGCGGCATTTCGGGCCAATTGGTCTTGTCGTAGTCGATTTCGGGAGCCTCGGCCTGCACAAATGCACCCTGGGTCATTTTCAAAGTAATGGTCGTTACGCCATCGAACTCGACCTTGATGGTTGTCGAACGCGACGTCGAAGCACCATTTGAGGCGATGTACAAAGCGACCGCACCATTACCCTGACCTTTGGTGTAGTAGTGGTAATCCTCATAGTCGAACCACGCCCAATCATCCTCGATGGTAGCGGTCCACTTCTGATCGGCAGGCGCAGTAATCATCACGAACTGACTTGCAGTATTCCACTCGATCTGTTCGCCGACCGACAACTTTGCCTTGCAGTTGGTTTCGGGGCCATTTACGGGATTCTTATCGCCACAGCACGTACCAATCACAGCCGCCGCAACAGCGATCAAAACTCCGAGTATTTTCTTGAAATTAGCCATCTAAATATTCATTAACCGGCCTTTGGCGGGCAGAGAGCCAACGCCCTCCACCCGCTACGGATCGTGTTGAAATTATTGTGCGGTTACCCACGAAATGTTGCCAATGGTAACTCGACGTGCGCCACTTGTATTGATGAAACGAATTACAGCATTTTCAGTAGCACCTGTAATTACCAACTCACCAGACGATTTAGCAACATCTGTATTTTTATAAGCATCGAATGCCTGCTCAAATTTAACAGTACCACCTACAAGAACCTGAACCTTAAACGCCTTACCATTACCACAGTAATCAAACTTCAATTTAGACACACCATTTGCAATAGCAGCCGACTCACAATACGCATTAATGATTGAAGTATCACCCGTTGCTGTATTGTCTTCTTTTTTACCCATAGTAAATGCTGCATCAGCTGTCGGGAACGCAACTTGATCAGTAGTATTTCTCGACGAGCAACCATACAAAGTCCAAGTCAATTGTTTTGCCGTAAATGCAAGCGTTCCTGCATATACCTTATTCAGACCTGTGAACTCCTCAACAATCCAAGTTTCGGTGGTCTCACCACCGTCCTCTCCGGTCGAAGGAGCTGCCTGCGAGCAAGCGATCTCAACCGATGCTACTGCCTCGGCGTCTGCGCTCTCGGCCATATAAACCGTTACGGTTGCCGACTTGGCCTCGGTGGTGGTGTTAGCTGCTGCCGTTACGGTCAGCGTAGTACCCTCGATAGCTGCGGTGAAGTGCTCATCGCTACTCTTTGCAAAGAGCGACAACTCACCCTGACCTGCTACGGTCAGCTCGTTGGTCTTGCTCTCACCCTCTGCCACAAACGACATCGAAGTCGCTGCGGGAGTGATCTTAGACTGTTCTACACGAGCACCTGTCAAACCTGCGACATCATCCAAATTACGAGGAACTATTTGACCAGCATTGCTATAAACAGACGCTATACCTTTGATTGTACCATTGCCAGTTGCCAATGCTACATCGACAAAGACACCTGCCGCTTTCTTAACATATACAACAAACTGCTGCGACTCATCACCATTAACGGTAAACTTATGGCTCGTATTAGCACTTGATGACGACCATACGCCCGAAGTTGCAACACTCTGAACATTGTCAATCTCAACGGGCATATTTACATACTCAACCAACTTGTCGTAGGAAATCTTAATCGGGGTTACCGCTACACCCTCACCGATCTTCTCAATCTCCGAATCAGTAATACCCGTAAGTTGAGGAACTCCATAGCGAACCTGAGTTTTTGCGACACCTGCCTTCAATGTTACGCGAACCTTATCGCCTGCATTGAACGACGGAGTCTGATTCAAAGGATTATTATAGATTACAACCGCATTATTAGGAGTAGTTGCTCCCTCGGTCATAACAATCAGGTTATTATAAGTATAGTTGCCACCATCAACATCAGTCAAAACAACGCCCTCGAATACATAATCGCTATCGGCATCATAAACAGCCGCATTCGAGGTCATAGACGCGATCAATTCGGGGATAGTTACGCTCGGAGTGCTGGGCGTTGCGGGAGCTGCGGTGGTGAAGGTCTTAACCTCGCCATAGGTGGTTGCCTCGCCTGCTACTGCGTAAGCGCGGTACTCGTAGGTGCTCTCCTCGATCAGATCGGCAACCTCTACCGAGAACGACTCGGCAACAGCCGCTGCTGCAACCTTCGTGTAGTCGGCTGCACCACTCATTCGATACTCAACACCAACCTCGGCGGGAGCCTCGGTTACACCTGCGTACGAGCCAGCCAGAGTTGCAGTGGTGGTAGTTACATTGGTAGCCTCACCCGTAGTAACGGTCAGCACCTCAACGGGAGCCTCGGCTGCACCAAACTCAACATTATCCAGACGGTAGGTGTTCGACTTACCGGTGTAGCGGAATGCTACTGCCAGAGCCTTCTCCTCGGCGTACTTGGTCGAAAGATCGAGCGAGTACGAGGTCCAAGTATTCTTCGGGTTGATCGACTCGTCGGTATAGGTGTACGACTCAACAACCTCCCAAGTTGCCGCAGCAACATCGCCCGTGTAATTCTTCGACGCTACAACCTCAAATTTCGAGTTGTCCTGCGTCTGGAAGAACCAAGCCAGATCGAAGGTCAGCTTCTTGCCCTCGGCATCAGCCACATTGAACTTGGTCATTACGGCATAAGCCACAACCTCCGACATCGACGAGCTGTAAGGAGCTACGTTGATATACTTCGAGCCATCTTTATCATAGGTCTTACCAAACCAACCCAGATAAGCGTTTGCGGGCCAGCCTGCATCGGTCGAAGTAAATGTCCACTTACCGCTTGTATAAACCGTATTATTAACAACTGTTTCAAAATCATCAGCAAAATAGGTTACAACAGCACTTGCATCCTTCTCGGTTGCAAAGCTCTTAACCTCACCCTTGTACTCCTTGCCATCAACTACAACGTAAGCGTAGTACTCATAGTTGGTGCCGTCGGTCAAAGTGTTGAGCGTAACCGAGAAAGGCGACTGAATTGCGATAGCCTTCTCAACGGTGTAATCCGCTGCGCCCTCGACCTTGTAAGCGACACCTACCTCCGAGATAGTGCCGTCGAACTCGTAGCTACCGCCAAGCGTTGCACCACTCATAGTGATATCGGTTGCCTCGGCAGTCGTAACCACGGGAACAGCCTCGATCTTCACATTCTCGTCTTTAGTCGAGAGGGTCAGGTCGTCGATACGGAACTGCTGATCCTTAACCTTCGAGACGAACTTCAAACCTACGATGCTCTCGGTCTCTGCTACGGTGAATGACGCGGTGGTCAATTGCCAAGCCTTATCTGCCGAGCGAGTCAGTGTCAGAGGCTTATAGGTCGTACCGCCGTTGGTGGTATAATATGCCTCGAACTCCGAAGCAGTATAGTTACCATAGGTATTCAGACCCATCGACAGATCAATATTCTGAGCGGTACCCACATTGATATTATTCACTACGAATACAACATCAACATTGTTACCGAACGCATTATTGCCACCCGACGCACCTGCATAGCCCGTCGAAGCACTCGTTTTACGGAAGTTAAATGTAGTACCTGCGTACGATGCGCTTGCACCACCCAGACCCTGACGAACAAAACCGCCAGCAGCGTCGAATGCATCGAGATTGGTATTAGCAGTCAGAGTTACACCATCAAACGACTCGTAGTAGAGTTTGGTGCCATCGGTGCTCGGCTCGTCGCCGGGCTCCTGCTCGCCCTCGCCTGCTGCCAGGTCAATCTCCTGACCGCCTGCACCGGTTGTCAGTTTGATATCATCAACACGGGTTGCGATGCTTGCCTCCATCTTGATATAGAGGTACTCGGCAGCCTCTTTGAGCTGGAAGTCGGCCGAAGCCTTATCCCAAGCCTTGTAATCCGAACGGTTGTAGGTCAGCTGCGACCACTTAACGCCATCGGCACTGAGCGAAACGATGAACTCCTCAGGGTTGAACGGAGCGTCGTAGTTGTTGTACTCATTACGCTCAACACCCCACTCCATATGCAGTTTCTGCTCGCCGCCAAGAGCGATCTTATTGATAGTGAGGACACCACCTGCTGCGAAATAGAGGTTATTCACACCCGATGCCTCATTCTTCGAGTAATCCGAGTCGTTGTACTTAACCTCATTCGAGGGCGAGTTGCTACGAACGGTTACGCTCTTCGAGTCGTAGGTAACCTCGGCAGCACCCGTACCCTTCTTGTTGAAGTTCTGGAACTCGTTAGCGTAGGGCCACTTGTTGTTGCTATCCTGCGATGCAGCCTCGCCATCAAGGTTATCGAAGAAGATGACCTTTGCGTCAGCCTGCTCGCCCTTCTGCTCGATGTAGATCGAACGCTTGAAGAGGATCGTCGAAACGATAATCTCGGCCTTACGGGTAGTGCCTGTGTTACGGCTTACCGTAACGGTCAGAGTGTTGTCGCCCTCGCCCTCTTCGGGAGTTACAACTGCCCAATCGGCGTTGCTCGAAACGGCTGTCCAAGCGCGATTGCAACGCACGGCGAAGGTCTTGCTGCTCTCGACTGCATCGAACTGCAAAGTGAGCGATTCGAGAGCCTCACCTGTGATCTCCTCGGCAATTTCCAACTGGGGAATCACCGGATCAACATCTTCGGTGTTACACCCTGCAAACGACAATGCGATGAGCATCATCGGCAGAGCGAAAAGCAAATGCTTCAAATGTTTCATAGATGTTTAATTTTTTAAGTTTAAGCTTTTATTTTGGTTTGTTACTCTTTCTGTTTCAACCACATCCATCGGCGAAACCGTTTTTCGCGACCGAATAGTATGAAACTGTGGCTTTTTCAGGCAATTTAACTCACAAATGTAATAAAAAGCGAGAAAAATACAACGAATTGTCAGCCGGTATTGCTAAAAAATAATCAACATCAGAAGCTGTTTTTATGAACAATCAGCAGTTATTATTAACCACTTTGTTTTACAGATATTTAGCTCTGCAAGCGCGTCTATTTTGGCGAAGTTATCAACATTTCAACAATCGTTTTTCAACAATTTGAGGAACTTTCAAGCCCATTTGCACACGCTATTAAGCCACTATGGGCGGCTTTTACAGGGCTATTTTGCAGGATAATTTACGACACCGATAAGCACAAAAAACCGCACCTCCCTCAATAGGGAAGTGCGGTAGAAAACAGAGACTCTTGTGCCTTATTCGCAAAAGAGCCGTGCTTAATTAATCCTTAATGATATAGACCGTTTCACTCTTCTTTTGCAGATTGTAGTGCTCGCGGGCGTATGCTTCGATATACTCGTCATACTTCAAATTTTCGAGCATAATGCTATCTTCGGCAATCTTATCACGATACATCTCAATCTGGTCCTCCAAAGCAGAGATCTCGCGGCGCAAACGAAAACACTCAACGATATAACTTCCCGACAGGAAAATCATAACGACCACTGCGATAAAGACCGCAATGATCCAAAAGCGTTTTGTGCGATACCACTTGCTCATAGGTGATTAAGGAATATGCATAAATTTGTGAATCTGAATCGAAATATTCCATTTCGGGTGCGCTTTGACATACTCGACAATCGTCGGGGTCATCTGCTCCGAGCGGCTCCACTCCGGCTGCATAAAGAGCATACAACGCTCCCCTACCTTCGCCGCGCACTCTTCGGCCCAGCGCAAATCATCTTCGGTTTCGATGATAACCTTCAACTCGCTTGCCGCCGCAAACGCTTCGGGCAGAGGCGGCTGCTTGCGCTTTGGTGAAAGGCATATCCAATCGAAATTGCCACTTAACGGATGCGAGCCCGATGTTTCGAGAAAGATCTCCAAACCGTGGGCGTGCAGGCGTTCGGTCAAGTAATCAAGTGGATAGATCAACGGCTCACCGCCCGTGATGACGATCGCTTGCGCCTCAAACGATGCAGCGCGCTCGACGATCTCGTCAGTCGCCACAAGCGGGTGGCTCAACGGATTCCACGTATATTTGGCATCGCACCAACTGCAACCCACATCGCAACCGCCCAAGCGGATGAAATAGGCAGGTTTGCCAGAGTGAAAACCCTCACCCTGAATGGTATAGAAGTCCTCGACCAGCGGCAAACGGCTACCTTCGCAGAAATCGGTATCGGGACGACGGTTACTCATTGACTACCACAAAAACATCTTTCAGATTGCGACCCAGCTGGTCGTAATCCAAACCGTAACCAACAATAAACTCGTTGCCAATCTCCAACGCCTTATATTTAATAGGTATCTGCTTCGAGTACGAATTGGGCTTAAAGAAGAGCGTTGCCACCTCGACACTTGCGGGGTTATGACCCGACAACGAACGCATCAGGTGCTCGATACTCTCGCCCGTATCGACGATATCCTCAACCACGATGATATGACGGCCCTCGATATTATTCTTCAAGCCGATCAGCTCCTGCACCTTGCCCGTAGTCGATGTGCCGGCATACGACGCCAACTTAACGAACGAAAGCTCACAGTTGAAATCGACCTTCTTCATCAGATCGGACATAAACATAAACGAGCCGTTCAGAACACCCAGAAACAGAGGCGTTTCACGATCGGCATAATCGGCATTGATTTTCGCTGCCACAGCCTCGACTGCGCGATCGATCTCTTCGGCCGAGATCATCACTTCGAAGGTCTTGTCGTGCAACTTGACCCTATTCTTGTTACAACTCATAGATTTATTTTGATAAGAGTTAGACTTCGCGTTTGAGTTTCGTAAAAAAACAATTAACTTTGCGAAGTTACAAACTTTCGATTAATTTTCAAAAATTTTGTGCAATATGACACCAATAGTTAGCATTATTATGGGCAGCACCTCGGATTTGAAGGTGATGGAGGCTGCCGCTAAACATCTTGACGCAATGGAGATTCCCTATGAGATTCTCGCTCTTTCGGCTCATCGCACCCCCGCGTTGGTTGAGCAGTTCGCACGTGGTGCGGCCGCACGCGGCGTAAAGGTTATCATCGCCGGTGCAGGTGGCGCAGCTCACCTTCCGGGCGTAATTGCAGCTATGACGCCACTGCCCGTAATCGGTGTGCCCATCAAGTCGAGCAACTCGATGGACGGTTGGGATTCGGTGCTCTCGATTCTGCAAATGCCCGCAGGTATTCCCGTTGCTACGATGGCTCTCGATAATGCAAAGAACGCAGCTATCTTCGCTACGCAGATTCTTGCCGCAGGCGATCCTGCAATGATGGCCAAAGTGGTGGCGTTCAAAGACGAACTTGCCGAAAAGATCGACAAGGCAAACCGCGACCTGGCGGAGATTAAGATGCCTTTCAAAGTCAATTAATCACACTAATTCCCGATGACTCATCAGGTTCTATATGCATTTGTCATCACGCTGTTTGCCGGTCTTGCGACCGGTATAGGCAGCGTCATTGCCTTCCTCACCAAGCACACCAATCGTCGCTTTTTAGCCTTTTCGTTGGGTCTTTCGGCGGGTGTGATGATCTACGTGTCGTTTATGGAGATGCTCTATTCGGCACGTATCGAGCTGTCGGCTATGCGTGGCGAACAACAAGGCGCGCTGATTGCAGCTGCGGCGTTCTTTGGCGGTATGCTTATCGCCTATCTGATCGACCGCGCTGTGCCCGAAGCCGAAAACCCGCACGAGTTGCACTCGGTCGAGGAGCTTGAAGATGACTCGCGCCACAACCACCGCCTGCACCGTATGGGTCTGCTCACAGCGTTGGCGATCACGATCCACAACTTCCCCGAAGGCATTGCGACCTTTATGTCGGGGATCAGTTCGATCGAAACGGGTGCTGCGATTGCCGTTGCCGTTGCGATTCACAACATTCCGGAGGGTATCGCCGTTTCGGTGCCGATCTATGCCGCTACGGGTAGTCGCAAGCGCGCATTTTGGTACTCGTTCCTATCTGGATTGTCGGAGCCTCTGGGTGCCGTGGCGGCCTATCTGTTGCTTATGCCGCTGATGGGACCGATGCTCTTGAACTGCACCTTCGCGGCCGTGGCGGGCATTATGGTCTTTATCTCGCTCGACGAATTGCTACCCGCTGCACACCAATATGGCGAGAACCACACCTCGATCGTGGGTATGATCTGCGGTATGGCATTGATGGCCATAAGCCTTATATTACTGATGTAGCGACGTTTAGCACACAAAATATCGAGCCTCACACCCACTGCGGAGTGAGGCTCGTTTGTGTTTAATTGTTCGCATATACATACCAATTGAGGTAGGTAGCGAACAGCAGCCACAGCAGATAGGGCATCATCAGCCACGCCGCCCACGTCGAAGTGCGCCCCGCAGTTGATATATACCAGATCGTGAGTACAATGAGCAGCAACAGAGAGACCACTCCCAATAGCGGCTCGCGTAGCCAGAAGAATAGGAATGTCCATAACACATTCACCGCCAATTGAAGCACCCACGGCAACACGGCGCGCATATTCTCCGTTCGGAAACACTCGCCAAGCGACAATCCCATCAATACATACAACACTCCCCAAACGATCGGAAATACCATATTGGGAGGCGACAAAGGAGCTTTGGCAATCGTAGGATACCACTCGCGCAGCGCGTCAGCCTGCAACAGACTCGACAGATAACCCACCGCCAAGCAGACGGCAATGGCAATGGGGTAAGCAATATACTTTTTCATAATCGAACATTGAGTTGGTTTACGTCTCTGTTCGCGCAATTTTAAGACCAAACTATATCGCGCGAAGGCAAAAAATATCGTGCAGGTGGTCGGAGTATCAAACTTTTTCGTAAATTTGTAATCAAAGAGTGAAAAATCAAAAACGCTTAAACTATGATTATCAATTTCAATGAGCGCGCCGAAGAGGTGCTCGAACATTTCAACGGTGGCGAAAAGGAGTTTATCGTACGTCGTTACCTTGACGACAAGTGCAAGATTATGAAGGGATTGCTACATAGCGGAGCTTCGATCGGCGAGCATACACACACCACTAATTGTGAATTTATCCACATCCTCGAAGGTCGAGGAACTGTATTGATGGATGGCGTATATGAAGATGTCGAGGCGGGTCAGTGCCACTACTGCCCCAAAGGACACTCGCACAGCCTGATCAACAATAGCGACGCCGATCTGCATTTCTTTGCAACGGTTGTGGAGCAGTAAGAGAGCAATTCACAATTCAGAAAAAAATAAGCCGCACTCCGTGGGGAGTGCGGCTTATTTTATAAATCGGTAAATGCAACCTATCGGATTCTATCAACCGAGCGAACCAACATCTCATCGGCCGCGATTGCTTTCATCGCCAGATAGTTAAAGAACAGAGCCGCGATCGGCAACAACATCGTTACCTTCATTCCCTGCGCGTGGAAATCGAAATCGGCAAACGCGCGGTAGAACAGGTAGTAATGAACCGCCAGCATAATAACTGCTCCCACCAACAGTACAAACTCGACAATACAATAGCGAATCTGTGTCATACGACGCTTATAAAGGAAGATATTGACAAGTGGCAACAGAGCCGCAGCCACCAACATAATTGCCAAAAAGATCGTCGTTTTATACATCTCGCCCGTTGCGACCGAGCGCAAACCATAGCCATAGAGATTGAATGTCTCCTCGCCGCCCACAAAATAGGCCAACGGCAGGCACATCATCAGCGTCGTGAGTACCACGATGCCAAGAAGATAGAGTGTTTGAATACGTTGAATCATTATTTATCAATTTTCGTTTAATCAAAATATACCTCATCGTCATCTGCACCCACCACGTCATCAATCAGGTAGCTGTTGCGATCCGACGAGTTGCGGTTGATGAGCTCGCCCAAAAATCCCGCCAAAAAGAGCAGTACGCCCAACACCACTGCCACCAACGAGAGATAGAACAGAGGCTGATCCGTAGCACTACGCCACACCAGACCATTGGCTTGGCGAATAACCTTTTGCAGCACGATCCATACTGCTGCGCCACCGCCAAAGAGGAACATCAGCGTACCGAGCGAGCCGAAGAAATACATCGGGCTGCGACCGAACTTCGACATAAACATCACCGAGAGCAGATCCAGATAGCCCTTGATCATTCGCTCCCAACCAAATTTCGAGACGCCATATTTGCGCGCACGATGGCAAACAACCTTCTCGCCGATACGCTTAAATCCGGCCTGCTTTGCCAAGATGGGGATATAACGGTGCATCTCGCCATAGACCTCGATACTCTTAATAACCTTACGGCGATAGGCCTTCAAGCCGCAGTTGAAATCGTGCAATTTGATGCCCGACACCACACGTGCCGTTGCATTGAAGAACTTGCTCGGCCAACGCTTGCCGGCGGGATCGTGGCGTTCCTTCTTCCAGCCCGAAACCAGATCATAACCCTCCTCCACGATCATCTTATACAGGGCGGGGATCTCATCGGGCGAGTCCTGCAAATCGGCATCCATCGTAATCACGACATCGCCCTCGGCAATATCAAAACCGCAATAGAGCGCGGCCGACTTGCCATAATTGCGGCGGAAACGAATACCGCTCACCGACTCATTCTTATCCGACAGCTGTTCGATTACACTCCACGAATCATCATTGCTTCCATCATCAATAAAAATCAGCTGGTAAGCAAAATGGTTCTCACGCATAACGCGATCAACCCACTGTTCCAATTCGGGCAGCGACTCATACTCGTTGTAAACCGGAACGACAACCGAGATATGACAAGGCTTTTTATCTGCTAACATATATTTTACTGCTCGTTTTCGCTATTACCACCCTCCTGCATCTGATCTGCAAAGGGGTCTGCTTCGCGTCTATTGAATGCTGCGATAATCAGACCGTAGAACACTCCGCCACAAAGCATCGAGAAGATGCTCGAAATCAACACGAAGATCGGATTAAACTGCACGGCGTCCATCAGACCGCTCATCTGCTTGATCTGCGACTTTGAATAGACGCCCATCTCTTTGATCATATCCATCGACTGTCCCAACAAAACGCGATACTGCTCCTCGGCAAAAGTATTCACCGCCACAGCCTTAATTGCGCCATAGAGGATACCTGCAAAGATCATCATCATCGCAATATAGCCCAGCACCTGTCCATACGAACAGCCTGCCGCACCGCGCGAGATTGCATATTGGCGCGAGTAATACCAGATCAGACCGATCTGCGCAAAGAGAGCAATCAAACCGAGTCCCGCAAAGGGGCAGCAGATCTGCATCAGATCCGACACAACCGCCACAAAACCAATCACTGCACCGGCAATCGACACACGAAGTAAATAGTTGTTATTCATAGTTTTCCGTTCTATAATTTCTTCATTCGTTACACTTCGCTAACCATATTAGCGCAACTCGCCACGACCCTCGCGCAGAATCTCCTGCTCATCAGAGGTCAGATCGACCAACGTCGTGGGGACATTATCGCCAATACCGCCATCGACTACCAGATCGACAATATTCTCATAACGCTCCTCAATCAGCTCCGGATTGGTCGTATATTCATCGCCATCATCCTCCGGACGACGCTTAACCGACGAGGTGATCATCGGGCAACCAAGACGCTCGACAATAGCTCGCGCAATGGGGTTGGCAGGAATACGCACACCGACACACTTACGCTTCTCCAACGCGCGGTCGGGCATCTTCGATGAGGTATTGAGGATAAAGGTAAAGGCACCTGGCAGATTGCGTTTCATCAGTTTGAAGGTGAGATTATCCACGCGGCAATACTCCGAAACGCTCGAAATGCTGTCGAAGATAACCGACAGCGAATCTTCACTCTTGGCTTTGATCGTGCGCAGACGCTCGATTGCTTTGGGAGATTGCAGCGAACAGCCGAAGGCATAGATCGAATCGGTCGGATAGATAATCACGCCACCACGACGCAACACATCGACCACCTTATCCAGCTCCTTTTCGCTCGGATTTACGGGATAGATCTTGACAAGCATAGTGTTAGTGTAGTTTTAATATATTTATCAAAGATAATGCTTTTCCGCCGAATAACCAAACTCTTGGGCCGTTTTCGCTTGCAATTATCAATCGCGACGAATCTTCAACCGCGAAACAACGGGATAGTGATCCGACACGCCCAAACGCGGCGACGAGTACGACAGCACCTCAAAACGGCGATCGACAAAGATAAAATCGATACGCAACAGATTGAAAAATCCGCGATAGGTATTGGTCTTGCCACGTGCCGCCTCGACAAACGTATCATCCATCTTGCGACCAATACGGCGATAGGCATACGACATTGCACCGTCGTTGAAATCGCCACAAACAATCACCCGATAGGGCGACGAAGCCACAAATCGCGAGATCGTATCGGCCTGATCGGCACGTATTTGCGAATTAAGTTGAAAACGATCGGCAATCGAGCGCAACTTATCCTCGCGCTCCATCGAGCCATCTTCGATAAAGTCGCCACTGACCAGATACTCCTGATCGTTCTGCGTAATCATCGTCGTTCGCAGATGGTTATTCACCACGCGCACCGTATCGTCGCCAATCATCAAATCAGCCCACTGCGCAATGCAGGCTGTCGAATCGAGTTCGGTCGCATTATCGATAACGCCCGAACGGATAATCTTGTAACGGGTATAGATCGCATTACCAACGCCGTGTCCCTGCTTGGGGTGCGTGGTCAAACGCAACGATACCACACCGCGATATTTGCGACTTGTGAGCAACGTATCAAACATCTCACGCGGACAAGCAGGCGTACTCTGAAACTCCTGCAAGCAGATAATATCGGGCGCAAGCGAATCAATCACCTCTGCCCCCGTCGCCACTGCGCGAACAGGATCTTTATCAATACCGAAGTAGGGTTTGAAATTGCCGATGTTATAGGTCATCACCGAGAATGTTCCTCGCTCGGCACGCTGTCGCTCGGCGGGTGTCTGCTGTGCGGAGTGGTCCTGCACGGGCGTGATGCGATAGTAACGCGACACCTTACCCACGCCCAACAACGCCACCAAGGCCATCGGCACGATATATTTCCAACGCCAACGGATGATCCAATAGAGTATCAGAATTATCAACGTAGCATAGATCAGCGGTGCGCCAAGACCGAGCAACGAGAGAATCCACATTCGATGCGGATTAACCACAGGTGCCAACAGCGTCAAAAGCACCAAAATCGAAACCACAATCGAGATAATCACCATCACAAAGTCAAACAGACGGCCCGACAGCGAGCGACGGCGACTTTTACGACCCGTGCTACTTTCGTGAGGTGAAGAGTAATAGTAATCAGACATCTTGTGCGCTTTGATTGATTAGTAATAGATTTGGTGGGTCTTCTTCCAATATCGGAGCAGGAGCCAGCCCCACAACATACCGCTCAAATGGGCAAAATGGGCAACGCCATCTGTCGAACCCTGAACACCGGCCAAAAATTCGATAACAATGAAGATCACAACCAACCATTTGGCCTTCATCGGAATCGGCGGGAACATCAACATCACCATACTGTTCGGATGCATCACACCGAACGACATCATAACGGCCATAACCGCACCCGACGCACCGAGCATTGCATAGTTAGTAAATACCTGATTTGCCAACTGCGCAGCAGATACACCGTAAGCCGCAGCCGTCTCTGCCAAACGAGCCTTAACCGACAGCCACTCAATATAGGCCACACCCATCTGCATCATCGACGCGCCGAGGGCACTAACCAAATAGAAGATGATATATCGTTTCGGGCCCAGATCGATCTCCAACATACGACCGAACATCCACAGCGAGAACATATTGAAGAACATATGCGAGAAATCGGCGTGCATAAACATATGCGTAAAGAATTGATAGGCGTGAAACTTCTCGCTACCAATCCAATACAACATTCCATACTCGCGAATCGCGTCGCCAATGGGCAGTATCGCACACGCCAACCAGACAATAAAGTTGGCGATAATCAGATTCTTCGTAATTGGAGGCGTTGCAAAATAACCTCCTCGCGCAAATTGATTATTCATTATAAATCACTTCTGTTTTTTCAAAATATGAAAACCGATAGTTATCCCAATCGAGTACGTATCTCGCCCGATGAGATTTCGACCATAATTGCCCTGCCCGAAGGTGCAAAGCTCACATTCTCACACGTAGCCAATCGTTCAAGCAGTGCAACTGCCTGCTCCACACCGATCACACCACGCATCGCCGCCGCACGTCGCTGTGCAACCATTGCGGCCAAACGCTGACGACGAACTGCAATAGGCGAATCGCCCTCGGCCACATCGTGCAACACGTCATAGAGCAATCGATCGATCTCGATGCCCTCCATATCAGCAGGTGTGCCTTTCAGTTCAACCGTACAATCATCGACCAGACGCAAATCAAAGCCGATAGCGGCCAAATCGCTCTGGCACTCCTTCAACAGCTCCGCCTCATCATTCGACAGCACCAGACGCTCCGGGAAGAGTAGCTGTTGGCTGGCAGACGAGCCGTTACTCATCATCGCTATATAGTCCTCATAACTAACTCGTTCGCGTGCGCGACGCAGATCGACCACCACCAAACGGCCACGATAACGCGCTGCGGCCAATGCCTCCGGCAGCGTGATAACATCTTCAAAGCGCGATGGCTCACCAACGGCAAACTGCTGCTGCACAGCATCGGCACTCTCAACGAATTCAAATTCACCATCTTCCGACGTCATCTCTCCTGCCATTGAATCGCTCATTTCATACTCCTCCGAGCCGTCAGACTCAAAACCGACCGACACAAAATCGCGGAAACTCTCACCCTCGCTCTCAACGGCAAACTCACCACCCTCCGAACTTACAAACGAATCCGAAGGCCACAAATCGTAAGCCTCCGAAAGAGGTTGATTTGCACGCGACGACGAAGCTCGATATTCGCCCGAAAAGTCCGACAGATCACTCTGCGAGCGACCTCCCGCGCCACTATTCTGCGAGGTGTAGCCCTCTCGGAACGGATTATAGCCCTCGACACTTGCCGCTCGTGGCTCGCTATAAATACGCCTCATTCGCGCAGAGCCTGCAACGGGAATATCAATTGCATTCTCATCGTCGAAGTCCATCAAAGGCACTGCGCCCGTCTTGGCAAGCGTCTCACGCACCGCCGCGTTGATAATCTGCCACACCGCCTCTGCCTCGGCGAATTTCACCTCGATCTTTTGAGGATGAACATTCACGTCGATACGTTCAGGATCGATAGTCAGATAGAGGAATATATCGGGCTGGGTCTGCGCAGGGATCAACTTCTCATAAGCCTTTATTATGGCCTTATAGAAGTATGCCGACTTGAAATAGCGACCATTGACAAATAAGAACTGCTTGGCGTGCTTCTTGGCACTTGCAGGCCGCCCCACAAAGCCCTCAACACGCACCACCGAGGTCTCGGCCGAGACCTCCAAAAGGTTATTCTTGCTATTTTTACCCACCACATCGACAATTCGACCGCGCAAATTGGTTGCCGCCAAATCATAGACGGGTGCATTATTATTGAAAAGGCGGAACGTAATCTGCGGATTGCAGAGCGCAACACGCTCAAACTCATCGCGTATCTGCTTTACCGCCGAGCTGCTCTTCTCCAAAAAGCGACGACGAGCAGGCACATTGTAGAACAAATTGCGAACATAAAACTGCGAGCCTACGGGGCACATCACAGGCTCCTGCGAACGGAATTGGCCACCGTCGATCATCGTCTGCGAACCAAGTTCATCATCAGCCTGGCGCGTACGCAACTCAACCTGCGCTACCGCTGCTATCGAAGCCAACGCCTCACCGCGAAAACCGAATGTGCGCAGGCGATAGATATCATCGACCGTCGAGATTTTGCTCGTCGCGTGGCGATCAAATGCCATTCGGGCATCGTTGGGCGACATTCCGCAACCGTCATCCACGACTTGAATAAGATCGCGGCCCGCATCGCAACAATTAACCGTTACGGTGCTTGCTCCGGCATCAATGGCGTTCTCCATCATCTCTTTGACGATCGACGAGGGTCGATTGACGACCTCGCCTGCCGCGATCTGATTGGCAACGACTTCGGGTAGCAGTTTAATTCGGTCAGCCATAGCTGTTTGCCTCTTGTTTTTTCGGGTTGGTTACTCGCCTTGATAGTCGTTAGGCACCACGCGGATCGGGCGATAGGGGTCAAACTCCTCCTCTGCGGGAGCGGTCTGCACTGCCGTATTCTGCTTTGCCAAATCAAACATCTCGGCCACGCGCGGCACAACCACAAAGATTGCCAACGCCACGATCACAATCATAATCAACATACGGATCATACCGCGTTTTTTGCGGTCTGCGGCCTCCTGACGACGCTGCTCGTTGCGCTCCTCACGGCGACGACGAATATACTCGCCTGCAACATAGACATTCTCGCCCTTGCGCTCCATTGCACCCTCTGACGGCTGCTCGCCACGCTCGGCACGACGCTCACGCAGAGCCTCTACGTCGGGGTCGTAATAGCGAGGCTTATAGTTGAACTGATTGGCGTGTTTCTTAAATGGTGAAAATCCTAACATATCGCTTTTAACTTTTTGTCAAAAATACATTTTTTCGCGCTGACGAGCACCATACGCCCACCAACTTTTTCTCCACTATTGGAAGAAATTCTTCATTCGCTCGAAGATATTCTGATTCTTCACCGGCTCGGCCTGTTGGAACGAGGGCTGCTCGGCCAACTTCTCAACCAGCGAACGCTCCTCCTTCGACAACTTCGAGGGGATCGTCAAATCGACAACAATCAAAATATCGCCACGACCGTAACCATTCACATCGGGCAGACCCTTACCGCGCAGACGCAGTACCTTACCGGCGTGCGTACCTGCATCAATTTTGATCTTCACACGCGAGTCGATGGTCGGCACCTCGACATTACCACCCAGCAGAGCCGTTGTAACGGGGATATTGAGGTTGTGGATCAGATCGTTGCCATCACGCACGAAATCGTCCGAAGGAATCTCCTCAATCAGCACCTGCAAGTCGCCATTTACGCCGCCGTGGCGTGCAGCATTACCCTTGCCCGAAACATTGAGGCGCATACCTTCGCCCACACCCGCAGGGATGCGGATCTCGACAACCTCCTCACCGCGAACGGTACCCTCACCATTACACTTGGTACAGGGGTCCGAAATAACCTTACCCTCGCCACCACACGTGGGACACACACCCTGCGTCTGCATACGGCCAAAGAAGGTATTCTCGACACGGGTAACATAACCCGAACCGTTACAGTTGGTACAAGTCTTATAGTCGCTTGCCGTTTTTGCGCCCGAACCACCGCACGCATCGCAAGCGATTGTCTTATTGATTTTGAGTTTCTTGGTTGTGCCCGTTGCGATTTCGGCCAGCGTCAGCTTAACCTTCACGCGAAGATCTGTTCCGCGATTGACCGAGTGGCCACGACCGCCACCGCCAAAACCACTGAAACCACCGCCAAAGTGGCCTCCGAAGATATCGCCAAATTGTGAGAAGATATCCTCCATCGAGAAGCCGCCGCCACCGAAACCGCCAAAGCCGCCACCCGCAGCCGATCCGTTCATACCTGCGTGGCCAAACTGATCGTAGCGCGCACGCTTATCGGGATTCGACAACACGTCGTATGCCTCGGCAGCCTCCTTGAATTTCTCTTCGGCCTCCTTATCGCCAGGGTTCTTGTCGGGATGATATTTGATCGCAGCCTTACGATAGGCCTTCTTGATCTCGTCGGCGTTAGCATTACGCTCGACACCCAACACTTCGTAGTAATCTCGTTTTTCCATTGTATCTCATTCTCCGCCCCGCTCGATGCGGGTTGGCTTTCGTTTTTGTCTGTTTTTCAGTTTACTCTGCAACAACTACCTTTGCGTAGCGAATAACCTTCTCACCCAGTTTGTAGCCCTTCTGAACCACGTCGATAATCGCGCCCTGCTCCTTGCCATCAACGGGAAATCGGGCAACGGCTTCGTGCACATCAACGTCGAACTCCTTACCGACTGCTTCGATCTCACTCACGCCCTGCTGGCGCATTACCTCATTGAACTTCTGGGCGATCAGGCGAACACCACCACGCAGTGCCTCCACGTCGTCGCTCTTCTCCATTGCTGCCAGCGCACGATCGACATCATCAACCACGGGCAACAGAGCCTTGATCACATTCTCGCCACCCGACTCAACGAGCGACATCTTCTCTTTGAGCGTACGCTTGCGATAGTTGTCGAACTCGGCCTGCAAACGCAGATACTTATCGCGCCAATCTGCCGCCTCGGCCTCGGCTTTTGCCAACGCCTCTGCCGCAGCATCTACCTGCTCATCGGCAGTTGTTGTCTGCTCCTCTCCGCCCTGCTCTGCCATTTCGTCAATTGTGGGGGTGTCATCATCTGCCATATTGGCACACGACGAACCTTCACAATTGGGTTCCACATCGCCCTCGGCGAAGCCTTCTTCGGGCTTAACTTCCTCGTTATAAACTTCTTGCTTGCTCATAGTATATTTCGTTTTTATTTTAATTCATTTCTCACAAGTATAGTAACACAAATTGCATACCACACCCCTCAACGCGCGCGTTACGCGTGTAAGAATCTGCAAAGTAACGAAATTTTCACCAAACGACCGCATATTATTCCGACAATTCGAGATCAATGGCCATATATTCAGACCGAATGGTCGCCACAAACAAAAAAGTCGCCCCTTCTCGGAGCGACTTTTTGTGAATCAAATGCAACTCACGCCATTAGAATGGCAGATCATCAACATCGTCAGCCGGCATTGCAGGCGCAACTGCGGGTGCGGGTTGGGGCGCAGGCTGCGGAGTATAGGCTGCCTGCGGAGCGTATGTTGCTTGCGGCTGGCTCTGATAACCACCCTGCGGTTGCTGTGCTGTCTGCTGACCATCTGCACGACGACCCAACAATTTCAGGTCCGAGGCCTGAATCTCGGTCGAGAAACGACGATTACCCTGCTGATCCTGCCACTCACGCGTACGCAACGAACCCTCGACATAGATCTGCGAGCCCTTGCGAACATACTTATCGACAACATCGGCCAAGCCTCGCCACAAAGTGATCGAGTGCCACTCGGTATGCTCGGTGCTCTCCTGCGTCTGACGGTTGAAGATACGCTCGGTAGTAGCCAAACGAACTCGCGCAGTCTTAACACCACTTTCGAGTGTGCGAACTTCGGGATCTGCACCTACATTTCCAACTAATATTACTTTGTTAATCATATACTTACAATTTAATAAACTTGCATTTCACAATTGGTCTTGCCTCTTACAACTGGCGAACCATCTCGATAAAGAGTGTGGTCATCTTCTCGGCCGCCTTTGCACCCTGACGCTGTACGTCTTCGTGGTCACCCAACTCATCCGACAGACCGCAGTTGGTAATTACCGACACACCGAAAACGGGGATCGACATATGACGTGCCACGATCACCTCCGGAACGGTTGACATACCTGCCGTATCGCCACCGATTGCCTTGAAATAGCGATACTCGGCCTGTGTCTCAAAGGTCGGACCGGTACCGCCGACATAAACACCATATTGCAATTTGATATTGTGCTCGGCTGCGATATTGGTAGCCTTTGCAATCAGATCCTTATCGTAGCAGTTGTGCATATCGGGGAAACGGGGACCGAGCTCGGCCATATTCTTACCGATCAGCGGGTTGGGCATCAGGTTGATATGGTCGGTAATGATCATCAAATCGCCCGTGCGGAACGATGTATTGACGCCACCGCTGGCATTCGACACAAACAGCGTCTTGATACCGAGCAACTTCATCACGCGAACGGGGAATGTAACCTGCTGCATTGTATAGCCCTCGTAGTAGTGGAAACGGCCCTGCATCGCAACCACGTTCTTACCACCCAGCTCACCAAAAATCAGACGACCCTTATGGCCCTCAACAGTCGAAACGGGGAAATTGGGGATTGTCGAATAGTCGATCGAATACTTAACATCAATGCTATCGGCCAGACCGCCGAGGCCCGTACCAAGAATAATACCCACTTCGGGAACGAACTCATCGATCTGCGAGCGAATGAATTCAGCAGTAGCTTTAATTTGTTCTAACATCTTTTTCAAGGTTTAAGAGGAAGTCCGCTGGCGAACTACCTATGAATGTGATACTTATAGGAATGTAGTATAGTTTTGCTCGTAATTGTGCAGGTATCTTATCGGGATTGACCAACTTCACCGCATCCTTCTCGGTTGTAACAATTACACCCTTCTCGCCCGCTGCATCAAGCATCGTTTGCAGATCATTGCGACGATAGACGTGATGATCGTCATAGACCAACTCCTCAATCACGTTGTAATGCTTACGCAGACCTGCAAGGAAGGGGTTGGGATTGCCCACGCCTGCCATAGCCACAACATCTGCGCCATATTCGACCGACGCGGGAGCATCTGCCGGAAAGAGAGGCACGGGCGCACCACTCTCGATACCTGTCATATAGAGGCTCTGGTAGGGATATTTCAGGAAGTCCTTTTTAAGCAGTCGGCGCTCGATCGGCGTAAGGTCGTCATTACACTTGGTTACGATGAAGTATTGAGCACGATAGAGCTGCGAAGGGAGATCGCGCAACTGACCTTCGGGAAGGAATTTATCCTCATAAATCGGTCGCGTATAATCGACCATAATGATATTGATCTGCGCCTCGACGTAACGATGCTGGAAACCATCGTCCATAATCACCACTTCCACATCGGGATGCTCCTCGCGCAGACGCTTAATACCGGCAACACGATCCTCGCAAACCACAATCGGGACATCGGGGAATTTCAGTTTGATCATCTTCGGCTCGTCGCCCACCTCGATATAGTGCATATCGGGCTGCACCTCGATATATCCTTTGGTCTTGCGGCCATATCCGCGCGAGATGAGAGCCACCTTGTGCGTCTGGCTCAAATGGCCCACAACCATCTCGGCCATAGGCGTTTTGCCCGTACCGCCGACGGTTATGTTGCCTATGCAGACAATGGGTATATCGAATCGTACGGTCGGGAGAATACCCCAATCGAAAAGACGATGGCGCAACGTGATTGCCATCTTATAAAGCCACGCCAAAGGCGCAAACCAAGGATTCGACTTTGCCATACGATTCACAAATTGTCCAAAGATAGCAAATTATGCAATAGAATCCAAAAAATAAGGCGGTTAATTGACTACGAAGGCGCACTATCAACCCTTAATAGCGACTTAACGACTACTCTGCACCCTCTTGCTCGGCCACTCGCAGGGCCTCCAAAGCGTTGGCACGAGCCTGCTCGATAGCCGCGATCAGGCGATCGGGATCATCGGTCGAGACCAGATAATGTTGTTCGCAATTATCGACAATCATCACCAAATTTGACCACTGCGAAGCATATACGCGCACCCAATCGAGCGTGCGCAGATTTAGATAGTAACCATAATAGCCGAACAGACCGAAACTCGCCATAACGGGCAGCGTCCATCTCATTTCGCGGCGTTCAACGCGCTCGGCCGAGACGACATCGATCAGTTCGATCTCGGTCAGTTCAAGGATACAATGTATCTCGATTCGTGCATCATCGATGCGTATATGGCGCGGTATCGACAAAACGCAGAGCGCAACAATGGCCACCGTAATACTCAAAAACCACGCCGAGATATAGCCGCCGTCATAGAGCAGATAGAGCGCAAAGACCATCGCCACGATCAACGCCAAAAGCAGTGTCGAGATCCAGCGTATTCTGCGACCAAACGAGTATTTGAATATCTGCTCCATTATTCGTCTATTTAGATAATTATTTTTCGTCCCTGCTAATGTTTATCGCTTTTGCAGAAGCACCTCCGCAATACTCAAATCGGTCGGCGTTGTAAGTTTCAGATTATTCGGCTCGCCCTCGTAAAGTGCAACCTTCTCGCCATACATTTCGACCACCGATGCATCATCTGTTGCCTTCGAGCGATCCTCCAAACGCGCTCCGATGGCCGCATAAGCCCTTTTAAGCAGGTCCGAACGGAATATCTGCGGAGTCTGCACCGCGCGCAGCGTACTGCGATCAACAACGCGCGAGCCCTCCGAATCCACCTCGCGGATCGAATCCACCACCGCAATCACGGGCACCGCTGCCCCACTCTCACGTGCGCACTCGACACCTCGACAAATCATCTCCGACGAGAGCAGTGGTCGAACTCCATCGTGGATAGCAATCAGTTCGCAGTCATCGCTCAATGCCGCAATACCCGACGCCACCGAGTCAAATCGGGTCGCACCCCCAAATGCAACACGATGCGCCACTCTGCAATCTGCTCTGCGACAACACTCCTGCCACAACGCAACGTGCGCTTCGGGCAATACGACAACGATCTCTGCATCGGGCAGTGCCTCGTGCATACGCTCAATGGTACGCACCAAAATCGGACGCCCTGCGATATCTAAAAACTGCTTGGGCAGTGCCGCCCCCATACGGCTGCCACTACCTCCCGCAACAATGACTATACCTACGCGCTCCGTCATTATTTTTTCTCCTCTTTTACATTTTCGGCAATCGCCTCATCGGCAGGCGCAGCAGGCTGCACGGGCAGCGAATCAAGCTGAACGATCAACTCGGTTTCGGGGATCGAATCACCCTGCAACTCCGCCATAATACGCTCACGGACATACTCAAACGGCAGAATATTCTCCTTCTTGATTGGCTCCGAAGGCTCCGAAGGCACCTTCAACGGGTCGATCGGCGTACCATTGCGCCACAGACGGAAATCGAGGTGCGGACCTGTCGAAGTACCCGTCGAACCGACATAACCGATAACATCACCCTGACTCACGCGGCTACCCTGCTTGATACCCTTGGCAAATCCGCGCAGGTGCAGATAACCCGATTGTAAATTGCCAGCGTGCTTAATTTTGAGCGTATTGCCGCCACCGCCGCCCCAGCCTTTGAAGACCACGACACCATCGGCCACCGCCATTACGGGCGTGCCCGACGGAGCAGCGTAATCGACACCCGTATGAGGTCGATAAACGCGGTGCACAGGATGCAGACGACGATACGAGAAACGCGACGAGATACGCGAATATTTCAGTGGAGCTTTCAACAGAGCCTTGCGCAGCGAGTTGCCCTGCTCGTCCCAATATTGAATCTTCTCGCCCTGCTTGAAGGGGATTGCATAGTATGACTTTCCGCCTTGAACAAACTCGGCACCCCAAACACGACCCAAACCAACATCGACCGTATCGACCATCTGGCGATCGTAGACCACTGTAAAGCGATCTCCCGGCTGAATTGAGAAGAAGTCGATCGACCACTGATAGATATCCTCCATCTCGGCTGCCAGTTCATAAGGTAGATTTGCTGCCATAATCGCGCCCCACAGCGACGAAGTGATCGTTACCGTATCGCGCTCACGGATCGTTGTAACCTCCTTCGCGCCCTCGACAACCGACACCGAGTCGGCCATAAAATTGAACACAACATAGTCGATTGCGTTCTTCTCATAGGCCAAATGGCGCAGTGTGCGCACGCCCGTCGTATCCTCCTCCAAAAAGGCGGTATAAATATTACCCGCACGCACCTTATTGAGCGGAAAAATTTCCTGCGAGGCTGTGTTCAGTCGATCGACCATTTGGGCACTAACACCAAATCCGCCCAACAATGCTCCCATCGTCTGACCGTCCTCGATCTGACCCGTTTCAAGGGTCAGGCTATCAGCCACGATGCCATAGATAACAAGTTTATGTTCAGGCTCGGCAGGCTGCTCTTCCACAACCGCACGCGGGCAAAGCACCCACGTAATAACAATTAGAATTGCCGCTACAACACCAATAGCCGCAGGTAGATATTTCTTGTACTGCTCCATCATTTTCTTTCTTGTTTATTTATCTTACAAAGATACAAATCATCCTCAACAAAAACGAATCAAAGCCCCGAAATATTCTGTCGTCAGCACAAAAAACTTTTTCTTCATTCATCCTCAACGGTATCTCACCACACTCTGCGACGCGCGCTCTTCTCTCAAAAAAAGTCCGCCCGATCCTTGCGGATCAGGCGGAGCGTCATTAACCTTAACTATCTAAAATATTAATCTCGAAAAATCTGAATTTCGATTATTTTTTGCCATAGGTAGGATCAATCTTGCGATAAACCATTACCGATACGATCAACGTGCAGATGCAGCAAGCCATAACCATCCAGAAGAAGTTAACGTAACCGATAGCCTCCTGAATGTAACCTGCAACCATACCCGGCAACAACATACTGAGTGCCATAAATGCTGTACAGATTGCGTAGTGCGAAGTCTTGAACTCGCCGTCCGAGAAGTACATCATATAGAGCATATATGCCGTGAAACCGAAACCATAACCGAACTGCTCAATAGCAATTGCAGTCGAGATTGCAACGATGTTAGTAGGCTGGAACATCGACAGATAGACGAAGGTCAAGCAAGGCAGAGTCATACAAGCTGCCATAATCCAGATCGACTTCTTCAAACCTACACGCGATGCGTAGATACCACCCAAAATACCACCGAGCGTCAAGAAGATCACACCGATAGTACCGTAAGCCAAACCTACATTTGCGGTCGACATACCCAGACCACCTACCTCACGTGCTGCAACCAAGAAGGGCATACACAGCTTCAACAAGAATGCCTCAGGCAGACGATAGAGCAACATAAATACGATTGCCAACACAACGCCGGGCTTCATAAAGTAGGTCTTAAACGTACGACCAAACTCCTTGAAGATGCTGCCAACGGTCGGTTTTGCCTCTTTGAGCGACGAAGTATCTGCCGCGGGACGAGGAACAACGAAGGTGTGATACAGAGTTACCAAGCTGAAAATTACAGCCGTAACGAGCATCGTAATTCTCCACGAGTTGGGAATATCGCCTGAATTGGTCTCGATAACACCTGCCAACCATACCAATACGCCCTGACCGAAGATCGATGCCAGACGATAGAAGGTCGAACGGATACCTACGAACTGCGCCTGATCACCCGTCGAAAGAGCCAGCATATAGAAACCGTCAGCTGCGATGTCGTGCGTAGCCGATGCAAATGCAGTGATTACGAACAACAACAGAGTTACGGTAAACATACTGATCGGAGTCTGACCCGAAGCGATCATCTCAACATCGGGACGAGGAATGGTCAGCGTAAGCAGAATGAATGCCAACGACATCAGGATCTGCATCGAGATAGTCCACCAACGCTTGGTCTTGAAGATATCTACGAAGGGGCTCCAAAACGGTTTGAGCGACCAGGGCAGATAGAGCAACGAGGTGAACAGAGCCATCTCGCCATTGGGCACACCCATCTTGGTAAACATCATTACCGAGATGTTGTTCACGATGAAGTAAGGGATACCCTGTGCAAAATACAACGTAGGAATCCACGTCATCGGGCTACCCCAGAATTTCTTTGTTTCGTTCATTTCTTATGAAATTAAGTTTACAGTTTCGATTAATACTTCTTCTCGATCTTTGCACCACGGAAGTAGTGCTCCAAAATCTCACGATAGTTGTAACCCTTGGCTCCCATCACTGCGGCGCCAATCTGGCACAGACCTACACCGTGGCCCCAACCTGCACCACGCAGAATGAAACCACCGTCCTCACGACGATCAACAACGAATGCCGACGAATAGAGGTGCGAACGCGAGAAGGCCTTGCGAATGATCAACTCCTTGCCGATGGTCATCGTACGCTTGGTACCTACAACCTTCAACTTGATCAGTCGGCCCGAAACACCACGCTCAACGGGAATCAGATCGGTTACCGTACCGAAGTCGATACCCAAACGCTCACGGATCAGATCCGACAGACCCTCCTGCGTGAATTCCTCGGTCCAACGATAGAAGTTTTGGGTCTCCTGGTCGTACGAGTTGAGCACCTCCGACAACACCTTCGCATCGGTCGTGTTGCAGAACGCCTCAGGCGACGTTGTGATCCACTTGCGAGCCTGATCCTCAACGGTCAGATCCCACGAAGGATCCTCAACAGCTGCGTCATAAACCTTTGTCAGATAGGGGTGAACAACCGGCTCCCAAACATTCTCAAAACGCTCGGCTACACCGCCGCAGCACTTCGAGAAACGTGCGTCGCAAGTCTTACCATTGTATGCCACAACCTCACCGCGCGTCTCGGCAATAGCCTGACGTACGACCTCGGTCGAAGCACGGTTGATACCCTGATAACGCTGGCAGTGGTCGTCAGCGCACACGTCGAAATTGGTGTGATCCTCACGGTCGAACCAACGAACATACTCGTCGTCGGTGCGGGTCTCGGTCTTATAATCGGCCTTTGCCTGCTCCAATTCTGCCGACTTCTCGATCTGTGCGATCAGCCAGCTACGCGAGATCACGGCGTGAGCCTTCAACAACTGCAACGACGAGGTTGCACTCATCTCCGACGAGATTACGCTCAACAGATAGTCCTCGATATCCAAAACATTGATTGCGGTCAGTTTCTCGTCCTCCTCGATAAAGCGCAGTGCGCCACGGAACGACTGATTCTCCTTACGCTCCCAATGGAAGTTGATACCGATAACTACATCCTGCAACTCAAACTCGGCAGTCTCATAATCAACCGGAGTAAATTCCAAAGGCAGCGATACCTTACGCTCGCCGGCAGCGGTGGTCAATACTGCGCCACCCTCGGCCAACTTAACGGTTCCCTGACCCTCGAAACGCTCGCCCGCGCACTCAAATGCACCCTTCAAGCAGAAGCTGATGGTGGGCGAAAACATAATACCTACTGAAAGTTTCATAGGCTAAAACTCTGCTATTTTGTTAGTTAATTCGGCAAACTGCTCATCGGTGAACGACAACTGACCGAACATATCGGCGATTGTCTCCTTCTCGACTTGCAGACGATCGAAGTCCTCCTTACGCGGCAGGATCATAATACCGCCAAAATCGACAGCACCGGGGCTGAACACGATCTTTTCGGCCTCGTCCTCCAAGAAGAACTGCGACGGACGATGCTCACGACGCGGGAATACCGCAACGCGCCACTCGTTCTCGTCCCATACCGTAATAATATTTACCATAGGTTCGGGCTCGCGAACGACAACCTCACCTACTGCTTTCATAACCTTCTCGACAGCCTCGGTCAGCACGTCGCGCTCCTTACCTTCTAGGATCACAACCTTGCGAACGTAGTTGTCGATGGTCTTGATAGTCAGCTTTTCCGACTTGTAGAGAACCTTGTCAGCTTTCTTAATCTCCTCCTCAACGGGCATTACACCGCGATCACCTGCCTGGAAATGGAAGTGGTCGGGAGCCGATGCACCACACTTGGGACCATTGTAGAAGATTGCCCAATCCGACAGATCGTGAGCCAGATCCAACATCTCGCCCATACGCTCGGCGTTCATCATCTGATCGGTATGGCTGCTATCGGGAATAGTCAAGTGGTTCTTGAAGATGGGGAAGGGGTTGATCAAGATCGTATAACGACCATACTCGATACCCTCCTGCTCTGCGGGGCGATTTTCGCCACAGAGGAAGCAACGACGCTCGGCAATGGTCTTCTTATCGACCTTTGCTGCGGTCGAGCGGATACGGCCCGCATTGAACGTGATGGGCATACGGCAAGCATCAAAACGCACCTCGGCGACCTGAACCGAATTCAGGTCGTCGAAGTTACGGCGTGCCATAGGCCACTGTTCCAGCTGCGAGGCGAAAAGTTCTTTTACCTTCTGCTGCAACATAGTCCCATTAGTTCTTTTTGTTCATACGCTGACGAGCGCGGAACTCGATAGTACGTACGCGATCCTTGAAGAGGTTATTGCTGTTCTCCTTCTCGATTGACAGGTTACCGTCCGAGTTGTCCTCCCAACGGCGGCACAGGTACAGAGGCTCATAGATACGGCCAATCTGGTACTTACGCGAGATCGACAGAACTACTGCATAGTCCTCACCGTAGCTGGTGTTAGGCAGCTTGATCGAGCGCAACATAGGAGTATAGAATGCACGGGGAGCGCCGAAACCGTTGATACGCAGACCGTTGTTGCGGCCATTGTCGGGAGTCCACTCGCGGTGATCGATGATGCCCGGGGGCAGCATTTCGAGCTGGAAGTTAACGATCTTGTACGAACCGATAACTGCACCACACTTCTGCTCGTAGAATGCATCAACAACCTTCTGCAAGGTGTTCTCGTCGATGTAGATATCGTCGCTATCGAGCTGCACTGCGAACTTACCGCAACGAGCATCCATAATAGCGCGGTTCCAGCAACCACCGATACCCAAATCCTCACGTTCAGGAATGATATGTACCAGACGGTCGTCAGTAGCTGCCAGCTCCTTCAAAATCTCGGTAGTACCATCGGTCGAAAGGTTATCAACAACGATCAGGTTGAAGGGAAACGAAGTCTTCTGCATCAAAACCGACTTAACAGCGTCTGCGATAGTACGAACGCGGTTGCGAACGGGGATAATAACCGATGCCTCAACGGGGAAGTCGCACTCGGTGAAGTCGATATCCTCGAACTTGGGCTCCAAGTAAGCACCAGCGTCCTTCAAGTACTGGGTACAAGCCTTCTCCATCTCGATCTGAACAGCGCGGTTAGCGGGGTTCACGTAGTCGAACATCTTGTCGCCTGATGCGCGGGTATCCATCTCAACCTCGGTGTAGAGGAACTCTGCCAGACGCATAATCTCGCCCTGCAACGACAGCTTCAAACGCAGATCATACATTGCAGCGAACTCGTAATCAACGTCCATAGCCTCAACAGCCTTGCGCAGCTTGTCGCTCTTAACTACCAGCACCGAACCGAAGTTGAAGTCGTTACGCAGCGAGCCTGCCTGATAGTCAATTACGGGGTGAGCCGTAGTCTTACCCTCTTTGCACTCGTAGTAGTTCGAGTAGAGCATAGCAGCATCAGTATCCTCTGCAACCTCTACGAAACGATCCAGCGAGTAGTAACCCATCTGCAATGCCAACGGCTTGGTGTAGAACATTGTGTAAGCGGTCTTAACCTCGGCTGCGATCTTACGCAGAGTCTCGGTCTTGTTCAGATCGCCGGCAACGCATACCTCAGCAACGATTGCGTTTTCAGCCAACTGGCTCTTGGTCTTTGCCAGTTCAGCCTCAGGGCCATTGGCGATAAAGCAGGTAATCAATTTTTCCATAATACTTTTGAATGGTTTTGATTGGGGGCGGGGCTTATCGGACTCGCCCCCGTTGGTTAATATTTAAGTTTATTAGTTTTTCGGTTATTTAACGAGGAAATTCATAATGCTGTTCATTACGCGAACACGATCCTGCTCGCCAATGATCGACTCGAAGGGGAAGCCCAGAACCAGAATACGCTGATCGCCATCGTAAGCGACACCTGCATTCATACTCGTATCCGAGTAACGATACAGACGCATACCCTTCTTATCGGCGGGCTCCAATGCGTCGGGAGCCTCAACACGATACTGTGCGCGACCCTCCTGGGTCATAAAGGTACACGAAGGCAGAGCAAAGCCGTTACGATCGGCATCAACCGACATCACAACGCCCGTCTGGCTCGAATGGTTATTGCGCTGCTGATAGTGCAGAACCTCCTTCATAAACAACTGTACATCCTTATCGTTCTCAATCACAGCGTCGCTACCTACGTATGCGCCGGTGATCATCAGAGGAACACGCAGATCCTGCAACGAACGCAATGCTGCCATCATTTCAGGGGTATATACCGCGAAGTCCGGCTTCAACTCCTTATTATAAAGGTGTGAAGTCTTCTGCTCACCCATAATCAGATCGACTGCTGCATAGGGTGCTGCATTGAAGTTGGGATTCTCAAATGCTGCGCGGCTTGCCGAAACGAAACCGCGACCGGCACCTGCCAAAGCGTTACCGTGAACGGTAGTGAAGTTGAACTTGTTACCGGCTACGACAACATTGAAGCCCTCCGAGCCACTTGCGCCCCAACCCGGACAGTCGTCATCGAGCCAATCGTTAGCGCGATAGAAGTCGTAAGGCTTACCTACCCAATAGGTATTGATATTATCGGCAACACCTTCGTCTTCCCACCAAGCAACACCTGCCATCTCGCCCTCGTCGAAGAACAGAGGAGCAGCAACGCGGGTAAAGCCATTGACGATCAGCACGGGACGCTGATTCTCATACAGACAAGCGGTCATCTCCTCCGAGGGGAAACTCTCACCACCCTCATTCACAGCCGCAACGCGGAACGAGTACTGAACGCCCCATTCGGGCAACTCGAAGTCGAACGAAGTGCCATTAACAACAACGCCATTATCGTAACCTGCATCACCACGACGGGTATATACGCGATATGACTTTGCTACTGCGGTGGGTTCCAGAGGATCAACCTGCTCGGCCCAAGTCAGGCGTACCTTGCGGCCGCTAACAGGAGTTACAGCAAACTCAACGGGTGCCAAAGGCTGAATAACGCAATCGCCACCATTGAGGAAACGAACCATACCCTTGTAGATTGCGCGGCTCACCGTGAAACGGAAACGAGGATCGAGGTGGTAGCGGTTATCGGCCAAGTTCTGGTGCGACAACAACTCCAACAACATACAGGGGACATCGGGCTTCCAAGCCTCGTGATAAGCTGCATCGCGCAACTCGCGGCGGGGCCAATTGGGCTCGTGCAGAGCGCGAACGTCGTCGCAGATCTGGGTCTGAACAGCGTCAGCCAAATCACGGCTCAACAACTTCGGGCGACCGTCAGTAAAGTTGCTCATACGCTCCTGCTCCTCGGTGTAGGTGCTGTAAATCATCAAAGTACCAACGATGGTCGAGTCTTTGGTAGTACCAGCGTCGGTATGGAATGCAAACGACAAGTCGATCGGAATGTTCATCTGGTCCTTCATATGATTTACCCAGAACGAACGCGAACGATAGTCGTCGTTATAGTCATTCTTAAAGCCCGAAGGCGAATAGATGCTATCGGGCAGACCTGCCGCCTGCAAGTAGTAACGCGAACCCTCGGCAAATGCCACTGCACCACTCAACATATTGTCCTTACCACGTGCTACGCGACCCCAGCCGCCACCGAAGCGAACTGCGTCGGTCGAGACAACAGCACCCGCGGGGCAATTCTCCGATGCGCGAACGGTTACCGAGCCAAGCTCTGCGCTCTGACCCTTTGCAAATTTGAAGGTACCCAGATAGTACCAAGTGCGACCGTCAGCCTTCTGATCAACCTCGAAGCGGGTTACACCGCCGGTGTGGCGTACCTCATAGATAGCCTTACCTGCCTTCTCGCCCTCGTTACCCCACGATACATAGACGGGATATTCACCGGCCTGCTGGAATACGGGAGTATAGACAGCCGAGTTCTTCGAGCTGCGGTTATCTGCCTTGAAACGCAGATAGGTACCCATACGGAAGGGGTTCTCATCGTTGTAGATAATATCCTTATGCAGGTAGCCAGCCTCAACAGCCTCCCACTTACCCTTGCGGCGCAGGAGTTTGCTGTTTGCATTATCGTTATCAACAACAGCGAACAGACCATAAGGATCACGCTCACGAGGCATATAGACCTCTGCACCTGCATTCTCCAACATCGGAGCGAGGTAAGCGTTGATATAACCGGTCGAAGAGATATCCTCTACGGTCGAGTGGCAACGAGCACGCTGGAACTCCCAACGATTCAGGCTCGGCTCATAGAACCAACCGTGGCTTGCCCAAGTTGCGATCGAGCGACCACTCAAACCCTTCTCATAGGTGGGGCGATCGAGTTTGCGTACGATCTGATCGTGCGCCTCAACCTTACCGCGAGCTACGTCGGTAATGAAATCGGCGAGAGGACGTCCATAAACCGTCAAATCGATCGGCATATTGGCATACTCTGCTCCTAATGAATCGCGCAATTCGGCCTCGATCGAGGTAACGGTCTGCTCAAAAACAGGTGCTTTCTGCACACCCTGATTGAGCTTAACCACCAAGCGGCCATCAATAACGCTTGCAGCATCAACGCTGAAATTCGAGAACTTTGCATTTTGCAACACCTTATCGGTTGCGGGCTGATTTGGCTGAGCGGCAGCAAGTTGCATAACAACAGCCGCCGACAACAGCAGAAGTGTTTTTCTCATTGTGTTTATCGGTTTCTATTGGTTATCATCAAGTTAGTTATCAAATAGGTTGCACAAAGGCACAATTTGACATTTCAAATATATAACTTTTTCCCGAAATATCAATGAATTCTACAACATAAATTGCATTAATTTATAATAAATCATAAAAAATGTGGGATTTTCCACAAAATTGATTATATTTGTCATCTGAAAGAAATTACAATCAAAATAGTAACTAACTAAAACAAACCTTGCAATTATGTACATTATTGCTGATAGTGGCTCGACCAAAACCCAGTGGTGCGTAGTAGACGCACAGGGTGTTGCTACATCGTATTACACCTCTGGCATCAACGCTGTGATGATGACCAGCGACTCGATCAAAGCTGTCCTCACCGAGGAATATACCGGTCCCAAAGAGGGCATCGACGCAGTCTATTTCTATGGCGCAGGTTGCGGCCCGGCATTCCCCGCAGCTACTGCTACCCTTGCAGAAGTTGTTAACGAGTTCTTCGGCTGCGCAAAGCTCGAAGCTACCAGCGACCTCGTTGCATCGGCTCGCGCCGTATGCGGCCACGAGGCAGGTATCGCTTGCATCCTCGGAACGGGTGCCAACTCGTGCTACTACGACGGTAAGGAGATCGTAAAGAATGTTCGTCCCCTCGGTTTCATTCTGGGCGATGAGGGCAGTGGCGCCGTAATGGGCAAAAAACTGCTTGCAGACGTTCTCAAAGGCCTCTTCCCCGAAGATTTGACCAAACTCTTCTACGAGGATTATCCTTACGAGTACATCGACTTCATCAATAACGTTTATAACAAACCTCGCCCTCAACCCAACCGCTTTATGGCAAGTATGACCCGTTTCCTCTCGAAGCATATCGATCGTCCGGAGTGCGTTAAGATCGTTGAGCAGTCGTTCACCGAGTTCGTTGAGCGTAACATCTTGCAGTACGAGCAGGCAAAGGAGTGCCCCATCTCGTTCGTAGGTAGCATCGCTTACTTCTTCCGCCCGCAGTTGGAGAAGGTTCTGAACGCTTACGGCTTGAAACTCGGCACCATCTCGCAGGTTCCGATGGAGGGTCTGGTTGAGTACCACGAGAATGCAAAATAATCATCAAAAACAGATAGCAAAACTATGGCAGAATTTATCAAAGTTACCGAGCAGTCGTCGCTCTATGACAACTTGGAGCAGATGAGCGTTACCGACCTGCTCACCAACCTCAACAACGAGGACCAGAAAGTGGCTCTTGCCGTTCGTGAGTCGATTCCCGTAATGGCCGCTTTGGTCGAGAAGATCGTCGAGCGTATGGAGAAGGGCGGTCGCGTATTCTACATCGGCGCAGGTACCAGCGGTCGTCTGGGTGTGCTCGATGCATCGGAGCTGCCTCCCACCTACGGTGTTTCGCCCGATCTGGTTATCGGTCTGATCGCTGGTGGCGACAAGGCTCTGCGTAGCGCAGTTGAGTCGGCAGAGGACGACGCCCACAAGGCTTGGAATGAGTTGAAGGAGTTTGAGATTAACGAGCTCGATACTCTGATCGGTATCGCTGCTTCGGGTACCACTCCCTACGTTATCGGTGGTCTGCGCGACGCTCGCGCTAACGGTCTGCTGACCGGCTCGATCACCTGCAACCCCAACTCGCCCGTAGCTGCCGAGGCAGAGTACGCAATGGAGGCTGTTGTAGGTCCTGAGTTCGTAACCGGTTCGACCCGTATGAAGTCGGGTACGGCACAGAAACTGATGCTCAATATGTTGAGTACTTCGATTATGATCCGTATGGGACGCGTTAAGGGCAATCGTATGGTTAATATGCAGCTCACCAACGCAAAGTTGTGGGATCGCGGTACCCGTATGATTATGAACTCGACCGATCTGTCGTACGACGATGCACACGCATTGCTCGAAAAGCACGGCTCGGTGAAGGCTGCTTTGGCTGCTTACAACGCAGAAAAGTAATCCTCACGCAACAAGATTGAACGACCGCACTCCGCAAGGGGTGCGGTTTTTTATTATTCAAAAAGCAAAATTCAAGATTCAAAATTATTGGCAAAAACTTTGTTTTCGCCACACCTTTGCGGGCTCGCCCTTTGGGCGACCGCCCCAGCCCGCAAAGGTGCGCCTTCATTGTCAGTAAAGTCAATAATTGCAAACAAAAAGGTCGCCCCGAAAGGCGACCTTAATCATATACGTTTCACATAGTTACTTCAAAATTTTCTTCAAAGTCTGGTTGACGATTTGGCGGGTGGCGGTGGTGGTTGCCGACTGGGCTGCCTTGCCCAAAATCGACTTGCCACTCGACTTCGAGCCGCCCGTCAGCGACTTAGCCAGCGAGGTGCTCACGCTACGAATAAAGCTCGTCGCCGCAGCACCAACCAACGTGCCGAGCAGTCCGCGACCTACGCCGCTACGCTCCTTCTTGGCACGCTCCTTCTCCTCCAAAGCGGCACGTTTTGCCTCCTCTTCGGCTGCCGCAGCCTCCGCCGCAGCCTTCTCTGCCTCAGCGTTTTGCTCGGTCAGCACCTCGTAAGCACTCACGCGATCGACCGCCATATCGTAGGCGCGGATTCCGACAGGTGCCGACGCCATCAGCACTCGACGCTCGTCGTCGGTAATTGCACCGATCTGACTCAGCGGGAAGAGAATTTTGGCACGCTCGACCATCGACGGAGCACCCTTCGGATCAAGGAACGAAACCAGAGCCTCGCCCGTACCCAATTCCATAATTGCCTGCTCGGTCGAGAACGACGGATTGGCGCGGAAGGTCTGTGCAGCCGAGCGAACAGCCTTCTGATCCTTCGGCGTAAATGCTCGCAGAGCGTGCTGGATACGGTTACCCAACTGACCGAGAATCTCCTCTGGAATATCGGTCGGCGACTGGGTTACGAAATAGACACCAACGCCCTTCGAGCGGATCAGTCGAACAACCTGCTCGATCTTATCGACCAGAGCCTTCGACGTACCATCGAACAACATATGCGCCTCATCGAAGAAGAATACCAACTTCGGCAGTTCGGCATCACCCACCTCAGGCAGATTCTCATACAACTCCGACAGCAACCACAGCAGGAAGGTCGAATAGAGTTTGGGGTTGAGCATAAGTTTGTCTGCCGCTAGCACATTCATCACACCACGGCCGCCCTCGGTCTGAATCAGGTCGAAGATATTGAATGCAGGCTCGCCGAAGAACTTATCGCCACCCTCGCTCTCAATTGCCAACAACGAACGCTGGATAGCTCCGATCGATGCCGACGAGATATTTCCATACTCGGTGGTATATTGTTTAGCGTTCTTTGCCACATAGTCGAGCATCAGTCGCAAATCCTTCAAGTCGATGAGCAACAAGCTGTTATCATCAGCAATGCGGAACACAATATTGAGCACACCGCTCTGCGTTTCGTTCAGCTGCATAAGGCGCGACAGTAGTTGCGGACCCATCTCGCTCACCGTCGTACGCATTGCGTGGCCACGCTCGCCATAGACATCGAACACACGCACGGGGCAACCCTCAAACTGCGGATCGGTGATACCAAACTCGGCACAACGCTTCTCGATAAAACCACTCATCGCACCCTTCTGGCTGATACCCGAAAGGTCGCCCTTCATATCGGCCATAAAGCAGGGCACACCCGCCTGCGAAAAGGTCTCGGCCAGCACCTGCAACGTAACGGTCTTACCCGTACCCGTAGCACCGGCGATCAAGCCGTGGCGATTGGCCATACTGCCCTCGATCGAGATCGGTCCCGACGGGCCGTGGGCTACATATAATTTTTTATCGGCTGTGTACATCTTGCGAAACTATTTGGTTTGAACGGGAATCTTCTCAACACGACGCTGGTGGCGACCACCCTCAAACTCTGCCTCGAAATATGCAGTCAGAATTGCCGTAGCCTCGTCGTTGTCGATAAAGCGAGCAGGGACAACGCAGATGTTTGCGTTGTTGTGCTGCTTTGCCAGAGCCGAAATTTCGGGAGTCCAGCAGAGAGCAGCGCGCACGCCCTGATGTTTGTTGAGGCTCATACTGATACCATTACCCGTGCCGCACATCGCTACGCCGCCATCAACCTCGCCCAACTCAACAGCCGAAGCCAGAGCGTGAGCGAAATCGGGATAGTCGCAACTCTCCTCGCTCGAACAGCCATAATCATAAACTTCGTAGCCTTTTGCACCAAGCCAACCGATCAAATACTCTTTAAGTTGAAAACCTGCGTGATCCGACGCAATACCAATTTTTTTCATAAGTTCAATATTTTTATATGTTTACATTCTTCTTAAAGTACAAAGTTAAACTTTTTTTCAAAAAAAATTGCTTTTCGATGCAACGAAATTACCTATTTTTGCGTCTATATAATAAAAGGTTCGCTGAAAACGGCGAAACTGCACCCTAAAACCAAAGAAAGAAGACCCGCAAGAGTGGAACTCGAACAGATAATAGACGGCTGTAAAAGATCGGACAACAATGCGCGCCGCGAGCTGTATGAGCGTTATGCAAACCTCATATTCGGGCTATTGTGCCGATACACAAACAACCGCTCATCGGCCGAGGATCTGCTGCACGATACATTTATAACGATATTTACACATATCGAAGATTATCGCAACGAGGGAGCTTTCGATGGTTGGTGTCGCCGCATTGCAATACGCACAGCGATTGATCACCTGCGGCGAGAGCGTCGGTTGGACCTGCTCGAAATCGACGGTTTGCAATCCTCCGATGCAATTACCGCCACCGAGCCAAATGTGCTCGACGGAATATCAAATGAGGAGCTGATGCGAACGATCAATGAACTTTCGCCCGCCTTCCGCACAATAATCAATTTAAGAGTGTGCGAGGGCTACGATTACCACCAGATAGCGCAGATTATCGGCATCAATGAATCGACTGCCCGTTCGCAATATCGACGCGCTAAAACGGCCCTGATCAGGAAGTTGGAAGAGATTAATTTTCAGACAAAAAGAGAATAACAATAAGTTATGAACGAAGAATACGATAAACTCGAACAACGCTTGCGTGAGCGGCTCACCGACCATAGCATCGAGGCTCCTGCCAATGGGTGGGATCGAATCGCTGCATCAATGGCCGAGATCGACACCGCCGCAAAGCCTGCGACTCAACCCGCACCGCAGCCTATTTCGATCGCTCCGCACCGCCGTCAGCGACTCGGCCTGCGACGCGCTTGGCAGTATGGCGTTGCCGCAATATTGTTATTAGGTATAGGATTGTTGGTCAATCGTTTAACCCGACTTGCACCCCAACCCGATCAATCGGAATTGCTGGCTGACGCAACTGTGCTTTACGACCCCGTAACCACCCCGAATGAGGATGCAATCGAGGAGCCGGCAAGTGCCGATCCGATCGAAGAGGTTGCCAACACTCCGACAAGAATAGCAGCTAAATCAGAGCCGAAAATCTCGTCTAAAATTGCACAAAACGAGAGTGTTACGTTGACTTATGATATCGACGAAATTGATTATTCGTCCGAAAAGGAAGCGACTATCGAGCCCGCCGAAGGTACCAATAATCACGTGTCGGTCGAAAATGCCGCAAGCAGCGATAATCATAAGCAGCAGGACAAGAAGACCGACGACACCCATACCTCGCGCGAGCAGTTCCAAAAGCGTCTGCAACAGATTTTGGAGAGCGAAAAAGGCCGAAGTGGCCGTTTCAGCACCGCGCTTTATGCATCGAATCTGAATGGTGTTGGTGGTAATTTCAACGTCTCGCCGAATCGTCTTTCGCAGTCGGGAATGGTTGCGACGGAGGTCCTCAACATCTCACAGGGCGAGATTATCTCGGTTATGGGTACGGGCGAGTCGGTGCGCGTACAACCAGAGACGAAGATGAAACACCACGTTCCATTCACCGTCGGAGCGAGCCTGCAATATGAGCTGACGGATCGCTGGGCCCTCGAATCGGGCGTTACATACACCTATCTGCACTCGACGGCCAAAGCCGAGGGTATATTCACCTACGAGTGGTCGCAAGAGTTACATTATATAGGTATTCCTCTGACAGCGAGCTACAAGATCATCAATCGAGATATGTTTGATCTCTATGCTCGTGCAGGCGGTGCCGTTGAGCGTGCCGTTGCGGCCAACAAAGTATTCAATATGAGCGGAGGAACATCGGAGGGTATCACTCGCCCGAACGAGAAGATCGACTGCAAAGGCGTTCAGATGTCGGTTGCCGCAGCCATCGGTGCCGAGGTCAAGCTGATTGATCGTCTTGGCATCTATGCCGAGGCGGGCGCAGGCTACTTTTTCGATAATAACCAACCTTTGAGCTACCGTAGCGAAAACCCATTCTCGGTTACGTTGCAGGCCGGTTTAAGGCTACATTTGGGTAACAAATAAATTTTTTTGCAAAAAAATCACAAAATCGTGGCACATTTTGCCACCCTTATTCGTCTATATATAAAAAGAAGAGATTAAATGGAGAGATTAAAACAGATATTTTGGGGCCTCGCAATCGGCCTTACTACCCTACTCGGATTGAGTGGTTGCGAAGCAGAAGACAATACAGCACCGGACATCAAAGATGATGTATATATCATTGACTACGGAACGGTGCTTATCGCCGATGGCTACGGTTCGTCCAACAACAACTACATTATCCGCGATGACGGCATTGCGTTGCTCGTAATCCGCGATCAGAGTTTTACGGGTGATGACGCCTCATTGTTAATCGCCAATGGCGATCGGGTACTGATCAACTACAACGTGATGAGCGACCTCTCGCCGTTGCAGTTGCCCGAATCGTGCAAAGCAGGATATGCCATTCAGCTCAACGCTCTGCTTACACTGCCTTGTCAGCAGACGATCATTGGTCAGGAGCCCGATACGGAGTGCTCACCCGTATATCTCAACGCGTTGCACGTAGGAAAGTCATATCTCGATTTACGATTCGACTATCGGTCGATTAGCAACAAAAAGCACGAGTTCAAACTCTACTGCCCCAATCCCGAAGATGAGGTTATCGACCTCTATCTGGTACATTACGGCGACAATGATAAGGGCGATGATGGCGTAATGGTTACCTCGCATCGCATCTCATTCAATATCGAGGCTTTACGCACCAATACGCCCCGTATGTTCAACCTCCATTGGATTGATATACAAGATATGGACAAGGTGCATACAGGCACACTCAACGCTCTCTAACAGAGCACAACTGCGGCAGTTGCCGCACCATAATCAGCCACTTCCACGTGGGTACACATAATAAATAGGTTTAAGGGAGAAAAGGTCGGCCGCGATGGTCGGCCTTTTCTATTGGCACGGTCATATGATAAAAATTCAAAATTTGGCCACGCTCGTCAAGGATAATTGTGAATAAAAAAGGTCGCACCCGAAAACGGGGTGCGACCTTAATCATTGTTCAGCGCAAAAGGTTTAGAGCGCGAACTCCTTTTTGAGCATATCGACAGCGTCGAGCTTCTCCCAGCCGAAGAACTCAACCTCGACCTCAACCTCCTTACCATCGCGCACGAGCTTCTCGGTGCGAGTGTAGGGGCGGTTGCCGAAGTGGCCATACGAAGCAGTTGCCTCGAAGATGGGATTCTTCAAACCGAAACGACGTACGATAGCCGCAGGACGCAGATCGAACAGACGAGCAACGTGCTCTGCAATCTCGCCATCGCTCATCGAGAGCTTCGAGGTACCGTAAGTATCGACATAAACGCTCAACGGCTGTGCAATACCGATTGCATAGCTCAACTGAACGAGCACCTCATCAGCGATACCTGCTGCAACCATATTCTTCGCAATATGGCGAGCTGCGTATGCTGCCGAACGATCCACCTTCGACGAGTCCTTACCCGAAAAAGCACCGCCACCGTGAGCACCGCGACCGCCGTAGGTATCAACGATAATCTTACGACCCGTCAGACCGGTATCGCCGTGCGGACCACCGATAACGAACTTGCCCGTAGGATTGACGTGCAGAATGTAATCGTCGCCGATCAACTCTGCCAAAGCGTCATTTGCGCGCTCCAAGCGAGCCTTCACGCGGGGAATCAGGATTGTGCGAACATCCTCGCGGATCTTATCCTGCATAGCGCGCTCGGCCTGCTTCTCGTCAATACCCTCACCTGCGGTGATGAACTCGTCGTGCTGGGTCGAAACTACGATGGTATGCACACGCTGCGGCTTGCGGTCGTCGCCATACTCGATCGTAACCTGGCTCTTCGAGTCGGGGCGCAGGTAGGTCATCACCTCACCCTCGCGGCGAATTACGGCCAACTCCTTCAAAATCACGTGCGAAAGAATCAACGTTGCGGGCATCAACTCGCGAGTCTCGTTGCAAGCGTAACCGAACATCATACCCTGATCACCTGCACCCTGCTCCTCCTCGCTCTGGCGCACAACGCCCTG
>CALBQR010000043.1 GCA_937899895.1 uncultured Alistipes sp.
AGCTATTATATAGGTTTTCAACCTCTGCAAACTTGGCGTCTACCCTCTCCTGGTAATCCTCGGCAAGTGTCTCGAGAGACTCCAAGGCATTGTTGTACTCGCTGATAGACTTAAATACCTTCTCGCTATCAATGACCATATAGTTCTGTGCTGAACAGATGCCTGCAGTCATCATTACTGCCATTAACGCTAAAATAACTCGTTTCATAGTATGAAGTTTTTTGGTTCGAAACAATTATAATCACGTAATTTTTACATTACCCTCTACAAATATAATGAAATAATTTCAAAAATATTGCCACTTAGGGTTAGAATTGTTGACCCATGACGAAGTGGAACTGCGAACCACTACGCTTTGTCTTGCCGTACGCTGGGTCGAAACCATAACCCCAGTCGATGCCGAGCATACCTACGATGGGCAGATAGAGGCGCACACCAACACCCGCCGAACGCTTAATCTTAAATGGCGAGAACTCCTTCCACGAGTTGAAACCATTACCTCCCTCAACAAATACCAATCCATAGATGGTCGACGAAGGTTTCATAATGATCGGGTAACGCATCTCTACCGTATATTTATTATATACGCGCGAGTAGCCCATACTATTGCTTCCCACAGGGTTCAAGGCGCTATCCTCGTAACCACGCAGACGGATCACATCGACACCATAGACGCTATAACCCGACATACCGTCGCCACCCACGTCATAGAGCTCAAAGGGAGAGAGTTTATTCGGGTTGTAGTTACCCAGATAACCCATCTCGGCACTTGCCATCAGCACCAGATCATTATTCTTGGTCAAAGGATAGAACCACTGTGCCTTCAAATCCCACTTGTGGTACTCGATCCAGCGGTAACGGGTCTGATCGTCCATTGTCTTATCGCTGTAATCCTTACCATCCCAAAGCGAGTGCGGAGGTGTTACGGCTACCGAAACGGTAAATTCCGAACCACGGCGCGGGTAGAGAGGCTGATCAACCGAGTTACGCGACAGCACACCGCGCAGAGCCAACACATTTGCCTTACCGTTCTTCATAATGAAGTAGCCCCAATCTTTCAGCTTATAACGCTGATATACCAACTCGGTATAGAGCGTAAAGTAGGGATCGGGCCAATTCAGACGGCGACCCAATCCTGCCGAAAGGCCCAATGCGCGGAAATACTGCGTAGGCGTATCCCAAACATAGACCGCATCATTCTCCTCCGACCAATGGAAGCTGACCGTAAATGAGTTGGGCTTCTTGCCGCCCAACCACGGATCGGTAAAGCTAACCGAGGCCGACTTATAGTAGGTACCGTTGGTCTGTGCCGTAATATTCAGACGCTGGTTCTGACCCTGCGGATAGGGACGCCAAGCACCCTTCTTGAAGAATCGCTTAACCGAGAGGTTGTTCAACGTAATGCCGACCGAGCCGACAAAGGTACCTGCACCCCAACCACCGGCGATATTAAACTGGTCCGAAGCGGTCTCCTCCAAGCCCCACGACACATCAACCAACTCGTTGCTAACGGGCTGAATGTTAGGCGTAATATTCTCGGCATTGAAGTGGCCCATTGCACCCAACGTACGGATGGTCTGCATCAGCAACGCGCGGTTATACAACTCACCGGGGCGGGTATAGAGCTCACGACGGATAACCTCATCATCCAAACGGTCGTTACCCGAAATATGTACATCGTTGATCGAGAACTGCTTACCCTCAAAAATCTTCAATTCGAGGTCGATCGAGTCGGCACCGACAATGATCTCGGCGGGGTCGATCTGCGACATCAGATAACCCGAATTCTGGTAGCTCGACTTAACCGAGATCTCTTCGGGATTCTCCTCACGGCCGATACCCAGACGCTTGTGCAGAGTCTTCTTATCGTACGTATCGCCAGACTTGATACCGAGCATCTGATCCAGCGACTCGGTAGGATAGACACTATTGCCGACCCACGAAATATTGCGGTAGTAATATTTATTACCCTCCGAAACGTCAATCTTGATACCGATACGTTTCTCGTTGATAGGATAAATCGAATCCTTCAAAATCGTTGCGTTACGATAACCGCGCGAGTTGTAGAAATCGACCACATTGATCTTATCGTTCTCATACTCCTCATCGTTGAGCTTCGAGCTGACGAAGAAGTTGATGCTCTTCTGGTGGGTCTTCTTCATTGCACGGCGCAGACGCTTATCCTCAAACGATTCGTTGCCTTCAAAGACAATCTCGCCAATCTTTACACGAGGATTCTTCTTGATGACGAAGGTTACATTCACTGCATTATTGACCGTCGTGTCGTTTTCGATGCGAACATCGACCTCTGCATTGCGGAAACCCTTCTCGGCGTAGTACTCTTTGATCAGTTTCTTGTTCTTGTCGAGGATGTAGTCCGAAAGCTCGCCATTGCGCTTCAACTTCAACTTATCGAGAATATCGCTCGCCTGTGCGCGGCCAATACCCTCAAAGAGCCAGCGGAATACGCGCGGACGCTCTTTGAGCATAATCACCAGATCAACATAGTCGCCATCAATCTCGGCACCGATCTTAACATCCGAGAAGTAACGCTGGCTCCACAAACGCGCCTCGGCCTGCTTGATATAGTTACCGGGGATATAGGCCGAATCGCCCTTAACGATACCCGACGTAGCTGCCAGAATCACCGGATCGAGATATTTTACGCCCTGAACCTTAACATCACGGACAATATACTGCTTCGGACGGCGATAGTCCATCATTTGAGCATCTTCGGGGAACAACGGTCCAACAACCTGCTCGGTGCTATCTTCGGCGATAGGAGCCGGCTGTGTTGCCTGCGGCTGTTCCTGCGCCGCAGCACCCCAAATGGCGAACATCATTGCCGCTACAAGCGATGCTATTTTGAATTTTCTCATTGTATCTGTTAGTGTATCTATTTATCAATCAGTTATTTCTTAACCAAACCAAAGCGGCGATCGCGGTTAGCATAGCTCTCGATCGCACGCTCAAACTCCTCCTCGGTAAAGTCGGGCCACAGAACTTCGGTAAAATACAATTCCGTATATGCCGACTGCCAGAGCAGGAAATTGCTCAATCGGCACTCGCCACTTGTGCGGATCATCAAATCGGGATCGGGAATTCCTGCCGACAAAAGATTATCCGAAATGGTCTGTGCCGTAATATCCTCCACTCCGTAGCGACCCTCGGCCACCTCCGAAGCGATTCGACGCACCGCAGCAACCATCTCGCTACGTGCGCTGTAATTGAATGCCAAAACAAGCGTAAGACGCTCACCCGCAGCCGTTTCACTCTCGATGCGCTCGATATATGCGAGCACCTTCTCAGAGAAACCTGCGCGATCGCCCATAACCTGCACACGTACGCCCTGCTTCTGCAATTCGGGCGACTCGTTGATCACGCTCTTACAGAAAAGTTCCATAATCGCATTGACCTCTGCTTCGGGGCGACCCCAATTCTCGGTCGAGAAGGCATAGACAGTCAAATAGCGAACGCCCAAACGAGCTGCGCCCTTAATGGCATCGCGCAGACGCTGAACGCCCTCGATATGGCCCTCAACGCGCTCTTTGCCACGCTGCTTCGCCCAACGGCCATTGCCGTCCATAATGATTGCGACGTGCTGCGGTATGTTTCTCTTTTCGCTCATTTCGTTATTCGGTTCTGCGTCAAAACGCAGATAAATTCACATTAAAGTTGCAAAGATATGTAAAATTATCGTCAGATTAGCAAAAATGCCCGCTCCTTTTTTGTTTTTCTCCTACGGAGAGGGTAAAAATCGACTTGCAATCGTCCCTCAAACCACTACAAACAGCCACAATTACTGCTCCTCGTAGCGATCGTCGCGGTTGTCCATACCCCACATCATCTTCTCTCTTAACGTGTCGTAGAACGATATATTTTGCGGGAGGGCCAAAAAAAAGTTATTTTCTGACTTTTTCACCTTGAAGACCGTACCTTCGCGAACGCGGTAAGCCGTATTATCGAGCGTTACGAATGCGTATGGCTGACGCGCCCTGATACGGAAAGTTACCTCACAGCTATCGGGGATAACGATCGGGCGCATAGTGAGATTATGCGGAGCCAAAGGCGAAATGATAAGACAAGCACACGTCGGAGCAACCACAGGGCCGCCAACCGAAAGTGAGTAGGCGGTCGAGCCCGTAGGTGTCGAAAGCAGCACACCGTCGCCGTGATAGGTCGCAACCATCTGACCATCAACATAGGTTTCGACCGAGATCATATTTGCACCGTGGCGTTGAATTGCGAATTCATTTACGGCATAGGGCCACAGAATCGAGGTCGGCATATCGCTCTCGACACGCACCATCGAACGCTGCTCGATACGCAGGCGATTGTTGCGGATGTCGTCAAAGATGTGCGAGATACCGTCGCGGCCAGCTCCCGTAAGGAAACCGAGGTGGCCGAGATTGATACCGAGAACGGGGATCGGGCGACCCTCCAAGCGACGGATACCATCCAAAAGGGTTCCATCACCGCCGATGCTGACCAAAAGCGACTCTTTCGGCTGATTACCAACGGTTGCACCGTAGAGTTTCGAGGTCGGGATTGAGCATACTCCCATACGCTCCAACTCGCGAGCAAACTCCTCATTTACGCACCATTCAAGGCCGCTATTCTCCACAGTATCAATCAACTGACGCAGCAGCACAGGGCGATTGACAGAGGTTGTTCGCGAAAAAAGTATGATCTTCATTATTGAATTCGCAAAATAATTGATATATTTGTAGATGCAAATATAGTAAATTTATGACAAAATTAAGCGTAAATATCAATAAGATTGCAGTAATTCGTAATTCTCGTGGCGGAAATATGCCCGATGTGATCGCTGCGGCGCAAAATATCGAGCGTTTTGGGTCGGAAGGCATCACCGTTCATCCCCGTCCCGATGAACGCCACATCCGATATTCGGATGTGCGCGAGCTGAAAGGCGTAGTTACGACCGAGCTTAATGTCGAGGGCAACCCCATTCCAAGTTTCGTCAATCTGGTATGCGAAGTGCGCCCCGCACAGGTTACACTTGTGCCCGATGCAGCCGATGCAATCACCTCGAATGCCGGCTGGAACACCATTGCCAATCGAGAGTTTTTGACCGAGATGTGCGAATGCTTCCACCACGAAGGTATTCGCGTATCAATCTTCGTCGATCCCGACCCTGAAATGGTCAGCGGAGCAAAGGCTTGCGGAGCCGACCGCATAGAACTCTACACCGAGGCTTACGCCGCAGGCTACCACACCAACCGCGAAAAGGCCATTGAGCCCTACATCACCGCTGCCGAACGTGCCCGCGAAGTGGGTCTTGGGTTGAACGCCGGCCACGATCTGAATCTGGATAATTTGCGCTATTTCCTCACCCGTATTCCCTGGGTTGATGAGGTGTCGATCGGCCACGCGCTGATTAGCGATGCCCTCTATTTCGGTTTGGAGAACACGGTTGCGCTTTACCTTCGCGAAACACATTGCAAATAATTACTAATCAATTTAATACAAACACTACACTATGAAAAAGCTTTTCGTTCTTATTATGGCACTCGGTTGCTTCTGCTCGGTAGAGGCACAGACCGATTATCACATCCAGAAGGCAACTCTGTACGATCTGTTGCCTATCTCGAAGAAGGACATCGTATTCCTCGGCAACTCGCTAACTGACGGTTGCGAGTGGGACGAGTTGTTTGGTATGAAGAATATCAAGAATCGCGGTATCAATGCCGATAACACCGTTCAGATGCAGAAGCGTATCGATCACATCATCAAGGGTCAGCCCAAGAAGTTGTTCCTTTTGACCGGCGTTAATGACTTGGCAGACAAGCGTTCGCCTGAGGAGACCGCCGCCAACATCGCAAAGATGCTCGACCGTTTCATCAACGAGAGCCCCCGCACCAAGCTGCACGTTCAGACCGTTCTGCCCGTAAATGAGACCTATGGCCGCTTCAAGAGCTACAAGGATCGCGCACTTGACGAGCCTATCAAGAAATTGAACGCTCTGTTGAAGCAGGTTTGCGAGGAGCGCGGTATCGTATTCATCGACCTCTATTCGCTGATGGTTGGCGAGGATGGCCGTATGTACCCCGAACTGACCAACGACGGTCTGCACCTGCTGGGCCCCGGTTACCTGATTTGGAAGGATGCTATCGAGGAGTACGTTCGTAAATAATTGAACGTCAATCACGAGTGAATCTGACAGATAAAAAACATCCACTCGCGGCGCGAGTATTCCGCCGCATACAGCGCATCGTCGATGACAAGGATTTGCAAGCCTTTGTCATCGGCGGTTTTGTGCGCGATTACTACCTGCGCCGCCCGTCGAGCGATATCGATGTGGTGGTTGTCGGTAGCGGCATCGAGGTCGCCGAAGCCCTCGGCCGCGAATTGCACACAAAGGTCTCGATCTTCAAACGTTTCGGAACGGCAATGTTGCGTTGCGACGGTTGGGAGATCGAATTCGTAGGCGCGCGCAAGGAGTCGTATAGCCGCGACTCGCGCAAGCCCGTTGTCGAGGAGGGCACGATCGAAGATGATCAGCGTCGCCGCGACTTCACAATCAATGCTTTGGCCTGGTCGCTCAATGGCGACACATTTGGTGAGTTGGTCGATCCGTTCGATGGTATGGGCGATATGGAACGGCTCATTATCCGCACTCCGTGCGACCCCGACATCACCTTCGATGACGACCCTCTGCGAATGATGCGCGCAGTGCGTTTTGCGTCGCAGTTGGGCTTCGACATCTATCCCGATACGTTCGACGCTATTCAGCGTAATGCCCACCGAATCGAGATCGTTTCGAAGGAGCGTATCATCACCGAGATCAACAAAATTGTCCTCTCACCCCGCCCCTCGATCGGCTTCGAACTGCTCGAAATGACAGGCCTGTTGAAGCTCGTTTTTCCGGAATTGGATGCACTGAAAGGTGTCGAGCGACGAGGCTCGCACGCCCATAAAGACAATTTCCGACATACCCTGCAAGTGCTTGATAATGTGGCTCGTCGCTCCGATGATTTGTGGTTGCGTTGGGCTGCTCTGTTGCACGATATTGCCAAGCCTGCGACAAAGGCATACGATCCGAAAATCGGTTGGACATTTCACGGCCACGAGGTGCTCGGTTCGAAGATGGTAAAGCCGATTTTTACAGCGATGAAGTTACCTTTGAACGAGCATATGAAGTTCGTTCAAAAGATGGTTTTCCTCCATCTGCGACCGATCGTTCTCTCGGAGGATCTGGTTACCGATTCGGCTGTTCGTCGCCTGCTTTTTGAGGCGGGTGATGACGTTGAGAAGTTGATGATTCTGTGTGAGGCAGACATCACTTCGGGTATCGAATCAAAGGTTAAGCGATATATGCAGAACTTCGAATTGGTACGTCGCAAGATGGCCGATATCGAGGAGAAAGATCGCGTGCGCAACTTCCAACCTCCGATTACGGGCGAACTGATAATGAGCACCTATGGCCTGCCGCCGTGCCGCGAAATTGGTGATATTAAGGCAATTATCAAAGATGCCATTCTCGACGGAAAGATTCCGAACGAGTATAATGCAGCCTACGCTCTAATGGAGCAATTAGCCGCAGAACGCGGTCTGAAAAAGGTCTGAAATACCTAAAAAGATAAGAAAAGAGGGGCTCGCAAAAACAGATTTTCTCGACTCAACGAAACCGCGGAGAGCGATATAAGAGTGGCATTATTACAACATCTTCGTCGCCAAAGCCTCGGCAATCACGAAATCCTCCTCCCAATCGATGTCCATCGAGCGGATTTTATCCATTATATACAACTTCGGGCGAGTGCCCAAGCGGTTGCGCTGTTCGATATAGATTTGGCGCGGCGCAAGAAAAACGGCGTGGTTAATCTCGTACAACGGTGCGAGATCCTGCGTTCGCGGCCACGGCAACTCGGTCGTATTGTTGATCAATTGCCCCTTGTCATTCAAAAGGAAATTCTTCAACTCGGTAACACCCACCAGCGAGTCAAAACCCTCCTCCAACGCGGCGAAATAGTCCTCAACAGCCTGGTCATAGGTCGCAGCATCGGCCAAAGGCGTGGTTACGTGGCCCCAAAGAATATGCTCGGCATCGGTAATCGAGGGCACGTAGCAGATCAGATCCTGCAAATTTGTGCTATCCAAACAGAGTTCATCGGGTCGTTCAACCACCTTCAAACGCGACGATTGCGCGGCATACTCACGACCAATACGCAGGCACTCCTCATCGTTTGTCGAGAGGATAATCTCATCAATACACTCGGTGGCAATCAGTTGGCGCAATTTATTTGCCAACAAACCGCCCTCGATACCTGCGAAGGTGCGGGTATTCTTATTCTTGACACGCTGGCTACCCTTGCGTGCAGGCAGAAAAAATGCAACTTTACCTCGGTTCATACTCCTAAATTCGGTGATAGATCGAATCGACACGCAAAGCATTGTACAGCGTCGGTGTCAGCGACACAAATTCGCCCTCGAAAGCTCGGTCGAAAGCCGCCAAGATATATTCATTCTCGGTCGTAAGATCACGTTCGCGCTGGGTCAGAAGCATATCGGTATAACCGTCATAACCCACGACCATAACACTGCGAGCCGACATCTCGAAAGCGGCTTGCAAGGCCATTGCCGTACACGAATCGCGGAATTGATCTGTGAATGTAACTGCGTGTAGCTCAAATGTTTTATCTACAACAGATGCAGGCACATCGGTACCCATTTTACGAGGATATGGTGGCAAAATACAACGACCACAGAAGTCGCCCAAGCCCTCAAAGACACGCTCCATTCGATGGCCCTCATCGCCCACCAGACAGAAAATCTGCGGATTTGCCAACCCCTTGAACAACTTTGCGTGGCGCGATGATGAATGGACAACGACAATCTTCGGATCGGCCTTCAACATCTCACGCACCGAGTCGATATGCTCAACTACGCGCTGGCCGCCACCAACAATCAGCACTCGCTCGGCGCACTCGGCCTGCCAAACGGGGAATTTATCGTTATCTTCGATATTTTGTCGCTTATTATCAAGCGCACGAATAATGCTGTTAAGCGACAGCAGGCGGTTATTAACCCACGCCATCACCTCCTTCTGCGGCAGTGAGTTAGCACCCGAAAGCATATACGGAAGACCCGTACCCCAACCATATCGTGCGTGTAGCGTCGAGAAGCATCTAACAACCTCGCCCAACATATTGAAATCGACCTCCAAGCCCCCCTTATTGAGATATGCCAACAACAATTCGAGTTTCAGATTACCTGCGCCACGACCCATTCCCAAGACCGTAGCATCGACCCACTCGGCTCCACACTCAATCGCCGTAAGCGTATTGATCAATGCCAATTCGAGGTTATTATGGCCGTGGAAACCGATCGACACAGTCGTACGCTCGCGCACCATTGCAAACGTGCGGCGCACATCGTCGGGCGTTACACCGCCGAACGAATCGACCATATTGATACAATCTGCCCAGCCGTTAAGTTGCGGCAGAAGTTCCAGAAATGCCGGCATCTCGTGCCACTTCGACATATACATAACATTGAATGCCACGGCGATACCGCGCTCCTTAATGGCTCGGCCAAGTTCGATCGCACGCGCCATATTATCGGGAGCAATCGCCATTCGCACCATATCGACAAGATCGGCAACGGGGTCAAGCACCGTCGGAAGATCCTCAACACGAATATCTTTCTCGTTGAGCATCACCGCAATACGTTTTTTCGACTGCTCACGCAGACGCACCAACTCGAAGCGCGGCGAGTAACCGAAACGGCCCATATAATTCTTCGACGGCAGTGAGCGATACCCCACCTCGATCATATCGACAGGCAGTCGATTCATCGCCGTAAGATAACACTCCACAGTACGCGGATCAAAATCCCAATCGTTGTAATAACCGCCATCACGTAGCGTACAATCCAAAATTTTCATCTTTGCCAGCTCCTTTCACGCCCTTCGGGCGAAAATCGTTTTTAGCTCTTTCGTCGCAACGGATTCTCCGTGCGATACCACTCAACAAATCGACCGATGCCCTCCTCCAACGTAGTCGAGGGGCGATAGCCGTAATCGCGCTCCAAACGCGACGTATCGGCATAGGTCTGATAGACATCACCCGCCTGCATAGGCAGCATAATCTTCTCCGCCTCACGCCCCATCGCGCGCTCCATTGTTGAGATAAAATCCATCAGCCGCACCGGTGTCGAGCAGCCGATATTATATATTTTGCAACGCTCCTCCTCATCCGAAGGCTCGCCCGTAACTACACGTACAACACCCTCGACAATATCGTCAATATAGGTAAAATCGCGCGACAAATCGCCTCCGTTAAAGACCTTGATCGGCTCACCCTTCGAGATTGCATCGGCAAACAACATCGGAGCCATATCGGGACGACCCCAAGGGCCATAGACCGTAAAAAATCGCAATCCCGTTGTGCGGATGTTGTAGAGGTGCGAATAGGTATGCGCCATCAGCTCGTTCGTCTTTTTCGTTGCGGCATAAAGGCTTACGGGGGTATCTACGCGATCATCTTCGCTGAATGGCACCTTTGCATTCTGGCCATAGACGCTACTCGACGAAGCATAGACCAGATGACGGACAGGATAGTTGCGACAACACTCCAAAAGGTTGAGAAAGCCCACCACGTTGCTCTCGACATAGGCATACGGATTCTCGATCGAATAGCGAACGCCCGCCTGCGCAGCCAGATTGACCACCACATCGAAACGCTCCTCGGCAAAGAGTTGCTGCATGGCCTGGCGATCCTCCAACTGCATTTGCACAAATCGGTAATTCGGATAGCGCACACTCTGAACCAATTGCAACGGCACAATCGCGCTCTCGGCAATACCCGTAACGGCCAGACGACCATACTTGATGCGGCAATCGTAGTAGTCGTTAATCGAATCCAATCCGACCACCTCGTCGCCACGCTCTGCCAGACGCTGCACCAAATAGAAGCCGATAAAACCGGCCGCTCCCGTTACCAATATCTTCATTCGTTCTCGCTGTTAGCTCTTCGCATTTAACCGATTCGCAAATAATCAAGGCCTGCCGCCTCGACCTCTTGACGATCATAAATATTACGGCCATCAATCACCACGCGCCCCTTCATCAGCTCCACAACACGCGACCAATTAGGCAGGCGGAATTGCTTCCACTCCGTTACAATCATCAGGGCATCAGCACCTTCCAACGCATCATATTTCGACGAACAATACTCGATCTTATCGCCCAAACGACGGCGCGCCTCGTCCATTGCAATCGGGTCGAACGCCCGCACCTTGCATCCCGCAGCCAACAATCGCTCGATCAGCACCAGCGACGGGGCCTCGCGCATATCGTCAGTTTCGGGTTTGAACGACAAGCCCCACATCGCAACGCTACGCCCTGCAATATCGCCCTTGAAATATCGCTCGAACTTCTCGAAAAGAATACCCTTCTGTCGCTCATTGACAGCTTCAACAGCCTCCAAAACCTGCATACGGTATCCCTGCTGCGCAGCCGTGCGGATCAACGCCTTGACATCTTTCGGGAAGCACGAGCCGCCATAACCGCAACCGGGGTACAAAAACTTCGAGCCGATACGTGCATCGGCACCGATACCCTTGCGCACCATATTGACATCTGCCCCCATAATTTCGCACAGATTGGCAATATCGTTCATAAACGAGATACGTGTAGCCAGCATCGAGTTGGCGGCATATTTGATCATCTCGGCCGATGCAACATCGGTAAAGATCATTCGATAATTATTCATCATAAAGGGCTTATACAATCGTTCCATAAGCTCCTTTGCACGATCGCTCTCCACGCCCACAACCACTCGGTCAGGCTTCATAAAGTCGTCAATGGCATCGCCCTCTTTCAAAAATTCGGGATTCGAGGCCACATCGAACGGCACATCGACACCGCGCTTGACCAACTCCTCGACCACCGCAGCCTTAACCTTGCTCGCCGTACCCACCGGAACGGTGCTCTTGGTTACCAACAATGTATATTGATTGATTTTGCGACCAAATTCACGCGCTACCTCCAATACGTAACGCAGATCGGCACTGCCATCCTCATCGGGCGGCGTACCGACAGCACTGAAAACGATCTTCACCTGATCAAGGCACTCGCCCAGATCGGTAGAGAAGTGCAGACGACCATCCGCAACATTTCTCTCAACGAGCTCTTCCAGCCCAGGCTCATAGATTGGGATCTGCCCCTTTTGGAGCATCTCTATTTTGCGTTTATCGACATCGACACAAGTAACATCGGCACCCATTTCGGCGAAACAAGCTCCCGACACCAGCCCGACATATCCCGTACCTACGATTGCAATTTTCATACGCAGCTGTTTGTTTGGTTGTAACTATCCTTCGTTAATATATTTAATTAAGATACAAATGTACAAATAATTTATAATCACAGCAATCCTCTGCCCGCAAATTTCAACCGTTCCCTTATCGTTCTCCCCCATTTGCATTGCGACGCTTGCGGAAAATCACGTGCTCCATTACCAGCACCACGATCACTCCCATCACAAATCCGTTGCCAACAATCGGTCGCAACACCGCAGGCAGTGCCTCCGACACCTCCGCAGGCAGGAACGCCACCACCAGAGCCAACATTATCGGCAGTCCGATCGTCAGCGCACCGTTGAAATCCTTCGCCGCCGACATCGTGCCACTCATCTGGAACGTTGCCGCCACCTGCGCCGCCATCAGATACAACAGCACCACACCCATCACGGGCGACGGAATAGCCGACAGCATCGCCACCAGCTGCGGGAACAGCGCACAAATCACCAATCCCACACCCGTCAGCACCAGCGGATAACGCGACGCGCACCCCGTTGCTGCAATCACACCCGGGCTGAGCGTATAATCAACGGGACCGAGCACACCCATCGCGCCCGCCACAACATTCATCACGCCCGTCAGCGCAACTCCGCGCGTCGAACGCTTCGGCACATTGTCCGCCTCGACGTAGGCCGACACCGACTGCACCGAGCCTAACTCATTAATCAGCAGGGCGATATAGCATATCAAAAATGCCACGATCACACCCACATCGAACTTCGGCGTGATGAACAATCGACCTGCTCCCGCAGCCGTTGCACCCTCCAACGAGGGCAGCCCCGCAAATGCAAAATAGGCCGCCGAACCGACCACCAACGCAATCAGCACCACCGCCGATTTCCACATTCCGCGCAGACGATTATTCGCCACCACCATCGCTAACGACAGCACCACCGCCATCACAAACGACAGGCCATAGTGCTCCGCATCTGCAAAAATCAGGCGCAAAAATACGGGCACGATCGTAAAAGCGATCAAAGCCATCATCACGATCGAGATTCGGTGCGTAAACAACGGCTGTAACTTCTTGATCCAGCCCGTTGTAGCAAGCAGAGCAACCAGCGCACCACCGACTGCAATCGAGGTGTAAATCACCTCGGGCGACGACGCGATCGACGCCATCACACCGACCAACAACACCGCCGCAGGTCCCGCCACCAATGGCAGACGATGTCCCCACAGCGACTGCACGATCATCGTCAATCCCATAACGGCGAATAGTTTTTGGGTGTAGAGCGTCTGCTCGGCAAGCGTATCATACTGCAAACGGGCCACAAAAGCACTCGTCAGCACGACGGGCACAGCAATCAGCAACCATTGCACGGCATACATCACCATCGCCGCTGCACGCGGACGATCGTTGAGCGAATATTTGAAATCCATTGTTTTTGAATAAAATTTGTTCGATTAAACGTTTGCAAACCTTTCGCAAAGTGGTGGCTAAGATACAAAATTCCTCTAACACGACCAAATCGCCCTCCCAAACACACCCACTCCACCGCCTAATAAATAAAAAACAGCCGCACTTGCACGGCTGCTTTCGCTTGGTATATTCTTCTAAAAATTAGATTCAACATATTTGAGAAGATCCGCAAACCCCTCATACGAAAGATTTAGGCAACCTTGTGGTGCTCTATGCATTCCATTCTCCAACAAATGAACCATTGTCAATCTATCCGATTTAGTCGATGACTGCAATTTTAGCTTCATAAATCTATTATGTTTCTTGGAAGACTCTTGATCTTCTGGATTAGCATAAAATTCCAATTCTATATCCATATCAGCCGAGAATGGCAAATCGTGTCCATCAACCACACATTTATACCTCACAGCGCTCTCTGGGCTTGAAACATAAATATACACAATATCTCCCGTTTGAAAATTAAAATGCTGACGCCAATATACGAACCCGTGCTTTTCAAAACAACCAGCAACATCAAAATATTTCGTATTAGCGGGGATCATCCACTTTTTAATCTCATCACGTGGTGGTGTTTTTGACGAAGGTGTTTTCTGTTTTTTGCCATTTGATTTCTCATCAACATTAAACATTGACGATTTATAAACCTCGTCTATTTCAGCATCATCAAGCAACTGCGCCACATCTTTGAAAATCTTTAATGCCTCTTCGGGCGCAACATTGAAAAACTCTCTGTTATCACGAATGCGCAAATCTGTAAATCGTTCAATATAATGATGGATCAGTTTTTCAGCCTCCGAATATTTCACCGTTTTCAGCGTAGCGTAAATCTCAAACGGCAAAGGCACGGCTGTATTATCCAACTCCTTCGAGCGAATATCCACAGGGCGAGAACTTTTGCCAATTTTAACCCAATCCTCCTTAAAACTCGGATTTGTCAGAATATATACATAACCGGCTTCTTTCATAATTTTGTCTGTTTGTGTTAGACAAAATTACGACAAATTAATAATTATTCAAAGCTATTCGCAGCCATAGATCAACAAAACACACCCATAACACCCGCTGAAAAAGAGAAAATTATATGAATGGATTGCGAATTATCAATTTTTGATTACCTTTGCGGAGCATTTCGCGCCGAAAATGGCAAGAATGACGATGGTTCCGTAGCTCAGTTGGATAGAGCAACAGCCTTCTAAGCTGTGGGTCGTGGGTTCGAATCCCGCCGGAATCACGAATTCGAGGAGCAGAGATTTCTGCTCCTTTTTCTGTGTCAAGATGTTAGCAGATATCGGGACATTAGGCACAGATCCAGCCAAATTCTTCGGGTTACGCATTTTGCAATCCGATAAAATCGGGTGAAATTCGATGCAATTCTCCTTGCCCAACAATTCCAATCCCAAACGAAGAGAGAAGTGTGTGACCAACTTTTGCATTCTTCAAAAAAGGTTACGACTTTTTGCGGAATCGCTTGCGTGTTCCAAAGTGTAATGTTATGTTTGTAGTGTATAAAACGCTTTGCCACAGTGTGTTGCATTGTTTTAAGCAAGTTTGCAATGCTGTGCAAAATACAAGAAAAACAGACATAACATAAACTATTGCACCTATGGATAAAAGTACATTCTCGATTCTATTTATTATGCAGAAGGGCAAGCCAAACGCCGAAGGCAACGCGCCCATCTTTGCACGCATTACAATCAATCACCAAATGACACATCTTGCAACGCGCTACTACCTTC
>CALBQR010000044.1 GCA_937899895.1 uncultured Alistipes sp.
ATGGTGTCACACGATTAATCGATACCGTGCCTGCATCACGCACACTGAAAGTCACCTGCTGCCCGGCGGGGCCACTGCCGCTGGCATTGCTCCATTGGGCTGCCGAATCATCCGTCCAGGTGGCGCTATTTCCGCTCCACAACCAGGGAACGTCCGCCAGATCCCCGACCACGAGCCTGAGTGCATTATTATCCACAGCCAGACTGTATACCCTATCAGCTGTATCATTCAGTCCGCTGGCAGAAAAATTATCCAACACCACACCGGAAGCCGCGCCCCAGCTGACCAGTGGATATTCGCCTGCCGCCAGAGCCTCATAGCCACTGATGATAACTCCATATCCAGCGCCGGAAAGGGACAAGGCACCGCCGACCTGCACAGCAGCACCAGTAGTTCCGCTCAGATCGATGCTCACACTGGTGCCCTCCCGCAATGCTAAATTGCCTTCAGTTATCAATCGAGCGCCGGAAGCCAAATCTACGCTACACAGACTTGTATCTCCCGTGAAGGTGAGTATTCCATTCTCCACCGTTGTAACACCGGTGTAAGTACAGTTAGCGCCATTCAACTGCAGTGTACCCGAACCAGTCTTGGTAATTCCCAGTGAAAGGCCGGACACAGCTGAGGCAGAATCTCGCACAACACCAGCATAGTCCCCCCCGGCAACACTGAGTACACAGGCTCCACTTCCCTCAGCCATCACCGTGCCGGCAGCCCCGTTCAACTCGTCAATGGAGGCACTGGTACTCATTAATAATAACCGTGCATTCTGCGTATCGAGCTGTACATCAGCACCGGCAGCGGCATTTTGCGCGCCCTGACCGAGTTGTTCCTGGGCTTCGTACGTCGTACCTCGGCTGTCGTGGCCTCGACCGTCGGAGCGGGTCTGTTCTGCAATATGTGTACGGGCGACCAATATCTCTCGATCATTCTCTCGTCGAATCTGTTCAAAGATCTATATAAAAAGCAGGGGCTCGAACCTCGACTTTTGAGCCGTTCGGTCGAGGATTCGGCTACGGTCTGCTCGGTGCTGATTCCGTGGAACTCGTGCGGTATGACTCAATCGACCGTATTGGGTGTTTCGACGTTTGTCTATTTCCCATATTGCATTTTCAATCTCATCAGCCCGATAATGTCGATCTTTATCGCCGCTATTGGATATAAAATCTTCAAACAAACCGGCAACGCGAAGGAGTAATGCGACTGCTCTGGACTATACTTGCGACAGCGTTCATAGTCGTTACGGCAACTGCCAAACGACCTGCGATTGTGATGTTCTACAATGTCGAATCGTTGTACGACACCATACCGTCGCTATTTTATGACGATCGCGAATACACGCCCGACGGAGCATTACGCTGGAATACCACGCGTTATCAGAATAAACTAAACGCTATTGCATCGGTGATAGATTCAGTCGCAGCAGAGGTCGTTGCTTTGGCCGAAGTTGAGAATGAGACGGTTGTGCGCGATTTGGTAATGACACTCGGCACCGACTATAACTACATTCACCGCACCTCGAATGACTCGCGCGGTATGGATTTAGCACTGCTATATAAAGGCGATAAATTCTTCCCTCACAAAGTACAAGAGGTCAAATCGGGCTACCGACGCGACTTTCTATATGTTCAGGGCGCATTGGAGGGTTCTCGTGTTGATCTTGTGGTCTGCCATCTCCCGTCGCAATTAAGCAGTCGCGAGCGACGATTAAAAGCCCAACGCCATTTGGCAGCATTTGCAGACTCACTTCATCGCGCAGACAGCGCAGCTCGCATCATTTTGATTGGCGATTTCAACGACTCTCCACAACAATTACTCCGACATCGCACAATGCCCGAATGGTGCAAGCCACTTTTGCTCGAAGCCGAGCGTCGTGGAGAAGGCACAATCGTCTATAATGGTCGTTGGTTGATGTATGATAACTTTTGGGTCGATCAGCAGGCTTTTCCATCGGCTCGTGCGCAGGTCTATATTCGTCGCGATCTACTCTCAAATAATGGTGAAGCACGCCCTCTACGCACCTTCACCTCACGCGCCTATACCGCAGGGCCGAGCGATCATCTGCCCATAATTCTACACCTATATTAATAAAATAAACCGCAGGCTCTCGCGAGAGTCTGCGGTTTATAGTTAATGTTATCGCTGGCGATCGCTTATCGCACCTTGCGGATAATCTCTGCACCGTGGCGGATAGCCTCTTCATTCTGCGGAAGCATTTTCCACGCGCGTTCAGGCAACGAACGCTTCAAGCCCTCAAAGGCATTTTCAAGCGTTACAACGGGGCATACCTTCAAATAACCACCCAACACCAATGTATTGAACAATTTGGGATTACCCAACTTAACACACTCAACCGTAGCATCGATCGTATAGACCGAAATGTCCTCACGAACGGGATGACGTGTGATACCATTGGTATCATAGATCAACGTACCGCCCGGTCGAATCATCTGCTCGAACTTATCCATCGACTGCTGGTTAAGAATGATTGCCGTATCGTATTGATGAGCAATGGGCGACGAGATCTTGCGATCCGAAATAACAACCGTTACATTGGCCGTACCACCGCGCATCTCTGGACCATACGAAGGCATCCAAGTAACTTCATAGTCCTGCATTACGCCAGAGTAGGCCAAAATCTTACCCATCGAGAGGACTCCCTGTCCTCCGAAACCTGCTATAATAAGAGTCTCTTTCATCGTTCTGTCCTCCTTATTCTTTAACATCTTTCAGGTCGCCCAGCTGATAGAACGGCAACATATTCTCCTCCATCCACTTATTTGCTGCAACGGGCGAGAGTTTCCATCCGCTGTTACAAGTCGAAACGACCTCAACCAGCGAGAAACCCTTACCTGCCATTGCATTCTCGAATGCCTTGCGGATAGCAGCCTTGCACTTGCGTACGTTTGCAGGTTTGTGAACGCTCTGGCGCGTTACATAGCATACACCGTCCAAGTGGCACAACATATCCGAAATCTTGTAGGGATAACCATTAAGACGAGGATCACGACCGTAAGGGGTCGTCGCGGTCTTCATACCCAGCAGGGTAGTAGGAGCCATCTGACCACCTGTCATACCGTAAATGGCGTTATTAATGTAGATTACTGCGATATTCTCACCGCGAGCCGCAGCGTGGATCGTTTCGCACGTTCCGATTGCCGACAAGTCGCCATCACCCTGATAAGTGAAGACCATCTTTTCGGGATGAACTCGCTTGATACCCGTAGCAACTGCGCAAGCACGACCGTGAGCCGCCTCGACCCAATCAATCTCGATATAGTTATATGCAAATACACCGCAACCAACGGGCGAAATGCCGATACAATCGCCGTCAAGACCCATCTCCTCGACAACCTCGGCAATCAAGTTATGAATCGTACCGTGGCTACAACCCGGGCAATAGTGCATCAGATTATCACGCAACAACTTGGGACGTGCGTGAACCAGATTCTCCTGTTTAATTTCAACCTCTGCCATAGCCTTTACTTATTAATGATTTTATCTTTCAATGCTTCGAGAACCTCACCCGGTGAGTACATCATACCGCCCTGACGGCCATAATGCTCAACCTTTGTGCGGCCATTAACTGCCAGACGAACATCCTCAACCATCTGGCCGGCGTTCAACTCAACGCTCAAAAAGCCCTTAACGCCACGCTCTGCCAACTCCTCGATAGCCTTCTTGGGGAAGGGATAGAGAGTAATGGGGCGCAACAGACCGACCTTGATACCCTCGGCGCGAGCCAACTCAACCGTAGCCGAGCAGATACGTGCCGACGAGCCAAATGCCACGATCACATAATCAGCATCGTCGCAATCGATCATCTCGTAGCGTACCTCGTTCTCCTCCAAAGCCTTATACTTTGCCTGCAAACGCTTGTTGATCACCTCCATAGCCTCCGACTGCAATTCGAGCGACGTAACTACGTTGCGCGGACGACGCTCCTCACCACGACCACACGCAGCCCAATCTTTGCACTCCTCGGCAATATACTCGTTAGTTTTGCGATCGCGCTGCGGAGCAAGAACAACCTTCTCCATCATCTGACCGATAGCACCATCAGCCAAAATCATTGCGGGATTGCGATACTTGAATGCCAGATCGAAAGCATCTGCCACAAAATCGTTCATCTCCTGCACCGAACTGGGAGCCAAAACGATCAGGTGGAAGTCGCCGTGGCCACCGCCCTTACAAGCCTGGAAATAGTCGCCCTGCGAAGGCTGAATAGTACCCAGACCCGGACCACCACGCTGGCAGTTCACGATCAAGCAGGGTAGCTCGGCACCTGCCAGATAGCTCAATCCCTCGCTCATAAGGCTGATACCTGGGCTCGACGACGAGGTCATCACTCGCTTACCCGTTGCAGCAGCACCATATACCATATTAATAGATGCAACCTCCGACTCGGCCTGCAAAACAACCATACCGGTCGATTCCCAGGGTTTGAGTTCCATCAAGGTCTCCATCACCTCCGACTGCGGGGTGATAGGGTAGCCGAAGTAGGCATCACAGCCATAACGAATCGCCGCATGTGCGATCACCTCGTTACCCTTCATCAATTTAACTTCGTCCTTCTTCATAGCTATTCGAATTTTTGACGATAAACAGTAATACAGCTGTCGGGGCAGATGATCGAACAGCTTGCACAACCCGTACATTTGTCGGGCTCTGCCATCTCGGCATAATTATATCCGCGACTGTTCACCTCGGTAGCCAGACGCAGCACATCGAACGGACACGATGCTACACAGACCTCACAGCCCTTGCAACGCTCACGATCGACGATGATTGTTCCTTTTATCTTTGCCATAATACTTATTTATTATATAAGTTAGCCCATCTCTTTTAGAAGGTGTGGATCACAACGCCCGAACGCAGTTTAGGCTCAAACCAAGTGGTCTTGGGAGGCATAATATTGCCCGTATCGGCGATGTCGATCAACTGCTTCATCGAAACGGGATAGAGCGCGAAGGCAACCTTCATCTCGCCACTATCAACGCGACGCTTCAACTCGCCCAAACCACGAATACCACCCACGAAATCGATACGCTTCGAAGTACGCAGATCCTCAATGCCCAAAATCTTGTCGAGTACCAGATCCGACAGAACGGTAACGTCAAGCACACCGATCGGGTCGTTATCGTCGTATGTACCCTCCTTTGCAGTCAGGCTATACCACTTGCCCTCCAAGTACATCGAGAAGTTGTGTAGAGCATCGGGCTTGTAGATCTCCTCACCCTTGCACTCAACCACGAACGACTCATTGAGTTTCTCCAACAACTCTGCGGGAGTCAAGCCGTTCAAATCGCGTACGACGCGGTTATAATCAATGATCGCCAACTGATCATCGGGGAAGGTAACAGCCAAGAAATAGCAGTACTCCTCCTCGCCCGTATGATTCGGGTTAGCCTTCATACGCTCCTGACCTACGCGAGCAGCTGCTGCTGTACGATGATGACCATCAGCCACATACAAAGCAGGAATCGATGCAAAAATCTCGGTAATACGGTCATTCACAGACTTATCCTTCACAGGCCACATATGATGACCAAAGCCATCGGCTGCAACGAAATCGTACTCCGGCTCTTCGTTCTCGACAATCGACTTAACGATCGCGTCAATCTCCTCATTTGCAGGATAAGCGAAGAATACGGGCTCGATATTTGCGCTCTGATTATTGACGTGAATCATACGATCCTCCTCCTTATCGGGGCGGGTCAGCTCGTGCTTCTTGATTGCGCCCGACAGATAGTCTTCGAAGTGGCAGCACATAGCCAGACCATACTGCGTACGACCATCCATTGTTTGGGCATAAATGTAGTAACGCTCCTCATCATCCTGAACCAGCCAGCCCTCCTCGCGCCAACGACGGAAGTTTTCGACAGCCTTCTCATATACGGGCTGCGAGTGCTCGTCAGCAATGGGATCAAAATCGATCTCCGGCTTAATAATGTGCAACAACGAACGCTCGGTTGCCTCGGCCTTTGCCTCAACCGAATTCAGAACGTCGTAAGGGCGCGATGCCACCTCGGCAGCATATTCGCGTGGCGGGCGAACCGCCTTGAACGGTTTAATCTTAACCATTGTTTTATCTGTTTTAAGGTTACGAGCAGATTGAGCCGAAACTCAACCTGCTACGTTTAATTATTTGTTTACTTGGAACTGTACATCGCCCTTCTCGAAGAAACCGACAATCTGCGTTGCAGCGGCCACTGCGGCATTGATATTTGCCTCGGCTGTTTCGGCACCCATCTTCTTGGGGGTTGCAAATACGCGATTGCCAAACTTCTCCTTCATCTCCTCTATGCGAACGGGAGCGATATCGGTTACATACTTCAAATCCGAACGCTCCTCGAAGGCGCGAATCAGACCCTCCTCATCAACCAACTCCTTGCGAGCAGTATTGACCAGAACGCCACCCGTAGGCATCAATTTAATAAGGTCGTAGCCAATCATACCCTTTGTTTCGGGCGTTGCAGGCATATGCAACGACACGAAATTGCTCTCCGAAAACATCTGTTCGAGTGAATCGTCGCGACGCAAATGCTTCGCATACAGACGCACCTTATTGGGATTCGGGCGCGAATAGACGTGAACATACATACCGAAGCCATCAGCTACATCAGCCACGATGCGACCGATTGCGCCATAAGCCACGATACCCAGACGCTTACCACGCAACTCCATACCCGTACCGGGATTGAAGCCGTTGCGAGCCATAAATACCATCATTGCAATCGTCAATTCAGCCACGGCATTTGCATTCTGACCGGGGGTATTCATAACCACCACACCACGCTCGGTTGCTGCCTCCAAATCGACATTGTCGTAGCCTGCACCTGCACGCACAACAATTTTCAGATTTTTAGCTGCTGCAAGAACCTCGGCTGTAACCTTATCGCTACGGATAATCAGCGCATCGACATCAGCAACAGCTTCGAGCAGTTGAGCCTTATCGGTATATTTTTCGAGCATTTTCAGTTCGTAGCCGGCCTTCTCGACAACCTCGCGAATACCATCTACTGCCTTTTTGGCGAACGGCTTTTCGGTCGCCACCAATACTTTCTTTGCCATATTCAATGAATAATAATCGGTAATAGGAAGCACTTCGCCTTGCGGATTTGGCTTAACAATATTCACATACCAATCGCTACTCATAAGTGATTCCTCCTTTTGATTTATTTTACGTGCAATTTCTCAAACTCCTGCATTGTTGCAACCAGAGCCTCAACACTCTCCTTGGGCAAAGCATTGTAGCACGATGCGCGGAAACCGCCAACCAAGCGATGACCCTTGATACCTACCATACCACGCTCCTTGGCGAACTCCATAAATTCGGGAGCCAATGCCTCATATTCAGGATTCATAACGAAGCAGATGTTCATCAACGAGCGATCCTCCTTATCGGCAGTACCGCGGAACAGCGGGTTGCGGTCGATCTCGGCGTAGAGCAGCTCGGCCTTCTCCTTATTGCGACGATAGATCTCCTCAACACCACCGATGCTCTTGATCCACTTCAAAGTCTCGCGGATTACATATACGGGGAATACGGGAGGAGTGTTATACATCGAATTGTTATTCATATGGCTGCGATAATCAACCATCGAAGGCAGTGCGCGCGACACCTTACCTACGATATCCTCACGAATGATTGCGAAGGTTGCACCTGCGGGGCCGAGGTTCTTCTGTGCGCCACCATAGATCATAGCATACTTGGTAACATCAACGGGGCGGCTCAAAATATCCGAACTCATATCGGCAATAAGATTAACGGGGCAGTCGATATCGGCGTGATACTCCGTACCGTAGATCGTATTATTGGTAGTGATATGCAGATAGTCCAGATCGGTGGGAATCTCTACATTCTTGGGAATATATGTAAAGTTGCGATCCTCCGACGAAGCCAAAACTGCAACTTCGCCAAAGTTCTTCGCCTCCTTAATAGCCTTCTTCGACCAAACGCCCGTATTGATATAACCGGCCTTTGTTTCGAGCAGGTTGTAGGGAATATGGAAGAACTGCGTTGAAGCACCGCCACCGACGAAGATTACCTTATAGTTTTCAGGGATATTCATCAACTCACGGAACAATGCCACTGCATCATCCATAACAGCATCAAACTCTTTACTTCGGTGTGAGATTTCAAGAATCGATAGTCCCATACCGTCAAAATCGAGAACAGCCGCTGCTGCCTTTTCGATCACCTCGCGGGGCAGGATCGATGGTCCTGCATTAAAATTGTGCTTTTTCATAATGTTTTTATTAGTTTTCAATAGTTTCGTTTAGTATTTTTAGGTTATTTCATTATTACACTTTCAATCCGTAAGCAAACATTGTTTTGCTTGTGCGACTTACAAATATAGAAATTTATTTCGTTACATCCAACAACATTATCAACTTTTTTATGGTAAATACAGTCTTTTATGAGAATTTTAATGTACCTTTGCCAACTAGAAAACAGAAACACCAACTATGATAAAATCGATGACCGGATACGGCAAAGCCGAATCTGCTACTCAAAACAAAAAAATTACGGTCGAAATTCGATCGCTTAACAGCAAACAACTCGATTTGAGCATTAAGCTCCCGGCGATATATCGCCCCTACGAATATGAGATTCGCAATCAGATTTCGCAGGTTGTAAAGCGAGGTAAGGTCGATGTATATATCAACGTCGAAACGACAATCGATGAAGGTTCGGTAAAGATAAATAGCGAACTATTCAAGATTCACTACAACGCATTGAGCCAAATCTGCAAAGAGAACAATATCGAACTTTCGCCCGAAACCAACGCCTCGTTGATTCAGTCGGTTATGCGTCTGCCCGAAGTTGTATCGAACGACTCGGCCGACATCACCGAAGATGAGCAGAAGGCTTTAATGGAGGCCGTTAGCGGAGCTATTGCACAACTCGACTCGTTCCGCACACAGGAGGGCGCAATTTTGATTGCCGACCTGCTGAATCGTGTCGATAAGATCGAAGCCCTCAAAGAGGCCGTAACACCCTTCGAGAAGGCCCGCACGGAGGCTATCCGTACAAAGATTATCGATTCGATCGAGCAATTGAAGGTCGAGGTGGATAAGAATCGCTTGGAGCAGGAGATGATCTTCTATATCGAGAAGTTAGACGTTACCGAGGAGAAGGTGCGTCTGACAAACCACTGCAAATATTTCCGCGAAGTGGCAGCAGGCGAGGAGGCTCCCGGCCGTAAGCTCGGTTTCATCGCGCAGGAGATGGGTCGTGAGATCAACACTCTCGGCTCGAAGTCGAACGACAGCCAGATGCAGCGTCTTGTCGTACAGATGAAAGATGAATTGGAGAAGATTAAGGAACAAGTGTTAAACCTGCTCTAAACATTCAGCAACAATGGGGAAACTTTTGATATTTTCGGCACCGAGCGGATCGGGTAAAACAACTATCGTACGCCGTCTGCTCGAACAATTCTCGAATCTCGAATTCTCAATCTCGGCAACAAGTCGCGCTCCGCGTGGCGTGGAGAAGAATGGGGTAGATTACTACTTCCTTTCGGCCGAGGAGTTCGCCGAGGCTGTTGCTGCAAATAAATTCGTCGAGTGGGAAGAGGTCTATAAAGGCACTTGCTACGGCACTTTGCGCAGCGAGATGGAGCGTATCTGGAACAAAGGCAACGTCATTCTGTTCGATGTCGATGTAATGGGCGGTATTCGACTGAAAGAGATCTTTGGCAATGACGCGATGTCGATCTTCGTTATGCCCCCCTCGATTGAGGAGTTGCGCCGTCGCTTGGAGGGTCGCGGGACCGACGCCCCGGAGGTAATCGAGAAACGTATTGCAAAGGCTTCATTCGAGCTGACCAAAGCACCCAAATTCGATCGACAAGTGGTTAATGATGACCTTGAAGTTGCAGTTGCCGAAGTTGCCGAAATCGTCAAGAACTTTATTGCATAGTGCTCGAAATGAAGAAGGTAATGCTCTACTTCGGATCGTTTAATCCGATCCATAAAGGACATATTGCCATAGCCGAATATGCTGTCGAGCGCAAATTGTGCGACGAAGTTATACTTATCGTATCGCCCCAAAATCCCCATAAAGCAGCACCCGAATTGGCCGCCGAATTGCAACGATTCGAGATGGCCGAAATCGCGTGTGCTGAATCGCGCTTTCCGGAACAGATCAAGGCCTCGGCAGTTGAGTTTCTGCTCGAACGCCCCTCATATACGGTAAATACACTGCGTTACCTGCACGAAAATTTCGGCAACGAGATGCGGTTTTCAATCTTAATGGGAGGTGATTTGATCCGCACGCTCGACAAGTGGCGCGAGCCCGAATACATTCTCGAAAATTATCCTATATATGTATATCCACGCCAGGGCGAGCCGATTGACAAGTTCGTCGATCGAGTAACCATTCTCGAAGATGCGCCACAGCACAACTACTCATCGACAATGGTACGAAAAACCCTTCAAACGGGTGGCGATGCGCAGTCAATGCTCTGCGAGGGTGTTTTGAAATATATCCGTCAAAACAATCTTTGGTCGGCGGCGGCTTATCGCCAACGATTAGACGAGATGATCGAAAGCGATCCCGACAACGCCAAACTATATATCGAACGTGGTGAATGGCATTATCGCCACAATGAGTGGGGTGCAGCGTTGAACGATTTCCAGCGCGCCACAAAGATCGACCCCGAATGTGAAGCGAAGAACTACATTGATCTGATTCAAGAGATTCTTGCATTCCGATATAAAGATATTTATAATCCATAATCATAATAGCGAAAAACAATGAAAAAACTCAATATAGCCCTCTTATCAGGCGGTGATTCGTCGGAGCGCGAGATTGCATTAGCAAGTGCAGCGCAGATCGAGCAGGCAATGGACCACTCGAAATATGACATTACCGTAGTCGATATACAGGGTCGTAATTGGAACCACACAACCGCCGAAGGCGAGGTAATCGCGGTCGATAAAAACGATTTTTCGATCACGATCAATGGCGAGCACAAGGCGTTTGACTACGCATTGATCATCATTCACGGCACCCCCGGCGAAGACGGCAAATTGCAGGGTTACCTCGACATTATGGGCGTTCCCTATTCGTCGTGCGGTATGGCATCATCGGTGATCACATTCGACAAGATTTCGACTAAACGCGCTGTTGCAGGTCGCGTTCCCGTTGCTCGCGAGATCTTCCTTACACGCAACGAAAACGTGTCGGCAGACGAAGTGGTTGAGCAGTTGGGCCTGCCCGTATTTATCAAGCCTAACGCAAGCGGCAGCAGTTGCGGCGTAACAAAAGTATCTAAAAAAGAGGATATTGCAGCCGCTATTGAGTACGCTCGCAGCGAGAGTGATGATGTACTGATCGAGGAGATGATTTCGGGCCGTGAGATCGGTTGCGGACTGATGATCCTTGGCGAGAAAGAGTATGTTTTCCCCCTGACCGAGATCGTTTCAAAGAAGGATTTCTTCGACTATGAGGCCAAATACACAAGCGGTATGTCCGACGAGATTACACCCGCACCGATTGACGAGCAGTCGGCCGACAAGATTCGCCGTATGGCAGTCGAAGCTTATCGTCTTTGCCGTTGCAGCGGAGTAGTGCGAGCTGACTTTATCCTCACTCCCGAAGGTGTGCCCTATATGGTTGAGATCAATACAATTCCCGGTATGAGTGCCGCAAGTATCGTTCCCAAGCAGGCCGCAACGATGGGTATGTCGCTGGGCGAGATGTTCGATTTAGTAATTGCTGATTCGCTGAAATAATGATTGAAATTGATGATAAGATCGTAAGCCTCGATCTGCTGCGCGAGTGTTTCGTATGCGATTTAGGCAAATGTCGCGGAATCTGCTGCGTCGAAGGCAACGCAGGCGCACCGCTTGAAATCGAAGAGGTCGATACGCTCGAAGAGGAGTACGAGAACTACAAACCCTATATGAAGCCCGAAGGCATTGAGGCCATTGAGCGACAAGGTTTTATGGTCGTAGATAGCGATGGCGACTACTGCACACCGCTGATCAACGATGCCGAGTGCGCCTACTCGTTCGAGGAGAATGGGGTTACATTCTGCGCTATCGAGCGAGCGTATCGCGAAGGCAAATGCTCGTTCTACAAACCTATTTCGTGCCACTTGTACCCGATTCGGTTGGTCAATTTCTCGAACGGCAGCGTAGGACTTAACTACCATCGCTGGTCGGTTTGCCGCGATGCTGTGGAGTGTGGGCGCAAATTGGGCGTACCCGTCTATAAAGCATTGAAAGAGCCTATTATCCGTCGCTTTGGCGAGGAGTTCTACACGGCTCTCGAAACTGCCGAAGAATACATCAAAGAGAGCGAAAAATCAGAATAATTAATTATCTTTGCCCGACTAAAAATTTCGATTACAATGAAAATAACCAAATTTCTGCTCCCCATAGCCCTCGCGCTTGCGGCTACAACGGCCACCGCGCAGGATGTCAATAAACTAAAAGAACTACTTCAACAAGCCCAAAGCGAGGTCGAACTACTCGAAGCAATGCCCAAAGTTAAGGCACAACCCGTAACGTCGGTTAGCACCGGCAACGGCACCATCGCCCTCGACACACTCTCGACTGAAAATGACGCCGTGAAGGTCGTGCTGTTCAATGACAACTCGTGGCGATATATTCGCGTACGCTCGGCAGAGGATTGGGAGATTGATACCTACGCAAAGCATTGGGATACGGTCAAGTTGTTCCCCTATGAGGATGTAAAGCTGGCCGACCTGCCCGAATCGGTTGTGATCGAGTTGGTTGATTCGCTCAAAGGCTACCACTATCCGATCAAAGGCACCGTTCGCTCGAAGTTCGGTCCGCGCGGTCGTCGTCGTCATCGCGGCGTCGATATTCCGCTCAAAACGGGCGATCCGATCTATGCAACTTTCAGCGGCAAGGTACGCATATCAACCTATAACAAAGGTGGTTACGGCAACTTGATTGTAATCCGCCACGACAACGGACTCGAAACGTGGCACGGCCACCTCGATCAGCGTTTCGTAAAGCCTAACGACACGGTTTATGCAGGCCAAATCATCGGTTTGGGTGGCGACACAGGCCGTAGTACAGGACCTCACTTGCACTATGAGATGCGATATTTCGGTCAGACGTTCGACCCTGAACGATTGGTGAATTTCGAGAATGGCAACCTGCGCCGCGAAACATTCCTGCTCAAAAAGGACTATTTTGATATTCACTCACGCGCCGGTATTCAGGACTTTGAAGATGAGATTCTTGGCGATGAGGAGATTGCCGAACAGAAGAAAAAGGAAGAGGCCGCAAAGAAGGTCTATCATAAGATTCGTTCGGGCGACACGTTGGGCGGTTTGGCCGTCAAGTACGGCACAACGGTTGGTGCAATTTGTCGTATGAACGGTATTTCGAGCAAAACCACACTGCGCATCGGTCGCTCGCTGCGAGTGAGATAATCGGCTGCATATCAACAATAAAAAAACACCCTCGATCGTTGGTTGAGGGTGTTTTTTTTATTTAAGGTCAATTTTTTATTTCGAGTAATCGCGTGCACCGAAGATTGTTGAGCCTATGCGGACCATTGTCGAGCCGGCTGCAATGGCAGCGGGGTAGTCATCAGACATTCCCATCGAAAGTGTATCGAACTGCTCGCCAAAATGGGCTGCAAACTCCGCTTTATATGCCGCCAACTGCGCAAAGTCCGACGCAATACGCACCTCATCATCGGTATTGGTCGCAATACCCATCACACCGCGCACGCGCACATTCGGCAGACGCTCAAACAAGCCCGACGTAACCGCCGCGCGTAACTCCTCAATTGCCCAGCCCGATTTGCTCTCCTCCTCGGCAACGTGGATTTCGAGCAGCACATCAATTGTGCGGTTGCACTTGGCAGCCTGCACCTGAATAGCCTCAGCAAGTCGCTCGCTATCAACCGAATGAATCATCGCAACGAACGGAGCAATATATTTGATTTTGTTGGTTTGGAGGTGGCCAATCATATGCCATTCGATGTCGTGCGGCAGAGCTTCGTACTTGGCACGAAGTTCTTGTGGGCGACTCTCACCAAAGACCCGCTGACCCGCCTCGTATGCCTCCGCGATTGCCTCAACGGGGTGGGTTTTCGACACAGCTACGAGCGTTACCCCCTCGGGCAACGTCGCACGCACACGCTCCAATTGACTTTTTACTGACATTGCGAAAAAGTGTTAGTTTCGATGTGTAAAGTTAGTCAAAATTCGTTAAATCCCGAAATTTTTGTATATTTGTAGTTAAACTACATATTTGATTACTTATGACACGTTTAAGAACTCTATTCACCGCAGTCGCTCTACTCGCTTCGAGTGTAGCTTTAGCCTGCACCAATTTTATCGTTACGCGCGGAGCTTCGACCGATGGCTCGATCATCGTCAGCTATGCCGCCGATTCACACCAGCTCTATGGCGCACTCTACAAGTACAACGCCCCCAAGAAGGGTTATCCCAAAGGTACTTATATGCCCGTATATGATTGGGATAGTGGTCGTTATATGGGTCAGATCAAACAAGCCGAGCGCACATATTCGACCGTTGGTAATATGAATGAACACTCGCTCATCATCACCGAAACAACCTTTGGCGGTCGTCCCGAATTGGAGGATTCGACAGGCATTATGGACTACGGCTCGCTGATCTACATCACCCTGCAACGAGCTAAAACGGCACGTGAGGCAATCGACGTAATCGTTTCGCTTACAGAGGAGTATGGCTACGCATCGAGTGGCGAGTCATTCACTATTGCCGACGCTAATGAGGTGTGGATTATGGAGCTGATTGGCAAAGGCTGCAAGCTCAACGAGCGTGGCGACAACATTAATAAAGGTATCGTCTATGTGGCTCGCCGCGTGCCCGACGGTTATGTCAGCGCACACGCAAACCACTCGCGTATCTCGACCTTCCCGAAGAACGATCCCGAAAATTGCGTCTATTCGGACGACGTGATCTCGTTCGCACGCGAGGCGGGTCTGTACGAGGGTTCGGATGATAATTTCAGTTTCTGCGACACATACGCTCCCGCTGACTTTATGGCATTGCGCGGTTGCGAGGCTCGCGTTTGGAGTTTCTTCCGTATGGTTGCCGACGGTATGGATCAGTATCTCGACTACGCAATGGGACACAACCCCAAAAACCGTATGCCCCTGTGGGTTAAGCCGCGCGCAAAGGTTTCGGCAAAGATGGTTTTCGACGCTATGCGCGACCACTATGAAGGTACCCCGATGGATATGACCAAAGATGTTGGCGCAGGTGGCAACGGTCTGCCTTATCGCTGGCGTCCAATGAGTTGGGAGGTTGATGGCGTGGAATATACCAACGAGCGTGCTACGGCTACGCAGCAGACAGGTTTCTGGCTTGTGGCACAGGCTCGTAATTGGTTGCCCAATCCGATTGGTGGCGTGCTGTGGTTTGGTGTTGATGACGCTTCGACATCGGCCCTGACTCCGATCTACTGCTCGATAAACGAGGTTCCCGAATGTTTTGCAGAGGGCAATGGCTCGATGATGGAGTACTCGCCTACGTCGGCATTCTGGCTGTTCAATCGCGTTTCAAATTTCGCTTACCTGCGTTACAATATGATTGGCTCGGAGGTACGCGGCAAGGTTGATGCGTGGGAGAATGCTCGTTTGGAGGAGTTGGCCGAGGTTGATGCAAAGGCTGCCGCCCTCTACCAAAAGAGTCCCAAGAAGGCGCAGGAGTTCGTAACGCGCTATTCGGTTGAGAAGGCACAGAAATTGTTCGCAGAGTGGTCGGCTTTGGATCAGTATCTGCTCGTTAAATACATTGACGGCAACGTGAAACGTCAAAACGAAGACGGCTCGTTCCAGGACAATGGTCAGGGTCGTGCGATTCCCGAAATGCCTATGTTCCCCGGCTACGACGAGAAGTGGAAGCGCGCAGTAGCTGACGACGCTGGCGAAACGCTTAAAGTAATCAAATAAAACACGCTATAAGAGAATGAAATACGACATTATAGTTATCGGCAGCGGACCCGGTGGTTATGTGGCCGCCGTACGCGCTGCACAGGCCGGCAAACGCACCGCAATCGTCGAGCGCGAAGCGTTGGGTGGCGTCTGCCTGAATTGGGGTTGTATCCCAACAAAGGCTCTTTTGAAGAGCGCATCGGTATATCACTACGTTAAGAATGCCGCTGCTTACGGTATCGACATCGAGGGTGAGGCAAAGGCCGACATCTCGAAGATTGTAGCTCGTAGTCGTGGTGTTGCCGAGACAATGAGCAAGGGCATTGACTTCCTGATGAAGAAGAATAAAATCGACGTTCTGCGTGGCCACGGCTCGATCGAGAGCAAAGGCGTTGTAGCGGTCGAAAACGAGGAGGGTCGCACGCTTTATGAGGCCGATCATATCATCTTGGCTACGGGTGCGCGCCCGCGTCAAATGCCCTTTATTCCCGTTGATGGCGAGAAGATTATCACCTCGCGCGAGGCATTGGTTGTCAAGGAGTTACCTGAATCAATCGTAGTGATCGGATCGGGTGCGATCGGTAGCGAGTTTGCCTTTCTGTTTGCGCAGTTGGGCGTGAAGGTTACCATTGTCGAGTATCTGCCCAACCTTATGCCGCTCGAAGACGAGGAGGTGTCGAAGACAATGGAACGCGCCTTCCGCAAGATGCGCGCGACGGTCTATACGGGCACAACCGTAAAGGCCGCTCGCGTCAATGACGAGGGTCGCTGCGAGGTCGATATCGAGGGTAAGAAGGGTGCCGAAACACTCGTTGCAGATATGGTTTTGGCGGCCGTCGGTATCAAAACCAACACCGAAAACATCGGCTTGGAGAAGGTCGGCATCGAATTGGAGCGCGACAAAATCAAGGTCGATGAGCACTATCAGACTGCTGTCGAGGGTATCTATGCAATTGGCGATTTGATCCCTACACCCGCATTGGCACACGTTGCATCAGCCGAGGCAATTCATTGTGTTGATGCTATTTGCGGCCGCTCACCTCAACCGATTGATTACTCGACTATTCCTTCGTGCGTCTATACTTCACCAGAGGTTGCATCGGTCGGTTTGACCGAGAAGCAGGCCGCGGAGAAGGGTATCGAGTTGAAGGTCGGCCGATTCCAATTCACGGCGTCGGGCAAAGCGGCTGCGGCAGGCGAGCGCGACGGTTTTGTAAAGTTGCTCTTTGACGCTGCAACCGACAAGTTGGTTGGTGCTCACTTCGTGGGTATGAACGTAACAGAGATGATCGCCGAGCCGACCGTAGCCAAGGCTTTGGGTGCAACGGCCGAGGTTCTGGCACACACAATCCACCCGCACCCGACAATGAACGAGGCGGTGATGGAGGCAGCCGAGGCAGCTCTGGGACACGCTATTCACGGATAAAATCCGATAAATTTCATAGGAAAACGCTCGATTTATACAAAATCGGGCGTTTTTTGTTTGGAGTTGAAAAAGTTTTTTTTTAATATTGCAAAAATCAATCTATAAAAACTATGAAAACAACAACCAAACTTTTACTCGCCATTCTATTTGCCACATTGGCAATTGGTCAAGCGACGGCTGCCGATCAGAACAAAAGAGAGCTACGCAAAGCTCAAAAAGAGCAGGCTTTTCTGCTCGACACGGTTGGCAGAGAGATTGTAACAATGGAAGACGGGACAGTTATCTATGCCGCTTTTTTCAAAAATAAAGACAAGCACCCCTCAATAGATTATCGAGTTTGGGCGCAAAGTATGATTAAATACCCCAAAGGATGCACAGCCAGAGGCAAAGTTCAAGTGCGAATCGTTGTCGATAACGACGGAAGCGTATGTTTCCACGAACTACTTTTCTCGCCTGATCCGGCACTGACCGAAGCCGTTAAAGAGGTCTTGCAAAAGTCTCCAAAATGGCATCCAGCAGTCAGTCTTGACGGAACAAAATTCTATCGAACAGCCTATACGTTAAACTTTATGTTCCAATACTAACGAAAAACTATCAAAAAAATCACACCGCCCGACCTCTTACGAAGTCGGGCGGTGTTGCGTTTAAGGTGCGAGCGGATTATTTCTTAAACCACTGTGCAGCCCTATCCTTTGCGTAGAAGTAGTAGAACGCAGCACCAATCATATAAGGTACCAAGATTACGATCAAAGCCATAACCAGCTTACCTACTACATCGAGATCCTTACGCTGAAAGATCTGAACCGAAAGAATGATCTGGATTACCAGACAAATCAAACCAAGAATCATTGTCAATATAAATTTAAGGTTAAACAATAGTTTTTTCAATTAATTACGTCGCTCAAAAACTTCGGGCGGATATTGCACATCGTTCAAAAACAGCCCCTGCGCAGGTGCCGAGCCCGATGAGCGCGCCAGATCACACGCAGCAACAATCTCGGCAAAACCCTTCGGGGTCAACTTGCCCATACCGACATCAACCAGCGTTCCGACAATCGCGCGCACCATATTGCGCAAAAAGCGATCGGCAGCGATCGTAAATTCCAAAACTCCATCTTCAAGCACCCGCCAGCGAGCCTCGTAGATATGACAGATGTTGGTCGTATTGTTCGAGTTGAGCTTGGCAAACGATGTAAAATCCTCAAAATCGAACAATCGCGCAGCCGCCTCGTTCATCGCCTCAACATCCAACGTAACATAGTACTGCCACGCGTGAGCGCGAGTAAATGGATTCTTCTTTGGCTCAATGCGATAGCGATACTCGCGGCGCACGGCATCGAAGCGGGCGTGTGCCTCATCGTTCACCTGCGAAATGCTCATCACCGCAATATCGCGTGGCAAAATTGCGTTCAAATGATACGCAAAGCTCGACGTGTCGGCAATGGGTTGTACAGAATCGAAATGGGCCACATAATAGGCTGCGTGAACGCCCGTATCGGTTCGCCCCGCACCCACAATCTCAGTCGGACAGCGCAGAAGGGTAGAGAGCCCCTGCTCGATGCACTGCTGCACCGAAGGTGCCGACTTCTGACGTTGCCAACCGCAATATGCGGTGCCATCGTAACGTAGCTCAATAAAATATCGCATTAAAGATTTCGATCCTTTTACGTTTATTGCCAACAAATGTAATATAAAAATCTAAAACTGTCAAAAAATATTTCATTTTAAGCAGATAAAATTGTATCTTTGTCCGTTAGGAACAAGCCGCAGACAGGCGCGGCGGACAGCTCTGAAAACAAACGTTTTAACAGATAATTTGAAGGTTAAAAAATGGATAAACTGAAACAGATATTCGCTAACCGTTGGGTAAAATTCTCACTCGCCGCCATAATTTATACGCTTTGGTTCGTCGTTTGGACCGGAAATCTCTGGTGGTTACTCGGTTTGATCATCATTTTCGACGTCTATATCACGAAGTTTTTATACCGTTTTATCGGTCAATACAACGATAAACTCAAAGAGAAGAGCAAAATCTATCGCTCGATTGAGGAGTGGGTGAGTGCGATTATCTTCGCAACAGTCGTTGCTTCGATAATTCACATCTTCATTTTCCAGATGTATGTGATTCCCTCGTCTTCGATGGAGGGCACGTTGCTTGTGGGTGATTACCTCTACGTGAGCAAGGTTACTTATGGTCCGCAGATGCCTAATACGCCCGTAGCTTTCCCGTTTGTGCATCACACGATGCCATTCTCAAAGACGGGCGCAAAGTCTTACTCGGAGATTATTCAGCGACCTTACCACCGACTGAAAGGTCTGCGACAGATCGAGCGCGACGACATCGTGGTATTCAATTTCCCTGCGGGAGATACCGTGCTCTTGGAGCGTCAGGAAAAGACCTATTACGACGTTCTGCGTTACTATCAGCAGCAATATGGGCACACCGAGGGTCGCCGCCGTTTGGAGCAGGATTTTACGATCGTTGCCCGACCCGTTGATAAACGCGAGAACTACATCAAGCGTTGTGTTGCCATTGCGGGCGACACACTCTCGATTATCAATGGCGAGGTGATTGTCAATGGAGTTACACAACGAGAAATCCCCGAAAAACAACATCTTAACTTTGTAACGACCAACGCTCCGATCAGCCTTACGGCGTTCAAGAATATGGGCATTAGCGAGGTTTCGGGTGCAGGTCTAAACTACTCGATGCACCTGACCGAGGCCGAGGAGAAGGCCGTCAGCCAAATGCGCAAGGTGGTTGCTGCGGAGCGTTATTACGACGATTTGCAGAACCTCGACTACTTTCCCAACGACACCTCATATACCTGGAACATCGACAATATGGGCCCGCTGTGGATACCCGCCAAAGGTGCAACGATCGTCCTCAACGCGCAAACGTGGCCACTATATCGTCGTGCAATCGAGGTTTATGAAGGCAACACCGTCGAGGAGCGCAATGGCGAGTATCTGATCAATGGCGAAGTGGCAACGGAATACACCTTTAAGATGGATTACTACTTTATGATGGGCGACAACCGACACAACTCGGCAGACTCGCGCTTTTGGGGTTTCGTTCCGGAGGATCACATCGTAGGTAAGGCTTCGTTCGTATGGCTATCACTCGACCCCGAAAAGAGCTTCCCTGCGAATATTCGTTGGAGTCGTATGTTCCGCAAGACAATCTAAACAAGCAACCAACCGAGCAATGGAGAACGACGTATATCGCACAATCGAGGCCGACGCCGAGGCTATCTTCAAGGAGAAGAGCAGTAAGTTTCTCTGCTTTGCTTACCCCGTTACAACGGAGGAGCAGATACGCGAGCGACTCGAAGTGCTGTACAAAAAATATTACGACGCTACACACCATTGCTACGCGTGGCGATTGGGACCGCGCGGAGAATCGTTCCGCGCCAACGACGACGGCGAACCATCATCGACCGCCGGCAAACCGATTCTCGGACAGTTGCTCTCGCACGAGATTACAGATTGTCTGATCGTTGTCGTGCGATATTTCGGAGGTACGAAATTGGGAGTTTCGGGACTGATCGAGGCCTATAAAACCTCGGCGGCAGAGGTGATTGCCGCAGCAGAGGTGGTCGAGCGCACGGTCGATGATCACATCGAAGTACGATTCTCTTATATGGCTATGAACGAGGTGATGAAGATCGTCAAGGATCTGCAACCGAAGATTGCCGATCAATGTTTCGACAACCTCTGCACGATGACACTCACAATACGTCAGAGCCTCAGCGAGCAACTGCTCACACGCCTGTCGAAGGTCGAGGGAGCACAAGCCGAAATTATGACAAACAACTAAAAACCAAACATAAACTATGGCGAAGAAGAGTCTTATTTCAATCACAGATCTCACCAAAGATGAGATCATTCGCATTACTGAATTGGCCGCCTACTTCGAGGAGCACCCCTACGAGCCACTGCTCAACGGACGAGTGATCGCCTCGCTGTTTTTCGAGCCTTCGACCCGCACCCGACTCAGTTTCGAGAGCGCAATCAACCGCCTCGGTGCTCGCGTAATCGGCTTCTCGGATACGGCTAACACCAGTGTATCGAAAGGCGAAACATTCCACGACACTATTCAGGTGATCAGCAACTACTGCGATATGATCGTAATGCGCCACTCGTTGGAGGGTGCTCCGCGCTACGCCAGCGAGTTCTCGAAGGTGCCTATCGTCAATGCAGGCGACGGTGCAAATCAGCACCCCTCGCAGACGCTGCTCGATCTCTATTCGATCAAAAAGACGCAGGGCACTCTCGACGGCATCAATATTATGATGGTCGGCGACTTGAAGTATGGCCGCACCGTACATTCGTTGTTGCAGGCTCTCTCGCACTTCAATACCAAATTTACGTTCGTTGCTCCGCCCGAACTGCGTATGCCGGAGGAGTATAAGCAATTCCTGCGCGACAAGGGTCTGGAATATACCGAGACGACCGAGATCGGCGACGCTATCAACGAGGCCGACATCGTCTATATGACCCGTGTGCAGCGCGAGCGTTTCACCGACCCGATGGAGTATGAGCGTGTGAAGAATGTCTATGTTTTGAAGAACTCAATGCTCGATGGCACGAAGGAGAATATGCGTATTCTGCACCCGCTGCCGCGCGTGGGCGAGATCGCTTACGACGTCGATCAGAATCCCAAGGCTTACTACTTCAACCAGACCGAAAACGGTGTTTATACCCGTATGGCAATCATCAGTTATTTGTTAGGCGTTAAAAAGTAAAAAAAGGACTATGGCACACGATAATAAAATACAAGAGGTTCGCGCCATCGAGAATGGTACGGTAATCGACCACATTCCGTCGGATCAGCTCTTCAAGATTATCCGCATTATGCAGCTCGACCGCGCTCCGCAGCGCATTACATTCGGTATGAATCTCGAAAGTAAGCGTATGGGTAGCAAAGCAATTATCAAGATTGCCGATCGTTATTGCCTCGACAAGGAGATCAACCGCATTGCTCTGTTTGCTCCGATGGCTATGGTCAATACGATTAAGGATTTCGAGGTGATCGAGAAGCGCAAGGTAACCGTTCCGGAACATATTGATGGTTTCGTGCGTTGCGCCAACCCCAAGTGTATCACCAACAACGAGCCCGTTCGCACCGCATTTGACGTACTGAATAACGACGGTAAAATCTCGTTGCGTTGCCGCTACTGCGAGAAGGTAACCCTTCAATCGCAGATGGAGTTAATAAAGTAATTATTTGAATGACTGACGATAAGCAACAGATTAGGATTCAAGGGGCGAGGGTACATAACCTAAAAAATATCTCGCTCACGATTCCGCATAACAAACTTGTGGTGGTAACCGGCCTTTCGGGATCGGGCAAATCCACTTTGGCCTTCGACACAATTTTTGCCGAGGGTCAGCGTCGTTATGTCGAAAGTCTGTCGGCTTACGCACGTCAGTTCCTCGGTCGTATCGAAAAACCCGACGTCGATCTGATTTCGGGTATCGCGCCCGCAATCGCCATTGAGCAGAAGGTTTCGACCAAAAACCCTCGCTCGACCGTCGGCACAACGACCGAAATTTACGATTACCTCAAATTGTTATTCGCCCGCGTGGGACACACCTTCTCGCCAATTTCGGGGCGCGAGGTGCGTAACTACCAGCCCGAACAGGTCATTACGGAGGCTGTTGAACGCTGGTCGGATAAGCGCGTAATGATAGCCGCACCGTTGGTATTGGCCGAGGGGCAAAGTGTGATTGAACAGCTGACGGTGCTCTTTGGCGAGGGTATTTTACGAATATATCGCAATGGTCAAACCGCACTGATTGAGGAGGTTATAAAGGATATTTCAAGCAACGAAACAGCCGAAGGCATCTCGGTCGTGGTGGATCGTGCCCGTTTGTCGAACGATGAGGAGGTATGCAGCCGCCTGCGCGATGCCGTAGCGCGTGCTTACGAATTGGGTGGCGGCGTGTGTCGCGTCATTGCACTCGGCGAAGAAGACGAGGTAGTTGAATACTCATCGCGTTTCGAGTTAGACGGAATGACCTTCGAGGAGCCAACCGAGCACCTTTTCAGTTTCAACAATCCGATCGGCGCGTGCCCACGTTGCGAGGGCTACGGCAAAGTGATCGGTATTGATGAGGATCTGGTTGTGCCCGACAAGAGCCGTTCGATCTTCGAGGATGCAATCGCTTGCTGGAAGGGACAGACGATGAAGTGGTGGAAGGAGCAGCTGGTGAATAATGCCTACAAATTCGATTTCCCCGTTCATACGCCTTATCACGACTTGACACGCGATCAGAAACAACTTCTGTGGCGCGGAAATGAGTATTTTCACGGATTAGACGAGTTCTTCCAATATATTGACGGAGAGCGATATAAGATTCAATTCCGAGTAATGAAGGCACGCTACACGGGCAAAACTCTTTGCTCGGAGTGTGGAGGTAGTCGCCTGCGCAAGGAGGCTCTATATGTGCGTGTCGGAGGTCGAACGATTGCTGATTTGGTTACGATGACCGTCGATGAGTTGGTCGATTTCTTCGCTACAATCCACCTCGACGAACACGACACGGCAACCTCGGAGCGCATTATGGTCGAGATTCGCAACCGTTTGCGCTACCTGACCGACGTCGGATTGGGATATTTGACCCTCGATCGACTTTCATCGACACTGTCTGGTGGTGAGAGTCAGCGCATTAACCTCTCGACATCGTTGGGTAGTTCACTGGTCGGGTCGCTCTATATTTTAGACGAGCCGAGCATTGGTCTGCACCCGCGCGACACGCACCGATTGATCGGCGTACTGAAACAGTTGCGCGATTTGGGCAATACGGTGATCGTTGTCGAACACGAGGAGGAGGTTATTCGTGCAGCAGACTACATCGTCGATATCGGTCCGCGAGCAGGCGAGTTGGGCGGCAGGGTAGTCTTCAACGGTCCTCTCGACAAACTATTGAATGAGCCGAGCGAGAGCCTTACGGCCGACTATTTGACAGGGCGCCGCTCAATTGCTGCGCCACAGTCGTTCCGCAGTGCCGCCGGGCATATCATCGTTCGTGGGGCACGAGAAAACAATCTGAAAGGTATCGACGTAAATATTCCGTTAGGCGTAATGACTTGCATTACAGGAGTTAGCGGTAGTGGCAAATCATCGTTCGTAAAGGGAATTTTATATCCTGCTCTGCGACGCCAGCTGACCGAGACGGGACTGAAACCGGGTGATTTCGAGTCGCTTGAAGGTGATTTCAGTTTGCTTACATCGGTCGAAATGGTCGATCAGAATCCGATTGGTAAGTCATCGCGCTCGAATCCCGTAACATATATCAAGGCATACGACGAAATTCGCCGTTTGTATGCCGATCAGCCCTACGCCAAACACAACGGAATGGGTCCGTCGCACTTCTCGTTCAATATTGCGGGCGGTCGCTGCGAGGAGTGCCAGGGAGATGGCGTGATCAAGGTATCGATGCAGTTTATGGCCGATATCGAATTGAAGTGCGAGGCGTGTGGCGGCAAGCGTTTCAAGGAGGAGATTTTGGAGGTTCGCTGGCACGAGAAGTCGATTCACGACGTATTGGAGATGACCATTGACGAGGCAATTGATTTCTTTGGCGCAGGCACGGAGAGTATCTGCCAACGCATCGTTGAACGATTGAAGCCATTGCAGGATGTAGGATTGGGATATATCAAGCTCGGCCAATCCTCCTCGACGCTATCAGGCGGTGAGAGCCAGCGAGTGAAATTAGCATCATATATGTTGCGTGAGAATAGCGCGGGACGAGTGATGTTCATCTTCGATGAGCCGACAACGGGTCTGCATTTTCACGATATAAACAAACTGCTCGCCGCTTTCGGAGCTTTGATCCAGCGCGGGCACTCGGTGGTAATTGTCGAGCACAATATGGATGTGATTAAATGCGCCGATTGGATTATCGACCTCGGTCCCGAAGCAGGCGATCGAGGCGGGCATATTGTATTTGAGGGAACGCCCGACGATTTGCGAAAATGTAAGCAGAGTTACACGGGGCAATTCCTCGCAAAACACGAATAATGGAGAAACTATATACATATCAACTCCCAAACGGTATTCGCGGAATTCATCGCGCGGTGCGCTCCGATGTGGCCTATTGCGCGTTGATTATCAATGCTGGTACTCGTGATGAACTCGCCGATGAATTCGGATTGGCACACTTTACAGAGCACGCTCTATTCAAAGGAACAGAGCACCGTCGCGCATACCATATCAACTGCCGATTAGAGAATTTGGGAGGAGAGCTGAATGCCTATACAACCAAAGAGGAGACCACCATTCACGCGACCGTACTCAAACGCGACATAGCAAAGGCTGCCGAACTGATATCCGACATCGCTTTCCACTCAACATTCCCCGAAAAAGAGTTGGCGCGCGAACGCGAGGTGGTGGCCGATGAGATCAATTCGTATAAGGACTCTCCTGCCGATATGATTTACGACACCTTTGAGGATATGATCTTCGAGGGGTCGCAACTGGGGCACAATATTTTAGGGCGCAAAGCGGCATTGAAGAACTATACAACAGAGCGAATTCATCGCTTTGTCAATCGCACGCATACCACCGACCAGATGGTATTTGCCTCGGTCGGAAATATTTCGGAACGACGTATCCGCGAAATCGCAGAGCGATATTTCGCAACAGTACCCGCTTCAACGCGCAACTTTAAGCGCATTGTTCCTGCGCCAATTGCTCAATTCGAGAAAAATATCAGCAAACATCTTCATCAGGCGCACTGCATTATTGGCGGTCGCGCATACTCGCTGAATGATGAACGTCGATTGCCATTGGCACTATTGATCAATACGTTGGGCGGTCCGTGCGCCAATTCATTGTTAAATATCGCCGTTCGCGAGCGTAACGGCTTGACATACAACATCGAAGCCAATTACACTCCATATACCGATACGGGAGCGGCAAGTATCTATTTCAGTTCGGATCGCGACAAGATTGACCGTTGCCGCGAGTTGGTTGCCGAGCAGATCGGAGAGTTGTGCAAAAACTCACTCACTGCGCGCCAATTGGCAATTGCCAAGAAACAATATATGGGGCAAGTGGCTATCGCAATGGAGAGCCGCGAAAGTTATATGATCGGCACAGGCAAAAGCTACCTGATTTACAACGAAGTAGAGCCAATTGAGAAGGTCTATGCACGTGTCGAGGCCATTACGCGCGAGCAGATTGCCGATATAGCCAACGAGATATTCGGCCTCACCTCAACACTTATATATAAATAAAGATGGATCCGTTAGAGAGATATATCCACGACCTTTCGTCGCCCGAAGAGGCACTACTGCACGAGTTGGATCGACAGACCAATCTGCGCATTATGCACCCGCGAATGATTTCGGGACACATTCAAGGGCGATTGTTGAAGATGATCGTGCAGATGTTGCGACCGCAATCGATACTTGAAATAGGCACCTTCACCGGCTACTCGGCATTGAGTATGGCCGCAGGATTAGAGGAGGGGGCGACGCTCGACACCTTCGAGGTTGATGACGAATTGGAGCCTATGGCGCAGGAGTTTTTCGATCGCTCGGAGCACGGAACAAAGATCAAACTGCATGTCGGCTCGGCTCTCGTCATTGCGCCAACGCTTGGCAAGCAGTTCGATCTGGTCTTTATCGACGGCGACAAGCGCGAATATCCCGCCTACTACCGAATGTTGATGGGTGATGATGGGGGAGTACCGCTTGTTCATAGTGGCTCTATACTACTTGCGGATAATATATTATGGTACGGCAAGGTTGTCGAGGAGGTTGCTCACAACGATCGTCAGACGCAAGGCATTTTGGAGTTCAACCGTATGGTGCGCGATGACGATCGTGTCGAAAGTTTTATTCTCCCGCTACGCGACGGAATTAATATGATAAGAGTAAAATAGAATTAACACAATAAACAAAATCTCTAACCAATTAAAACTAAACAACACTATGAAGCTCAAATCGTTACTTTTGGCTGTTGTTGCCGTTGCTTTCGTTGCACAGGCCGAAGCACAGCAGCATCCCAAACGTGAGTTCCGCGGTGCGTGGATTCACACCGTTCATCAGAAGCAGTACGCTGCAATGACCTCGGAGCAGACACAGGCTTATCTGGTTAATATGGTTGATTCGCTCCAATTGGCAGGTATCAACGCTATTCTCTGGCAGATTCGCCCGTCGGCTGACGCCCTCTATCCTTCGGAATTGGAGCCGTGGAGCCGCTATCTGACCGGTACCGCCGGCAAAGCTCCCGATCCGATGTGGGACCCCTTGCAGTTTATGATCGACGAGTGCCACAAGCGCAACATCGAGCTGCACGCTTGGATCAATCCCTATCGCGTTACAACGGTTAAGACCGACGAACTGCCCGAAAACCACATCTACTACAAGCACCCCGAATGGTTCGTTCGCTACGGCCAGCAGATTCTGTTCGATCCGGGTCTGCCCGAATGTCGCGACTTCATCACCGAGGTTGTTCGCGACATCGTAACCCGTTACGACGTAGATGCAATCCATATGGACGACTACTTCTATCCCTATCCCGTGAAGGATGAGGAGTTCCCCGATGAGAAGAGCTATGCAAAGTATGGCAACGGTATGAAGTTGGACGATTGGCGTCGTAAGAACGTCGATCTGCTGATCGAGCAGCTGCACTACGATATGCGCGCAACGAAGCCCTGGGTACGCCTGGGTATCAGCCCCTTCTGCGTATGGCGCAATCAGAAGAATGACCCCCGCGGCAGCCGCACCAATGCATTTGAGAATTACAGCGGTCTGTTCTCTGACGTGATCCTCTGGACCGAGAAGGGTTGGGTTGATTATATGCTGCCGCAGCTCTATCTGCGTCTCGACCACAAGTTGGCAAGCTACGACGTTTTGGCTCGCTGGTGGAACGAGAACACCTTTGGTCGCCATATGTACTATGGTTTGAGCGTTCATTCGTCAATCAAGGCTCCCGACCTGTGCGAGGGCACAAATCAGTTTACCCGTATGATCGAGATGAGCCGCTATCTGGACAACGTTCACGGTACTTGTATGTGGCCCGCTTATCCGATCGTTAGCAATGCAGGCGGCGCAGGCGATCAGCTGATCAACGTTGAACACTCGCGTCCCGCAGTGATCCCCGCTTACGACTTTATCGACGCCGTAGCTCCCGTTAAGGTTAAGTCGTTGAAGTTGAACAACGGTAAGCTCACTTGGAAGCGCGTTGCAACCAAAGATCCGATGCAGGAGCAGATCTACTTTGTTGTATATCACTTCGCAAAGGGCGAGAAGGTGGATGTTGATGCAGGCAACCACATCGTTACCACAACCCGTTCGACCGAATTCACTCTGCCCGCTAATGCAGAAGGCACCTACGTCGTTACGGCTATGGACCGCTGCCACAACGAGAGCGAGGCTGTCAGCGTTACTATCAAGTAAGGATCACACCAAACACCTAAACAAAAAATATCCGCCATCTGCGAAGATGGCGGATATTTTCGTTTGAATAGGGTAGTTCTGCTTAGATCAGGTTCAGCTCCTTCTTGATAGCCTCGATCTTTGCGTCAAGCTCTGCCTGAACATCGTCGAAACGTGCGGTGCAGCACAGAGGAGCGCAAACACCAAAGTAGAACTTAATCTTCGGCTCGGTACCCGACGGGCGAACCGATACCTTCGTGCCATCCTCGGTGAAGAACTGCAATACGTTGCTCTTATCCTGCTCAATAGGAGTCTTGGTGCCAGCAACGACATCGGTCTGCTCCAACGACAGGAAATCGTTGATCTTCACAACGGGTGAGCCTAAAATGGTCTTGGGAGGATTGGTACGCATATCGACCATCATCTTCTGAATCTCCTCGGCACCTTCCTTACCCTTGCGGACAACCGAAACAAGACCCTCACGATAGAAGCCATACTTCACGTAGAGCTCCTTCAACCACTCGTGCAGCGTCAGGCCCTTCTCCTTTGCCCAAGCCATAGCCTCGGCAGCCAATGCGCACGCGCTAACGGCGTCCTTATCGCGAACAAAGTCGCCAGCCAAGAAACCGAAGCTCTCCTCGCCACCACCGATATAGGTGGTCTTACCCTCGTTCTCGCGGATAATCTTTGCGATATACTTGAAACCGGTCAAGCAGTCATAGCACTTAACACCATAAGCGTCAGCTACCGCCTTAACCATCTCCGAAGTTACGATAGTCTTGATTACGAACTGCTTGCCATCGAGCTTACCCAGCTCACCCCAACGGGTCAGCATATAGCTGAGCAGAAGCACCATAGTCTGATTACCGTTCAAGAGCACATACTCGCCCTTATCGTCCAAAACGGCGATTGCGATACGGTCAGCGTCGGGGTCGGTAGCGATTACCAACTCTGCGCCCTCCTTACGAGCCAACTCGATAGCCATACTCATCGTAGCACGCTCCTCCGGGTTGGGTGATGCGACAGTGGGGAAGTTACCATCGACAATGCTCTGCTCCTCGACCATAATAATATTGGTAAAGCCGAAATTACGCAACGATGCGGGAACCAACTTCACACCTGCGCCGTGCATAGGCGAATAGACGATCTTCATATCGTGGTTCTTGGCAACAGCCTCCGGAGCCATCGACAGGCCCTTGATACGTGCCAGATAGATATCGTCGAACTCCTTACCCAAAATGGTAATATTTTCAGGGTTCTTGCCCAGCTCGATCTGGTCGATCGAGGTGATCTTCTCAACCTCTGCAATGATATTCTTATCGTGCGGAGGAGTTACCTGTGCGCCATCTGCCCAATAAGCCTTATAACCATTGTACTCCTTGGGGTTGTGCGATGCCGTTACAACAACACCGCTCTGGCAACCAAGCTCACGAATTGCGAAACTCAACTCAGGAGTGGGGCGCAACTCGTCAAACAGATATACCTTAAAACCATTCGATGCGAAAATGTCGGCAACGCGCTCTGCAAAGAAGCGCGAGTTGTTACGCGAGTCGTGTGCTACGGCAACCTTCACCTCCTGACCCTTGAAGCACTCCTTCAAGTAGTTAGAGAGGCCCTGAGTAGCCATACCGACGGTGTATTCGTTCATTCGGTTCGAGCCTACACCCATAATACCGCGCAAACCACCAGTGCCAAATTCAAGATCTTTGTAGAAGCACTCTGTAAGTTCCTTCTTGTCGTTGTCAATCAGATACTTAACCTGCGCTTTGGTAGTCTCATCATAGTTACCTTCGAGCCACTTCTGCGCTTTGCTCATTACGAGCTGTTCCAGATTGTTGTTCATAATGTGATTAGTTTTATTTATAGTTTACGGTTTATCGAGCCAAAAAAAATTATACACAAAGATAATAAAAAATTATCAATAATTCACAATCAGCACGTTAAATATATTGATAAAATTTTACGCGATTTTCCCATAAGATAAAAAAATTAAAATACAACAAATCTCCCTGTTTTTTTTGCACAATTTTATTACAACCTTTGTGATGTCAAAAGAAACAAATAACCCTTTTTCAACGAAAAATGCTCACAAACACTCAGGCATATAGCGATATATGGCAAAACTGCCTGTCGCAAATTCGCAAGCAGACCTCCGAGGAGGAGTTTGCGCGTTGGATCGAACCCATCGCGCTGCTCAACTTCGATGGCCAAACGCTCAGCCTGCGTGTCCCGAACGAAAGCTACATCAGCCAGATTGAACACAACTATATTCCGTTCATCAAGCCGATCATCGCATCATTGTTCGGACAACAAACCCGCGTGAGGTACGCGATACCCAAATCGGAGCAGAGCATCGCACTGCCTAAAAACAGTGATACGACCGCTATTTCGCAGTTCAAAACCCAAACCGACACTGCAAATATAAAGAATCCGTTTGTAATTCCCGGCCTCAAAAAGATAATTATCGACCCGCAGCTCAATCCGAACTACACTTTCGGATCATTTATCGAGGGCGAATGTAACCGTTTGGCCCGTTCGGCAGGTATGGCAATTGCCGTAAATCCGGGAAACACCCCGTTCAATCCGTTATATATATATGGTGATTCGGGACTCGGAAAGACCCATATCGTGCAGGCTATCGGCCACGAAATCCGCCAGCGTCATCCGCAGATGCAGGTACTCTACGTGTCGATGAATAAGTTTATGGCGCAATATCAGACCGCCGTACGCAATGGTGAGGTGCCCGATTTCATCCATTTCTACCAAATGGTTGATGTATTGATTATCGACGATATTCAGGAGTTGGCCGGTAAAGCGGGAACGCAGACTGTATTCTTTAACATCTTCAACCATCTACACCTGTCGGGCAAGCAGCTTATCTTCACATCGGATAAGCCGCCCGTAGAGTTGAAGGATATCGAGGCTCGCCTGCTTACCCGATTCAAGTGGGGTCTGTCGGCACAGCTCAACACGCCCGATCACGAGACAAAGGTCAAGATTATTCGCAGCAAAGCGGCAAAGATGAACGCACAGCTCTCTGACGAGGTGGTAAATTATCTGGCTGACAATATCAGCGCAAATGTTCGCGAGATCGAAGGCGCACTTTCGTCGCTCGTTGCTCACGCTTCGTTCCTCGGCAAGAAGATCTCAATCTCTTTGGCAAAGGATATTTTGAAGGCTTATATAAAGCTCTACCAGAAGGAGATAACAATCGAGCATATTCAGCAGGTAGTTTGCCAACACCTCAATTTAGACGTTGAGCGTTTCAACTCAACCGAGCGCACACGCGAAATTGCACAAGCTCGCCAGATTGCGATGTATTTGAGCAAACAACACACAAAGGCACCTCTAACACAGATCGGCGCAGCTATCGGTGGTCGCAACCACGCAACCGTTCTGCACTCGTGCAAGGCTGTCGCAAACCTAATGGAGACTGACAAGACATTCCGCCATCAGGTGGAGGAGATAGAGAAACTCGTCTTGGCAAAATAGATCGAATAAAGAGAATATAAAGAGTAAAGCATTAGCCGCCGCCCAAAAGGGTGGCGGTTTTTCTGCAATTATACACTACGCCCATTCGCCAAGCAATTGCCGATAGCCATTTTTTGAGAAAAATTCGGGCAGCAGATATTTGTTTTCACAATAAATTTTACTACTTTTACTTGTTAAAATTTCGTTATATCCAAAACCACTATGGCAAAGCTTAAAATTGGCGACAAAGTGCCTACATTCGAGGCAATTACACAAAATGGAGACATCGTAACCAACGACTCAATCAAAGGCCGTCGGGCGATTCTGTATTTCTATCCCAAAGACAACACATCGGGATGCACCCTCGAAGCAAAGAGTATGCGCGACGGAAAGGCCGAATTAGCAGCCAAAGGTTACGAAATTTATGGCATCAGCCCCGACAGCCAACGCTCACACCAGAACTTTTGCGCAAAGTACGAGTTGAATTTCACTCTATTGAGCGACACCGAGAAACGAATGGCCGAGGCTTTTGGCGTTTGGGTTGAGAAGAAGATGTACGGTCGAACATATATGGGCATCCAGCGCACGACCTTCATCATCTCCGAAGATGGCACAATCGAGCATATCTTCGAGAAAGTCGATACGAAGAATCACTATCAGCAGATTCTCGATTGGCACAACAACGCAACAAAGTAAATAATTAGAAAACAAAAAAATAGAAAAACTATGGCAGAGAAGAAACAAGCAGAGGTTCAAGCGAAACCTCAGGTAAACCCCGAAAAGCTGAAAGTACTCAGCGCAGTAATGGATAAGATCGAAAAGGATTTCGGCAAGGGCTCGATTATGAAGATGAGCAGCCAGGCCGTTACCGATATCGCAGTAATTCCATCAGGTTCAGTTACGCTCGACGCTGCTCTGGGTGTAGGCGGATATCCCAAAGGCCGCGTTATCGAGATCTATGGTCCCGAATCGTCGGGTAAGACCACACTTGCCATCCACGCTATCGCAGAGGCGCAGAAAGCAGGCGGTATCGCAGCGTTTATCGATGCAGAGCACGCTTTCGACAGCTACTACGCACAGCGTCTGGGTGTTGATGTCGATAATCTTCTAATTTCACAGCCCGACAACGGTGAGCAGGCTCTCGAAATTGCCGATTCACTGATCCGTTCAAGCGCGATCGACATCATTGTCATCGACTCGGTAGCAGCACTGACACCCAAAGCCGAAATCGAGGGCGAAATGGGCGACTCGAAGATGGGCTTGCAGGCTCGTTTGATGTCGCAGGCTCTGCGCAAGCTGACAGCCAGCATCTCGAAGACCAAGACCGTATGTATCTTTATCAACCAGCTCCGCGATAAGATCGGCGTAATCTATGGTAACCCCGAAACAACAACAGGCGGTAATGCGTTGAAGTTCTACGCAAGTGTTCGTATCGACATCCGCAAGGCAAGCGTTATCAAAGATGGCGATGAGCAGTTGGGTACTCGCGTACGCGTAAAGGTGGTAAAGAACAAGGTTGCTCCTCCGTTCCGCAAGGCCGAGTTCGACATTATGTTTGGCGAAGGTATCTCGAAGATTGGCGAGATCCTTGATTTGGGTGTTGATCTGGGTGTGATCAAAAAGTCAGGCTCGTGGTTCTCGTATGGCGAGCGCAAGCTGAGTCAGGGCCGCGACGCCGTTAAGGAGTTGCTCACAAACGACCTCGAACTGCAAGCCGAAATCGAAGCAAAAGTTCGCGAGGCAATGAAGAACAAAGAGTAATAGAATAAGAGATTAACCAAAAATCACGTCGGCTTATGAATTATACGGCGGAAGACGAACTTCTCATTCAAGAGAAGTATGACGACTTAATGTCGGTTTGCGAGAAAATCTGCAAATCCGACAGCGATCGAGACTTCATCAAGAAGGCCTTTTTCCTTGCAAAGGAGGCCCACAAAGGTGTGCGTCGTCGTTCAGGCGAACCATATCTGTTACACCCCATTGCAGTTGCCAAAATTGCAGTAGAGGAGATCGGATTGGGAGTTAAGTCGGTCGTGGCCGCTTTGTTGCACGACGTGGTGGAGGACACCGAATATACCGTTGAAGACATTACCAATATGTTCGGCCAGAAGATCGCCACAATGGTCGATGGACTGACGAAGATGTCGGGTGTCTTCAATACCGAAACCTCGGAGCAGGCAGAGAATTTCCGCAAGATCCTGCTCACACTCTCCGATGACGTTCGCGTAATTTTGATCAAAATCGCCGACCGCCTGCACAATATGCGCACCCTCGGCGCAATGCCCGTAAATAAGCAGATTAAGATCACCAGCGAGACAATCTATCTATTTGCACCGTTGGCACATCGTCTTGGTTTATATTCAATTAAGACCGAGTTGGAGGACCTCTGTATGATGTACAGATTCCCCGAACAATACCGCGAGATTGCCGACAAATTGAGCAAAACAAAGGTGCAATTGAATGAGTATATTGCTCGTTTTAACGCCCCGATTATCGACGCATTAAAGAGAAACGGCATCGACTTCGAGATTTCTGGTCGCATCAAGAGCATCTATTCGATATGGTCGAAGATGCAGCGCAAACAGATACCCTTCGAGGAGGTATATGATCTGTTTGCTATCCGCGTTGTATTTAAGCCACTGCAATTCCCCTCGGAGAAGACACAGTGTTGGCAGATATACTCGTCAATCACCGACATCTACACGCCCAAGCCCGAACGACTGCGCGACTGGATCAGTATGCCCAAGGCCAATGGCTATGAGGCTCTACACTCGACCGTGATGGGCCCCGACGGAGTATGGGTAGAGGTGCAGATTCGCACCCAGCGAATGGAAGATATTGCCGAGCGAGGTTTCGCCGCGCATTGGAAGTATAAACACGCGACAATTTCGCAGAACGAAGACGAATTCGACAAGTGGCT
>CALBQR010000045.1 GCA_937899895.1 uncultured Alistipes sp.
GTGAGGAGAAACGTCAGGAGCTTATCGAGCGTTGCTATGCACACAACGACCGCCTTCGCCGCCTGCTTAACGATGTGTCGCTTATTACCCGAATGGAGGATGGAAGCGCACTTATTAACCGCGAAAAGGTTGTAATCAACGAGATAATCAATGAAGTGGCCGAGGAGTTGGCCGTAATGCCCGAAGAGGAGCGTCTGACGCTGCACACCGATTTTGGCGAGGAGGTCATTGTCGATGGCAACCCCTCGTTGATTGGCTCTATCTTCCGCAACCTGACCGAAAATGCCATTGCCTATTCGGAGGGTAAAAATATCTATATATCACTACTCGAAAACAACGAGCAGGCGTGCCGTATCCGTTTCGAGGATGACGGCAAGGGTGTGGAGCCGAAGCAGTTGCCGCGTCTGTTCGAGCGATTTTATCGCGTGGATAAGGGTCGCTCACGCCAAAAAGGCGGCACGGGTCTTGGCCTTGCAATCGTAAAACACGCCGTTCAGTTCCACGGCGGTACAATCTCTGCAACAAACCGACCCAATGGCGGATTGAGGTTGGAATTCACCTTGTATAAATAATCCTGCAACGAGCATTTCGAGGGTCTGCTTTATCGGCGCGGATAAGGGGCAAAAATAAAAAATATGCCCCAGAGGTGCGTAGAAATGGGTTTTTGTTTGTAACTTTGCCGCCCGAAACAAACAAAAAGAGTAGATATGAATTACAGTTTTTTGAGCAAGTTCAAGCGACACGCCTCATCGAGTGTTGTTCTGATATTCTTCACAATTTTGGCGTTGATCTGCGCCAATATTCCGACCGTTAAGGAGTGGTATTTCTCACTTTGGCAGCAGCCGATGAGCCTCTCTATCGGCGAGTTTAACTTTTTCAGCCACAGCGGCCACGCCATCACCCTCGGTCAGATGATCAACGACTTCCTGATGGCGATCTTCTTCCTCTCGGTGGGTCTTGAAATCAAACGCGAAATAAAGGTTGGCGAACTCTCGACCAAGCAGAAAGCTCTGCTGCCGATTATCGGTGCGTGCGGAGGTATGTTGATCCCCGTTGTGATCTTCTTCCTCGCCTGCCCCGCCGATGCAGCGATGCAGCGCGGTCTGGCGATCCCGATGGCGACCGATATCGCCTTCTCGTTGGGTGTTCTGTCGGTGTTCAAATCGAGAGTCCCTATCGGTTTGAAGGTCTTTTTGGCGGCTCTTGCCGTTGCCGATGACCTCGGAGGTATTATCGTCATCGCGCTCTTCTATTCGTCGGATATCAATCTGCTGTATATGGCCCTGTCGGCCCTGTGTGTTGCCGTGATGATTGTCGGAAATATGACGAATGTGCGCCGCAAGTCGTTCTATATTTCGGTGGGTTTGGTGCTGTGGTATCTTATGCTCAATTCGGGTATTCACGCCACAATTGCAGGTGTGATTGTCGCCTTCTGCGTGCCTGCAACGCTTAAAAAGGGTACGGGACACTATCTCGAACGTATCCGAAACAACGTCGGCAAGTTCCCCGTTATCGAGGTCAGCGAGCAGCATAAAACTATCGTGCTGACCAACGAGCAGATCCACACACTCAAAAGTATCGAGTCGGCTGCCGATAAGATGATCAGCCCCCTGCAAGATCTCGAAGATCTGCTCCACTCGCCGATCAACTATATGGTTATTCCGCTGTTTGCCTTCGCCAATGCGGGCATTGATCTGTCGCAGATGAGCTTCGCTACGCTGTTTTCGGGCGTGAGTCTGGCGGCTATGCTGGGTCTGGTTGTCGGTAAGTTCTTGGGCGTTTTCTCCTTCTCGTGGCTGGCGGTACGTCTGGGTATCGTGTCGTTGCCGGCGGGTGCAACGTGGAAGGCCTTTGCGAGCGTCTGCGTGGTCTGCGGCATCGGTTTTACGGTGTCGATGTTTATTGCCGACCTCTCGTATGCGGGCCTTGATACCGAGGGGGCAGTGCTGCTCGGTCAGGCAAAATTGGGTGTGTTGTTGGGCTCTGTGATCTCGGCACTTCTCGGCTGTGCACTCCTCAATAAGACACTGCCGAAAGAGGCGTAATATTTGGCCGCTGCCCGATCGTCGGTCGGGTTGAGGCATTGCAATTTTAAGACGGGCGACCCGCAGTGGGGTTGCCCGTTTTTTTTGTGCGGTCGCGGAATGGGGCGATACAATGTAATATTGTAAGTATTCTGTAAGGGCGTTATTTTGTAAAAATAGAATTTATTTCGCCGTTTTTTACAGCTGATTTTGTAAAATTTAACTCGTTATTTTTAGGAAAATTAAGCGGTTTTAGCGCAAAAATAATTCTTTATAAATTGTTAATAAACTATCGCACAGCGTTTTAATGCCGAAAGTATCGGCGTTGGAAGTGTTGCAGAGCAGAAATTGTGCGATTTTGTCTATACAATAAAATATTGTAATTTTGGTATCGTCATTTATAATCAAACCTTCCGCACGAACGGCAAAAATTTTCACAACGATTTGTCGTCGTGTGGCAATAAAAAATCAATGCTTATGGTCAATAACTATCCTTCTGCGGTGCAGCAGCCCGTAATCGCCAAGTACGTACAACCTTATCGTAACGGCATCCAATCTCAAAATCTATCTCGAAACGGTATCGGTATGGTGCTGCGTGGCAAAAAGTTCATCTATTCGGGCGATGTGCGCGAGGAGGTTTCGCGTGGGGATATCTTCTTCCTTGCCACAGGAAATCACTACATCGAGGATCTGCCCGAAGAGAATCGCCCCTTTGAACAGATTGTATTCTATTACACGCCCGCGCAGTTGGCGACCATACTTTCGCAATTGAGCATCACCTACCATATGAATATCTCGAATGTCCATTCGTGCGAGCGTTGTCGCGAACATTCGTTTGTGGTGAGTGCGGCAACGACCAGCCTGCGCAACTTCTTCATCACTACAAACCAGTATATCAAAGATGAATTGTTCAACCACGACGAGACGGCCGAGAATCTGAAAATGACCGAGCTGATCTATCTGATTGTGTCGCAGGAGGACAGCTGCATCAAGAGCAAGGTGATGGATAATGCCGATACAGGCAAGGAGAGCTTCGAGCAGACCATCTACTCGCACATCTTCGAGGATATTCCGATCGAGGAGTTGGCGCGAATGTGCAACCGTTCGCTCACTTCGTTCAAGAAGGAGTTCAAGCGACACTTCTTCGAGCCGCCACACCGTTGGTTTATCAAGCAGCGACTGATGCACGCGCGGCTGTTGTTGATCTCGTCGAACAAATCAATCTCGGAGATCGGTTTGGAGTGCGGATTTCCCAACACGTCGCACTTTATTAAGCTCTTCAAGAAGGCCTACGAACATACGCCTGCGGGCTATCGCCACTATCAGCAACAGAGCGTGCGCCGCGATCGCAGCGAGGTTCGTGCAGTGGGTTGTGAGCAGATGCAGCACGCGGTCGGTTTCGAGCAGAACGAGATGTGTTCGTCGCTCGAAGAATCGCTTGCGGCGGGGATTTGATACGGGATTTAAGAGGTGAAAAAACGACAAACGTTTGTTTTATTTTTCTATTTTCAATATTACGAAAAGCTAAAAATAGTATTTTAATTTAGCGTGATTGTAGTACTTGAATTAATAAAATATAACAAATCATAAGAAAAATATCATAAAAAATTTGGAAATGAAATAACCATCTCTTATATTTGTATCAAGAAAACCGTGGAAGAGCCTCGTTTTTTGAGGTTGCGGACACGACTCATTAACCTAACTAACCTAATCCCAAGTCCCCTTCGATGTGAATCGCAGGGGATTTTTTTATTGGTCTGAATGGCGATTCGTTGGAGTATAAGGGCGATTTGTTGAAATTGTGTCCGTTTGCCGGAACTCATAAAACAACACTCCCCGACCACTTTTTGAGAGCGATCGGGGAGCATTGACACGGCGAATTTTAGCGTAGAGAGTTCGAGCGAAGAGATTGAGTTTTAGGGCCGATTTCGGGTAAAATTTGCGGCAGATGGAAGATTTTTTCGGAGAGAGGAGAAAATTTTTCAGTGGAGGGCAATCTTTCAGCGCGAGCCGCAAACTGCACAATCAATAATCTTTCAAAAAGAGTTGCCAGCCGCGATCGAGCGAGGCGAGTTGTTCGGGTGAGGGTTCGTGGCCGCGCTCGAAGCGGCTCATCGCCTCGACAATTGCCCGCAGGCGCACATCGCGCGGCAGGAGTTGGGCATCGCTCTCGATCGCCGTTCGTTCGCTGACGAACCGAATGTAGCCCTCTGTATCGTTCTCGGTCGGGGGAGCCCAGCGCGAAACGATCCCGCGCAGAGTGTCGATTGCATAGCGACGGCGATAGCTCTCCATCAGCACAAACATCGCGCGGTAGCCCCACTCGTCGCTCTCGAACTCCTTGAATGATGGGTCGATCGAGGGTCGTCGCTCACCGCGATAGCGAACCCCCGAACGGCGGATATTGCCGGGGTTGCGGTTGCGTTCGGCACGCGAGAGAGATCGCCTGCCGGTGATGCGTACGGGAACGCTATGCTGCGCTTTGAGTGTTGTCATAGTTCTTTGAGATCTGCTCTCCGAGGGTTGTGGAGAGCTGTTTTGACATAAATCGTTTGAGCCAATGGAAGGGCGGGTAGTTGCAAACCTCTGCGCCATTTTCGAGGAAGCTCCACAGCTCAACGCCACAGACAAATCCGGTGAAGAGGTTTGCCAGACGCAGCTGCGCGAAGTCGAGTATCATCGAGTCGATGAGCCAGGCGAGGGCGATGCCGACGATGATGACGGCCATCTTGCGTATGGTGTCCCACGCGCGGCGACTCTCGAAGCTCCACGCCTCGTTAAGACGTTTGGCGCGGTGGTGCGAGGCGATAACTCCCGTAAGGAAATCGACCGCAACGAAGGTTATGGCGCAACAAACAAGCCCGATGATCGGCGAGAAGATGCCGATGATGGCCGAAAAGAGGCCGAAGATCAATTTGAGAAGGGTGTTTTCCATAGTCGTTTAAGAGTTCGCAGTTTTTGCCTTTTATCTCGAAAAGATGCACACGGCGGTCGTGGCGCGATTGAGTGGGCGGGGAGTCCGCCGTGTGCCGAGATTACAGGTTTCGTTTAATTAAATTTTGGTTTGTTCGGGATACGTTTGAACGATCACAGCACCGCGCCGCCATCGGTGCGGCAACGGTTCCAGATGTTCTCTGACGGGTTGTATTCGGGGTAGCTTGCCACGCTCTCCTCGATCGTCTTTACGACCTTTCGCAGTAGCGTTGCGGCACGTGCGAGAGCCTCGCGGCGTGCGGCACGCAGTTCGATCTCGGTGGCGGCATCGAGGTATTGATTTCCTGCCTTGACAACGCCTGCGGCACCTGCACGCATAGCGAGCATCGGCATCATCAATACACGAGTGTAGAGTGCCAGCGCGGGTGCAACCCACTCATCAACCAACTCCGAATAGCTGCCCGCGAGCATCGCTGCAACCATCTTCTCGCCCAGCACGGGAACGATAAATCGCTCCTGCGCAACGGCAATGGTCAGCGGACTGATCTGTTCGGGAGTGATGTGATCGAGTGGCGCAAAGGCCGAGGCAACAACTTCGTCGGGTGAAATGAGATTTTGCATAGTTTCAGTTCTTTTTCAGTTGTTAGTCGATGTTTCGGAGGTTGTACTTTGTGATCTGCGCCAAGAAGGGCTGCTCATCTTCGGCTTCGGGGTCGTAGTCCAATCCATCGGCCTTGCGAGCCTCCCAAACACGCATATAGAGCGGCTTGGCTTTGGTCGGCGGGCGATTGACAATCTGCAACGATGAGGTGTCAAGCCCCAAAATCGAGTGCATCAACTCCTCGATCGGCTCCATCAGTTCGGCCTGCTCGGCGAGGATTACGGTGTTGAGAGCCACCTCGTACTCGTGTAAAATACGGTCAGCATTGAATCCCGACGAGTAGTCCAGACCACTCAATGCACGGAACCACGAGTGGGCAACCACAATGTCGCCCGTCGCCTGACTGTGCAGCTCGGTCCAGTCGCCATCGTTGGCCGACCCGATGGGAATAAAGCGTGAGTTGTCGTCGCCTGCGCCATCGCGGATCACAAACATCACCTGACCGGGCGAGCCGGCAAAACGTCGCTCGGCGCGGCGCACCAGATCGTAGGCCGTCTGTTCGTCGTCGATGTCGGCATCGAGCATCATTACACCCGACAATTGGAACGAATTGTCCAGACGCGATATGTTCCAACGATCTGTCTTGTAGGCGATTGCCGAAACATTCATACCCGCGATGTAGGGCGGTACGCCATAGTGAGAGAACATCGGCTCGTAATCCTTGTAGTGGATAATCGCTCGCAACAGGCCCTCTTCATCGGCCTCGAACGAGGGGTAGAGCGGCAAGGTGCGGGCCTCCTTTGCGTTGAAGTGAGCCCAATCGTGATGCAGCAACACGTGGCCATTGTCGCGTGCAAGGCGGCAGTGCGATGCGTCGTGGTGGTAGAGCGAGAGGAACGAGTGGTCGGCATCGGTTACAACCTCCAAGAAGGCATTTCCGAAGAGCGATTTATCGAAAGCCAGGCGGTTGAGCAGCTGTCGGAGCGAATCGCCTGCGCCATTCACGCGCTCGACAAAGGCTCCGAGCAGGCGATCTGCGCGGTCGTAGTTGAACCCTTTGCCCGAAATGTAGTCCGCCTTGTCGTTGATGATGCGGCGATGTGTGGTCGAACGGCGCGACATCAGAGCCAACGCCGCGGGCAGCAGATTATCGTCGCCCCAACGCCAAAATTTATCGCTCGAAATGCGCTTGCCGATAGCAAAATAGGGGTCGGGACGCTCGGCGGCGGCAAGGATTCTCGGTTTCTGATTAGTCATATAAAATGTTGGTTTTTAGTTGATAATAGTTGCTGCGCAACATTCCGAAAAGGTTTCGAGCACCAATTCGATGGTTCGACGTTCGTCGCGCTTGGCATTGGTGGCAATGCGCGTTTCGATCAATCGCAACGGCTGCTCGTGTTGCAATGCCGAAGAGAGTCCGACGAGTAGTTTTCGGTGGTTGTGGAGCGTTACGATGGCGGCGATACCATCCCTGCGCGAAGCCTCTGCAAGTTGAGCAACAAAGGTGAGCGAAGATTGGTTTTCGGGCAGTGCAAAGCGGAGTGTGTGTTTCACTTCGGGCAATCGACTGTGATAGCTCACCTTTTGGGTGTAGGAGCAGCTGCCATCGACGAAAGCCACCGTAGCCCACTCTCCGCCATCGCTCACCTCCGGCATCGAACTCGTCGTACCATTCTCCTCGAATGAGGGGAGCGCGAGCCGTTCGGCCTCGATCAGTTCAAGTACGGCGACTCCCCCGACAAGGGAGCCGCACGTAGGGTAGAGAGCCTCGATAGCCATAACTACTCGATGTGAGCATACGACACCAATTCGGGCAGCAGGTAGTCGCAACCCGCCATAAAGACTGCACGCTGGCGATTCTCCATCAGGTCGGGGTTGTACCACATACGGATCTCGGTGCCGGGGAAGTCCGAAGTATTGACTGCCAGAGCCAAGTTACGGCGATCGGTCAGGATTGCGAACGAGCGGGGCAGGTCGCTGATCTCCGACAGATACTTGCCCAACTGCAAGTCGATGACCGGAATACCGCGCATCGACAGACCTACGCGACCATTCTGCTTGGCCTCGTAAGCGGCATCGAGAACCACGTTGTCGAGCGAATTCTCGTAGGCAGCATAGATATCCGACGAGCAGAAGAATGCCAGCTGGCCCTCCGATTTCAGCGCACGCAACTCATCGGGAGCGTCGGCCAACATCTGGCGCAACATACTCTCAACGAAGCCGTCGGCCGAGATGTTCGATGCAGTGAAGGTTGTGGTTGCCATCTCATCCTTATCGGCGTGGATAGCTTTGAGCAGACCGTTGAAGGTCGCCAGCGAGCCATTGCTGCGCTCGGTATTGCCGAGCCACATCGTTGCACGGATACTCTCAGCGATTGCCTGACGGAAGAGCTCGGTCTCGGCCGCCTCCAACTCGGTGCCCGAAAGATCCTCCAAATTGACATCGGCGCGATTGGTGATCAACTCGAATACCATCGAGAAGTAGTCTGCGGCCGAGTAACCGATTTCGGCCTTGACCTTGCTCATATCGATCGACTTCTGGTAGCGATCTGCGGCGGTCGAGCCTGTCCAGCCGGTGCCGTAGGGCTGCAAGATGTCGCCACTGCGTCGCCAGAAGTTGAGGGTGGTGGGTACAGGCATATTGTACATCACCTTGATACCCAGATCCAGCGCGTCGGGGCCTGTCAGCATAGGACGGAAGAAGATGTTTTCGAGCTCACGACCCGAATAGGTCTTGGGGTTTTCGATCAATTTACTCATAGTTTTTGTCTGTTTTTGGTTGGTTTTGGAAAAATTTGGATTGGTTAATAGATAGAAAAGAAGGCCTTCTTTGCTGTGTTCACTTTGGTCGGTTGTTAAAATTTCGCCTCACGTAGCGCATCTGCATCGCGCGAGTACGAGAGGGCATTTGCAGGCTCCTCGGCTTCGCGATCCGAAGGATCTTCGGTCGCCTCGACGGTGGTGGGTGCGGCTGCCGCCTGACCACTGCGCAGACGCTCTACGGCTGCCGATGAACGAGCCTCTACGGCCGCTGCCTCGATATCCAAAACGGCGCGCGGCATAGGCTCATCGGCCGTCGGTCGCAGGGCCGAGATCAATCGCTCGGCGGCATCGACAATGCGAGCCTTCATCGTTCGGCGTGTAGCCTGCGCCTCGATGATCTGATCGACTAAACCCGCTTCGAGAGCCTCGGCAGGGGTCAGCCAGCGACCATTGCCGCCATTTTCGTTCATCAGCGCGGTGATCTCCTCGCTCGTGCGGCCGCTACGTTGTGCATAGATTTCGGCCAGACGCTCGTCGGTCTTCGAGAGTAGGTCGAGACTCTGCTGCAACTCGACGGCATTGCCCTCGGTTGCACCCACCGAGCGATGAATCAGATAGAGCGCGTTGGACATAATCTCGCGGCAACCCTCCGAGGCGGCCTGTGCGATGATCGTTGCAGCCGAGGCTGTGTAGCCGTGGCAGCGGGTTGTGATCTGTGCCTCGGTTGCACAGAGAGCGTCATAGATGAGCAGAGCATCGGCGACACTGCCACCCGTCGAACGGATATTGACCGTGATACGCTCCACCGCGAGTTTTTTGATCTGATCGAGGGCCTCGGTAAAGGCCTCGTAGCTTGCCACGCTGCGGCGCGAGGTGTCGTCGGAGTGATCAACACCGATCGTACCCTCGATGTCGATCACGGCCTCGCTTTGGGAGAGGCATTTGATTTCAAAAAGATTTTTCATTTTCTGATTTGTTTGATAATTTGTTGAATTGAAGGGTCATAGACATCTCGGCAGGCAGTCGAGTAGGAGCATCCGAAGTCGCAGGCGGCCTGTTCCAGAGCCTCGGTTTTGGCTCGGCCGCGATCCACTTCGCCGGCCACATAGAGGGCAAGGGCAAGGCTGCGCATACGATTCACATTGAGCAGATCGGCTGCGAGCAGTCGAAGTGCGATGCGCCTTGTACGCGAGGGCGGACAGAGGTCCGAGAGAAGATATTCGAGCGGTTTTGTGTGGGCTTTCATCGTTCCGAAGAGTGTGTGTTAGGTTTGATCTTTTGTTGCGCGTGAGGCGATAAGGCTGAATTTTCAAACAATAGTCGCGCCTTGCCGTTTAGACAATCTGCACAAAGCGACATCGAGCCTGGTTCTTTTCGGGCAGGAACTCCTCGACAGCCTCCAAGCGGTAGAGGCCCTGCTCGCCGCCGATGGTGAGGTGGTATGCTGCGCGCATATCCATTCCGTCTGCATCGGTCTCGATGATCGGCAGCAGGTCGGCCGCTGAAAGATCGAGCCAGAGGGTCGCTCGTCGCGCCTCGTTCATTCGCTTGTATCGCGCATCGTAGTAGCTGTGCAGACCCGTCTGGTCGTCGCGGTCCTCGAAGCAGAGCGAGCACTCGCCGTCGAGATGAAATGCCGAGAGGGGATATCTGCTCGAAGCCAAGCCCCAACGCTCCTCATCGGGTAGCTCGCGCACACCCAAGTAGAGCAAAATTTTTGTCGGGAAGTTCAACTCTCCATCCTGATCGGCATCGCGGTCGCCCACCTGTGGCAACGATACCGACGGGGCCAGGGCAAAGAGATTTGAGGCGTTGATCGTCGGTGCAAACATCGGGTTCCAGCTGGTGTGGTCCGACTTGCGAGCCAGACGCGAATCGACCTGCCCGCTCCATTGACCATAGAAATCCTCATTCTGCTGATCGTAGCGACCGACTGCGCCATCGCCAATCTGGTAGCGGTAGCATATCTCGCGGGCTCCATCTTCCGATGCGTCAGAGATCTCGATCGGCAGACTCTCGATTATGCGGTCGCTCCAATCGACCACGCGCGAAGGATCGACCATCTGGCTGTCAGACTCGATATAGACCTTGCGCTCAATGGGGTCGGTGTAGAATCGCAGGTCGTACATATGAGCAATCGACTCGATGAGTTTCGACTGCAATACGTCGTGCTTCATAATATCCTGCAACGTGAATATCGAGCCGAGGGCAGGATGCGGCTGGAACGAGGGGTAGGCTCGTGTCGAGGCGTAGAGTGTCATCGACTGTCCCGGCAATGCTCCTGCAAAGGCGATATTTCGGAACAGGAAGGGCTCTGCACTCGACACTTCGCGCGGCGCGGTGGCAATCGTAACCTCGACCTCGGTCTGTCCCGTCATCTCGACATATCCGGGGTAGAGTGCCCAATCGTTCGGGCAGATGCGCCAGACAGATGAGTTTGCACCTTTATAATATAGCGTCGGCTCCGATGCGGTGATTGACGAGTTGATCGTAAAGAGTGCATTATCTGCGGTGAAAGTCGTGGCAACGGCTCTGGTGAGTGTGTTGGCCGTCTTGGCCGTATATTCGAGGCGGTAGCTTGTCCCTTCGGTATGGTTGAAGACCACGATACGATACTCCATACCCGAATGGAACGAGGGTCGATGATCGACAAAGCGGTTGGCGAGGGCAAACGAGTACTTGTTCGTCTGATCGATCATAATCGTATTGAAGCCCTGCAAGCGGTCGCGCGTGGCAATACGATAGTCGGTCATATAGTGGAATTTGAGATACATAATCATCTTCACACGTTCGGGCGGTGAGAAGATCGCCTCGCCCTCCTCGACGCGGAACGAAGTATCAGACGAATAGAGGTCGGGCGCGACTTCGGTTGCAACGACCGTATTGACCAGATTTCCAACTGTGTTGAACGTGGTAAATGGGTCGGCATAGACCATTCCGTAGCTATCGGCAACGGCCGTTGAGGCGGTGTCGCGTCCTGCGCGGAAACCCATACGCGAATCCAATCGTGTGGTGTCGCGCCACGAAAAACGACCACTCATAACCAGATCTTTGGCAGGACTTTGTGTGAGCAGTCGGCTCTCGATCGAGTATCCCGCCTCGGCAAAGATCGCTTCGAGCAATTTCGGAACGCTGATAAATGGGTGATAGTCGGTTACGCCCGGTATGCGCTGAATGGGCAGCAGTTCGGTCGTCGATGCCGCATCGGAATATTTGTCGCGCAGCACGGGCAGCATACGCACCAATTTATCGCCGGTCCAGCTATTGATGATTGCCGATGAGGAGTATTCGCTCTCAAATTCGAGATTGACATTTTTCAGGTGGTTTCTCATCGCCTCACGCGCCCAGCCGCAGACTCCCGACTGCACCTCGATCAGATATCGCCCACCTTCGGGTGCCACCTGCGAGGCGATAAGGACAACGGGGCCCTCGATCAGTGGTGCGCCATCGAACTCGACACGCGCATTGTGGTCTTGGTCATTGAACGATGAGGCGGTGTGAATACGGTCGCTGTCGCCCATAATCTGCCGATTGCAGTGGTTGATCGGGATCGAAAAACGGTAGCAATGCCCCTTGCGCAATTTGTCGAGCGAGGACCAGTCGGCCGAGTCGTAACAGATTGTCGGGCACTCGGTTTGGGCGTCGATCTGGCAGAGTTGGTTATCAATAAAGATATTCATAACAACCTAATTTTTAAGATGTTCTCGAAATATTATCGACCCAGCTGAACTGCACCGTAAGGCGTGCAGGGCCATCTTCCCTGCTCACTGCGTGGCTCTTTGTCTCGACCTTTACGGCTCGCTTTCGGCCATTGATAAAGATCCATACGGCGGGCGATGAGAGGATCGACAGCAACGCCTCCATTTCGGCCGTGGCAAGCACTCCCGAATCGAGTGAGAGCAGCGTTCGGCGCGAGGTGCAGAGGTGATAGTCGGTGCCGTTTTCGGTGCGTCGGAACTCCACTTCGCGGCGAGCAACGCCCTCGAAAGTGTGCTGATCGTAACCTCCGCGCGTGTTGTACCACGCCACGCGATAGGACTCTTTGGCACGCTCGACAACCTCGTAAGAGAGCGTAGCCACAGTGCCGTCAATGTTTGAAAGTTCGACATCAATCTGTCGAAGAGGTGCTGTAACAAGCTTTTGCAGCGAGTCGAAATCGACAATCAGCGAGAGCATTAACTCGATCTCGGTGGTAGAGATGGTGTGAGGCGTTACCGTGCCATTTACATCGGTCAGCAAGAATCTCGCTGCCAATGTCCCGCTGGGCGATAATACGCGCAGATCGTCGCTCTCGCCTGCGGCAATGGTACGTTTCAGAGGTTTATCGGTGAGTAGGGTGTTGGTTGCGGTGGGCGAGTGCGAGGGGGCGTTGAGCAGCGTGTGGAGGATCTCCGACTCGACATCGCCTACGCGGATGTAGCAACTTATGACCGAATTAACGATGGGCACGATGTAGGTCGCCGAGTGGGAGATTACACTGATCGAGAAGTGGCGACGCAGATATGGCGCGATGTCGATCGAGCGACGTTCAAGCCCTGTCAGTCGCATCGTTCCGAGGACTGTGCTGTTTGCTGCATTGACGATCTCGACCGTTGTAATCGCTTCGGGGTCAAGCTCATCGAGCGTAAAAAGCAGAGGCTCGACGGCTGTCGAATAGGGCACGGGTGAAGATGTGATGTTCATTGTGTGTTTCGGTGGATAATTAACGGTAAAAAATTAACAGAAGTAGTGCTCTACTTTGAGCGCGAAGGTGAGGGTCAGACCCAATTCGCCGTGATTGGTGGTCTGGAAAGCGGTCGGTACCATTTTGATTGTGTCGATTGCCACCACGCCCTCTTCGATGTAGAGGTTGTGGAGGAATACCAACGCATCGTTTTCGATCTTTGCCCACGCCGTTTCGGGGTCGAGGACTGCGACGTGGTCGGCTTCGTGGAGCAGTCTGATCGAGATTCGATACTCGATAAAGCCCTCATTTACCCCTTCGGCAGCTACGGCGGTCGGGGTGTCGAGCCACGCGGCGGGGTAGGTTCTGATCTTCGAGGCTGCGCTATGCACGTCGCCTGTCTCGAAGGAGTAGCCCAATGGTGCGATTGCGGCACGCAGGGCGGTGATAAGAGATGTTCTGTTCATTGTTAGAAAGTTGTCGATAAAGTGTTAAGATGTGTCGATAACCGATGATAACCCACCGCCAAAGATGAGAGATAAAAGGCGTAACGCGTTGAGCGACAATGCCGCGCGGTGGTTTAATATATGAGTGTTGAAAAGCCGCGCCGATAGATGTCGATAATTGCGCGGTCGTGAATTGATTTGCTGGTGCAAATATAGTGTTTCGAGGGGGCGTTTGTCAAGAGGTGAGAGCCGAAATTCTCACAAATTGAAAATCTCTCGTGCCCCACAATGTTGAGAATGAACCCTCTACGCCGCCCCAAAAAATGCAAAAAAATTGCTACGAAACTCTAAAAATCCCATTTTCGACCCTTTTTTCGGGTGCAAAGGGTACCAAATTCCAAAATTTATATTAATTTAGCGGCGGATTATGGCCACGTGTGTCCGTAATCTGCGATGTCTAACCAAATGCTCAACAATATGGACGATGGCTCTTCTGCGGAGAATTGCACTTACCTCTTATCTCGATACGGTGCCCTTCGTGTATGGCATCGAGCACGCGCAAGAGTGGCGTGCCGAACTGCTATTGTCCTCACCTGCGCGTAGTGTTGAACTGATCGAGCAGGGTGCTGCCGACATCGCCCTTGTCCCTGCCGCTGTCGCCGATCGTCTGCGCGGCGTGCGAATCCTTTCGGAATATTGCCTTGCGGCCAACGACCGTCTCTTCACCGCTCGTTTGGAGAGCGATGTGGCTTTGCAGCGCATTGAGCGTATCATCTACGATCCCGAATGGTTTATCACTCCCGAAATCCTTTCGCGTCTTTGCTCGCACCTGTGGCGCATTGCCCCCAAGTTGGTCGATCGCCGCACGTTGGACGCTGCGTGGCAACCTGCCGAGTGCGATGCCGAGATTATTTGTGGCGATGAGGCCTTCACAACGTCGCGCCACCGTCGCTATGAGTTCGATCTGGGCGAGGAGTGGCGACGTTCGACTCACGAGCCGTTGGTTTTGGGCGTGTGGGTTGTGCGTGCCGACGTAACACCCGAAGAGAGCGATGCCTTCGAGCGCGCGCTGACCTTCGGTATCGAACATACGTGGGAGGCTCTTGTCGAGGTCAATAAGGCTACGGCAGAGGGCTATACCCAACTTACCGAACACGTCGATTATCTGTTTGATCAAGAGAAAGATAAGGCATTGCGAAAACTTTGGCGCGAAGGAGTCAAGGTAGCTCCGCGTGCCAATCCCGGCTGAACGTCGTAAGGGTCGCCCGCGCGAGCGATCCGCGATAGTTTGGCGCATTAATTTACGCCCCTGAGTGGCCGAGGCCACCGACTCACAAAGTACGAATAAACACAAAAACAGGGAGCCAATGATTACGATTTATCTCAAACAATACAATAAGATTGTCCGCAACGCCGACCTTCATCTGTTCGACGATCTGGGCTACGACGACATTCTGTGGATCGACCTTCTGAATCCGACTATCAAGGAGCAGAAGGCGGTCGAGAACTTTATGGAGATCAACCTCCAAACGCGCCAGCAGGCCGAGGAGATCGAATCGACCTCGAAATATTTCGAGACCGAGAATGCAATCTTCTCTAACTCGAACTTCTTCTTGCGTACGGAGGACACCTTCGCCGTTGAGCCCGTGTCGATGATCATCTCGGAGGGAGTATTGATCTCGGTGCGCACGGCCGAATCGCGTACGGTACGCGAGGCCGAGAAGAAGTTGCAGATGAACTACCGCGCCTACCCGACGGGCTACCACCTGATGATCTCGATTTTGGAGGTGCGTATCGACTTCGACGCCGACCTCGTTGAGAGCATATCGAAGCAGATTGCCCGTTTGAGCCGCGACCTGAACTCTGGCGAGTCGGTCGATAAGGAGGACTTGCAGCGCATTAACTCGTTGCAGGAGAGCACGATGTTGATCCGAGAGACGATCTTCGACCGTCAGCGTGTGCTGTCGGGCATCTTGCGTTCGGAGCGTTTCCCGAACGATATCTACCCCCGTCTGCAACTGATGATTAAGGACGTTAATTCATTGATTAACCACGCCGATTTCAGTTTCGAGCGTCTTGATTACTTGCAGGATACGGCGCTCGGTTTGATTAACCTCGACCAGAACAATATCACCAAGATCTTTACGATCGTATCGGTATTCTTCCTGCCTGCGACGTTGATCGCGAGCCTCTACGGTATGAACTTCAAGTATATGCCCGAATTGGAGTGGAAGTATGGATATTGGTTTGCGTTGGGTCTGATATTGCTGATTTCGGGTGCGATTTTGAGCTACTTCAAGTATAAAAAGTGGCTGTAAAGCGAGGAAGGCAATTCAAAATGCAAAATTAGGCCGCACCTTTCGGGGCGGCTTTTTTTATTGAGGATATTTAGGCTCATCATTGGCGGGTGGGGGGGCTCGGCCGAAGGCCGACCCGCCAATGATGACACGCCAAAGGCGTGATCCTCTTTTTGGTATTTAATTAGATAATAATCAATCCATTATAAAATAATTACAAATAAAAAAAAGCCTCGCTTTTTGAGCGAGGCTATAATTGCGAAGCGAGGATTGCGTTATCTCTTAACGAGCTTCACAACGTTCTCGACGTGGTAGGTGTGAGGGAACATATCCACGGGCTGAACGCTCTCGACGCGGTACATCCCGTCCATCAGCGCAATGTCGCGTGCCTGCGTTGCGGGGTTGCAACTCACATAGACAATTCGTTCGGGCGCAGCGCGCAGAATCACGTCGATCACAGGCTCATCGACACCCGCACGCGGCGGATCGAGAATAACCACATCGGGGCGACCGTTGGCCTCGACAAACTCGTCGCTCAACACCTTCTTCATATCGCCCGCATAGAAGACCGTATTTCGGATTCCGTTGATTTCGGAATTGACCTTTGCATCTTCAATCGCTTCGGGAACATACTCAATACCAACCACTTTCGCACAACGTGCTGCGCAGAAATTGGCAATCGTGCCCGTACCCGTATAGAGGTCATAGAGCACCTCGCCCTCCTTCAAATCGGCCGCTTCACGTGCCACCTTGTAGAGCTCGTAGGCCTGCTCCGAGTTGGTCTGATAGAACGATTTGGGACCCACCTTGAAACGCAGACCCTCCATCTGCTCGAAGATGTGTCCATTGCCGCGATAGGTGATCGCATCGAGGTCGCCCGTCGAGTCGTTCAACTTCTCGTTGATCATATAGATCATCGAGGTAATTTCGGGGAACTTCGTGCAGAGGTGGTCAAGCAGCGCGGCGATACGCTCCTCGTTGCGGTAGGCGAAGATGACGATGACCATCACCTCGCCTGTCGAAGCGGTGCGGATGATCATATTGCGCATAAAGCCGCTATGCTCGCGCACGTTGTAGAATTCGTAGCCGTGCTCGATGCAGAAACGCTTGGTTTCAAGACGGATAGAGTTCGACGGTTCATCCTGCAACCAGCACTTTTCGATGTCGAGCACCTTGTCGAACATCGTCGGAATGTGGAAACCGAGTGCGGGCGAAGCGTCTAATTCGGCACCCGAAGCGACCTCCTCCTGCGTCAGCCAGCGGCGCGGAGTGAATGTAAATTCGAGTTTATTGCGATAGAACTGCGTCTTTTTCGAGCCCAGAATGGGGCTGATCGCAGGCAGTTCGATCTTGCCGATGCGGGTGAGCTGATCCTCGACCTGCGACTGTTTCAGACGGAGCTGCTCCTCGTAGGGGAGGTTCTGCCATTTGCAACCGCCACAAACACCGAAATGTTGGCAGAAAGGTTCGCAACGCATTTCCGAAAATTTCTGATAGCGAACTACATAGCCCTCCATATAGCGGCGGCGTTTGTTACGGATTTGAACATCAACCACATCGCCCGGAACGGTCATCGGAACAAAAACGACCTGGTCATTCCAGCGGCCGAGCGACTTGCCCTCGGCGGCCAGTGTTGTTATTTCGAGCCCCTCGATCAGGGGGTATTGGTGTCTTTTACGTGCCACGATAAATTGGTTTTATTTCACTCTTATTTTGGGCAAAGGTACGCAAAAAGCGGCAGATTGCAACGCCCTTACGCCCGCGCGTGTAAAATAATGTATAAAAAAGGGCGGAGGATCACGAAAATTTGCTATTTTTGTATTTTGGAAAAGTATCGTTAAAACCGAAAAACAAAAAGTATAAACCTCAAAAAAAGATATACAGACTATGATCAACATAGCACTATTTTGTGTCAATCCCTTTCAGGAGAATACCTACGTGGTAACGGACAAGGCTACGGGCCGTTGCATAATCATCGACGCGGGTTGCAGCAACGAGCGCGAGACCTCGGCCGTGATCGACTACATTCGCTCGAATCGTCTTGAACCAGAGATGATTGTGGGTACTCACGGACATATCGACCACATTATGGGCGTGCAGACGCTCAAAGACGAGTTGGGAATTCCCTACGCATTGTCGAGCGACGATAAATTTTTGGTCGAGAGCGCGGCCCAGCAGGCGGCGATGTTCGGCTTGAAGGTCCCCGTAACGCCCTCGATCGACATCGACCTGAAAGAGCGCGATGAGATCACCTTTGGCGAAACCGTGCTCCGAGTGATCCCCACCCCCGGTCATACCCCCGGCCACGTCTGTCTCTTCCACGAGGAGGGACGTATGCTCTTCACGGGCGACACGCTCTTCCGTGAGAGTATCGGTCGCACCGACCTGCCCGGTGGCGATTATTCGTGGATTATGCGCTCGATTTTGGACCGCATCGTACCCCTTGGCGACGATGTCATCTTCCACGCAGGACACGGTCCGTCGTCGGACATAGGCCACGAAGTGCTCTATAACCCCTTCGTAGTCGAGGTGATGAATAACGAAATCAACTATCGCGGTTAAGCTATGATACGCCTGATACACAAATTGTTATACCGATTGCTGCCACTTGAAGGCTACCTGCGTGTGGTCAGTGCGATGTTCTTCGTGTGGAAACGTCTGGGCATTGGCCGCTACGCCGAGGCGACCGAATATGTCTATCACCTGCCCAAATTGGTGGGCGAGGGTGCTACGGCAATCGACATCGGAGCCAACTTGGGTTATTACTCGCGTTACATCTCGCAGGCGATTGGCGAGGGAGGCCGACTCTATTCGGTCGAGCCTGTTGCGCCGATTCTCGGAGTGCTGCGCCACAACCTGCGCCACTGCCCGAATGTCGAGATTTTGCCCTATGCTTTGGGCGAGGAGGAGCGCGAGATCGTGATGTGCAACGATACGGCCCGCTATCAGGGCTACTTCGGTACGGGACAGAATTTCGTGGGCGACGCGAAGGCGGTCGAGGGCGAACAAGTGGGCGAACGCTTCCCCGCGCAGATGCGTCGCGGTAGCGAACTGTTCTCGAAACTGACCCGACTGAACTTTATCAAGTGCGATATCGAGGGCTACGAGGTGGTGGTAATGAGCGAGTTACGACCTCTTTTGGAGCGTTTCCGCCCTACGGTGCTGATCGAAACGGGTGGCGAAAATCGCCCGAAGATCATCGCTCTGTTCCGTTCGCTCGGCTACCGCGGCTTCACGCTCGAACACGGCTTGGAGGTTCCTCTGACTGCCGACAGCGAGAAGGATATTATTTGGAGAGCGAATTAATTTGAAATAATAAATCACGCTCTGCTGAGCGTGTCATCATCGGCGGGTCGGCTTTCAGCCGAGCCCCCCACCCGCCGATGATGAGCCTAACTGATAACAAGGCAAACTATTTTTGCTTTTTGAATTTTGAATAAACCGAATTATGCGTATTGATATTATAACATCTGTTCCCGAACTTTTGACCTCGCCTTTGAGCGAGTCGATCCTCAAACGTGCGCAGGAGAAGGGCTTGGTTGAGATCGTGGTCCATAATCTGCACGACTACGCCCACGATAAACGGCGCACTACGGACGACTATCCGTTTGGAGGTGAGGCAGGTATGGTGATGAAGTGCGAGCCCGTTTTCGAGCTTGTCGAGAAGTTGCAATCGGAGCGCACCTATGACGAGATCATCTACACCTCGCCCGACGGCATCCGTTACGACCAGCACGAGGCCAACCGTCTCTCGACATTGGAGAACATCATCATTTTGTGCGGCCACTACAAGGGCATCGACCACCGTATCCGCGAGCACCTGATCACACGCGAGATCTCGATTGGCGACTACGTGCTGACGGGTGGCGAGCTTGCGGCGTGTATCATTGCCGACTCGGTGGTGCGCTTGGTGCCTGGTGCGATTGGCGACGAGGCGTCGGCATTGACCGACTGCTTTCAGGACAACCTGTTAGCTCCGCCCGTCTATACCCGTCCTGCGGAGTTCCGCGGCTGGCGCGTACCCGACGTGTTGCTTTCGGGCAACTTCGGCGAGATCGAAAAGTGGCAGGAGGAACAGGCGTGGGAACGCACCAAGCGACTGCGACCCGACTTGCTCGAATAATTCAAAATTAGTTTTGAGTTTGAATTAAAAAATAAGAAAAAATCGAAATTCAATGAATTTCGTCATTATCTGCGGCTCGCGCAAACGTAGTTGCGCGACCCCCCCCAGCCGCAGATAATGAGCAAAAGGAATTATAAAATGAGATATTACTTAATCGCGGGCGAACCTTCGGGCGATCTTCACGGCTCGAAACTGATTGCGGGACTGCGCAAGGCGGATCCGCAGGCGGAGTTTCGTTTCTGGGGTGGCGACCTGATGGCGGCCGAGGGCGGCAAGGAGGGACTTGTAATGCACTACCGCGAGGCGTCGTTCTTCGGGTTTATGACCGTGCTGTGCAACCTGCGAACGATCGGTCGCCAATTCGCCGAGTGCCGTACCGATGTCGAGCGTTTTGCGCCCGATGTGCTGATCCTGATCGACTACCCCGGTTTCAATATGAAGATGGCCAAGTGGGCGAAGGATAGGGGCTTACGCACATTCTACTATATCGCGCCAAAGGTTTGGGCGTGGAAGGAGTGGCGCGTAAAGAAGTTGCGCCGCTATGTCGATCGCCTATTCACGATCTTTCCGTTCGAGACGGAGTATTTCCGCGCGAAGGGTATCGAGCCAACCTTCTGCGGCAATCCGTTGGTCGATGATATTGCGGCTCGTCGGGCGACCTTCTGCACGCGCGAGGAGTTCATTCGTCGCAATAATCTCGATGATCGACCGATCATCGCCCTGCTGGCAGGCAGCCGTGTGAGCGAGATCCGCGCAAATCTGCCCGATATGGTTGCTTTGTCGAAACGAATGCCTGAATATCAGTTCGTTGTAACAGCCGTGCCGTGGATCGACAAACAGATCTATTATGCCTATATGGCCGACGGAAAGTTTGCGTCAGATGTGCGTTATGTGTGCGATCAGACGCAGCAGACGCTCGCGGTTGCCGAGGCGGCGGTGGTTACGTCGGGCACGGCGACGCTCGAAACGGCTCTGATGGGTATCCCCGAAATGGTTGTCTATCGCGTGCCTAAACTCTACGAGGTGCTGCGACCCTACGTGTTGAAGATTCCGTTTGTGTCGCTGGTAAATATCAATCTTGGGCGTGAGGCGGTGCGCGAATTGGTTTGCGCGAAGTTGGATTTGGCGGAGGCCGAGCGCGAGTTGCGTTCGATTGTTTCGGGTGGCGAGAAACGCGAAAAAATGCTCTCGGATTTCGCCGAACTGCGCAACCTGATCGGAGGCGAAGGAGCAAGCGAACGCTTTGCGGCAGAGATGGTTAAAGCGATTCACAATTCACAATTCACAATTCACAATTAGTTTTGAGTTGGCGATTAGTTTGAATTAATTAGAATTAAAAAGAAGAAGAAAAAGATAAACCAAATGCAAAATGGCGACACGCACCTTCGCGGGCTGGGGCGGTCGCCCGAAGGGCGAGCCCGCGAAGGTGTGTCGAAATCAAAGATTTCGCCATTTACAAATAGAAAATTATAACCGATGAAAATCTTTTGCATAGCACGCAATTATGTCGAGCACGTCGATGAGTTGAAGATGGGCGCGGTGCCTGCGGTGCCGGTCTTTTTTATGAAGCCCGACACGGCACTTTTGCGCAACAATGACCCATTTTATGTCCCCTCGTTCAGCCACGAGGTGCACTACGAGTGTGAGTTGGTGGTGCGTATCAACCGCGTCGGCAAGTGCATTGCCGAGCGTTTCGCACACCGTTATTACGACGAGGTGGGCTTGGGTATCGACTTCACGGCGCGCGATGTGCAACGTGCGGCAGCAGCGGCGGGCGAGCCGTGGGAGGCTGCAAAGGCATTCGACCACTCGGCGGCCATTTCGCCTACGTTCCTGAAACTCACAGATTTGGGAGGCGATGTACAAAATCTACATTTCGAGATGAGCCTCAATGGCGAGGTGCGCCAGTCGGCTTCGACCGCGCAGATGATCTTCACGGTCGATCAGTTGATCAGCCACATTTCGCAGTTTGTTACGTTGAAAATTGGCGATCTGATCTACACGGGTACGCCCGTGGGTGTGGGTGAGGTGCGTGAGGGCGACGAGCTGACTGCAAGGCTCGAAGGCCACGAATTGTTAAACTTTGATATACGCTAAACGACTATGTTACTGCACGATATACTGAAACCGTACCGCCTCATTCTGGCCTCTCAATCGCCCCGCCGCCGACAGCTTTTGAGCGACTGCGGATTGGAGTACGAGCTGGCTGAACGCTACGAGGTCGAGGAGCTCTTTCCTGCGACGATGGCGGCCGACGAGGTGCCCGTCTATCTGTCGCGATTGAAGAGCGACGGCTACCCCAAACCGCTTGCCGAGAACGAAATTCTGCTCACGGCCGATACGGTTGTAATCATTGATAATGAGATACTTGGCAAGCCAACTGACGAGGCCGACGCGCGAGCAATGCTCTCTCGATTGTCGGGTCGAGCGCACCGCGTAACCACGGGTGTAACGCTGCGTTCGAGCTCGCGCACCGAGAGCTTTGCGGTGCAGAGCGACGTCTATTTCCGCGCTCTGACCGAGGAGGAGATCAGCTACTACGTCGAGCGTTTCCGCCCGATGGACAAGGCGGGCAGCTACGGAATTCAGGAGTGGATCGGCTACGTGGGAATCGAGCGCATCGACGGCTCGTTCTACAACGTGATGGGACTGCCCGTGCAGCGAGTCTATGCGGCTCTTGCGGAGTTTGTAAAGTAATGAATAACAAATAAATAAACGACTGAAACTATGAAGAAATTGTTTTCGACCCTCGTGGCATTGATGTTCGTCTTGACGGCGGCGGCTGATGAGGGTATGTGGCTTCCGAGCCTGATTGGTGAGCGTATCAAGGATATGCGCTCGAAGGGTTTCCGACTGACGGCCGACGATGTTTACAGCATCAATCGCGCCTCGATGAAGGACGCTGTGGTGCTGTTCAATGGCGGTTGCACGGGCGAGTTGATCTCGTCGGAGGGTCTGCTGCTCACAAACCACCACTGCGGTTATGGCGCGATCCAGAGCCACAGTAGCGTCGAGCACGACTACCTGACCAACGGTTTTTGGGCGATGTCGCGCGAGCAGGAGCTGCCCAATCCCAACCTCTATGTTGCGATTTTGGTGCGTATGGAGGATGTTACCGACCGTGTGAAGGCGGGTGGCGACGAGAAGATCAACGACAACATCGCAGCCATCCGAAAGGAGGCTTCGGAGGGTGGTCGCTATTCGACTTCGGTCGAGTCGCTGTACTATGCTAATCAGTACTTTCTGTTTGTGTATGAGAAATTTACAGACGTTCGTCTGGTAGGTGCGCCCCCTTCGTCGATCGGCAAGTTCGGTGGCGACACCGACAACTGGATCTGGCCGCGCCACACGGGCGACTTCTCGGTTTTCCGCGTCTATGCCGGCAAGGATAACAAGCCCGCCGACTTCTCGCGCGAGAATGTTCCCTATAAGCCTCGTCGCCACTTCAAGATCTCGACCAAGGGTGTCGAGGAGGGCGATTTCACGATGATCTACGGCTTCCCCGGCAACACTCAGCGTTACGTGATTTCGTCGGCTGCTGACTATGTTGAGCGTCTGTCGGATCCGATGAAGATTCGCCTGCGCACGTTGCGTCTTGACGTGATCTCGAAGGCGCAGGAGGCCGACCCGAAGGTGCGTATCCAGTACGCCGCAAAGCACGCCAATATCGCCAATGCGTGGAAGAAATGGCAGGGCGAAGTGCTTGGTTTGGAGCGACTTGGCACGGTTGAGAAGAAGCGTGCCTACGAGCAGAAATTTGCCGCTTGGGCAGCGAACAAACCCGAATATGCAGACTTGCTCGACAAGATGTATGCCGCTTACGACGAGCTGCGCGATCCCTATTGGCGTGCCGAGTATTTTGCCGAGTCGATTTCGGCGATCGAGCTGGCGCAGCTGACCCGTATGGTCGCAACACGCAAACCCGCAACCGACGACAAATCGGTGGCCGCTTTCTATAAGAATTATGTTGCCGATATCGACCGCGATGTAGCAAAGAAATTGGTTGCAGCCTTTGTGGAAGACATTGACGCACAGTACATTCCCGAATCGGTAAAGAGCGAGATGGCGCGCTTTGCTTCGACCGATCACTTTGTCGATTATCTCTTCGACGAGAGCCCGCTGACCACGCCCGAAAAGTTCGCGGCATTGGCCTCGGATCCCGATCATCTGCCCTCGATTATGGAGAATGACCCGATGAACAAGTTCGTAACCGAGCTGATCAAGTGTGGTAACTTCTCGCAGCGTCGCTATCGCAATATGAGCGATGCGCCGTCGATTGCGCAGTACTACGCTCCCTATATGCGCGCGCTGATGGAGTACGACCGCCAGATGGCTTTCTTCCCCGATGCAAACCTCACATTGCGAGTTGCTTACGGTAAGGTTGGCGGCTATCGTTACGCCGATGCAGTTTATCACAAGCACTACACCACGCTCGACGGAATCATCGAGAAAGACGATCCCGCGATCTACGATTACGACATTCCGCAGGCTCTGCGCGACATCTACGCAGCGAAGGATTACGGTCGTTGGGGTCAGATGATGGACGGTCGTTACACCGTTCCCGTCTGCTTCATCGCCTCGAACCACACCACAGGCGGCAACTCCGGCTCGCCCGTGCTGAATGGTCGTGGCGAGCTGGTGGGTATCAACTTCGACCGCACGTGGCTCTCGACGATGAGCGACATCGAGTTCGACCCCGAAATCTGCCGCAATATCGCCGTTGATATTCGTTACGTGCTGTTCGTAATCGACCGTATCGGTGGTGCAGGCTATCTGCTTGACGAGATGGAGCTTAAATAATACGCAGAATTCAAACTTATTTGGCAAAATCTTCGATTTTGAAACACTCTCGCGGGCTCGCCATTCGGGCTACCGCCCCAGCCCGCGAGTGTGCGCACGCCATTTGAGCGAATTTTGTTTTTCAGTCCTGCAAACAAATAAGCGTTAGCAAAGGAGGAAAAGCCTGCGTAGCAGGATTAATTGTGAATTATTAATATTATGGACTGGTTTGAAACCCTGTATCTCACGCCGTCGCCGTTGCAGGCCGTGGTTGTCATTTCGACCATTTGCGCGGTGGGCTTAATGCTTGGACGAGTGCGTATTCGCGGCATTTCGTTGGGCGTTACATTTGTCTTTTTTGCGGGTATTCTGGCGGGTCATATCGGTTTGAAGATTGATCAGCAGATGCTGACGTTTGCCCAGAATTTCGGTCTGATCATCTTCGTTTATGAGCTTGGCTTGCAGGTCGGACCGGGCTTTTTCAGTGCCTTCCGCAGTGGCGGTATGCGCCTGAATCTGTTGGGTTTAGGTGTTGCGCTGATCGGTACGGCGATGGCTGTCGGTATGACCTACATAACCTCAATCCCGCTGTCGGATATGATGGGTATCCTGTGCGGAGCAACGACCAACACCCCCGCGCTCGGTGCGGCACAGCAGACCCTTTCGCAGTTGGGCGTTTCGGCAAGTGGCGCGGCATTGAGTTGCGCGGTAACCTACCCGTTGGGTGTTGTGGGCGTGATCTTGGCGATCATCGTGGTACGCAAGTTTTTTGCACGTAAGGAGGACTTCGCAGCACCCGATGCCGAGCACGTCAATACAACCTATATAGCCACCTTTATAGTTAGTAATAAGGCAATTGCGGGCAAGACATTGGCAAAGATTGCCGAGTTGAGCAATATCCAATTTGTCATTTCGCGCGTGTGGCGTGAGGGTCGCGTTTCGGTCCCCGATGGCAAGACGACGATCGAACTTGGCGACCGCCTGCTGGTAACCACTTCGGAGCGCGATTCGGAGATGCTGACCGTACTTTTTGGCGAGCGCGAGCAGACCGATTGGAATCGTGGCGATGTGGATTGGAACAAGATCGACCGCCAACTGCTCTCGCGCAGTATCCTGATTACGCGCCCCGAAATCAATGGCAAACGCCTCGGCTCATTGCGCCTGCGCAATAGCTACGGTATCAACATTTCGCGTATCTACCGCAGTGGCGTGCCCCTGCTGGCGACACCCGATTTGGTGTTGCAACTTGGTGATCGTGTGATGGTTGTGGGCGAGGAACCGTCGATTGAGCGTGTCGAGAAGAAGCTCGGTAATGCCTCGAAAGAGTTGAGCGAGCCCAACCTGATGTCAATCTTTATCGGCCTGATTTTGGGTCTTGCGTTGGGTGCGGTACCGCTGTCGATGCCGGGCATTTCGGCACCCGTGCGTCTGGGTTTGGCAGGCGGACCGATCATTGTAGGTATTTTAGTTGGTACGTTCGGCCCCCGATTTGGCTTGATTACTTATACCACACGAAGCGCGAATTTGATGCTTCGTGGTTTGGGCCTTGCCCTCTATCTGGCCTGCTTGGGCCTTGATGCAGGTGCGCATTTCTTCGAGACGGTGATGCGTCCCGAAGGTGTGCTGTGGATTGCGGTAGGCTTCATGATTACTATTGTGCCTGTGCTGATTATGGCACTTTACTCATTGAGAGTTAAGCACTTGGACTACGGTACTGTTTGCGGAATGTTGTGCGGCAGTATGGCAAATCCGATGGCTTTGAACTACGCCAACGACACGATCGAGGGCGACAACGCCTCGGTGGCTTACGCGACGGTCTATCCGTTGGCGATGTTTACGAAGGTTGTTTTAGTTCAACTGATTCTGCTCTTTTTGATGTAAAGTAATCGAGGCGGATTTGCCGAACACGCTTATATATATAATTTACTTTTGCGGCTGCGATATTCCCATTTTTATCACTATCTTTGCGGCCTGAAAAATTGATTTACAATAGAAAATGACCTTACAAGAAGAGATCACACGCAGGCGTACATTCGCCATCATCAGCCACCCTGACGCGGGTAAGACAACGCTGACCGAAAAATTGCTGCTCTTCGGTGGTGCAATCCACGTTGCAGGTGCCGTTAAGAGCAACAAAATCAAGAAGACCGCAACCTCGGACTTTATGGAGATCGAGCGTCAGCGCGGTATCTCGGTCGCTACATCGGTGATGGGTTTTGAGTATGGCGGTTGCAAAATCAATATCCTTGATACTCCGGGCCACGAAGACTTTGCCGAGGATACCTACCGCACGCTGACGGCGGTCGATAGCGTAATCATCGTAATTGACGGTGCGAAGGGTGTCGAGACGCAGACCCGCCGACTGATGAATGTCTGTCGTATGCGCAAGACCCCTGTGATGGTCTATATCAATAAGTTGGACCGCCCGTCGAAGGATCCGTTCGATCTGCTCGACGAGGTCGAGAACGAGCTCCAAATCAAGGTGCGCCCCCTGGCGTTCCCCATCAGCAACGGCCCCACGTTCAAGGGCGTGTATAACATTTTTGAGCAGAATCTGTCGCTGTTCCTCTCTGACGAACGCCTAACAGCCGATGCTGAAACGGTTGATATTAAGCTCGATAGCCCCGATTTGGAGAAGTATATCGGTCGCTATGCACAGCAGTTGCGCGACGATGTGGAGCTGGTCGATGGTGTCTATGAGCCGTTCGACCGCGAGGCCTATCTGCGTGGTGAGCTGGCACCCGTTTTCTTCGGTAGTGCGATCAACAACTTCGGTGTGCGCGAGCTGTTGGAGTGCTTTATCAACATCGCTCCTTCGCCCCGCCCCTCGACCACCGCACAGCGTCCGATCGAGCCTTCGGAGCAGAAGATGACGGGCTTTGTCTTTAAGATTCACGCAAATATGGACCCCAACCACCGCGACCGAATCGCCTTCTTGAAGATCTGTTCGGGTACGTTCGAGCGTAACAAAAACTACCTCCACGTGCGCAGCGGCAAGCAGTTGAAGTTCTCGTCGCCGACGGCATTTATGGCCGAGAAAAAGTCGGTAATCGACTTCGCCTATCCGGGTGATATCGTGGGTCTGCACGATACGGGTAACTTCAAAATTGGCGACACCTTCACTGAGGGCGAGAAGCTCACCTTTACGGGTATCCCGTCGTTTGCGCCTGAGTTGTTCCGCTATATCGAGAATGCCGACCCGATGAAATTCAAGCAGTTAAGCAAGGGTATCGACCAGCTGATGGACGAGGGTGTGGCGCAGTTGTTCACCTCGTCGCTCAATGGCCGCAAGATCATCGGTACGGTCGGAGCATTGCAGTTCGAGGTTATCCAGTACCGCTTGGAGCACGAGTACGGAGCAAAGTGTCGCTACGAGCCGATTTCGATCTACAAGGCGTGCTGGATTGAGAGCGACAACGCAGCCCAGCTGACCGACTTCAAGCGTCGTAAGCATACCAATATGGCTGTCGATAAGCACGGCCGAGATGTCTTTCTCGCCGATACGAGCTACGCGCTCGCTCTCGCGCAGGAGAACTTCCCCGATATCCGTTTCCACTTCACATCGGAGTTTTAGGGGGATTCGGGAACCAAAATTCAAGACTCGAAATTAGGCCGCGCTCAAACAAGCGCGGCTTTTTCTTTGCAAGCAATTTAGACTCATCATCGGCTGGGTGGCGGCCTTCGGCCGAGCCGTAGATATTGACCAATTAATCCCGATCTCCACGAAATAGCTTAATTAATATTGAATTTTGCCTCAAATCTCCCGATTTTTTCAAAATTGTTAATAATTGGTAGATAAATTCTCGTGCGGGTGCGGATTTTGTTGTGTGTTCTTCGATAATTTTGCACCAACCAAAAGCACAGTTTCTATGGCAGAAGCAAAACAGATGGGCATCGAGCTCAGTATTGACGAGCAGACGGCTCCGGGTACATATGCGAATCTGGTTGTGATTTCGCATTCGTCGTCGGAGTTTGTTCTCGATTTTGCGTCGATGTTGCCCGCAATGCCCAAGGCAAAGGTCCAGAGTCGAATCATTATGACTCCGGAGCACGCCAAGCGACTTATGATGTCGTTGCAGGAGAATATTATTCGCTACGAGAGTGCAATGGGAAAGATTGAGGTCCAGATGCAGCCGTCGGCCGACGAGGGTGTAACGATGGGCTTCAATGTGGGAGAGGCGTAGCGTCAAAATATAGCGAATGACAAAAATATTGTCGAAAAATCGGGTGTTTAGCCACTCCGATAGGGGTTGTAGTGTGAAATTCAGCGCATAAACCTTAAAATATTGTGTCAAAATTTTTGGAAAAGCCAAAAATGTTATACCTTTGCACTCCGCAAAGGACAATTTTTTGAAAACAAAATATAAAAAGATAGAGTTATGGCGATGAAAAGAACATTCCAGCCTTCGCGCAGGAAGAGAATCAACAAGCACGGTTTCCGTCAGAGAATGGCAACCGCTAACGGTCGTAAGGTACTGGCTGCACGTCGTGCAAAGGGCCGCAAGAAGCTGACCGTTTCGGACGAGGCTACTTTCAAGTACGCTTAATCGCGTAGAAGACGGTAACGCCAAAATAAGAGCTATCCCAGATAGGGGTGGCTCTTTTTTGTTTGTCGCAATGGGAGTATCGTGTTAATTGTGAATTGAAAAAACGGAACCGACCACGTGCAAGACGATGATCGATTCCGTTTAAGCTGTGCAGAGGTGGTATAAGCCGGGTTCTGTACTCCGCGAGCGGAGCCTCTACCATTTATCTACGATGTCGATCACTCGACACCTCCAGCAACCTACCCCCCGACATTGGACGAGTAACCCTTAATTGTCGGTATACGCGGTCTTGCAACCCGTCAGGCGTACTGACCCGCACGTGTCGCCACGGCAGCGGTGGGCTCTTACCCCACCTTTTCACCCTTACCCGCCAAGCCCACACGTGGGCGGCAGGCGGTTATTCTCTGTTACGCTACTATGACCTCGCGGCCATCTTCCCGTTAAGAAGCACGGCACTCTGCGTTGCCCGGACTTTCCTCCCTCCCCTTGCGGGGACAGCGGTAGAGCCCGCCTCTGCGGCTACAAAGGTACGGTGAATAAATCGAAAAACCAAACGGGCGAGGGAAGTCGCAAGGGGAGCTCTTTTGAGCGTTGTGCTTGTGGTGCAAAATATCTTTGTTAATCGATTTTTTCGTAAGAGAGAATATGAAATGATAATATTTTGTATATTTGCTATGAATTTAACTAATCTACTTAGGTTTATGAAATGCAGAATTTTATTCCTATTATTAAGTTTATTTACACTTTGGTCGTGTAGCTCGCCAGAAACTTACTCCAAAACAAATGGAAATTCAGGTAATTATGACAAAATGTCGTATGAGAAATTAGATGATATAGAGAAAAATACTCATACTAATTTTTGGCTTGATGGATTGACTTGTTTTGCCATTGCATCGTTTGTTATTTCGCTTGGAATAAGTTGGAAAACTTTTCGTAAACAGTCGGAGACAGAGGCGCATACAAGAAATGTAAGTAAGAGTGTACAAGATGGAAAGTTAAATGATATGCTTAGGCATTTGTATCGCAATTTGGTTTGCACTACATCAATGCTGCTTAAATATAGGCATGAGTCGAATCGAGATGGTGAATATTATAAGACATATCCATCTGAAGCAAATATGCTTAAACTACAAGTATTGCCAGATGATTTTATTTTTAATATTGATGTAGCTAATGATAAGGTTTTTCGTTTAATGCACGAGCAAAAACTTCTTTTGCGTAATTACAATTTAGAGATAGAAGTCGCTAATAAACATTTTTCTCGGAAGGATATCACCGAAGAAAGTATTATTAACGATATAGATAATATATTATATAAACCATTATTTCTTATTGATAAAATTTTTGACCTGCGTTTCGCCATGAAAGCTATGGATGGCAATAAGACTTATACAAAGGATAAATATCTTGTTGATGTTGTATGTATTTTTGTGGAGGCGCATTTTAATAATTTGAAGTTTACCAATTTGAAGACAAACGAACAATGCGAGAGGTGTAAAGAAATCATCAAAGAAAACAAATTTGATTGTTACATATCGTGTGGTGATAGGAACGGTATTGCTCGTGCTTGTGATGAGAAATTGTTTAAGCAACCCAAAGAGGAAATTAAGCAACCCAAAGAGATAATTTCTTGGACAGAGGAACATAGTAAAGATAAAAAGGATATCAAATGCTATATAAATAAATCAGAGTTTGTAGAATATTTCAAAAAACAGATTGAAATAAATTATAAAGAAGAGTCACATCTTAAAGAAATACAGGAAAAAATACAAATTATTACTTCGAAAGATGTAAATGAGTTTTATGACAAATGTAAGATTAGAGAAGAGTTTAAAGATTGCTTAAAGGAATATTTCGATTTCTGGAATTCGAATGATAAATGTGAAGCAAAGGCATTTATATACAATATATTGAAAATAGATGCTATTTTAGAAATGCCTATTATTGGTATGATACAACACGAAGATAGAAGATCTTAATAACTTATAGAAATTAATTTATACAATATCTCTTTGCTATACTCTACTTTTACGGATAGTGTAATGTAAAATAGGACCGCCATCAGCAGTCCTATTTTTATAATATATATAAGGTATCCTTTACCAAATCACAACGCGCTCCTCGACGGGCATAAACATTGCGCCGTCCTCGATCGAGAATGCCTTGTAGAAATCCTCGATGTTGCGCAGGGTAGCATTTACGCGGTTCTTGCCGAGCGAGTGAACATCCAACTTGGTCAGACGAGCGATCTCCTCATCGCGAATGTTCTGTGCCCAGAGCGTCGCGTAAGCCAGATAGAAACGCTGCTCGGCGGTGTAACCGTCAATCGGAGCAGGTGCCTCCTTGCCTTCGAGCGAGTTGCGCAGTGCGGTCATAGCTACGCGCAGACCACCCTGATCGGCGATGTTCTCACCGAGCGACAGACGACCATTTGCGAAAACGGCGGGCTGGTCGCCATTTGCGGGCAGGACCTCGATAGCGTCGAACTGTGCAACCAACTTATCGGCACGCTCGTTGAAAGCTGCTGCGTCGGCTGCGGTCCACCAATCGTTCAGGTTGCCGTCCTTGTCGAACTGACGACCCTGATCGTCGAAGCCGTGGGTCATCTCGTGGCCGATCACAACGCCGATTGCACCATAGTTCACCGCGTCGTCAGCCTCCGAGTTGTAGAAGGGAGGCTGCAAAATTGCAGCGGGGAAGCAGATCTCGTTGGTGGTGGGGTTGTAGTAAGCATTGACCGTCTGGGGCGACATAAACCACTCGTCGCGATCAACGGGCTTGCCCAATTTCGCGTAGTTGTCGGCAGTGTACCAAGCATTTGCACGCTTGATATTCTCCCAATACGACAGCGAGGGATCAATTTCGAGCGACGAGTAATCCTTCCACTTGTCGGGGTAACCGATCTTGACGGTGAACGATGCGAGCTTCTCCTGTGCGCGAGCCTTTGTCTCGTCGCTCATCCACTCCAAAGCCTCGATATGCTGACCCAGAGCCACCTGCAAGTTCTTCACCAGTTCGGTCATACGCACCTTGTCCTCTTCGGGGAAATATTTAGCCACGTACATCTCACCTACGGCCTCACCCAGCACCGAGTTGGGCACACCCATAGCGCGCTTCCAACGGGGACGCATCTGCTGTGCGCCCGACATCTGGCGACCGAAGAAATCGAAGTGAGCACCATACAGCTCATCGCCAACATAGGGAGCCGCCGACATCAATGTATGTGCAGCCAGATAGTCCTTTACCACCTCGATCGGAGTCGATCGGAGCAGTTTATTCACAGCATCAAATACTTCGGGCTGACCCACGATCACCTGCTCAAATGCGCCGATGCCTGCACCTGCGAAGTATGCCTCCCAATCAATCGCATCGTAACGCGAAACGAATGCCTCGCGCGTTGTGGGGTTGTAGTTGGCCTCGATGTCGCGCAGTTCAACCATCGAACGGAAATCCTTTGCCATCTTGCTCTCAAAGTCGAGAACGGCCGCTGCCTTCTCGGCTGCACCTTCGATCTCGGCCAACTCGAACGCCTTGGTCAGGAATGCAACATAACCCTCACGCTTTGAGGCGTTTTCCTCGTCGAGGTAATAGTCGCGGTTGCCCATACCGAGGCCCGACTGCTGTGCGTAGAGCGCATTCTCAGTGCTGTTCATCATATCGGCATCAACACCCAGACCGAACAGCGGATTTGAGCTGCTCTTGTGGATCTCAACCAATACGGGGATCATCGACTGCAAATCCTCGATAGCGTAGATCTTCTCCAAATCGCTCTTTACGGGAGCCAGACCCTCCTCATTCAGGCGAACCGAGTCCATTCCGAGCTTGTAGAGATCCGAGATCTTCTGCTCAACCGAGCCCTTCTCGGCCTTCATCGAGGTCATCGACTGGAAGAGCTCGTTGATCTGCTTCTCGTTTGTCTCGCGCAACATATCGAACGAGCCGTAACGCGAAAATTCGGGCTTCAACGGGTGCTTCTGCTGCCAGCCGCGTGTAGCGTGCTCATAGAAGTCCTCGTTCAAAGCGATTGTTTTGTCGAAATTGGTGGTATCGATTGCGGGAACGCTCTCGCGCTTCACGCCGCCACCTGCGCAACCTACCATTGCGGCTGCCGAAATAAGTATCATCAATCGTTTCATAATTTGGTTTTTGGTCTAAAAAAGGGCGGACAGCTCTTCGACGAGCCGTCCAACCCTGACAAGAAATATCTTAAATACTTGCTTTATTCCTTAACAGCAGCTACACCGGGAAGTACCTTACCCTCGATAGCCTCCAACAGAGCGCCACCGCCGGTCGAGATGTACGAAACCTGGTCAGCCATACCGAACTTGTTGATGCAAGCAACCGAGTCGCCACCACCGATGAGCGAGAATGCGCCCTCTGCGGTTGCCTTTGCGATAGCCTCGGCGATAGCACGCGAGCCACCGGTGAAGTTATCGAACTCGAATACGCCAGCGGGGCCGTTCCACAGAATGGTCTTTGCGCCCTCGATAGCAGCTGCGAACTTCTCGCGAGTAGCCGGACCTGCGTCCATACCCTCGTATGCGTCGGGAATCTCGTTAGCGGGGCAGATGATGGTGTTGCAATCGTTCTTGAAGTCGTCGCCTGCAACGCAGTCAACACCCAGCACCAGATTTACACCCTTCGCCTTTGCCTTTGCCATAATCTCCAAAGCCAGATCGAGCTTATCGTCCTCGCAGATCGACTTACCGATCTTACCGCCCTGTGCTTTCGAGAAGGTGTAGGTCATACCACCGCAGAGGATCAGGTTATCAACCTTGTCCATCAGGTTCTCGATGATACCGATCTTGGTCGAAACCTTCGAGCCACCCATAATAGCGGTGAAGGGACGCTTGATGTTGCTCAAAATGTTATCAACAGCCTCTACCTCCTTCTCCATCAGGTAGCCGAGCATCTTGTTCTCCGAGGTGAAGTAGTCAGCGATAACAGCTGTCGAAGCGTGCTTGCGGTGAGCAGTACCGAAAGCGTCGTTGATATAGCAGTCAGCATACGAAGCCAAAGTCTTTGCAAACTCCTTCTGCGAAGCCTTCATAGCCTTCTTTGCCTCCTCGTAAGCGGGATCCTCCTTGTCGATACCGACGGGTTTGCCCTCCTCTTCGGGATAGAAACGGAGGTTTTCGAGCATCAGCACCTCGCCTGCCTTCAAAGCAGCAGCCTGCTCCGAAGCCTTTGCGCAATCCTCTGCGAACTGCACCTTCACGCCGAGTTTTTCGCTAACGGCATCAACGATCTGACTGAGCGAGAATTTAGCATTCACCTTGCCTTTGGGCTTGCCCATATGCGACATAATGATCAGGCTGCCGCCGTCAGCGAGCACCTTTTTGAGAGTGGGGAGTGCGCCGCGGATACGGGTATCATCGGTGATCTGGCCATTCTCGTTGAGGGGCACATTGAAATCCACGCGAACGATCGCGCGCTTGCCTTTGAAATCGTAAGTTTCGATTTTTGCCATAGTTGTAAAATTTATTGAGTTATCAAATCTTCTTATCTCTCTGTTCGTGTTGCTCGAATGTGTTGCGCACATTCGGGACAAAGTTACAAAATTTTTCCCATATACCGATATATATAAGTTCACAATTCACAATTAAAAATTCACAATCGGCTAATTTGTTCCTGCGGATACCCTCGTCAGCGGTTCGGAGAAGTTGATCGAAGCGACCCAACCTTACAATTCATAACTTTGAACCAAATTACAATTTGTAACTTTTTTAGTGAAAAATGGCTCAAATTTTGAAAAAATCTTCTATCTTTGTTCTCGGAATGGGTGTAGAGGCTGTTTCCCGACCTTCGAGCCATTCGCAAAAGGGATTTGAAATTATAATTTTTATATCACTATGTACGGTAAAATTAAAGAGCATCTTCAACAGACCCTCACCGAGATTCGTGAGGCCGGTCTTTACAAGTCGGAACGTATCATCACTTCGGCGCAGCGTGCCGAGATTACGGTTGCCGAGAAGCAGGTTTTGAACTTCTGCGCAAACAACTATTTGGGCCTGTCGGATAATCCGCGTCTGGTCGAGGCTGCCAAGAAGGCGATGGATTCGCACGGCTTCGGTATGTCATCGGTGCGCTTTATTTGCGGTACGCAGGATATTCACAAGCAGTTGGAGGCAGCTATCGCCGACTATTTCGGCACCGAGGATACAATTCTCTATGCTGCTTGTTTCGACGCCAATGGCGGTGTGTTCGAGCCGCTGCTGACCGAGGAGGATGCAATCATCTCTGATGCCCTGAACCACGCTTCGATTATCGACGGTGTTCGTCTGTGCAAGGCACAGCGTTATCGCTACGCCAATGCCGATATGGCCGAGTTGGAGGAGTGCTTGAAGAAGGCTCAGGAGCAACGTTTCCGTATCATTGTGACCGATGGCGTCTTCTCGATGGATGGTAATGCAGCACCATTGGATAAGATTTGTGCTTTGGCTGAGAAGTATGATGCTCTGGTGATGGTCGATGAGTGTCACTCGGCTGGTGTTTTGGGTAAGACAGGTCGAGGTATCACCGAACTCTATAACTTGCGTGGTGAGGTAGATATTCTCAC
>CALBQR010000046.1 GCA_937899895.1 uncultured Alistipes sp.
GGGGTGTGAAGGTCATCGCCAACAACGTAGCGCGTTGAGCCTCAGCCATATCGCCAATAGCAGCCGTCGCATCTGCCGCTGCCATCGCATAGCAATAGCCCGAACTCTCATCAACGTCCAAGAGCAATCCATAGGTTGCCGGCTGGTAATTCTCGGTGAGATATTCGCCCAACTCGCCGCGCTCGGCAAGCACAAGGTTGGTATAATATGTCGCCACATAGCTCTTGCGCTCCCAATTCTCGTCGGCACGCTCCAAAATCCGCTCCTTGCGATTGAAATAGTATTCACAAGACATTCCGAGCCAATACTCCATCGTATCATCGAAGATCGCAATAACACTCGCAATCGACGTCATCACAACCGTCAAAGCCCCTATCCACGCTCGGCGGATACCTATCCCGATCAACGCCACCACGACTGCCGCCTCGGTCAGCAGGAAGAGCTGGCAATGTTGGAACATATAGTTTTCGATCAATGGATAGCAATATGCTTGGCTCGCAGGCAGATACAGCATACGACCTACGACCATCTCCGCTACTACCGCCAGCAGCATCAGCGTCAATGCCCAGCCCCAACGTCGTTGGCGGCACAGCCACGCCACACTCAGCACCACGAACATCATCGCGTGTGCGCCCACTGCCCAATAGAGCACAACGGCGAGTAACATCGCCAACAGCCACTTACACACTCCGTCGCCCATTCGCGCCCACGCAACAAAGCTCCACGTAGCCGCCACCGCGCCCAACGTCATCGCCAACGGGTACTCGACGTGGCAGTTCAGCGCAACCTCGGCAACAACAGGCAACAATGCCCACACCGTTGCGTTCTGCGATGGCACGTCGAATCGTCGCAACGCACTTCGCACGCCCCACCACAACAGAGCCGCAACGATCGTCAGGATCGTCGCTCCGCCACATATCAACAGATAGAATTGCGTAAGATAGTCGCCCACGATCGACGACAGCACCGCCGGACGAGCAAAGTAGTCGAGAACGGCCGTCCAATCGGCTACGAACAGCACCAACTGCTCCTTGGTGTAGAGCGTGCAGGGCGCACCAAAGGCAAACCAACACCAACAAGTCGCCATCGCCACCACAACAATCGCAACCTGCCAGAATCTCCACTTGGTCGTAGATGCCTTCATCGCCTTTACTTCTGTTTGGGATTTAATTCGCGTTTGGGTTTCCACTTTTCGATTCCACGCTCGATCAGACTCGCACGAATGGTGCTATCGATTCGGCGTTCGATGGTCATATAGATAAATCCACCCAATGGATTGATGTTACGATTGATTATGTCGATCGTGATCAGCTCAGCGTCGGCATAACCCTGCGCTTGCAGGCGTCGTAGCGAGTCGATCTTTGCCGGATCGTCCAACGTAGAGATCTCACGACGTATCTCGTCTGCCCGCGTTCCTGCCTCGCTCATCGCACGTTTCCACGCAGCCAGATCGTCATTCAGCGGAGTACCTCGACCGTTGCTATACTCATCGATCTCAACCTCCAACTCTCCTGGCTCAATTGCCACCAGCAGACGCTGAAACGGCACAGGGCTCTTGCGCGAGATGGTTATATCGCAAATACGCACCTGCGACGCATCGACTTGAAATTCGAATTTCCCGTCGCGCACAACCGTCGAATCGACC
>CALBQR010000047.1 GCA_937899895.1 uncultured Alistipes sp.
TGCATCGCTCGGCATTCGCCAATCGCCTCGCGGAGAGAGAGATACCGATCCAACCTTCGGGCCATCGGGCAGAGCTGAACGCTTGAATTGCTGACTGAAAAATCTACGTACAAACGTCGCAAGCCAATGTTTTATTGTCTGTGCGTCATAAACCTTTTCAAAGGCCTTATGCGCCAAAAACTCAATCTTGTCGGGAGCATAACCGCAACGCATAAACGAGTGCAGGAAGAAGTCGTGCAGTTCATACGGGCCGACCAAATCTTCGGTCTTTTGTGCGATATTACCCTGCTCGTCAGCCGGCAACAATTCGGGGCTGATCGGCGTTGCCATCACATCGCGCAGCGTAGCCGCAACAGTCTCGTTTTCAGGCTGCGAAGCAAACCAACCAACCAGATGACGCACCAATGTTTTGGGCACTCCGCCATTTACACCATACATCGACATATGGTCGCCGTTATAGGTAGCCCAACCCAATGCCAACTCGCTCAAATCGCCCGTGCCAACCACAAGTGCATTCTCCATATTTGCCAGATCCATAAGCAGTTGCGTACGCTCACGTGCCTGCGAATTTTCATACGTAACACTGCGATCCGATTCGGGCAGACCCAAGTCCTCGAAATGCTGGCGGCAAGCCTTCACGATCGAGATTTCGCGCATCGTAATACCCAACGACTCCATCATTCGCAGAGCGTTTTGATAGGTACGACCCGTCGTTCCAAAACCGGGCATCGTAACACCGATAATGCCCTTGCGATCAAGGCCCAAACGATCGAATGTAGCAACCGTAACAATCAGTGCCAGAGTCGAATCCAAGCCACCCGAAATACCGATAATCGCCCTCTTCGAGTGGGTGTGTTGCAATCGTTTCGCCAATCCAAGAGCCTGAATCGAGAAGATCTCGGCACAACGCTCCTCACGTTTCTGCGCATCGGCAGGAACAAACGGCGACGGATCAACCACGCGGTCAAAGCGACTCTTCACATCGCCTTCGGGCAGCGAGATTGCCACATCCGAGATCGGAGACATCATCATTGCCTCGTTAGCGAACGTTGTCGAACGACGACGCTCGGTGCGCAGGCGGTCGATATCGACATCGCAAATCACCAGCTGATCCTCGATTGCAAATCGCTTACCCTCACCCAACACATCGCCATTTTCGGCAATTATCGCATTGCCACCAAAGACCAGGTCGGTAGTCGATTCGCCATAACCTGCTGACGCATAAACGTATGCCGTCATCGCACGTGCCGACTGCTGTGCCACAAGCGCACGTAAATATTGGTACTTTTCAGCCTCTTCGGGACAAGCCGCAGGGTTGAGAATCAACTCTGCTCCGCTCAATGCCATACGCGACGACGAAGGCACTACCGACCACAGGTCCTCGCCAATCTCCACTCCGAAGCGGAGATCGTCAGCCGTAAAGATCAACTCGTTAGCAAACGGCACCTCGCGACCGCAAAGAGTGCAATAGTCAAACTCCATCGACACTCCCGATGCGAACCAACGACCCTCGCCAAACGCGCCGTGATTAGGCAGATTCTGTTTAGGCACCACGCCCACAATCTCACCACGCGAGATAACAGCCGCACAATTGAACAGAACGCCACGCACCTCAACGGGCAATCCCACAACAAATGCGCCGCGCATCTCGACACTTGCATCGACCAAGTGCTCCAACGCCTTTTCGGCCGCCGCGAGCAACGTCGTCTGTGCAAAGAGATCGGCACAGGTATAACCCGTCAGCGACAGTTCAGGGAAGACCGTTACTGCCACACCTGCCTCCTCGGCGCGTTGCATCAGACGCTCGATTCGCTCGGCATTGGTCGAGCAATCGGCAACTGCGACCGTAGGAACGGCCGCAGCGACCTTCAAAAAACCAAAGTTTTTCATTGCCTTACTATTCGGCCCACAGACGAGCCAGATTCAGAATAACCTGCATTGCGCGACCCATCGTAGTCAGCGAGCAGTATTCAAATTTACCGTGGAAATTCATACCTCCCGTGAAGAGGTTGGGGCACGGCAGACCCATATACGACAGACGCGAGCCGTCTGTACCGCCACGAATCGGGCGTACCAAAGGCTCAACACCAGCCTCGCGCATAGCAGCCAGCGCACGCTCGATCACTTCGGGATGCGGCTCGACCATCTCGCGCATATTGTAGTACTGATCGGTCAGTTTCAGCTCGATTACGCCCTCGCCATACTTCTTCGTGAGCAGTGCCACGACGCTCTCCAAGTATGCCTTCTTCTGCTCGAACTTCGCTCGATCGTGATCACGAATGATATAGCTGATATTGGCCTCCTCGACTGCACCATTCAAGCCAATCAGGTGGTAGAAACCCTCGTAGCCCTCGGTATGTTCGGGACGCTGCACGGCGGGCAACATCGAATTGATCTCGCAAGCAACCTGCAATGCGTTAATCATCTTATCCTTTGCATAGCCGGGGTGCACGTTGCGACCCTGAATATGGATCTTGGCACCTGCGGCGTTGAAGTTCTCATACTCCAACTCGCCCTCCATACCGCCATCGACGGTATATGCGAACTGCGCACCGAAGTTCTCGACATTGAAGTAATCAACACCACGACCAATCTCCTCGTCGGGCGTAAAACCAATGCGGATTTTACCGTGCTCCACCTCTGGGTGGGTCAGCAGATACTCCGCAGCGGTCATAATCTCGGCAACGCCCGCCTTATCGTCGGCACCGAGCAGTGTCGTGCCGTCGGTATGGATCAGCGTATGACCTTTGAAAAAGTTGAGTTCGGGGAAGTCTGCAACGCGCATTGTAAGTTGCTCGTTGAGCTTAATATCGCCACCCTCGTAGCACTCGATCACCTGTGGCTTAACCTCCTTGCCGCTCATATCGGGTGCAGTATCGACGTGCGAGATAAAGCCAATCACGGGAGCCGACTCCTTACCCTTCGAGGCGGGGATCGTACCCATCACGTAACCATACTCATCCATCGTAACCTCGGTCATACCCAATGCGCGCATCTCCTCGGCCAGATCGGCCAACAGCACCTTCTGCTTGTCGGTCGAAGGGAAGGTCGTACTATCCTCGCAGCTCTGCGTATCGTACGACACATATTTCAGAAAGCGTTCTTTCAGTTCCATAGTTCTATTAAAGTTTTATTTGGTTAAAACCTGGTTTTACTCCTCTTTTTTAGCTCGGCACGAATCCCAGATCATATAACCGATGATCAGTACGTACATCGCAACCGACAGCCACTCTGCACCCTTCGATGCATTCCACTCGGCTGCAAACCAGTCGATCTCGCAGAAGCGCAACACAGCACTTACAACGCCCATCAACGCACCACCGGCAATGAAGCCCGATGCAATCAGCGTACCGCGATCGGCACGAGCCTTGTTCAGAGCCTTATCCTTCGAACGGCTCGATACGAACCAAGCGATCAAACCACCCACCAACAGCGGAGTATTGAGCGACAGAGGAATGAACATACCCAACGCAAATGCCAGCGCAGGAACGCCGATCATCGTAAGCGTCAGAGCCAAAGCTGCACCTGCAAAGTAGAGAATCCACGGAGTCTCGCCACCCGACATCAACGGACGGATAACCTCGGCCATTGCGTTTGCCTGCGGAGCTACCAGCGGGCTATCGGGACCGAAACCGTAGGTCTTATTCAGAATGATCATCACACCTGCAACCGTTGCAGCCGAGATTGCTGTGCCGAGGAACTTCCAACCCTCCTGCTTCGAGGGGGTGGTACCCAGCCAATAACCGATCTTCAAGTCGGTGATGAAACCACCGGCCATCGACAGCGCGGTACAAACTACACCACCGATGATCATTGCTGCGGTCATACCTGCCGTACCGTTCAGACCAATGCTTACCAATACCAACGACGAGAGGATCAGCGTCATCAGCGTCATACCCGAAACGGGGTTCGAGCCAACGATTGCGATTGCGTTAGCAGCTACGGTGGTGAATAAGAATGCGATAACGAATACGATCAGAATTGCCACGATCGAGTACAACCAATTGTTCAGCACACCAAACTGGAAGAAGATGAAGGTAGTGAGCAGAGCTGCGATCAGAACGGTCAGGATGAGTTTCATCGACAAATCGCGCTGCGTGCGCTCCGGAGCCTCAACGGCACCACCCTTCTTACCGCCAAGTTCCTTTGCAGCCAGACCTACTGCCGACTTGATGATACCTGCCTGACGTACGATACCGATAATACCAGCCATTGCGATACCGCCGATACCGATCGGTTTAGCGTAAGCTGCAAAGATCGACTCTGCGGTCATTGCTGCCGTTGCATCGCCACCTGCCATACCAATCACGGGAACGATTACGAACCATACGAGGAACGAACCGGCACAGATAAATGCAGCATACTTCAAACCGATGATATAACCCAAACCGAGCACCGCTGCACCCGTATTGACGCTCATCACGGTCTTGAACTTGTCGGCCATCTCAACGCCCCAATCGCAAATGCGAGTGGTTACCTGCTCGTGCCACCAGCCGAAGGTGCTGATTACGAAGTCATAAAGACCACCGATCAGACCGCTGACTGCCAACAGCTTTGCCTGATTACCACCCTTCTCGCCCGAAACGAGCACCTCGGTCGTAGCCGTAGCCTCGGGGAAGGGATACTTACCGTGCATATCCTTAACGAAGTACTTGCGGAACGGAATCAGCAGCACGATACCCAACACGCCACCCAGCAGCGACGAGAGGAATACCTGATAGAACTGCGCCTCCAAACCCAAGATGTAGAGCGCGGGCAGGGTGAAGATCGCACCTGCCACGATTACGCCCGACGACGCACCGATCGACTGGATAATTACGTTCTGACCCAGCGTATTGCGCTTGCCGAGCATATTACCGACACCCACAGCGATAATTGCAATGGGAATTGCGGCCTCGAATACCTGACCGATTTTCAAACCCAGATAGGCAGCCGCTGCCGAGAACAGAACGGCCATCAAAAGACCCATCGAAACCGAGTAGGGGGTAACCTCCGCAGGTGTCGAGTTGGGCGACATCATAGGTTCGTACTTCTCGCCCTCTGCCAACTCGCGGTAGGCATTTTCGGGCAGCGAAGTGAGCTGTTTTTGTTGATCTTGTGTCATAATTTATTTAAGTTTTTAAGATTAATTTCGTATTCGGTGCGCGTACTTCGGCACAATACATTACGCAAATATACATAAAATTTCCATACGCGCGCATACCCGACACGCGCGCGAGAAGATTTTTTTCATTCTAACGAATCGTGATCTATCGGATTTGACCAAGGGGGCGCATACTCGCAGGCCGGGGCAGTTGCCGAAGGAGAGCAAGAATATACCAAAATCATAGATTTTGACAATAGTTTATAATTGAAGAAATTGTGAATTGTGAATTGTGAATTGTGAATAACAAAAAAGAGCCTCCCGTAGGCGACTCTTAATTCTCAAAGGTTTTGGCCTTAACGACCGCACAACAATATTAGTGCGTTGCCACTTCGCAATATTTGTCGTAGTGCGACTTCACGTTGCGCACATAGGCCAAGGTCTGTTTAATGCCCGTGAAACGACCGCAACGAACGACCGAATCCTCATAATATTCGGGCTGACCTTTCAGTTCGAGATAACGCGACACTACCTCCCACTTTTCGGGATCCTCGCTATGCTTGGCTGCGAGTCGTTGTGCATCGCGCACGTGGCCGATACCGCCCACATAGCTCGCCAACATAAGGCTAAGGCGATCCTCCTCCGATACCGAATCAGAGAGTTTGAGCGATCGGTTAATCTTATTCAGCAGTTTCGACGCCAGACGGATATTCATCTCCGGCTCGAATGCCTCCTCCTGCGGAACATTGAACTGCTCTGCCACACGGGGCATAATCTGCATCAGACCAAAAGCTCCCACCTTCGACACCGCCTCCGGGTTAAAACGCGACTCGTGATATGCAATTGCACTCAACAATCGCCAATCGTGGCCCGACTCGGCAGCTGCACGACGCATCATATCGTCGTAGGCCGAGATGGTACGGCGGCCCGTAGGTTTAGCTTTGGGCTGAGGTGCGGGCTGCGGAATTTCGGCCATTACAAAGCCACAATGTGCAACCTCATCGGTCGGCAACAGTGGCGTAACAATCTCGGTACGATCCATTTGAGCAGCCTCACGCGAGGGACTCAACAGATGTCCTGATAAAATTAAAATTGTAAGAACGGTTAAAAACGATACTGTTAAAACTGTCTTCTTAAACATAAAATTTGGTTTTGCGGGCAGCTTCCGAAGCTGTCGAGCACGCTAATCATAGAAACCCCACGAAAATCCCAGCTTCAACACACGCGCATTAAGCGGATAGTGAAGCGCAGAGAAGTAGGTACGCTGACCGAATAGGTTATAGTTGGCGTGTTGCAACTTAACGAATATTCGCATACGTTTCCACTTCGCTGAAACAAAGGCATCGATCATCGGATAGTTACCAACTTTCGACTCGCGCTGATTGTAGAACGCAGCCAGAGCAGGATTATAGCCGAAAGCGTAATACTTCGTATTATAACGGCCTTCCAAACCTGCCTGCATACGCAACACATCCTTCACGATGTCGAACTCGTAGTAGTACGACAGCACGACGCTTGCTTTGGGTACGGGGATTACCGTCTGATCCGTACTCCACTGCAACAATACCCTATTGTCCAGATGGAGTCCGCCAATGCGGAAATCCTTGCGAGCATACAGACCCGTAACGCTTACCGACGAAGTGCTTTGATTGATGCGGCAGAGTGAATCGAAATAGATTTTGTCGTTCAACAAGCCGTACCAAGCACCCACTTCAAGGGCGTAATCAGGAGCCGTAAGGGCAACCTCAAAACGGGTCTCATTCTCCTTTTTCAAAGGAGTAAACCACGCATAGTGGTTTGAGAAATAGTTCTCCTCGAAGTAGGAGGGAGAACGGAGCACATTCGAGAATCGACCCGAAAGTGTAATCGGTCGATTCTTAATAAAGGCACGCAGAGCAATGTCCGCGCTTATCTCTAAATCTCCGCCGCGATAACCCGACGGATAGAATTTCACATCGCCACCCCAATCGACATACTTTTTGATTCGGCCGTCGATCGAGCCATAGGCATAATAGCTGGTTTTGCTGACCGCCTTACGCTCGCCCGAAAGGTAGTCGTCTAACTTAAATTGATAGTAGCGATAATTATCCAGACCCACACCTGCATCAATCACACCGACGACGCCTTCACGGTTCCAAGGCTGAATCTGCACAAAAACGCGATTCGAGAGTTTCGACTCGAAAGTTGAGTCGAGCGTCTGTGCGGGGTCGATAAACCAATTTTCGTAATATTCGTATTGGGTCTGGCCGCCCGACGCATCTCGCTCGTTGGTATAGCGCGTTCCGCTGCGGGTATCGGTATATTTGCGATACATACGGCTATACTCCAACGCGTGGCCGATAAATACCGCCGGTCGATCACCCATCGTAAAGTCATCTTCGGTCAGACCGATAAACGGAATACCGAACGACTGAACGACATAGAAGGTGTTATTGCGAATCTTATTTCGGGCATCCTGCAACTTAACAGGCACGTTGGTCGTAAGCTCAAACATCGTATCCACAATAGCCCAATTATCGACAATACCGCCATTTTCGCGCGTATCAACCGCATTGTAGATATATCCCGCGTGCACCGAGTAGCGGCGGCCCGTATGCGCAAAGGCTACCGAGAGATCCTTTACTCTGGCTCGTTGCCACGTATAGATTCCTCGCGTACCGCGACTCTTATAGTCGATATTGACATTGGTCGAGGGGGTGATATTCTGGGCGTGTGTAACACGGAAATTCTCCTCCTGGCGGCTCTTCTGACCTGCGGTCGTATAGTCCAAATGGGTGTAAGGATGCTTGGCATTGAAGAAATCAACATTATCAACCTTCATCAGATAACCCTCATAGGCCTTTGCCATTTGGAAATCGAAACTCCGCGAACGGTCGAAGTAGTTCATCGGCACCGTTGCACCACCCAAATTACCCAGATAGGTATCGCCGACACCCTTTTGCTGAAAAGGATAGTCGATGCGCCAATCTCGCAGAATGGTATCCAACGGTTGGATATAGACGCGGTTGGCATAGGGATCGAGTGTCCAACGGAAATTATTCAACGCGCGGATCGAGTCGCTGAAAAAGTACGATTCGAGAGGTTTCTTTACACGCTCCTTCTTGGTCGAGTCCTCCTGCTCGCCCTCCTGCGGATCAATCGGATCGCCATTCTCATCGTATTGAGGTTGCTCGCCGAAGGGATTGGCTCCCGCCTGATCGAGTGCCGAGCCACGACCCTCGCGCTGCGCTCGCATCAATTCGGCAGCAGCATTCGTATTATTCTGCGCCAATACGACCGAAGGCCACAGCACCGCCGCAGCCATTACAATCAATATGTTGATCAACCTCGATCGCATTGTTTCTCTCTTCTCTATTACTCTTTCGACTCCTTAACAGTCAAATGACGCGCCAACGAAATAACGATATATGCCAGAATCACGCAAGGGAGAGCCTTCACCTGCCACACCGCAACAGCCACCGCCGAGAGTATAACGAACGTGAAGCGCAATTCATTGCCTCGCCAGCCGAAACTTTTGATCTTAAACGAGAACATTCTGACGGGAACAATCAACATTGTTGCCATTGCAATTGCCGCCAAAGCAAACCAAATGGGTGCGATACCAACCAAATAGCCCTTCGCAAAGAGCCACCCCACCGCCACGAAGAATATCGAGCAAGCGGGCGTAGGCAGACCAAGGAACTCCTCGTGTTGCGATTCGTCGATATTGAATCGCGCCAAACGCAGCGCCGAGAACAGAACAACGATAAAAGCCACGTAGCACCACGCACCACATTCACCACCAAACTCCAACGTGCGGAGAATCGAAAAGACCACCGTCGAGGGCACCAGACCAAAGCTGACCATATCGGCCAGCGAGTCGAGCTGAACACCCAATGCCGAGTATTGATTGAGCAGGCGTGCCGCAAAACCATCAAAAAAATCGCACACAGCCGAGAGCATCACCAGCCAAAATGCGCGAACCAGATCACCCTCCAAAGCCGACACTACGGCCAACGAGCCGCACAAGAGATTTGAGAGCGTAAGCAGATTCGGTATGGTAAAGTATCGTACTTTCATTCTTAATGAAAATTATTTTGTTTCGGGCGGCAAAGTTACGGAAAATTTTTTATCTTTGTACTATGCTACACAATATATAACGCGTGTGCGTGTGTTTTTCGGCCCGAAATCGGCAAATTTAGACGACTTTTCGAGGTACGAAACTGCAACAGAGCATCGTTTATATTGCACGAAGCAGTTTTTTACGTAACACACTTTTACCGAATAACAAGAAAAACAAGATAACAAAAATGAGCAAAAACATCTATTGTGTCATTATGGCAGGCGGCGCAGGAACACGTTTCTGGCCGATCAGTCGTCAAAGTAAGCCCAAGCAGTTTCTCGACATTTTGGGAACAGGTCGTTCGTTCATCCGCCACACCTTCGAGCGTTTCGCCCGTATGATCCCCGCCGAGCACTTTCTCGTAATGACCAACAGCGCATACAAGCAGCTGGTACTGAACGATATTCCCGAACTGCGTCCCGATCAGGTGATGTGCGAGCCGATTGGCCGCAATACAGCTCCCTGCATTGCCTATGCAGCCGAACGTCTGGCAAAAGAGGACCCCGAAGCGATGATGATCGTAACGCCGTCGGATCATCTGATTCTCGACGAGGTTGAGTTTATCAATGTCGCTCGCGAGTGCGTCGAGTATGCCTCGACGAACGATGCACTGATGACCATCGGTCTGCGCCCCACACGCCCCGAAACCGGCTACGGATATATTCAGGTCAATTCGCGCGAGGCGATCTCAAAGGTTAAGACCTTCACCGAGAAACCCAATCTCGAAATGGCGCAGACGTTCTTGGCAAGTGGCGAATTCCTTTGGAATTCAGGCATTTTCGTTTGGAGTGTCAAGCAAATCCGCGCAGCCTTGCAGCGATATCTGCCCGAACTCTCGAATCTGTTTGCACAGGCAGCCGACGACATTGGTACCGAGAACGAAACCGCCGCTATCGAGCGCGTATTCTCGGAGTGCCGCTCGATCTCGATCGACTATGGCGTAATGGAAAAGGCCGACAATGTCTATGTGCATATGGGCGATTTCGGATGGAGCGATATGGGCACGTGGGGCTCGCTATACCAATACTACGAGAAAGACGAACAACAGAACGCCTGCTCATCGGAGGCCGTAACGCTCGACACTTCGGGTTGCCTGCTCTCGTTGCCGAAAGACAAGTTGGCCGTAGTCAATGGCTTGAAGGACTATATCGTTGTCGATACGCCCGATGTATTGATGATCTGCCCGCGTTCTAACGAGCCTATTATCAAGACCTTCATTAACGAAATTCGTTTCCGTAAGGGCGACAAACACATCTAATAAGCTATGTCCAAACTATACGATATTTTCCGCGACTCAACAGGCGTAACCACCGACTCGCGCGCAATCAGCGAGGGCGCATTGTTCGTGGCTCTGCGTGGCGCAAGTTTCGACGGCAACCGCTTTGCAATTGATGCCCTGCGCAAAGGAGCTTCGTATGCCGTTGTCGATGATCCGACTATTGCGCAATTGGCTCCCGAAGAGTTTGCCGAGCGACTTTTTACGGTCGAAGATTCACTCTGTGCATTGCAGGATTTGGCCCGCGAGCACCGCGAAGTGTTGGGTATTCCGATCCTCGCCGTAGCGGGCAGTAACGGCAAAACCACAACCAAAGAGCTTGTAGCACGTGTGCTGGCCGAGAAGTACGAGGTATATGCCACACGCGGCAATTTGAATAACCACATCGGCGTACCCTTGACATTGCTCGCAATGGATCACTCGACCGAGTTCGGCGTGGTCGAGATGGGTGCGAGTGCCTGCGGAGAGATTGCTCTGCTGACCTCGATTGCAAAGCCAAATTATGGTATTTTGACAAATATCGGTCGCTCACATCTCGAAGGTTTCGGCGGCGTCGAGGGCATTCGTCGCGGCAAGGGCGAACTATTTGATTATCTGAACGCAACAGGCGGCCACGCCTTTGTGCCTGCCGATGACGAGGTGTTGTCGGCAATGGCGGCAGAGCGCGAAAATATGGCTGTCGAATACTTTGCATTTGCAACCTCGAACGGCGTTGAGCATCAGCTCGAAGGCGACTACAACCTCAAAAATATTGCAGCGGCGATGTCGATCGGTCGCTATTTCGATGTCGATGAGAATCGTATCCGCCACGCCATTGCAACCTATACTCCGACCAACAACCGTTCGCAGCGTACCGTAACCGAGCGTAATACGCTGATCGTCGATTGCTATAATGCCAACCCGTCGAGTATGCGAGCATCGCTCGAAAGTTTCCTCGCGGAGAAGAGTGAGCAGCCGCGCGTTTGCATCCTCGGCGATATGCTCGAATTGGGCGAGTGGTCAGCCGAAGAGCACCGCGCAATTTTGGAATTGGTCGTAGCGGGCGATTTCGAGCGTATATGGCTGGTAGGCAAGAACTTCAACGAGGCCGCAACAGCTATTGGCAACGATGTGCGCGTGAGCTGTTTCGCCTCGCGCGAGGAGGTAGCCGAGAAGCTCGCCACAGAGCCGATTGAGGGTGCTTTGGTGCTTGTCAAGGGTTCGCATAGCATTGGCTTGGAGAAACTGATTCCGTTGCTCTAAATTTTACAAAAGAGATGAAAAAACTCGTCGTTTTTACAGGTGCAGGCGTGAGTGCCGATAGTGGCATTGCCACCTTCCGCGACTCCGACGGATTGTGGGCCAACTACCGCATCGAGGAGGTTTGCACACCCGAAGCCCTCGCGCGCGATCGCGCAAAGGTAGTTGAATTCTATAATCTGCGCCGCCGCGAAACGCTCTCGAAAGAGCCTAACGCCGCACATCGCGCCATTGCCGAGTTGGAGAAATATTTTGATGTCGAGGTGGTTACACAGAATGTTGATAATCTGCACGAACGCGCCGGTTCGACACGCGTAACACACCTCCACGGCGAGCTGACAAAGCTGCGCAGTACGGCCAATCCCGACCTAATTTACCCGATCGAAGGCTGGGAGCAAAAGCTCGATGCAAGGGCCGAAGATGGGTCATATCTGCGTCCGCATATTGTCTTTTTCGGAGAATCGGTACCGATGTTCGACCGCGCAACGAAGATTGTCGAGAAGGCTGACATTATGGTAGTTGTAGGCACATCGTTGGCTGTCTATCCGGCCGCTTCGCTGGTCCATTATGTCGATCGCAACGTACCGATCTATCTCGTTGATCCCGGCCAACCCGATGTGGCAATGATCCGCAATCCTCTGATACATATTCGCGAACGAGCTGCTGTCGGAATGCCCGAACTGCTCGAAACATTGGTCGGCAAGGAGCGATAACCTGCCAACAATGCAAGATTGAGATAAAAGAACTATACAAATACGACGAGGCCGCCCGCGATAATTCGTGAGCGGCCTTTCCGTCAAAAAAGGGGAAGTGGGGAAAATATTTTTTAAGGCCTACCGCAGTGCAACGTCGCACGTGGCAGACTATTGTTTTTTTTGGCACGGGCTCCTCGGTCTATGACACAACAGCCATCAAGGCCAAAACGATTGCAATGATTATTCGTTTCATACGGCAGAGGGTTTTATGCTATCGCGCAACATACGATACATATGTGTATCGACCGACGAGATGATGTACTTTTGTTTGTCGGTTTCGATAAGCAGAAGATTGCGCATTTCGGTTGCAAAGAGTTTATAGTTACCTATTTGGCGATGGTAGTGGTTGCCCGTGTAGGCCCACATTCCGCCATTGCCCATCGTGCGCATCGAACGACGAACAATCTTCGACTCGACACGCTCGACACGTCGGATATCGCCAAGCGAGATTACGACGGGTTGAACTCGACGACCAATGGTGAGCGTATTGCGGTCAATCATCAGCGTCTGCGGTGAGTGGAGCCACGTAACTATAAACAAGGGCACCAACACCACGAGCATAATCACCATCGGCAACCAACCCAACCCCTCGCAATAACTGATTACAACACCCATAACAAAGGGCAACAGCAGAGTGAAGCCGGTCGACAGCTTGATCGACGTCGAGCGGCGCATCGGGATCATATACATATTGGTAGCCATAGCTTACAGATTTTTCGTTTTGTTACGACGCGACTGCGCGCGAAAATTCTGCACCTCATACGCCGAACTATTGCGCACTCTGCGCCACAAGTAGTGGAACGCAAACATCAGCACGAACGCTACGCCCGCCATTGCAAGCAACTGATATTGCGTCGTAGTATCCTCTGCGCCCGTCAGTAGGTTGTAGCAGGGCATAATAGTCCAAATCACGCCCATTATAAAGCACGCTCCGACAGCAACCTCGTAGCGACGACGCGGAGCACGACGCCACCAGCGCCACAACAGTTGCCCGAAGAAGAGGATACATAACGCCCACGTCCAAATCTCGAACACCAACTCATATCGCTCGTAAAATTCGGCGACATAATACTTGACCGCGTATGGTGCCATAAGCAACACAAACGAGCATAACGCGAACCACGGAAAGGGAGTGCGACTCTTCCAGTACTTATTATTGTAATCTGGGCCCAAATCGTGGCGAATTTCGGCAGCCGAGCGCCTCTTGTAAGAGGACCATACGCAACTTTTCAGCGACATACCCTCGTCATTCGTGGTGCGCAGATTTTTCTTCTTATTATTCATAGCTCATTGAATATTAATCGTTTGTCTCCTCGTTCTCAACCAAGGATTTCTTGCGTTTTGCGGGACGCGGTTTGCGGCCGCTGCGACGCAACGCCTCGGCTATGATCCATTGCAACTGGCCGTTCGTGCTGCGAAACTCGTCCGCCGCCCAACGCTCGATGGCGTCCATCGTCTCGGCGTCGATGCGCAGCACGAAACTGCGAGTTGATGACTCTTTAACCGCCATAATCCCAAACGATTAATGATTCAATGTTCCGGTATTCAATACGGGCTGTGCCGACTCGTCAGAGCAGAGAACTACCAGCAGATTGCTAACCATTGCAGCCTTGCGCTCCTCGTCAAGCTCGACAACCTCCTCGACATTCAGACGATCCAACGCCATCTTAACCATCGACACCGCACCCTCAACGATCTTCTCACGTGCCGCGATGATCGCATCCGCCTGCTGGCGACGCAACATAACTGCTGCAATTTCAGGAGCGTACGCCAAGTAGTTCAAACGAGCCTCAACAACCTCGATACCGGCCATTGCCAGACGCTCGGTCAGCTGCTCGGTCAGTTGGTCGCTAATCTCCTCACCACCCGAACGGAGCGTGATCTCCTCGTTTGCAGTGGTGTTTTCGTCGTAAGCATACAGACCCGCTACGTGGCGCAGAGCCGCGTCGCTCTGAACGGCTACGAAGTTCTCCAATACGTTCATACGTGCCGTAGATTGCACACCCACACCCGTCGGAGCGTCGATCTCGAAGACTGCCTTATAGATACCGTCGCGTTTGATTCGCCATACGAGCACCAGACCGATCAGGATCGGGTTACCCGCCTTGTCATTCACCTTGATAGGATCGACATTGAGGTTGCGTGCACGCATCGAGATATTCTTCTTCGACATAAAGGGATTAACCCACCAGAAGCCTGTCTCATAGAACGTACCGCGATACTTACCGAAGAACAGCAGAACACGAGCCTCGTTAGGCTCCAACTGGATAAAGCCACACATCACAACGATCGACGAGATGATCAGCAGCACGCCCACCACCGCCGCAATGGTCGAGGGCACAGCGTTTCCCTCCAAATAGACCGACAGAACGATCGACGCAATAGCCGCTCCGATCATCACCAGAATCATAAACAACGCTGCAAAACCATTCATTTTCCAGCCTGAGTAAGTGTAGTTTTCGTTTGTCATAGTTGTAAAGTTTTTAAGTTTGCGAAATAATATCATTTTGATATCACAAAGATACAATCAAAAATTCCGATTTTCCAAATTTTTCGATCATTTTTTTTGAGGATTTTTTCATTTTTTTGCTCGCGGTTTGGCGTTACGAAATCTTTGATTTCGTAAAAATTAAATCTAAAATAACTTTTGAGCGCATACCACAGTCCACACCGACACACCACAACCGCTGTAAAATCAACAACAATAAACAAAAAGAAAGCCGCACCTTTGCAGGTACGGCCTGACCGAAAACAGGTCGATCAAACAGATAGAATGGGGGAGATGATTATTTCTTCTGTTTGTCGTGCATTTCGGGTTTCTTGGCACTCGCTGTGGTTGTTGTCTTTGTCTTCTCCGAGCCTTTCGAGGTCGAGCCGCAACCGCAACCATTTTTGTTGTTCTTTTCCATCACTGTTATAAAATTTATCGTAACGTGCGACCGCCCAAAATGCGGCACACAGCAGAGCAATGGCCCTGCCACCCCACTCCACTTCATAAAATATGCCAAGATGTTGGGTCGAAAAGTCGAATGTCGCCCGATACTATATCTATATTAAGGAAAAATTGTTAAATTTGCGGATTGAAATAGTCCGATACGAGCACGCAAACAACTCAATTCGGGCGCAATCCCAAACTATCGATTGATTATGATGAGTATCGAAACTTATAACACCTTCCTCTGGGTGATGGCCGCATCGGCTTTGGTCGTCTTCGTGGCACTCAACTTCGTCGAGGCGGGCTACGGAATGTTGTTCGACCGTCGATTTGGTCCTCCCGTACCCAACCGCATCGGCTGGGTGGTGATGGAGGCTCCCGTTTTTGTGGCGATGACTGCGTTGTGGTGGGCTTCGGAACGCACGTGGGAGGCAGCACCGTTGGCTCTGTTCCTATTGTTCCAGACGCACTACTTCCAGCGTTCGTTTATATTCCCGTTCCTTATTCGCGGCAAGTCGAAGATGCCCCTCGGAATTATCGCAATGGGCGCAACGTTCAACACCCTCAATGCGTTGATGCAGGGTTGCTGGATCTTCTATCTCGCACCCGCCGACCGTTACACCGTCGAGTGGCTTTGGTCGCCGCAATTCATCATCGGTGCGCTGGTATTCATTGCGGGTATGGTGATCAATCTCCACTCGGACTATATCATTCGCCACCTGCGCAAGGATGGCGATACGCGCCACTATATCCCGATGGGCGGTATGTTCCGCTACGTCTCGTCGGCGAACTACTTCGGTGAGTTCTTGGAGTGGGTAGGTTTTGCCGTCGCCTCGTGGTCGTGGGCAGGTGCAATCTTCGCGCTATGGACCTTTGCCAACCTCGGTCCGCGCTCGGCATCGCTCTATCGTCGCTACGAGAAGGAGTTCGGCGAAGAGTTCACCCGCTTGAAACGTAAAAAGATTATTCCATTCATATATTAACGCGTATGGAAGACAATAAATTGAAAGAGTCAAAACTCTTTACGCCCTACAAATTGGGCAACATTACCCTACGCAACCGCACCATTCGTTCGGCTGCGTTTGAGTCAATGGGCGATAAGTTCGGGCCCACACAACAGCTGAAAGATTACCACGTAAGCGTGGCAAAGGGTGGTATCGGTATGACCACGTTGGCATACGCTGCGGTGTGCCGTAGCGGTCTGTCGTTCGACAAGCAGTTGTGGCTGCGCCCCGAAATTGTCCCCGGCTTGAAAGATATTACCGACGCGGTACACGAGGCAGGTGCTGCGGCTTCGATTCAGATCGGCCACTGCGGAAATATGACCCACTACTCGACCGCCGGTCAGATTCCGATCGGTCCCTCGACGGGTATCAATATGTATGCCTATACCCCCGTGCGCCGTATGCGCAAGAGCGAGATCGAGCAGGTTGCCAAAGATTTCGGTCGTGCCATTCACACGGCCCACGAGGCGGGTTTCGACTGCGTCGAGGTGCACGCAGGACACGGCTATCTGATCTCGCAATTCCTCTCGCCATACACCAATCACCGCCGCGATGAATATGGCGGCTCGCTCGACAACCGTATGCGCTTTATGCGTATGTGTATGAACGAGGTGATGGAGGCCGCCGCAAAAACGGGCACCTCGGTTCTCGTTAAGCACAATATGGAAGATGGTTTCAAGAGCGGTATCCAGATTCCCGAATCGCTCGAAATTGCGAAGGTGATAGAGAGCTACGGCGTCGATGGCATCGTGCTGTCGAGCGGCTTTGTGAGCAAGGCTCCAATGGCCGTAATGCGCGGTCTGATTCCGATCTACACGATGAGCTACTATATGCCTCTGTGGTTGCGCTACTTTGTGCGCTGGTTTGGTCCCGTGATGATCAAACAATTCCCCTTCGAGGAGAACTTCTTCTATGAGAATGCGATGAAGTTCCGCAAGGAGTTGAAGTGTCCTCTGGTCTATGTCGGAGGTTTGGTCAGCCGCGAGGGCATCGACAAGGTGCTCGATTCAGGTTTCGAGATGGTGCAGATGGGTCGTGCGCTGGTCAGTGAGCCCGATTTCGTCAATCGTCTGGCTGCCGAGGGCGCAGGTTGCCGCAGCCGTTGCGACCACAAGAATTACTGTATCGCCCGTATGTACTCGGTCGATATGAAGTGCCACAAAGATTGCCCCAACCTGCCGCGTAAGATTACCGACGAGTTGGCTAAACTGCCCTAAACACAATGCGAGGAGTGATCGAAAAGGGCTCGGCGTGGGCCTTGGTTACGGGCGCAAGTAGCGGTATCGGCTTCGAGTATGCGCGACAGATGGCCGCACGCGGTTATAATCTTGTCGTTGTGTCAAGCGACGAGAAGAAGCTGGCCGAGGCGGCACGAAAAGTTGCCGAGGAGTTCGGGGTCGAGGTGCGAGTGAAAGTGCTCGACCTGATTCCGCGCGAGGCGGCACACGAGCTATTTGCTTGGACCGAGAGTGAGGGATTGCAGATCGAAGTTCTGATCAATAATGCGGGTGCATTCTCGTTCCTCGATGTACACCAAACCGACTTCGAGCGCATTGATCGTCTTGTAGGCCTGCACATTACAACGCCCACGATCACCTGCCGTCTGTATGGCGAGCAGATGGCCGAGCGAGGACACGGATATATTCTCAATATGTCGTCGTACTCGATTTGGATGCCTCTGCCCGGTTTGACGATTTACAGCGCGAGCAAAGATTACTTGAAGAGTTTCTCACGCGCATACGCCAAAGAGGTGCGCGAACGAGGCGTTACGGTTACGGCGGTCTGCCCTGCGGGCGTTGCGACCGACCTCTACGGTCTGCCACGTGATTGGCAACGTTTCGGGTGCCGTATCGGCGTGTTGATCACAGCCGAAAAGTGCGCCCGCCAAGCTCTCCGAGCAATGTATCGACGCAAGAAGGTATTTGTGCCCGCATCGTGGTTTAGGATCTTTGTGCCGATTTTGACCTGTCTGCCAAAACCGATTACCGATTTCGCTCGCAAGCACACACTGCGATTCCAGAAATAGGAGCATAACGACCCGAAGATACAGAAGACCAAAAGACACAAAACGCCCCGAACTGCAATGAGTTTCGGGGCGTTTGTTTTGAGTTACAGGCGTTTGTTTAGGCAGGTTGCTACCTCACACGGGGCGCAAAGAGCCAAGTAAGGCGTTCGTTCAGCTTTTCGGCATAGTTACGAACAAATCCGCTGTCAATATCTCCTCGCCTGTTATACATCGAGTAGTAGAGCGTATAGGTCGCCGTCATCACATCATCCAAAGGCTCTTTCACGCCATTCCATACCGCCTCGCACAGTTCCAATCGATACTCGTTATCGAAGACCTCGACCGTAAAATAGAGCGTCGCCGCCCAACGCATATAGGAAGGCAGAATGTTCATTTCGTCAAAACGCACCAACTGCACATCGCACATACGGCAGATCAGCCGTCCCTCGAACTCGCGCTCGATGATAATCTGCGGATTCATCATCAACGTACGAACGATCGTTGCGCTATCGCAATGGTAGGTCTTGGCCCATATCGGTCGCTCCTGATAGAGATCATCCACAATATAAAAATTGTTCGCAGCAAGCATCTCCTCGGCAGTTGGTCGTGCCGCTGTTGCTGACAGGCTCACAAACAGAGCCACAAAAAGTAAAAATCGGTTCATAGCTTTGTGTTTTTTTATTTGTAACAAAGATAACACACAAAGCCCACAAACAGCACTACAATAGGGGTGAAACGCCAATATCCAACATTGAGACGGCCAATTGGCGGGGTGAAATGACCGACACGATAGTGGCAAAGCCGTGGCGCGGACACCGCTAAAGCAAAGCGCATAGAGATAATTCTGTCCGCGCAACCTCTACCAAAGAATACTAACCTACCCCATTGATGGGCTACGCGGAGCGGAGCTTTTGTTGGAGGGTGAGAGGTGTGAGCTTGCTCGCAACAGAGCACTCTCCAACAAAAAAGTCCGCCTATAAAAGGCGGACCCATCAATCGTCGGGGAGACTGGATTCGAACCAGCGACCTCCTGCTCCCAAAGCAGGCGCGCTAACCGGACTACGCTACACCCCGTCGCTTCTCGGGTGCAAAGGTAATAATTTTGCGCTTACGAAAGAAATATTCCACTAAAAATCTTTATAAGCCCTACTCCGTCGGCTCGGTACGCGCTCCGTTCCAATTTATAAAGCCCTTATTCAGTTCATAGACGCGGTAACCCTTTGCTGCCAAAGCTCGTGCCGCCGTCTTACTGCGCGCACCACTGCGGCAATAGACCGCTACGGGGCGACTCTTATCGAGTTGTCGGTCGGCCTCCTTATCGAAATTCTCGCCACGCACATCAATATTCTTCGCCGTCGGGATATGTCCCGCAGCGAACTCGGCAGGCGTACGAACATCGACCAACTGAACCGTTGTATCGGCAATGATCGTGGCAAATTCGGCATTGGTCATCGACTCGAAACGAGCTGACGAGCGACGTTGCGCATAGACATACACGCCAATAGCCACCAGCAACAGAGCGACAATTATCTTCTTCATATCTTACAAAGTTCTAAAATTCCACAACGCAAATATATACAAAAAGATGGAGCGCGCCAAATGACGCGCTCCGAGCCTAATGAAATTTGATTATTTGTGTGTGCATTGAAGCCTTTCTGAATACTCTATCTGCCACGGCTGCTGGTGCCCTTGTCGTTCGAGCTGTTCGAGCTGCGGGTCGAGCTGCCACCGCGAGTTGCGTTGCTCTTACCTCTGTTCGAGTTGTCCGAGCTGCGATACGCACCCTTGTTGCTCGAAGGACGGTTGTTGCTACTGCCTACATTACCTCGGTTGTTCGAGGGGCGGTTGCCACCATTGCCCACGTTGCCCTTATTGTTCGAGGGGCAGTTATTACCGTTACCCACGCTGCCATTATGGGGAGCAGTGTGCGGCTTGGTGTGAGGGTCCTTGTGCGGAGCTACGTGCGGACGAGTGTGGGGGTCCTTGTGCGGAGCTACGTGAGGACGAGTGTGGGGATCCTTGTGATCGAAACGATCATTGTGGTTGTGATTGTGCCCTGCGCCAATGTGAACGTGGGGACGAGCACCGATATTGATCGAGATCGAAGCACGGGGACGGTTGTAATCATTGTAGCGACGACCATACATTCTGCGCCATACACGCATCTGACGGTTGTTCAGGATTACATCCAGGTCGCGAGTGTACTCGTAATACCAACGATCCAAGATATTATCAAGGTCGATACGGATCAGACGATCATCGCAACGCTCTGCCCATTCGAGGTTCATATAGAACAATTTCGACTCCTGACGTGCATTTAGATTAAGTGCTACACCCAGGTAACGAGTCATACGCTCTGCCTCAACGGCTACACGCTCGCCACGACGACTGATAGCTACTTTCACGGTCGCGGTGCTGATTGCGGTTGCGGCCGAAGCATTGACGCTCATAGAGGCCGCCATTGCTACTACTAATACTCTCAATAACGTCTTCATAGTCGTAAATTTTTAATTGGTTAATATTCTGTTTTGCTCTTGTTGAGTTATTTTCTTGGTACAAAGGTACAATCATAATTCGCCAAAACAATCCGCCAAGCCGTTGAATCGCCATTTTAGGCGGATGAATCGACCAAAACAAGGGGGTGAACCGACCAAGCACGAACCGTCAAGGAGCCTCAATCGACAATAAAAAGCCCACTCGAACCTGATCGAATGGGCTTTTAGGGTATAATGTATAGGATTATTCGCGGGTCAACTCCTCGATATGTGCCAAGATTTCGCGCACACGACGCTGCGTGCGATAGCGCACCTTGCCGCCTACGATAAGGCCGAGGACAATGCCAATGACACCGCCCGTAACAAATCCCCGAAACAAGGGCGTGCCACCCACCTGCTGATAGGCCTCCCAAAAGAGCCACGCAAGCCAGAGGATCAACATCGGAATGGAGTACCACAGCCAGCGGTCGTTCATCTGTTTCAATCGCAGCACCTTCTTACCGACCGACACCACATCGCCATCGAGCAGTTCGTCGGCGTGCAGACCGCGCTGACCCCACCACGTTGCCACGACACACACGATCAGCAACAGAGCCGTTGCAATGCTGAACCAGAGCGATATGCCCAGATAGTCGAACGCGAGGAAGGTGTAGGGAATTGCCAGCGTGCCGATGATGATCATCGCACGGTTGTCGCGCGTGATACTTCGCACCTTGTCGTGCATTGCTCGGCGTAGCAGTCGCTCATTGACGATAGCCTCTTTGTCGAGTTTCGAACGCAGCAGCGTGATCTGTTCGCGCATCTGCTCCAATTCGGTTGTCATAATATCTCTCTCCATTTTGCTCAAATTTTTACTCGTTAGACATCTGTTTCAACTCCTCCTTGATTCGATACAAACGCACCGAAACGTTCTTGACCGTGATGCCGACAATCGCAGCGATCTCCTCGTAGCTCATATTTTCGAGCCACAGCAACACGATGGCACGGTCGAATGGTTTGAGGCGACGAATACGGTCGTAAAGCATTTTGATCTGGCGCGAGTCGTCGTCCTTATCCTCGAACAGATTGATGTTCATCGAGAGCGGGATCGAGTTCGAGCGGCGGCGTTTGCGGTCAGTCGAGATGCAGGTATTGAACGCTACGCGCCACACCCACGTTGCGACGTTGCTCTCGCCACGGAACGAGCTGTAACCGCGCCACAGATTGCAGAGTACCTCCTGAAAGAGGTCATCGACCTCCTCCTTCTGTTTCGAGAACATAAAGCAGACGGTGTAAATCGTACTTTTGTGCTGCGAAACCATTTGCGCAAATTGGTTTTCCAGAGTGTTCATTTTTGTTTTGTTCAGATCGTTTTCGGATCGTTTTGTTCGGATTTTAGTGAATGAGTTTTGCTTATTAGACGCAACCCACCCCCGAAAAACTACAAAAATATGCTATTTTTTTCGCAAAAAAAATGAATACTATATATAAAAAAGCAGCACTCTCCTCTGAGAGTGCTGCTTTTTACGTTTCGACTGATTGAGCCAACCTACTAATACTCCTCCTCGTTAAAGAAGAAATCGTCCTTCGAAGGATAGTCGGGCCAAATATCTTCGATAGACTCGTAGATATCGCCCTCGTCCTCGATCTCCTGCAAATTCTCCAAAACTTCGAGCGGTGCACCCGAACGAACTGCATAGTCAATCAGCTCCTCCTTGGTCGCGGGCCAAGGTGCATCTTCAAGCTTCGATGCCAATTCAAGAGTCCAATACATAGTGGTAATGTGTTAAAGTTTCAAAAAATCGACGCAACTCACAGCTTATCAATTCGTTACACCCCAAATTTCAGTCGCTATGCGTCATTATTGGACTGCAAAAATAGTAAAAAATTCAATATCGCAACTTTTTCGGCAAAAATTCTACGTATATTCCTCTTTTTAACCACTACGGCACCCACAAAATCTCCTCAACATCAAAGGCTTCGTTCAGCGCACGACCCAAGATATAGAGGTAGTCCGACAAGCGGTTGAGATAGACGAGCGCCAGAGCCGACACCCCGTGCTCGGCATTGGCTCGCAGTGCAGCTCGCTCGGCACGACGGCACACCGTGCGGCAGACGTGGCACATCGAAACAATCTTATTGCCACCCGCAATGGTGAATTTTGTGATCGGCTTGACGCGGGCCGACAGCTCGTCGATACGGTGTTCAAGAGCCGCAACAACCGCCTCCGACGGCTCGGCAACCTTGCCTTCGCCACCACAGCCCACAGCCAGCAGTGCCGCAACGGTCATAAGGTGCGATCCCACGCGATTCAGATCGGCTACATACTCCTCAGTGTTCGCCTCATCGCGCAACATATCGCTGAGCAGAGCCACATTGGCCGACAACTCATCGACCGTGCCATAGGCCTCGACGCGCACATCACACTTCGATACGCGCTCACCTCCTATTAGGGTGGTCTGGCCGCAATCGCCCGTCTTGGTATAAAGTTTCATATTCCGTTCTTGGTTTTATAGTGAAAAATGTTGTTTCGGCAATCCCTCGACATTGAACAGCAGCAGATAACCGCGATTATCAACACTCGTGCCGCGATGTTCGCTCACCAAACGACGACATTGACGGTTACGAGCCTTCTCATCGCGCGGCGCAAGGATACAGAGCGTAGTCTGCGTGCGTTGCGCCTCATCGGTCAGGCGGTGCAGTTCGTCGGCCGAGCATTCGCGCGGAATAACGCACATCTCCACACCATCGAGTTTCTCTACATAGGGATCGGCAAAGAGATAGTTCTCATAGCCGCAATGCGAGTAGAGATTTTGCAACTGCGTGGCTCTTCGGCGCGACACGTGGCGCGAGATCAATTCGGTATATAAAGCGGTATCCTCGCCCTCAACCCTACGACGCATAAATACCTGTCGCACCAACGAATAGACAAAGGGCGAATGGACTCCGTGCCCGCGATAGTGGCGCACATTGGCCGCACGCACCGAGCCGACAGCGACACGATACAGACGTTTGGTTATGGGTTTGAGAATACTCATTCGGTTACTTTTTGAGCATACCCGCCAGACGACCCGTCGAGAAGGCAATCTGCAAATTGTAGCCACCCGTCGCAGCGTCCAAATCGAGCACCTCGCCCGCAAAATAGAGGCCACTAATCAGTTTCGACTCCATCGTATATTGATTCACCTCGTCGCAATTGACACCACCCGCCGTTACGATCGCCTCGGTGAAGGGGCGGTAGTCGCTAATCGGAAAGACATAGTGTTTCAATACCGTAGCCAGACGAGCCAGCTCCTTCTCGCTCACCTTCGAGATGTAGGTCTTCGAGTGGACATCCAACTCCTTTGCCAGAGCCAACACCATCGGGCGCGGAACAAGTTTGCGCAACAATTCCGAGAAGAGTTCGGTCGGCGGAAGTTGTTCAACCTCACGACGAATACGATCGGTGAGCTGTTCAGGAGTGAGGGCAGGTTTCAGGTCAAGTACAAGTTTCACCTTTCGCTCGTCAATCAGCGCATCGACCGCATCGCGGCTCAAACGCAACACTGCCGCGCCCTCAATACCGCGATCCGAGAATGACACCTCACCAAACTCCTCGCCTGCAAGTTCGTTATCGACCATCATCTGCACATTGACATTGCGCAACGTCAGCCCTTTCAATTCGTGCAGGTTGGCATAGGTCGTTTCAAGTGGCACGAGCGAAGGGCGAACAGGCTCGATCGAGTGGCCCGTAGCCGCAGCAAAGTCGTAGCCATCACCCGTCGATCCCGTTGCAGGATACGAGACACCGCCCGTTGCGATAATCACCGCCTCGGCCTCCTCTTTGCGCTCGAAGCCTCGTTTGTTCTCATATTTAACACCAAGCACACGCTTTCCAACAGTCATAATCTCCTTGACGCGCGAGTCGCACTGCACCGTAACACCCTCCTCGCGGCACCAATCGACCAACGCCTGCGCCACGTCCCACGCCTTGCCACTATGCGGGAAGACACGGTCGCCACGCTCAACATCGAGTTTCACTCCCAGACGCTCGAAAAAGCGCACCGTAGCGCGATTGTTAAACTCGGCAAAGGCCTGCGCAAAGAAATCGGCATTCGTTCGCACCTTCTCGGCAAACTCTTCGGGAGGGCGCATATTTGTAAGGTTGCAGCGACCTTTACCCGTAATGCGAACCTTGCGGCCCGTCTTCTCCATCTTTTCGAGCAACAGCACGTTGCGACCTCGCGATGCGGCGGTTCCTGCGGCCATAAGACCCGCTGCGCCACCACCTATAACTATCAAATCGTACATTTCGTTGTTTTTATTTGCACAAAGATACTCTTTTCGCGAAAATTTAGTTACTTTTGCAGTCGAAAAAACGTTCAAATATATGTTGTCCCGAAGATTACTCAGGCTCAAAGCAGTCAAAAACCTCTATTCGCACTTCAAATCGGACGCTATCGACCTCGCTGCATCGGAGAAAACTCTCCTGCTCAGCATCGATAAGGCGTACGACCTCTATTTCCAGATGATGTTGCTCATCGTCGATGTTGCCGACTACGCCGAAAGCCGTATCGAGTTGGCCAAGCAGAAGCATCTGGCCACTTATGAGGACCTCAATCCCAACACCCGTTTCGTCGATAACCGTCTTATTGCACAATGGCGTGCCAGCAGTCGCATCAACGACTTCGCTGCCAAGCGCGGTTTGGGTTGGGCGCAGTATCCCGAATTGATCAAAACGCTCTACAACAACCTCGTAGCATCGGATTACTATCAGGCATATATGACCGCCGAGAAGGCTACCTATCGCGACGATGTCCGCCTTGTGGAGCAGTTCTATACCAACGAGATCGAGAACCTTGAAATGGTCGAGGATGTGCTCGAAGAGCAGTCTTTGTTCTGGAACGACGATCTGGGCTTCGCGCTGATTATGGTTGTACGCACACTTGCCAACTGCCGCGCCTCGCATACCGAGGTGCCCGTACTACCCAAATTCAAGAACGACGATGACCGCGAATTTGTCGAGGAGTTGTTCCGCCGTACGCTCGTTAATTTCGACAGCTATATGAAGCTCGTTGAGCGTTTTACGCGCAATTGGGATGTGGAGCGTATCGCATTTATGGATAATCTGATTATGGTAACGGCCCTCTCGGAGATGATCAATTTCGAGTCGATTCCCGTCAAAGTTTCGCTTGATGAGTATATCGAGATTGCGAAATATTACTCGTCGATGGGTAGCGGCACCTTCATCAACGGTATTCTGGACAAGTGCGCCGAGACGTTGCGCGAGGAGGGAGTGATTGTAAAGAGTGGTCGCGGATTGATCTAACCCGCTCACATCGCCACCTCAACGTAACTAAAAAAGAGAATGGAGCGACTTTTGCGGGTCGCTCCTTTTTGTAAAGAGTCAAAACTATCGGATTTATGCGCACACTTTTCGCCGTAATCGTTTTCTTCGCTTTTGTCGGCTGTGGCGGTCGATCAAATGCGCCTGCACTACCGCCCGAATCGGCGACACAGGCACCTCTCGTTGCGTTTATGACCATTAGCGACACACTCGGCACTGCACCGAGCGACACACTGCAATTGGGCCGTATGCGTAGTGGCGAGATCGTTGCGCAAGCTGTCGGAGTGATTAATAACAGCCCTACCCCATTGGTTATCACCCGCACCGAATCTTCGTGCGGCTGCACCAATATCGACTACCCGCAACAGCCTACACTTGCAGGCGATACATTGCGCGCGACAATCGAGTTCGATTCGCACGGTTTTTATGGCTGGCAGTTCAAACGTGTGCAGCTCTACACCTCCGCCGCAGTGTCCCCGATTACCATTTATATAGAAGCCGAAGTCGAATAAATCGGTCGGAGGTTTGCAATCCCGCAAAAAAAGCGTATATTTGCCAAATAGTTAAAACAGAAAATAACATTAAAAACACTTTACACTTATGTTTACATTCTTACAGGCTGTTGAAGGTGCAGCTCCCCAGGCTCCCGGTCAGGGCGGTTTTTGGATTATGATCGTTGCGATGATTTTGGTTATGTGGCTCTTCATTTGGCGTCCCGAATCGAAGCGTCGCAAGGAGATGGCAAAGTTCCGCGACTCGATGACCAAAGGTACCAAGGTGATCACCGCAGGCGGTATCCACGGTAAGGTACGCGAGGTGAAGGAGTCGTATGTTGTAATCGAGGTTGATGATAACGTTACTCTGCGTGTTGACAAGAGTATGATTATGGCATCGCCCGAGGCACAGCCCCAGCAGAAAAAGTAATCAACGCCCCTCTCGGCGTAAAATGCAACAACGGGTGCGAACATCCCTCGCGGAGTGTCGTACCCGTTTTGTTTTACCAATTTCACCACCTCTTCCGACAATATGAAATTTATCCGCACAATATTTCTCACCCTGATCGGTCTGATTGGTCTATATTCAACCCCGACCGCCACAGCGCAACAACTGCTATGGTCGGCGGACTTCGACTTCAATTTCGACAACCGAGAGTATGCCGAGTTGAGCCTTCCCTCGCAGACACTCTTCGGAGCGCGACTGACACCAATGATCGGTATGGGTTGGGGAGATGCGCAGCACTCGCTGATGATCGGTACCGATATCACCAAGAACTTCGGGCGCGATACGCGTTTTTGCGAGAATCCCGAATTGGTGCTCTACTACGCCTATCGTGGGCGACAGTTCAACGCCACGGCGGGTATCTTCCCCCGCAAAATGCTCTTGGGCGACTATTCGGGTGCTATTGCAAGCGACTCGGTGCGTTTCTACGACAAGAATCTCGACGGTCTGTTGCTGCAATATCGTGGCACGGGAGGCTTTGTCGAGCTGGGCGTTGATTGGGACGGAATCTACTCGGTCGAGGAGCGCGAGAAGTTCCGAATCTTCTCGGCAGGCGAATATACGCGACAGGTCTTTACGTGCGGATATACCCTCTCGGTCTATCACTATGCGGGTCGCGTCGGACTTGCGGGCGTGGTCGATAATATTGCCGTTCAGCCCTACGTCGGAGCCAAGTTCGAGCACCTATTACCGCTTGACCGTCTGTCGCTTACAGCAAGCTGGATACAGACATTCCAGCGCGACCGCGTTACGGGCGAGAAGGGTGTTCAGCCCTACGGTGGCGAGCTGCGTCTGCGCCTCGAAAAGTGGCACTTTGGAATCGACAACCGCCTCTACATCGGCAACAATCTGATGCCCTATTTTGCCAAATATGGTGGCGACCTGTACGCAGGCGAGCGCTTCTATGCGATGGAGGGCGGTGCGAGCAAATGCTACAACCGCACCGAACTCTACTACGACCGCACGTGGTGGAGCGATGCCGTACCCGTGAGCCTGCACGCAGGAATTTCGTTGCATTTTACAGCAGGTAAAGTTGCGACCTCGCAGATCGTGCAACTGAGTGTCGGGATCGACAGCCGACGCCTTGCTCTCAAACGTAAAAACAAAGCTAACTAACTCAAAATGCGAAAGATAACTAACGAGGAACTGAATCGCCTCACCCCCGATGAATTTGCCGTGGCCGAGAAGTTGCCCGTCGAAATCGTGCTCGATAATATCCGTTCGTTGAACAACGTAGGCTCGTTTTTCCGCACAGCCGACGCCTTTGCTTGCGCGCGTGTGCACCTGTGCGGTATCACCGCCACGCCCCCCAACCGCGAGATTCACAAGACGGCTCTCGGTGCCGAGCTGACCGTCGAATGGCGTCAATGGTCATCGACCGTCGAGTGCGTCAAAGCACTGAAAGAGGAGGGCGTGCGCGTGTTGGCAATCGAGCAGGTCGAGGGTGCCGAGATGGCAGGCGAGTGGCGTGCCGAGCGTGGTGTGCGCTATGGTTTGGTCTTTGGCAATGAGGTTTTTGGAGTCGATCAGGCGGCCGTTGATCTGTGCGATGGCGCGATCGAGATCCCACAAGCGGGCACCAAACATTCGCTCAATGTGGCCGTTTCGGGCGGTGTAATCCTCTGGGAGGCGTTCCGACAATTGCGATAAACGCGCGATTACCAAATGAACAGACGGTTGCTCTCCAACGAGGGCAACCGTTTTTCGTAAAAAAATCTCTCGGCACATTAAGTCTTTTTCGGCTTTTGTGCATTATATATTCGGGAGTGCGGTTCGTGCGGTGTGATCCTTGGGTGGGAGTGGCCACGCGATAGCCTTCCAGAGTAAAAATAAAGTTAGATGAGGATTGTTCTTTCCGCGGGGAGCAATCCTTTTTTTCGATAAATTTGCAAGTGCGTTAAGTCTTTTTCGAATGTTGTGCGTTATATATTCGGAAGCGCGTTTCCAACAAACGGAAAACAAATTATGAAACTAACAACCGAAAACAAACAACTCACCCGCCTCGCCGAGCTAATGCAGTCTGAGCGCAACGATCTGTTTCGATATGCCTGCTATCGGTTGGGGTCTGCCACCGAAGCTGACGACGTGGTGCAAGACCTCTACCTCCGACTCTCGAAACAGGGCGCACGACTTGCCGAGATTGAAGACCTGAAAGGCTACGTTTATCGCTCATTGACAAATAGTTGCACATCAGCCTTACGCTCTCGACGACAGTTTGCCACGACCGAAACGCTCGACAATCTGAGTAGCGACGACCTCGCTCCGAAGGATTTCGAGCAAGAGTTTCGATTGATCGAACGACTGATGGCGCTCCTACCCGATGAGCAGAGCGAAGTGATCCGATTGCGAATCTATGGCGGTCGTCAATTTGACGAGATAGCCTCGATCTGCAACATTCCTCTCACAACGGCCAAATCGCGTTTTCGCTATGGCATTGACAAGTTGCGCGAAGCCCTCGAAAAGCGCGGGCTGATTTAACCACACACAAAAAACTGAAAGCATTATGAAAACCAACAACAATTTAGACAATTCGTCGGACAATCGCGTTGAGAATCTTCTTTCGCCGCGTTTTGCCCCCACCACCTCACTCTCGTTCAAAGCGCCCGCACCGCGCCGCCGCCCGCTCTGGCAGGCAGTACGCATTAGTGCCGTTGCCGCTATGGTCGCTGTGGCAGTTGTCATCGGCATTAGCGGCGTGCAGACCAGCACCGCCCGCGAGGTGGTCGAGCAGGCAATGATGCGCCTTGCCGAGGCCGACAGCTACCTCGTCCATTTCACTGCAAGGGTCACCAAGAGTACTGACCCGCACGATCTTTACGAGATAGTTGATTCCAATGCCGCTCCGATGCAGGGCACCGTCGAGATTCGCAAAGAGGGCTCGAAGGCCAAAATGGCTATCAAGTGGCAGGACGAGGCTCGTTCTATGGAGCTCTATGACGGCGAGAGCTATCGACGTTACCAGAACGGGCAATTGGTACTCGAACGCCCCGACAAGGGTATCGATCTCACTCCGTTTGCCTCACTCGAAAAATTGAAACCTTATGCCGCTGCAATGGGTATGCTACTTAAATTCCGCGAAGAGGGCGACACGATCATCGTCAGCGATAGGAGCGACAAAGTGGAGATCGTTGCCCGATTCTCGAAGAGCGAAGGTCGTCTGCTCAGTGCCGAATGCACGACTCCAAACAACGTTACGGTACTCACCGTCGATCAGATCGACTTCGATGTACCACCTACCGAGTAGCTCCTAATGCAATATCCACACTCGTTTCATAACAATAGCCGCACCCCTCGTTGCAGGAGTGCGGCTATTAATTTTCGGGTCGGAATTGGTTACTTCACCATTGCGTCGAGCTCCTTGGCGCGCTTTTCGACACGACGGCACAGATCCATCTCATCGACGCCCAACACATCGCCACCATCGACCAAAACCTCGCCATTAACCACAACCATATCGACATCCGACGCCTTGGCTGCGTATGCCAAGTTCGCAACCACGTCGTAACGCGGATAGAGGTGCGGCTTCTCCATATCGAGCACAATCACATCGGCTAACATACCCTCCTTGATCTGACCCAACTCGTCGCCACGACCGATCGCCTTTGCACCACCGACCGTCGCCATTCGCAACAATTCGTACGCCGGAATTACGCACGGATCGCCCGCACTCAACTTCTGCAAGAACGACGCACTGCGCATCTCCTCCCACATATCCAGATCGTTGTTCGAGCAGGGTCCGTCGGTTGCGATCGTTACATTCACACCCTCACTCAGCAGCGTTGCCACGGGCGATACGCCACTCGAAATCTTCATATTGCTCTGCGGGTTATGCGCCACCGAGACACCTCGTTCGAGCAGCGTGCGACGGTCGCTATCGCTCAAATGGACGCAATGAGCCGCAATCGTGCCCTCCTTCAAAAGTCCGAAACCGTCAATCATCTCTACGGGCGAGCAGCCATATCGCTCACGAATCTGGCGCTCCTCGTCGTGCGTTTCGGCCAAGTGGATCGTGATGGGCAGACCATACTCCTCGCTCAGCTCAGCCGCGCGACGCAAGTTCGCCTCTGAACAGCTATACGGTGCGTGGGGAGCAATCATAACCGACAAGCGGTCGCACTTTTCGGCCTTTGCCACCGTTGCGGGCAGATCCTCCTCGAATGCCTCCATACGTGCGTCGACAAAGCAGGGCGACAGCACCGCACGGATACCCAACTTCTCGGCTGCATCAGCCACCGCCTCCTCGTACCAATACATATCGACGAAGGTCGTTACGCCCCCACGCAACATCTCGACAATACCCAGCTCGGCACCGAGTTGCACATCGTCGCGGTCGATCAACGCCTCATAGGGCCAGATATAGTCGTTCAGCCACTCCATCAGCTGAATGTCGTCGGCATAGCCACGCATCAACGTCATCGCCACGTGGCAATGGGTATTGATCAGACCGGGCATCAACAATTTGCCGCGGCCATCCACCTCGCGCAAATCGCCGCAACACGCCTCACGGAAGCGCGCAACCTCATCAGCATCGCGCGTAACCATCGTAATACGCTTGCCCTGCACACCCACTGACGCCTCGAAATATTTCTCCTCGTCGGCAAGCGACGCCGTCATCGGCAGGACAGTTATATTATTGAATAACAGGTTCATAGTTCATCTATTTTTTCTTGTCGATCGAGTTACCCTTGACGGTAACGATCTTACGTTTGTCGGCCGTATTGGTAAAGATCTGGATCACCTTATGAAATACGCCCGGCTCCTTCTTATGGGGTTCGTATATGATTTTGATGGTCGATTTCGCACCCGCGGGAATCGGTTTTTTCGAGTACTCGGCCTTGGTACACGAACAAGAGGTTACTACGCGCGTGATTACCAGCGGTTTATCGCCATCATTGACAAACTCGAACGTACATTCCACATCGCCACCCTTGCGTGCGATGTCGCCAAAGTCGTAGCTATTGGTCGTAAAGGTCATCTGCGCACCCGTCTTGGTTGCACTCTTCTCTTGGCTCTGCGGCTCGGTCGTCTGCGCCGATACCGACGTTGCGACAACCGCCAACAACGCCACCGCAAAAATGGTCAATATTGATCTCTTCATCTTCTCTCCTCCTTTTAAGTTATTGGTTTATCGCAACTTAAATCTGTATGTAATCGTACCCGTCTGGATATCGTTCGTTGCACTCGGTGTAAATCGAGCCTTACGCGCAGCCTCCTCGGCCACTCTGCGCAACTCTCCATCGGTGGTCGTCGAGCCAACCGATTGAGCTGTTGCAGATGTAACTCTACCCTCTCGATCAACCACAATTTTCACCACAACCTTACCCTCCTTATTTGAAGGATAATTCGGTTCGGGCAAAGAGCCAACAAGCCCGCGACCAGCCAAGTCGAAATCTCCATCGACACCTTGACCCATACCCTCGTGGCTGCCTTCTGGCGAACCACCCTGCTCGCCCTGATTGCCCACACCCTCCGAAGTACCTTCGGAAGTCGAGGTGCTTCTCTGCGTGCTGCCAGAGAACAGCGCGCGCTTGTTCACCTGACGCGGTGGTGCCTGATCGGTCTGCTCCACAGGTCTCTTCGTCGGCTGTTGAGTTTGAGTCGGTTGCGGATTCTGCTGCTTCTGTTGTTGAGCAATTTCGGGAGCCTCCTCATCGTCAGATGTCAATTGAGGATCAACGGGTTGGGGTGCCGACGAGGGTTGCGACGCCGACTCATCGACCTCGCTCACCGACGGATCACTCAATCCTCCCGCCTCGGCCACCGTACCGAAATCGATCAACATTCCGTTGCCATACTCCTGCTCTTCGGGCAGAGTGAAGCGAACAAGCACAAACAGCACCGCCAACGTCAGAAAATAGAGCAACGTAGCGATCGAAGCCGCCACACGTTCCGTGCGTTTATCTGGGTTGTAATAGTACATTCTAAATCAATTCATTGAGCCACCTGCCCACTACTAATTGGGCGAGGTTGCCAAAATCAGTTTATAGCCGTTGTCGCGTGCGATGTTCATCATCTGCACCGCCTCGTCAATTGCCACCGTCTTATCGCAATGCAGCGACACCACGGGAGCCTCCTGACCCGCCAATCGCGCCTTCAATGCTCGCTCGACGCCCTCGATGCCATCGACCTGCTCCAACTCTACGTAGTAGCGATAGCGACCACCGCCGAGATCCTCAACCGACACCGTTGTATAAGCCTTGTCTTTGAGTTGATTAGCACTCTTGGGCAAGGTCAATTTCAGCGCGTTGGGATTGATCAGCGTCGTCGCAATGAGCAAGAACAACAACAGCAGGAACATCAAGTCGGTCATCGACGATGCCGAATATGACGATTCTACTTTCGATCCTCGTTTAATTGCCATAACCTACTATTTCTGAACGGGTTGATTCAAAATATCCATAAATGCGATCGAGTTTGCCTCCATCTGGAAAACCAACTTCTCGATACGTGCAACGAGGTAGTTGTAGCCGAAGTAAGCGGGAATACCAACGATAAGACCCGCTACGGTAGTAACCATCGCTACGTACATACCCGAAGCCAAAATCGACATATCGACCGTACCACCTGCTGCCGACATATCCATAAAGGTCTGAACCATACCGAGTACCGTACCCAAGAAACCGATCATCGGCGCACCACCCGAAATCATTGCCAAATAAGGCAGGCCATTTTCGAGTTTCGATACCTCCAAATTGGCAACGTTCTCGATAGCGTTCTGCACGTCGCTCATCGGGCGACCGATACGCTCGATACCCTTCTCAATCATACGGGCAATGGGGGTATCGGTGCTCTTGCACAGATCAATTGCCGCTGCGATCTTACCATCGACGATAAAGTCGCGGATGCGGTTCATAAAGTTCATATCAAGACCCGATGCCTTGCGGATCGCCAACCAACGCTCAACAAAGATAAAGACCGTTACGCCACCCAATGCCAGCAGCGGCCACATCAGCCAACCACCCTTGGTAAAGAGCTCCCAAAGGCCCATACGAACACTCTCCTCTGCCGCAATCTCCTGTACGGCCTGTGCTGCCTCGGCAGCCTGCAAAAATAGACTCATAGTTTTTCTGTTTTTAGTTTCTTATTTATTTTTCGTATTTTCTTATCTCTATTTTCTCTATTGCCTTTACTTTTTCTCTCCCTCCCCCCCTCAACAGCCCTCAATGAACGGCATTCGCTCACCAAACTATCGGGCAGAGTCTCTATTCAAACGATCAGGCAAGGCTATTTATTGCGTCTTACTGCACCGAGGAATCACCCTCGTTATCAGCCTTTTGAAGCTTATCAGCCTCCTTTTTAGCCCGTTTTCGCTTGCCAAAATTAGCAAATCGTTCCTTAAAATTGCGAACTATATCGCGGAAATTGTTAAAATCCTCCTTATAGTAGATACCGATACCGCTCTCCTGCAAACCCTGGTTTTCGTCAAAGCGGTCGATCGTCTGCGTAAATCCGCGTAGCTTCAAATTACCCGCACGGTCGATCAGCCAGGTGATGTAGGCCTCACCCATAAGGTTGCTGTTCTGACCACTCACCGTGCTACGATCCGACACATAGTTACCCTCGACCTCAACCAACAAACGATTGCTGATCAAGCTCTTCGAGAAACCGAGATCGAACTCGTCGCCACTCATTTCGGTCGAAGGTCGATAGCGCACAATAAAGCTCAAATCGTCGGTCGAGAGCCAATTGCTCAACTGATTTGAAAGAAGCTCGAAACCTGTCGTTGCCGTGCCGACTGCTCCGAAATTGGCGGCTCCGGCCATTCCCGACTCATTCATAAAGCTGTTGAAAATCAGCAAGTAGATAAATTGATTGGCAATCTCCTCCTGCGTATTGAGCATATTATTGACCACGTTCTGCACCTCGGCATCGGCATTGGGTACGCGGATTCCGAAGGTTACGGTCGGGCTCGACAAGCGATCCGTGAGGTTAATAATACAATCCACCGGCGAACGCGCACCACCCGATCCCGAAGCCGACGTAGCACCCAACAGCGGTTGCAACGAGGTCTTGATCTGATAGATTGCGTGAATATCCAGAATGGCGTCTAACGGGTCGCCACGCCATTGGATCGTACTGCCCGGATCAATTGTAAATTTCTTATTAACAACATTTTGCAGTGTAAACAAGTAACTACCCTCGGTGATTTCGCAGTCGCCATACATATCGAAAATTCCGCTTCGCGGGTTGATATGCATATTGAGCGTACCCTCACCGCGACCTCGAATAATATCGCCCACCGTCGGGTCGATAACCAGCTGGAATTCGGCATTGGGGCGAACATTGACCGCCATCGAGATATCCATATTGCTGCCGCCACTCGTCTTCTGCCTCTGACGACGTTCGTACATCAACTTCTTACGCGCCAGATAGGTCATCGCCGTATCGCGTTTGATTGTCGGCGAAGTGAAGACAACGAAGTCGGCCTGCGAGATGTTCGAGGCCCCACTCAACGGCAGGAAGAACTGCGAATTATCATCGGTCGTAGCCGCGATATCCATCTTCACGCCCATCTTGTCGCCCGATATGCGAGCCGAGCCGGAACCATAGATCGTACCATAGAACAGATCGTTATTCTTCTCATCGGTATCCATCACCAACATCTGTTCGGGACGAGCAACAATATTGAACGAGATATTCGACAGATGATTCAGATCGAGTAGCATATCCACCTGACCGCTATTGCCGAAACGGTCGTAGAAACGCGTTGCAGGCAATACAAATCGGTTATTCTCAACCGTTAAGGTAGCCGACGAGATCGAGTACTCGACACCCGTAAAGTCGATACGCGAGCGCAGGCTATCGACCTCGATCTTACCATTCAAATCGGCTTGGCGGCCACGGCCCATAAGCTGCAATTTGGCATCGGCATCACCCTGCGTACCCGAAACCACACCCGTCAAGAAAGGCTCAATCAGGCGCATCGGGATTCCGTCGATACCCGCTTCGATAAAATATCGTTTCGTATCGGGAGCGTAGTAACCTCTGATAACGGTGTCTTGTCGCTCGCGATCGGCCAGCAACAGACGCGCACGATTGCGCTGCATATCCCAACGCGCAAGCACCTGCAACGGCGGCACCGGCACATCATTCACCTCAACACCGTCGAGCATCACATTACCATCAATACGACCGCCCTTCAATGCCGAGTGCATCACTGCGCGACCGTCGCTCATACCCTCAATGCGATAGCCACCGATACTTTCAAGCAGCTGCGTTACAGGCGAGAGGTCGAAATTGTGAAGTGTCAGCACAACCGAATCGGCCATATTTTGCGACGCAATGCCATCCAACAATAGCGACTGCTCGGCATTGCGGACCATAAAGCGATCGACGGCAATATTGCGGGGATTATAGATAATCTTATTTGCCGCGATATACCACGTCTGGTCGCCCTGACGGATATTTGAAGGCTTCAAGTCGATCGCAATTCGACGCGAGCCATCCTCATTGCGCGACAAGACTGCATCAACACCCAACAGAGCCGAAACGGCCTGCGCCGCATTATTGAAACCTGCCGACAGCGACACGCGATTATTCTTTGCTCCTGCCTGTACCGACAGATCGGGCATATGCAGTTGCTTCAAATAGAGGTCTTCCGAACGAAGATAGAGGGCCAGCGAGTCGTAACTGTTATTGGCATTGAGATTTATCTTGGTGGCCATCATATTGTTACGCTCGACATAGTCCGACAGAAGTTTCAACGTGAAGCGGTCGTTGTCGGGGTTGAACATAAACGAGAGGCTTGTACCATCGGCAATTTGCAGACCGGGCAATATAGCCTCGGTCAGAGCTGTCGTATTTTTCAGATTGAGCGAGAGCAACGAGTAGCGATCCACGCTGCCAATCTCATCCGTCGCGTGGCGATGAACGTGCCCGTCGGCGTGTGTCAGCGAGGGCAGATAGGCGAACAGACCGTCCTTCAAATACTCGAATATCGTCTTATAACTCAACTTACTACGGAATGTTGCATCGGCAAAATCCGACGAGAGGGCAATATATTTACTACCCTCGCTATTCTCGCCACGCAACTGCGCATCACGCGTACGGATTGTATCTTTCATACCGATATACTCCGCCGAGTTGATACGCACACTACCATTCAGATTATCGAGCGATATACCCGAAGCATTGGCCGATAGCGTTGCCCCCAAAACAGAGATCGAATCTCGTCGATTGAAATTCAGCGCGTGCAGATCGGCTCTATCGAGCTGCATCGCAAAATCATATCGCGGCACCGAGCCATTGAAATCGAAGACGCCATTGAAATCGAAATCGAGATTATGGTCATCACTGCCGATATATCCCTCGAAGCAACGATTGTCGATGCGACCCTTCATCGCTATCGAGTCATATCGGTAGCCATTGAAATCAAACAGAGGCACCGCACCATCAATATCGGCCTTAAATCGACCACCACCCATATCGCCGTGCAGATTTGCATCCAAGCTCGCACGACCGATCTTATTGACTGCAAGCAGAGTTCCCAAATCGAAATTATTGGTCGAGACATCACCCTCAAAGTGGCTGCTGCCCTTAATCTTACTCTCCTCCATCTTCATTTGAGCATCGAGTGCTCCGAGTGCAGTTTTCAGAGCAGCCTCCGCATCGAAGGCCTTCAAGCGACCATCAAACTCGCCCTTCAAATGTAATTGACCTGCACGCGAAAGCATCTCAACGAGCTTGTTCGACAGCGACTTACCCGTCAAATCGTGCATCACAGACGACGCATCTGCCACATCGGTCGATAGATCATCAATGTCAAATATAAATCGGGTTCGCTCAATCTCCGGCAGACCAATGATTCTGAAATCAATCTCGGCCGTCGTTCTCTCACACATCTCGACGTGCTCCAAACGACCCTGCAAATCGGCCACCGTACCCCTGCCTTGCAGGTCGATTGCCGAAAGTCGCGTCTTCCAATGACCTATCTGCGGAGCGAAATAGCCCAACGTCGCAAAATCGAGATATGAATCCTGCGCCGTAAGGTCAATTTCGACATTATTGATAAAGTCGGAATACTCCTCCCAACCATCGCCAATAATCGTAAGCATCGGGAATTTGAGATCGGTAGCACCCGACTGCACTCGCAAATCGGCAAAGCGCATACGACCGCCAACTACCGACAGCCAATCGGTCGAGAAATTCTCAATGCGGATACCGCTACGCTCATCCAGCGAAAGACGATCCAATCGCACAGCGATCGAATCACCATCAATCAGAAAATCGTGCGCCTCCACATCGGCATTATAGATCTGCAAGGCCGACCAATCAATTCCACCTCGCGCACGGGCAGTCGTATCGTTGCGGTAAAGCTCGAAACGGAAATCGGAGATCTTGGCGCGATTGATTGCCATCGAGAAATTTCCTTCGCCCTTGCCGCGCAGATGTTCAACCACCTGTTTGATATTTATCTCACCATCGGGAGCCTGCGCCAAACGCAACAGCGCACCATCGACCTGCGCAGCACCGAACGTAAGGGGCGAGAAGTCGGTTATACCGGTGCTGACATTGCGAGCATAAAGTAGCGTATCACCCTGATAATCTTCGACATAAAAGCCCTCAATCTGCAATCGGTTAAACAGACCAAGATCGACGTGATCGATGCTTACCGTCGTGCCCAATTTGCGCGAAGCAAAACCCGCAGCCTTATCGACCACCCAATTTTGCACTACGCCAAGATTAATCAGCAACGACAGCGACAAAGGGAGAATTATCGTCATCAAAAGCAATGACGATACGATATAACCCAATATTTTTATACCTTTGCGCATCGAATGTTATATATTAACTTACAAAGTTAAGCATTTTTAGCTAATTTTGCAATATGAATATTACAATCTTAGGCATAGAATCTTCGTGCGACGACACATCGGCTGCCGTTGTGCGTGATCGCGTGTTGCTCTCAAACGTCATTGCATCGCAGGCCGTACACGAGCAGTATGGCGGCGTAATCCCCGAATTGGCATCGCGAGCTCACCAACAGAACATTATCCCAGTAGTCGATACGGCTCTGCGTCAGGCCGGTATAACCCTTGACGAAGTAGATGCAATCGCCTTCACTCGCGGACCGGGTCTGCTCGGCTCGCTACTCGTGGGTGTGTCGTTTGCCAAGGGTTTGTCGATAGCAAACAATATACCGCTTGTCGAGGTAAATCACCTGCAAGGACATATCCTTTCACACTTTATTGATCTGCCCGACGCGGAGGTTCCACACCCCGAATTTCCGTTCTTGTGCCTTTTGGTCAGCGGTGGCCACACCCAAATCGTGAAGGTCAATTCACCGCTCGAAATGGAGATCGTTGGCACCACGATTGACGATGCTGCGGGCGAGGCTTTCGATAAGTGCGCCAAGGTGATGGGACTGCCCTACCCCGGTGGTCCCGTGATCGACCGTCTGGCAGCCGAAGGCGATCCCGATTCGATCAAATTTGCAAAGCCGAGAATGGAGGGTTTCGACTACTCGTTTAGCGGTTTGAAGACCTCGTTCCTCTACACTCTGCGCGATGAAATGGCTGTCGATCCGACTTTTATCGAGCGTCGCAAGGCCGACCTCTGCGCCTCGTTGCAGAAGACGATTATCGACATACTACTCAATAAGTTAGTCAAAGCCGCAAAGCACTATCGAATTAAAGATATCGCCATTGCGGGTGGCGTTTCTGCCAATTCGGGTCTTCGCAATGCCGTAGCCGAAGAGGGCCGTCGTCGCGGCTGGCGCACGTTCATTCCCGAACGCAAATTCACTACCGATAACGCGGCTATGATTGCCATTTCGGGTTACTATCGCTACCAAACAGGTCGTTTTGCATCGCTCGACACCACGCCCGTTGCACGACTTGAAGAGTTATTGCAGATTCACAACGAGCAGACTACCCCAAAAGAGGAGGAATAGACAATGATCACACGCGCTGATATTCAACTCGTTCGCTCGCTGGCAGACAAACGTGCCCGCACCGAAACGGGGCTGTTCGTAGCCGAGGGAGCGAAGCTCGTTGGCGAGATTGCCACATCGTCATTGCGCATCCGCCACATCTACTCTTCGCGCGAATTTACGCACCCCGCATTTGAACACGCAACCGCCAAAGAGTTAGAGCGTTTATCGTTGCTCAAAACTCCGTCAGATACGGTTGCCGTTGTCGAAATTCCGCACTATACGTTCAACCTCGCAGAGGCCGAGCGGGGCTTGGTATTGGCTCTTGATGAGGTACAGAACCCCGGTAATATGGGTACGATCATTCGCTTGGCCGATTGGTTTGGCATCAGCGACATCATCTGCACACCCAATTCGGCCGACTGTTTCAATCCCAAAGTGGTGCAGGCGACGATGGGTGCAATTCTTCGTGTGCGAGTACATTATTTGGATCTGGCAGCGACATTACGCGAGGCTCGCAAGCGCGATGTGGAGGTTTATGGCACCTTCCTCGAAGGCGAGAATATCTATCGTAGCTCACTGAAACAGAGCGGAATAATCGTAATGGGCAACGAGGGTCGCGGTGTTAGTGCCGAGATCGGGGCAGCGGTTTCACACAAGCTGCTCATTCCGCCATATCCCGTCGATCGACGCGGTTCGGAATCGCTCAATGTAGCCATCGCCACCTCGATTGTCTGCTCGGAGTTCCGCCGTCGAGGTTAGCCCACAAAAAATAAGGAGTGCTTGCGGAGCACTCCTTTTTCTTTTACCTTCGCGTGGCTTTTACATCGTCTGCAATAGCTGATAAATCAGATATCCGAGATAGTTACCGACGGCATAACCTGCCAAACCGTTCGTAATACCCACGACCACCACATCGCGATTCTTCATCGTTGCGGCAATCATCGGCACACATACGGGCGAGTTGATTAGCGTATTTGATGTAATCACGGCGGTATCGGCATCAATACGCAGAGGGCGAGCCGCGAAGATAGTGATAAATAACGATCCGAAGATTATAGCCGTCTGGAACATAAGCACGAACAAGCTCTGCTCCCAATTGATCGACGAAAGATCGGCCATCGTCGCCATCACCAAGCAGAAGACATAGATCAGATACATACCCGCATCGTAGCTCTTATCCCAACTGCGCACCTGCTTCGATGCGGTCATCAGCAGCGATAACGTTGTAATGGTCAAAATAAGTGCCACCATCGAGATACCCGACTCGCCGCCTGCAATCGTTCCGACCGCCACCGACACGCCCATAATCACAACCGATGCTGCAAACACTTTAAGCAGCTGAATAACAGACGATCGCTTTGCAAAATCACGATACGAATTATCATCACTCTGATCCACCACGACCTCCTGATCAATATGGTTGTTTCGACCGACAATTTTACGCGCAATAGTTACGCCACCACCCATCAAAAACATCAGATAGAAGAACGACACGATAAGGTTGCAGGTCGAGAGCATTACGAAATTCTCGGTACTCAACCCCACCATCTGCTTTACAGCAGCGAGATTTGCTGCACCACCCGTATATTGTCCCGCGAGCGAGGCTGCCATCTTGGGGGCTTCGGCACCAAGTTTCTCGGCAAACAACAGGTAGCTCGCCACAACAATCACCGCTACCGAAACAACACCCACAATAAATGCGCTGAGACTCTTGCCGACAGAGAATCGCTTGAAGTTACAGCCGAAGAGCATCATCGGCAATGCCAATGGCACAAGTATCTCCGACACACTCTCCTGAAAATCAAGGAACGACTTATGCGCGTCGGGTTCCGAAGGGAAGATTCCGATATTGGCAACGATTACACCGAGGATATATAGCGTCAGCACGGGGCCGAGTCGGCGAAGAAGATCAAATTTGCGGGTTGCCCACAACACACCGGCAGGAGCAAGCAGATAGAACAGAACGAGTAGAAGTTTTGCAATCATAGGTTATAAGGGGGTTATTGAACTACAAATATAACCAAAATATTACAAAACAGCCAATACAGGCGAAATAAAGACAAAATAAACACAAATTAATGGGTTGCAAATTTTCTTGCTCAACCTCTTGCGTAATTGGCTCGGTTGTTGTATCTTTGCTCTCGGAAAGAATTGCTCCACCAAGTATAGTAGATTGGTTTCCTTGTGTTGAATTGGTGGGTTCAGATGGCAAGGTCGCCTTACTAATGTAAGCCAATTTACCTTCTTTTAAGAGACGCTCTATTCGGGGTGTCTCTTTTTCTTGGTTTTGGTCCGCAATCCGTCAAAAGAGAGGGATTGGCTACTACGCAGACCTTTGGTCTGCTTCGCTTAACGCCCATCCCTTGCGCTCGCCGCAGGGCCCTTACAAGATAAACTGCGCAATAAAGTTGATAAATCAACCTGACTTTTGTTTTCAGACACTACACAGCCAAATAAATTTGGCCGCGCAGTGTCTGAAAACAAAAAAGGTGTCGAATTCTCGACACCTCTTTACTCTGTTTATATTGCGGAAAGAGAGGGATTCGAACCCCCGGAACCTCTCAGTTCAACGGTTTTCAAGACCGCCGCAATCGACCACTCTGCCATCT
>CALBQR010000048.1 GCA_937899895.1 uncultured Alistipes sp.
GAACCTCTCAGTTCAACGGTTTTCAAGACCGCCGCAATCGACCACTCTGCCATCTTTCCGCCGCAAAAGTAGAAACTATTTTCCGTTTTGCCAAATTTTTAACCACTTTGAGGTGATTTTTATTACACTCTCCTCCACCCCTTTCAAGAAATGCGCCTTGTTTTTTCGTGATTTTTTTGTAACTTTGGCAAGAGATTATATATAAACCAACTACAAATGCTAAAATTTATTAACCGAATAATCATTTTCATTATGGCAGCACTTACAACCACAGCTTGCTCTACTGCCCCACAGTCGGCATACCCCGAAGATCACTTGACAACCCGTAACGGCAAAGAATTGATCATTCGTTTCTATGCACATTCATCGCTGGCAATCTGTTACGACGGTCGCTGGATCTACACCGACCCCGTCGGCTCGAATGCCGATTATGCCTCGCAGCCAAAGGCCGATTACATTCTGGTTTCGCACGACCATTACGACCACCTCGACGTCGCAACAATTGATCTGCTCTCGACTGCGAAGACTCACATCTACGCCAATGCATCGTCGATCGCGGCAATCGGTCGCGGCCACGTGATGCACAACGGCGAGAGCGTATTCCCCGAAGAGGGCATCGACATTGAGGCTATTCCCGCCTATAATTTCACCGAGGGGCACGAGAACTTCCACCCCGCAGGTGGTCGCGACAACGGCTATCTGCTCTCGCTCGGCGGCACACGAATCTACATCGCCGGCGACACCGAGAACACTCCCGAAATGATGCAGTTGCAGGATATCGACATCGCTTTCCTGCCCGTCAATCAGCCCTACACGATGACCGTCGATCAGGCAGCCGAGGCCGTTCACGCCATTCGCCCCACGATCTTCTACCCCTACCATTATGGTCAGGTCGAGGAGCAGACCGACATCAATCGTCTGGTTGAATTGGTGAAGGATATCACCGACATCCGTATTCGCCCGTTGGAGTAACGCTCCACCGTTCGTATAACATCAAAACAAAAGGCCGCCCGACAAGTGGGCGGCCTTCAATTTTTCGACGCGTAGCAGATTACTCCTGACCCAACTTCTTCTCTGCATCGCGAGCCTCAAAGCTTGCAGCGAACTCGGTAGCGATACGCTTGTAGAGCTTCTGTGCAGTAGCCTGATCACCCGCAGCCTCATAAGCCTGTGCTGCCTTCTTCAAATAGAGAGGAGTGGTGAAGCTGTTGTCAGCAACGGCAGCAGCCTGCTCGAACAGAGCAGCAGCCTTCTTATAATCGCCCTTCTGAACCTTAACATCACCCTGCAAACCGATGTTCTCGGCATTTACGAGTGCATTGGGTACGCCCTTGGTAGCCTTGTATTTAGCCAGATACTTCTCTGCGTTATCCCAATCACCAAGCTTCATATAGCAGATACCTGCATACTGTGCAGCCAGATTACCTGCGGGAGTCGAACCGTACTGCTCGATAATATCGAGGAAACCGGCACCCTCCTCATCGCCATTCAGAGCCAGCTCATAGTCTGCATTCTCACCCTCGAAACGGAACTGCGCCATATACATAGCCGATGCAGCCTTCTCGGCGCGAGGCTCCTTAACGAACTTCTGGTAACCGAAAATCGCAGCTACAACAGCAACGATAGCAATCAGTACCCAAGTGATAGTCTTGCCATTCTTGTTAAAAAAGTCCTGTGTCTTGTCGAGAGCAGCTTCAAGCTCCTGATCGATCTGCGCCTCAACGGGAACGTTCTTCTTGTTTGCCATAATTGTTTTTAGTTATTATTTTATTCAACTTTATTCGACATTTTCTCAAATCAAGTTACAAAAGTAATCTTTTTATGCGAAATTCCGATCAAGCAAGGCAATAATTTTCTCATTTTAGGGATTTTTCTTATCTTTGGAGTGAGAAAATTGCGTAGATATGTACCTTCACACCCTATCGCTCATAAATTTTAAGAACATCGAGCAGGAAAACCTCTCGCTCTCACCCAACATCAACTGTCTGGTGGGCGACAATGGCGCAGGCAAAACCAACGTCATTGATGCGGTCTATTACCTCTCGATGTGCAAATCGGCACTCGGAATGACCGACGGGCAGAGTATTCGCCACGGCGAGGAGTTCTTTATGGTCGAAGGTGGATACACGACCGACAGCGATCGCAATGAGCAGATTGTCTGTTCGTTTGCTCGTCGCGGCGGCAAGTGCATAAAGCGTGCGGGAAAGGAGTATGATCGCTTGTCGGATCACGTCGGACTGATCCCCGTTGTAATCATTTCACCCGCCGACTCGGTACTGATTAGCGATGCTGCCGAGGAGCGTCGCCGCTTCCTCAACGCCTTTCTTTCGCAGCTCGATCGCGGCTATTTGGGTGCCGTTATGCGCTATAACTCGATACTTACGGAGCGCAACCGTCTGCTCAAACAGATGGGCGGATCAGTGCAGGATGAAATTCTCGATATACTTGACCAACAGCTTGTTGCGTATGGCGAAACGGTACACGCCAAGCGTGCCGAACTCATTGAGCGCATCGGTCCGATTGTCGCCGATTTCTATCGACAGCTGTCAGGCGACCGCGAGCAGGTCGAGATCGGCTATCGCTCGGAGTTGAACGAGCAACCGTTCGAGGAGCTGCTACGAGCACATCGACAGAAAGATTTGATCAATCAATATTCGGGTTGCGGTGTTCATCGCGACGATCTGACACTCAAAATTGGTGGCTACCCGCTTCGCAAATATGGCTCGCAAGGACAGCAGAAGTCGTTCCTCATTGCGCTGAAACTCGCTCAATATAAGATTGTTGCCGAGCATAAAAAGGAGCGACCCATATTGCTGCTTGACGATCTGTTCGACAAGCTCGACGCCGGTCGTGTTGAGCAGTTGATTAAGGTGGTTTCGGGCGATGAGTTCGGACAGATTTTTATAACGGACTGCAATAAATCGCGCCTACAAACCATTTTGGATAACGCCGCCGAGAGCTACCGCCTTTTCGCAGTTGGTAATGGGCATATCGAACAGCAATAGCTATGCAATAACTTCTAACGGATTAAATGATGATCTGAAACAGATAGTTAAGGAAGAGGGAAGCAATATTATCGAACTCCCAAGTTTGGGACAGATTATTAAAGTCAATAATTATGAAAATTAAAAAAGTTGCATGCTGGATTACGGGATTGATCCTAATTGCGAATTTGTGGATACAATTCTGCAATTGGCTAACAGGTGCGATGATGGTCCCGTTTTATTCTCATCAAATTTTTGCGGCAATGGATCGCGAAGATCCAGAGTATGATTATGCAATGTCTTTGATTCAGAACTATGAGGATTTCATTTCCGATACAACAACCTATAACCTGTGTCTGGCAGTTGTTGCGTTTGTTATATTTATTATTGCCGTTGTCTATATGCGACGACAGAACAAACGAAAAGAACACTAACACTATGCGACGTACAAAATCGATGATGATGGGCGAGTTGCTCGATGAGTTCTTCTCTCGACCCTGGGTGGCGGCAAAGGTCGCCGAGGGGCGTCTGCCCGATATCTGGCGCGAATGTGTGGGCGATCGCGCGGCCGACCAGACAACACACATCGAGCTACGCGGTCGTATTCTCAACGTGCATATAGCATCGAGCGTACTGCGCTCCGAGCTGTTTCTACGCCGCACGGAGCTTTGTGAAGAGATTAATCGCCGCTCGAAGGTGCCTCTTATTGATCAGATTATCGTAAAGTAACAGCCCTGCATAGGGCCTATATAATAATAAACGACAGCTTCTTGTTCTAACTTCTTTCGAGCTTTATCTGTTTTTAAGTTAGGTACTTTTTGTTTATCGAGCATATAATCACTCATTGGCTGTGATAATCCCAACTCACCCAAATATTGCTCTAACGATATTTTGCGAGGTGCCATATTCTCCTCTGCCACATTTTCGAGGGTGGGTTGCACATTTTCTTGCTCAACCTCTTGCGTAATTGGCTCGGTTGTTGTATCTTTGCTCTCGGATATAACATCGCCACGAGATTCAAGGCTTATTGCGGGTGCAGAACTTTCTTCTGTACGACTGATGGAGGAAACGCCGCCCTCCGACGATGTTTCTTTTTGCCGTATGTCCTTCAATTTGGCATACGGCTCTTTCTTTTGCGAGAACAACGATTTATGGAGTACAATCTTGCCATTTTCCTCAAATTGCGTTAATTCAGCAAAGTATCGACCAATCTTCTTAACGAACACGACTGTTCTCTTCCCATCAACATAAGAGCTGCCCCTCGAAAGGCAGCTCTTATAATTATAAATCTTTATCCAACTTGCGAACGCGAGATTAATTATTCATAATGCGGTTCTGGTGTTCGATCGACTCAACGTGGATAGCCTCCAAAACCGTGCGTACAAATTCCTCGCTCAATTGCAGTTTCGTAGCCTGTGCCATCACGCGACCTACGATATCGGCCCAACGGCCACTCTGCAAGATCACAACATCGTTATCACGCTTCACACGACCAATATTGTCGGCAATCGCCATACGGCGGCTCAACAACTCAAACAGCTCGGCGTCAATCTGGTCGATCTGCTCGCGGTAACGCGCCAAAGCCTTCAAATATTCGGGGTCGTCGCTAATTGTCGAACGCCAATTGATCGAGCGGATCATCTCGCCCAATGCCTTCGGTTCGAGCTGCTGCGAAGCGTCGCTCCACGCCTCCGCAGGACATATATGGCTCTCAACCATCAAACCATCGTAATTCAGGTCGGCCGACTTCTGCGAAATCTCATACAGATACTCACGATTACCGCAAATATGCGACGGATCACACAACATCATCATATTGGGGAATTGGCTCTTCATCTCCAATGCAAGGTGCCACATCGGGTTGTTGCGCAGGTGGTTAGCACCGCCCACCGAGAAACCGCGATGAAGCAGACCGATATTCTCTTCGGGTGTGCCCGCCTTAACAAAACGAGCCACGGCACCTGCCCACAGAGCCACTTCGGGGTGCATCGGGTTCTTGATCAAAATCTGCACATCGTTACCAGCGCAAGCCTCGGCAATCTCCTGCACAAGGAAGGGATTAACGGTTGTACGCGCACCGAGCCACAACAGATCGACGCCAAACTCCAAAGCACTCTCAACGTGCTTGGCCGAGGCCACCTCGGTTGCAATCGGCAGTCCCGTCTCGCGCTTGGCAGCAGCCAGCCACGCAAGTCCCTTCAAGCCCACGCCCTCGAATGTACCGGGGCGGGTACGAGGCTTCCAGATACCTGCACGGAGCACATCTACCACACCCTCGGCAGCCAACTGGCGGCAAGTTTCCAACGTCTGTTCTTCGGTTTCGGCACTACACGGGCCGGAGATAATCAGAGGGCATTTCGCGCCCAATTTGAATTTTTCCATAGTCGTATTTCGTTTCTCTTTTTATTCCAAAATCTTCTGTATCGAGTTGGCACGACACATCGACTCGCGCAGGCCCTCGACATCGTCGCGCTCGATCATCACACGCATAATTTGCAGCTGGTGAATATGCTCGCGCAGAACATCCAACACATTATATTTATTCTGCATCAAAATCGGAATCCACGTCGAAGCCGACGACTTCGCCAGACGCACGGTGCTCTCAAAACCACCACCCGCCAAGTCGAAGATATGTTGCGACTCGCGCTCCTTCTCCAATACCGTCAGAGCCAGCGCAAAAGAGGTAATATGCGAGATGTGCGACACATAGGCCGTATGCAGATCGTGCTCGTCGGGCGACATATAAACGATGGGCATACCGATCGTCGTGTAGATCTTCTCGACCAACTCAACAGCGTCGCGGTCGCTATGCTCCACATCGCACAACACCACTTTGCGCCCCTTGAACGCACCCTCGACAGCCGCCTGCGGACCGCTATACTCTGTGCCCCACATCGGGTGAGTAGCAACCAAACGGCCTCTGCGACGATGCATCGAAACAACTTCACACAGCTCACTTTTGGTCGAGCCCATATCCATAACCACTTGACGTTCTGTTACTTTATTTAGAATTTTGGTCGCAAGCAGAGGTATCTTATCAACGGGAGCTGCCAACACCACAAGATCGGCCGCCGCCAGACCCTCATTCATCTCCACCACGCGGTCGATCAGTCCGCGACGCAGAGCCTCTGCCGCATTCTCGGCCGAAGCATCGCAACCCAACACCTCATCACACAGAGCGTGTTCGCGAAGGCTCAACGCAAACGAGCCACCGATCAAACCGACACCTATAATTAACGCCTTCATCTCTTCACTCTTTTAGAAATTCTTTTCGATTGCTTCGATCGCCTCGGCCAACTGTTCGCGCTTGGCACACAGGCTGATACGGATATAACGGTTACCCTCGCTGCCGAAGATTCCACCCGGTGTTACAAATACACCGCAACGCTCCAAAACGCGATCGCTGAACGCATAGCAATCGCCTTCAAACTCCTTTGGCAACTCCGCCCAAATGAACAGACCTGCCTGGCCCTTGCGATAGGTGCAACCAAGTGCATCGAGCAGTCGATAACCATACTCCTCGCGAGCGTAATACTCTTCGTTCAACTCTGCATACCACTCATCACCCAACGCGAGAGCCGTAGCCGCAGCCTCCTGCATCGGCAGGAACTGGCCAGAATCCATATTACTCTTGAAACGCATAATCTGGTCGATCCACTCCTTGCGACCGCCGATCATTCCGATACGCCAGCCTGCCATATTGTGGCTCTTACTCAATGAGTTAAGCTCGATAGCGCACTCCTTTGCCCCCTCCACCGAGAGCAGACTCAACGGCTCGGCATTACGCACAAAGCTATACGGATTGTCGTGAACAAGCAGAATCGAATGGCGATGAGCGAACTCCACCACGCGGGCAAACATCTCGCGCGTGGGCACCGCACCCGTAGGCATCTGCGGATAGTTCAAGATCATCATCTTGACACCCTCCAAGCCCTCGCGCTCGATCTGCTCGAAGTTGGGGAACCAATCGCCTTCCGAATTCAGGCGGTACTCCTTCGGCTCACCTCCCGACAACGTAACCGCCGAGCGATAGGTCGGATACCCCGGATTGGGAATCAGCACACGGTCGCCCTTACGCAGATAGGTCATACAGATATGCATCAGACCCTCTTTCGAGCCGATCAACGGCAAAATCTCGCTTTCGGGATCGAGCTGAACGCCATAGCGATCGGCATACCACGCCGAGAATGCTCGACGCAACACTGCCGCGCCCTTATACGATTGATAGGCGTGAGTATCGGGGCGCAAAGACACCTCATGCAGGCGATCAACAACCGACGAGTGGGGCGGGCGATCGGGCGAACCGATACCGAGCGAAATGATTCGTCGGCCTGCGGCACGCATCTGGTCGATTTCGCGCAACTTACGCGAGAAGTAGTATTCACCGACACCATCCAAGCGGTCGGAGAGTTCTATTTTGATAGGTTCTTTCATAACGGTTTAATATCTGTTTTCGGCCTTGCGATAGACTCCATAGACGTGAATTTCACTTGTTACATTCTGCAAGGCATCGAGCGTACGAATGTAATCATCGAAACAATCAAACTCCATATCGACGTGGAACATATATCTCCACGGCTCGCTGGCAATGGGGTACGACTGCAATTTCGACATATTGACACGATCCATAGTCTGCAACGCTCGGAGCAACGATCCCTGGCGGTGGTCGGTCTTAAAGTAGAGCGACGCCTTATTTGCATCCTGCGGATAGCGATGATCGTATCGTTTGAGGATCATAAAACGTGTGTAGTTATTCTTGACTGTATTGATCGCCGGTGCGATGATCTTCAACCCGAACATCTCGGCAGCCAGCGAACTTGCAATAGCAGCCGAATGACGCAGCCCCTGCTCGGCGACGTGGCGGGCACTGAGAGCCGTATCTTCGGTTTCGACCAATCGCCACGGGTGAGCATCGAGGTATTCGACACATTGCAACAGAGCCATAGGATGCGATTGTACCTCGGTAATCTCATCAAGCTCGACATCAGGCAGCACCATCAAATTCTGCTCAATGGGCAGGTAATACTCGCCTGCCACTTGCAGGTTGGCATCTTGCAAAATGCTGTAATTGGCTATAATCGAGCCTGCTATCGAGTTTTCGATAGCCATCACACCATAGTCTGCCTCGCCCGAACGCACCTTCTGCGCCACTTGGCGGAAGGTGTCGCACGGTACCGTCTGCACATCGCGCCCGAAATACTCGAAAGCAACGATCTGGTGGAAACAGCCGTCATAGCCCTGTATTGCGATTTTCTTCATTTCAATCCGTATTAGTTGGGGCATCAAAGCGATCAAAAAAGCCCCGCTCAATTGTGGGCGGGGCTCATTATTCGTTTGATTAAATTATCGTATAACTGCAATAGGAGTCCGCCCACTTTTTTCAAAGTAGTAATAAAAATAGTTTGCAAAAAACGGCGAATAGGTTCTCATTTTACAGTTGTTCGTTCTTTTTACGAAGTACAAATATATGTCTTTTTGCGTTAAATTGTTACTCTTGCGGGCACTTTTTTATCGAAAAAATTACATATTCACACGTAACTATTTGCTTTGTAAATAGTTACAAATTGTTTCGGATCGTTAGAAAATTTTTGTTCGATTAAAATTTAGCAAATCTCTCGTCAGCTTCGGGTATCGCAGCCACGCACTCCATCTCGATCAACCATTCAGGGCGACAAACGGAAGCCAGCGTAATCACCATTGGCAGGTCGGGGAAATGATCGGCAAACCAATTCTTAACAAATTCATAATCACCCATATCACGCAGATATACGACCGACATCTGGACATCGTCAAACGTCGCATCGCCCTCGACCAGCACAGCCGCAACATTGAGAAGCATCTGCTCGATTTGCTGTTCGATACACCCCCTGTGCACCACAAAGCCCCACGAGTCGATACTTGCCGTACCCGAAACAAAGATATGGCGGCGATCGCCATATTGCACCGCCGTACCGCGCTCGAATGTAACTCCATAATTCGACGTAGGACTCATATAATCGCGTGCAGAGAGGAACTCGATCTGTCCCTCGCGCAGCCCCTTAATAGCGTAAGCGTCCATCGTTACCAACGAGCCGACCGCATCATTGCGACCCTCGATACCTGTGCTGGCGATGTAGTGGGTATCTTTTCGCAAACCGCACTTATTAAAGAACTCGCGTCGCGCGCGCACCAAGCCCGAATAGTTATGATCGACATCTTGAACAAAGAACCACGTGCGGATACAATCGTCGGCCAACGTACAACCCTCGGCATTGAGAGCCTCGGCATATTGCGTCAGGATATCGCGGCTCTGCGTTGCGCTCGTTCTGCCCTTACCGCGGGCATCAGGCGTCCAAAGGTGCAGATATTCGCCGTGTTGCAGACTGTTAGTGGTGGTTTGCGCACCCTCAACCAGCCATAACCACAACGCCACCTTTGAGCCATCGAGAGGTGGTTGCTCAATGACCGACAAACGACGACCATACACCTCTTCGGGCAACGCATAGGCTCTATTTGCCACATCGCTCACAAACCAGCGACCGAACATCACGGCCACATCGCCCAACTGCGCGCGCACCTCGTCAAGCGAACGTAACAACGATTGGAGTTGCTCATTGAACGTGCCACGCAGACGTGTGCTGATCAACAGATTATACTCCGCAACACCGCCCTCGACAGCAAACTCCGCCAGCTGCACCAGCCCTCGCGACTCGTCGGTTATTATGTTTCGATAGTTCATTCTCCGTTGTTATTTTTTCATCGTAGCCTGCCACATCGCCTTATTGAGCGTCAATTTGGCATCATCTTGGTCATACTGCCACGACATCATACCCTTCAAACCGGCTCCGCGAGCAAAATCGCCCTTCATCACGATACTCTGCGGGTTGTCGTAAGCGCACAGACGCTTACCCGTTGCGATCTCGGTTACATAGGGAACGCTCGATGCAACATCCCAATTGTCGACTTTATATTTAGTCTTATCCTTTGCAATGATTGACTTATAGCTCCACGTTACCTCGCCCCAGCCGAAGAAAGGAACGCCCAACACCAGCTTCGACGGAGCAACGCCCTTCTCGGTATAGTGCTTAACGGCACGTTTGCAATCGACCCACAGCTTGGGATTATTCAGAGCCGAATGAGCCTGCGAGGTCATATTATAGGTCATAATATTGACCCAATCAACATAGGGATCAACCGCCTTAACGTCAATATATTTCCAATTTTTATTCTCGGCACTGCCCGTAGCATCGAAGACATAACCCGCATAGGTGAGCAGATAGTCATCTCCGAGGGTTTCGCGCAACTGCTTCATCAACAGAATATGGTTTGCCACATCGACCTCCTTATCGCAAGCGTGGCCACTCCACGAGATACCGGGGAACTCCCAATCGATATCAATACCGTCGATACCCCACTTCTTACAGAAATCAAGGCAGTCCTGCGCAAACTTCTTACGATCGGTATCCGACTTGGCCAAAGCCGAGAAACCACCACCCTGCGAGTTGTCGCTGTTCGATGTTCCGTGAGTAAATGAGAGCAGGATTTTAAGGCTCGGCTTCTTCTTTTTCAGATCGACGATCTGCTTGAAGCGCGACTCCTTACCCTGCAACTTGAAGGTCTGATATACGCTATCAACAACATACAACTCGGCAAATGCGTAGTTGATATGGGTCATATATTTCACATCGGGAATTGATGAACCATAATATGTTACATAAGAAACGACCACGCGGTCCTTAACCTCCGGATAGAGTTCATCGGGATAGAGTTTATCCTCTTGTCGCTCTTTGTCGGGGTTAGGTGTAGGTTCGGGCTCCGGAATAGGATCATCACCACCGCAGGCCGTCAAAGCTACTGCAAGAATAAAGGTCGAAATGGCAAGTAAAAACTTTTTCATTTTTAAGGTTAGATTAGATATTTTAGATATTATTTTTCAATTTCAATCATCATTATTCTCGTTCGCGCAATTTTACCGAGCCGGTATCGGGCGAAGTCAGCTCCGACGGCGAAAGGTCAATCGGACCTGAAATAAATTCAGGGATATTGTACGACTGCATCAAACCATCATACCACTTACGCGGCTGATCCTGCGGCAGTAGAAATGGCTTTGAGAAACGGCCCTCATTATCCACGTGCGCGATGAATGGGCGTGTATGCAAACCGTCTAAACGGCGCGACGAAAAGACAACCCAACGCGATGTCGAACTCCACGAGTGGTAGCTGTCGGTATCATCGCTATTCAGTTCATCGAGTGCTCGACGCTCACCCGTTGCGAGGTCGATCATCCACAGATCGGCGTCTTTATGCCAAATGGGGAATGTACCGTATGCCGAACGGGTAACCATCAGATAGCGACCATCATACGAAGCTCGCGGAAACAGCAGGCTGCCGCCATCACCATCCCAAACGGGGGTAATTGTATCGCCCACCTCACCCGTTTCGGGATCGAACGGCACACTATAAAGTTCGTAGCGCACCTCCGGCAACAGATCAACCGCATTGGGATCTGCCGAGCAGAAATAGAGCGTACGACCATCAGCCGAGAACGAGGGGAATGTCTCGAAGCGAGCCGTATCCGAAAGGATGGGATAGGTATTCAATTCGCCCGTTTCGGTATCATAGATCACCACATCGGACCAACGATCATAGACATCCAGAATCTGCGAGGGATCGTTATGGAAGGTCTGCTTAATATCATTGATCGAATAGGCGATATAGCGACCCGAAGGGTGCCACGAGGGATAGACACACGACACCTTCGTCTCATCGGTTTTGGTATCGAGCAATGTATTGTTGCCGTTAAGGTGCATAAACGTACCGCCACCTTTACCGCGAATATGGAATTGCATCTTTTCGGGGTCGGTTTTGGCAAACGAATGGCAATTAACGCAGGTGCCTGCCTGCAAGGTGTTTTCGATCAATACGTGCTCCTCATTAGCCGACAAATCGTAGTAATACAGGCCCATACGCGCATAATACTCATATCCGGGGTCGATACGGCGATAGCACAAGCCATAGTCGATACTATCGCGGCTCACCTCGATCTCAAACGGAGCATATGTCGTACGTTCGCCCTCGGTCGTTATAGCCACCGTAACCGTCAATCGCTCGGCATTAGTAAGCAGCGCGCGCCACTTTTTAAGCGGGATACGCACACCTTCGCGCCCCTTCACCTCGATCTGTTTCGAGCCATTGTCGATCGTTGCCTCGATGCGCGAACAGTTGTCGGCGGCATCGAAGTTCAGCGGTCCGATATTGACGGGCACCGTTACACCTGCATAGTCGGGAAATATCGGAGGTAGTTCATTCGATGTGCGCTCCGACACAGACGAGCAGGCCACAGTTACAAAACAGAGAGCAAACAGAATAGATATCTTACGCATAGCCATTTAGAATCGAATAAAGTTAGTGTAAAACCAATATGAGCGGCCCCAATCCTTCTTCATCACATCGGGATTATTGCCCGACAGATTGTAGGCGTGGATATAGCGTTCCAGACGCTCGAATGTTGCGCGATTCAGATTCGACGGCAAGGTCGCAGTATTGACGTGTCGAATACGGCAAACCATCGCAAAGGCCTCCTCGTAAGCACGTGGCAGACCCGCCGCAGGAATAACCAATCGCTCGGCAAAGGCATCGACATTCTTATAAAGCAGATAGAAAGCCATCAGATATTCGTATGCTTCGCGGTTATTGGGTCGTTGCTTGACCATCTCTTCGAGCATCTCGTCAAACTTGGCCGACACAAAAGCGAAGTTCTCGGTGGGTTGGTTGCGGCGCAACTTGCCATACAGGCGATGCTCTTCAATCGCCTTCGGGATATCGAGCAATTCAAGGCGATTTTCAGCCCACGAGCGATAGAAGAGCGTATGTTTCAATACGTTAAGATACTTTCGTGCGACCTCCTCACGGCCTGCGATCATATTGGTTTCGGCCAATCGAGGCAGCGCAAATGCCGATCGCTGATGATCGGGATTGGTCGCCATTGTCTCGTAGGCATAGCGTTGAGCCTCATTGATAAAGCCCAAATGGTAGAGCACCTCACCACAGAAAAGCAGATCCTCCTCGTAGGTCATAAACAGACCCGCAGGGCCATATTGCGGGAAATCGAACAGACGCTCGCCCGACTGTCCCGTCATCACCAACGAGAGGTTCAGACAGACCATTGCGGGGCGCGTTTGAGGATCGTGCTTACGAGCGCGCTCGATCACCTCGTTCCACTGTCCATTATGAGTGAGGTAGTAGTATGCCATCGAATCCTCGCTATTGGCGTTGAAATGTTTCGGCAGGATCACAGCCGCTGCACCAAGCACTGCCACCACTGCCACCACATTCATCCATTCGCGAACATAGCGAGCCACAAAGATCGGCACAATCATTACCGCCGCCGTTGCAGCCCACAATTTATAGAAAACATCAAGCGGAATATCCAAATAGCGGTGGTACAGACCACCCGTAACCATTCCCTCGTTGCTCAACTGCCAGGGGCGAAGCCACCACACCACAGCGACAACGGCAACCACCGCAACGGCACCTGCAATCACGCGCCAATCGCGTTTTGTAGTCAATTCGATTGCTAACAATGCTACCCACGCAACTACTGCCGCACCGCCGACTGCCAGCCACAGAGCTACCAGACCGACAAGTGTCGCCGCCATTCGCAACCAACTGTTTTTCACGCAGGTAATGCCGACAGCACTCCACGCCGCCACTGTTATAGCCACCAGACCGACCAACGTGTAATCCTCATTACACATCAGCACCCAATAGGCAATCGAGGGCACAAAGCTCAATGGCCACAGAGCATTACCACCCGCCACACGAGCCATTACGCGCTGCACACCCTGCTGCAACGCCACAAGCACCGCAGCAATGATAGCACCACCAATCAACGGCAGGTGATAGAACTGTACCAGAAAGCGTGTAACATAATCAGCCAGACCGCCCAAATGTCCAATCGTTTCGCGAGCATAGTCTGCGGTCCAGAGGAAGAGTTGGTTACCCTCGATATAGAGCAGATGCCAACGATAGAAGATTCCGAAAAAGAGCCACGCCGCCAACAGCAACACCAGCGGCAAGATCAATCGGGAATACTTTTCAATCAGTTTCATATTCAGTTATTCGCTTTATATTGGTCGTTCGAGCCGACAAGCCCTAAACAGAGTCGATTCATAAACTCGCAGGACCGGCTATCGCTACTTAATCTTGTAGATAAGACCCTCGATGAGCGTGATATAGACGTTGCCACGCTCGTCTGCAACAATCTTATTGGTCGCCGAGTCGCCGAACTTTGCTCGCCAAATGAGTTTGCCGCCCTTCTCCTCGAAAGCTGCCACCTCGCCCAATCGGTTAGCCATATAGATCACACCGTCCGAAACTGTAATCGGGCAGGGGTTATGATCGTAGCCCCAACCAGCGTTCGAGACCCAACGCTCGATATAGGTCGTAGCACCACTCTCAACAGCTACCAACTCACCGTCCATCGTCTTGCCGAGGAACATCTGACCGTCCGACGAGATACCCGTCGATTCACGTACGCGGTAGCCGCTCTTACGCCAAATCTGGCGACCCGTTTCCAGATCAATCACCGTTGCATAGCGATCAGGAGCAACAACATAGACCTTACCGTTGGCTACGCGCGGAACGACGTGGCCCGGCGAGAAGAGCTTATTGTGGCCACCGTTGTACCACTTCCAGAGCTGTTTGCCCGTCGTTTTGTCGAGGCAGTAGAGGTAGCAGTCCCAAGCGCCGAACAGCACCTTATCGCCAACAATCGTGGGGCGACCCTGCGCCTGACCATCGCCAAACGGAGCCTCCCAAAGAATCTTACCCGTTTTCAGCTCGATAGCAGCAAAGCGACCGCTACCAATACCCGAATAGAATACACCATCCTCGACAATACCGTCGCCGATAACGGGAGTCTTGGTCTGCAACGACCACAACTCACGGCCATTGCTTGCCTTGAATGCACGCACGGTGCAATCTGCGCCACCGATAACGACAACGCCGTCCGAATAGATCGGAGTCGAGTAGATTGAATTGGCAAAACGCTGGCTCCACTTCACCTTGCCCGTCTTGGCATTCATTGCGTGCAACCAACCCACCGAGTTACCATAATAGAGCATATCTCCATTTACGGCTACGCCCGTAAAGATCGAGGCGGTATCGGCTTTGATCAGCTTCGCACCCACCTTCTCGAAATCGGGTTCGGGCATATATGGCTGAACGGGCAATTTGCCCAACTCCTCCGAGTAGCCCTGCTTTGCACGGAAACGCTCAACGGGCTCCTTGCCCAACACCTTCTCGTACATATAGAGCGAGTCGTTTGCCAAACGCAAGACGTTGTAGCCGTAGGTGGTCTTCTTACCGCTACCCATCTGCAATGCGCGACCCATAACACCAGGAATCGAGTCGTAATTTTCGAGTTTGAGCTGGTGGTAGTGGCCGCAGAGGGTCATCTTTGTATCATACTTACGCAGCAGATCGGTGATCTCCTTGCGGTTCGAGATATCGTTGATCAGAGGATAGTGGCAGACGCTGACGATTTTGTCCGTAGGGCGGGCATTGCGCATCGTCTGTTCGATCCAGAGGATATCTTCGGGGCGAATCGTACCCTCGGCCATCTTCATATAGGGACCAACCTGATAACCGACGAAGAGGTAGTTACCCACGCGCATAGCCACACGGCCCTGCTCGTGGAATAGGCGGCCGTAGGTCATAAATGCGCTCTCGGACCACGTTGTTTCGTGGTTACCGGCGGTTACCATCAGCGGTTTATTGAACTTCGATACAATCTCGTGCACCAGCTCCAATTCGGCATCGCTACCCATATTGCAGAGGTCGCCGGAGATAATGATAAAGTCGTAAGGGAGTGAATTGACCTCCTCGACTGCCTTGCGCATTTCGCGCTCCATAGCGTTGCCCAGATTGACGTGAATGTCGGTAAAGAATGCAATTTCGAGCTCCTCTTTGTCGGGGCAGAAGGTCGGGATTTCGTTATTCTGACCCTGCACGGCTACCAAACCGAGGGCAAAGGCCAGCGAAAGTAAAAGTTTTTTCATTGTTAAGTATATTTTTAGCGTTTAATCTTTGCCGTTGTGCGTCTATAAACGATTTCGCACACTACAAAAATAAACAAAATTCGCGGAAAAATTGTCGTTTTGCAGAATTTTGCGTATTATTGTATTCAAATACAAACTAACTACCTCGATTTTATGAAACATTTCAGATTTACACTCATTCTCGTAGCGGCTCTGATGCTGCCTACGATGCTCTTTGCCGGCAAGCGCGTGAAGGTCGGTGCCGAGCAGACCGGCGAGTACTATCCTCTGATTGAGGGTAAGCGCGTGGCCGTTATGTCAAACCATACGGGCGTTGTTGGCAACCGCCACATCGTTGATATTATGCACGACAAGGGCTTCAATATTACGGGTATCTTCGCTCCCGAACACGGCTTCCGTGGCTCGGCTGACGCAGGTGAGCACGTATCGAGTTCGGTTGACGAGCGCACGGGTATTCCCATTCGTTCGTTGTACGATGGCAAGACAGGCCGTCCAAGCGCAAAGGATATGGATTCGTTCGATGTGCTGATTATCGACATTCAGGACGTGGGTCTGCGTTTCTATACCTATTATGTAACAATGCTCCGTTTGATGGATGTGTGCGCCGAAGAGGGCAAGCATATGATTGTATTGGATCGTCCCAACCCCAACGGTTTCTACGTTGATGGCCCGATCCTCGATATGAAACGTTACAAATCGGGTGTGGGCTGGGCTCCCATTCCGGTTGTTCACGGTATGACGTTGGGCGAGATTGCAATGATGGCTAACGGCGAGGGCTGGCTGACCGATGGGCGCAAGTGCGAGCTGACGGTTGTTCGTTGCAAGAACTACACCCACCAGACCAAGTATGAGTTGCCAATCGCTCCGTCGCCCAACTTGCGCGATATGAAGGCTATCTACCTCTATCCTTCGACTTGCTACTTCGAAGCTACACCCGTAAGTTTGGGTCGCGGTACCGATAAGCCTTTCTTGGTTTATGGCCACCCCAATATGTTGGGTTACGACTTCTCGTTCACGCCTCGCAGTGTTGATGGCGCGAAGTATCCCCCGCAGCTCGATCGCAAATGCTACGGTGTCGATCTGTCGCAGATTCCCAACGAGGAGATCTGGGAGAAGGGTCTGAACCTCGAATATGTGATTGACGCATACCAGAACCTGAACCTCGATGACCACTTCTTCCGTTCGTTCTTCGAGCTGTTGATCGGTCGCGACTACGTTCGCAAAATGATCAAGAAGGGTGCATCGGCTGACGAGATCAAGGCTATGTGGGCCGATGACGTTGCGAAGTTCAAGGAGCAGCGTCGCCCCTACCTGCTCTATGAGGAGTAATGCTCGAAGCATAAATATCGTTTGAAACTGACGGCCACTGCACAATTTCTGCGGTGGCCGTTACGTTTTATTTCGTGAGAATGATTACTTTTGCGGTCGCAAACAAATTTACAAAGCGATGAATTGGATTATACTCTTTGTGGCGGGCCTGTTCGAGGTTGCAATGACCTTCTGCTTGGGCAAGACGCGCGAGGCCGAAGGATCGGAATTGTGGCTATGGATCGCAGGTTTTGTAATCTCGACAGTGCTCAGTATGGGATTGCTGGCAAAGGCTACACAGACATTGCCACTCGGTACGGCATACGCCATTTGGACCGGTATCGGTGCGCTTGGCACGGTGCTGATCGGAATATTCGTATTCCGTGAGCCGGCGAGTTTTGCCCGTCTGTTCTTCATTGCAACGCTCTTCATCTCGATTGTGGGATTGAAGATGGTAACACATTAAAAACGAATAATTTGAATAATACAATGAAACGATTGTTGATTACTCTTGCGCTGACGATTATGGCGGCAGCAACGATGGCTCAAACCACTATGAAGGAGGTGCGCTCGGTAACATTCTATGGCATTGATTTCACCACTGCGAAGGTGGTTGGCAAGGAGTATCGCCCATCGGATATGATCCGCTCGTTTGGTCAGGCGACACAGGTATTTATGAACGAGCCCAACCGCTTTAACGTAGCCAAAGCGTTGAAAGTCAGCATTGAGCGAATACAGTTAGCGACAGCACGCGAACGCAATCTTGCAATCCCCTATGCCGAGTTGGCAACGGTCGAGGTGGCCGAGGCTCTATCGCCCGAACAGGTTGCCGAGGTGATTGCCGCCTATCCCGAAGGGAGTGGTTTCGGTGCGCTGATATTGGGCGAGGAGATCAATGGAGCGACCGCACAAGTACGTCTGCGTATGGTGGTTTTCGATCGCACAAGCCGTGAAATCATCTATCAACGAGTAGCTTATGTCGATGCCAAAGGCACTACTCCTCGCGAGTTATGGACCGACGGAATCTATATGTTCCTCAAAAAATGGAAATTCTAAAAACCGATAACGGAGCCGAGCTGTTGCCGTTGGTCGATGCCGAGGGTCGCGTGGTCGGCTCGGCAACACGTGCCAAGTGCCACGATGGCTCGATGTTGCTGCATCCCGTTGTGCATCTGCACGTTATAAACTCTCGCGGGGAGCTATATCTGCAACATCGCCCTGCGTGGAAACAGATTCAACCCGATCGTTGGGATACGGCCGTAGGAGGCCACGTCGATTGGGGCGAGGGGCGCGACGAAGCATTACGACGCGAGGCGCAGGAGGAGCTTGGCATTGAGGGATTTGCAGCCGAGCACATCTGCACCTACGAGTTCCGTTCATCGTGCGAACACGAGCTGATCAATGTCTATATCTGCCGATACGATGGCGAGGTGCGCCCCAGCGACGAGTTGGCCGGCGGGCGATTTTGGTCGCGCGAGGAGATCGAGCAGAATCTTGGTCGCGGAGTCTTTACCCCCAATTTCGAGAGTGAGGCCGAGCGAATCAGACTTCTCGAAATGCTGAAATAGAGGTCGATCTGACCGATTATCAGGGAGCTATCCACTACGGGTCGCTCCCTCTTTTTTTTATGATATTGACGCTGTTGAGCAATCAACGATAAAGATTTATCAACATTTGAGGAACTTTTCACAAAGCACCATTTAGACACTATATATCAGCCATTTACACGCCACATTTCACTCCTCACTCTTTGAGTATCAACACTGCATTACACACTTATTAACAAAGTTATGAACATTTTTGTTGATAACTTCGTAATAATCACACGTACTCCTCCTATCATTATTACAGTAGATTACCCCCAATATAAGCACGCATAAAAGGGACATAGAAAAGGTTATTGTGAACCGACTCCAAGCCGAATGCGGAGTCGAGCGATAGCTCGAACTCGGCTGAGGCGCGAAGGAGGAAAAAGCCTGCGTAGCAGGATTAATTGTGAATAAAAAAATCCGCACCCACCCAATCGGGCGAGTGCGGAAATTCTCGTGCGACAAAAGATCGCCTAATCCAGAGTCAGTGCCTTACGTACCTTCTTCACGGTCTTTTTCTCTTTCTTGACTATTTTCACAGGCTTCTGAGCCTTAACCTTCTCGCAATTAACGGGAAGGACAAGCGAAACATTGACCTGCTTGCCATTCTGAACAGCAGGAGTCCACATCCCCGCCGAACTTGCAACGACACGTCGCACCTCTGCGAAGAGCTCCGGATCGGCTTGCGAATTCATCGCAGGCTTGTCGCTGACCTCGATCGAGCCGTCAGCCATCACCTTGAACGCCACGATCACACGCCCCTCGCATTTGGTTGCAACGGCGCGTTTAGCCATCTCAGCCTCGACCCACACCTTAAAATCGTTCAAATTGCCACCTTGAAATGCCGCCATCTTCTCGCCTTGGCGCAGTGGGGCCTGCGACATCGTTGTCGTTGCCTCCTCGGCTCGCATTTCGACCGCCAGACACATTGCTGCAATGGTCAGCAAAATCATCATAATTCGTTTCATATCCATCTGAATTTAAGTGGTTTATCTTCGGCCATTGCGACCACGCTTGTTCTTCTTCTCGTCGCGCGGATCCTTGCGATAGATGCGATCGTCGAGAGCGATCAACTTCGGGCGGCCCATATCGGTACGACGGCCACTCTTCAAGTCGATTGCATAGAGCAATTCGAAGTCGATCTGCTTCTTCGACAGGTCGGCACGCAGCACCTTGATACGCACCTTATCGCCCAATGTCAATCGGCGACCCGACTGGCCCACAACGGCATACAGTGCCTCGTCGAAACGATAGACATCGTCGTTCATATCCTTCAACGCAACCATACCCTCGACCTGCGTCTCGTCTAATTCGACATAGATACCCCACTCCGTGAGGCTCGAAATATGGCCATCGAACTCCATACCGACCTTATCGACCATAAACTCGGTCATCTTATACTTGATCGACGCACGCTCGGCTGCTGCTGCAACCTCCTCACGCTCCGACGATTGCTCGCAAAGGCTCTCCATCGAACGTTTATCGGGCGACTTGGCTCCCGCCAGATAGCCCGCCAGCAGACGATGCACCATCATATCGGGATAGCGACGAATGGGCGACGTGAAGTGGGTATAATAGGGGAATGCCAGACCGTAATGGCCAATATTGTCGGTGGTATAGAACGCCTTTGACATCGTGCGCACGGCCAGCGTCGCAATGGCATTCTCCTCGACCTTACCGCGAATCTTATCCATCAGTCGGTTCATCGCCTTCGCAACAGCCTTGCCCTTATCGGCCTTAAAGTAGTAGCCAAAGCGCAAAATGAAGCTCTGGAAACGGATCAGCTTATCACTATTCGGTTCATCGTGAACACGATAGACCATCGTGCGCTGACGACCGCGCTGGCGACCAATAAACTCTGCCACTCGGCGGTTAGCCAACAACATAAACTCCTCGATCAGCTGATTTGCCTCCTTCTGCTCCTTGAAATAGACACCCGTCGGGCGGCCCTTATCGTCGAGGTGGAACTTGGCCTCCTTACGCGAGAAACCGATTGCACCCGCACGGAATCGGTCGGCACGCATCTTCTGCGCCAAATCGTTCAGTGTCAGGATCTCCTCCTTCAAATCGCCATCTGCGCCCTCGATAATCTCCTGCGCCTCCTCGTATGCAAAACGACGATCCGAATAGATCACCGTACGGCCAAACCACTCATTCAAAACATTGGCCTGCTCGTCAAGTTCAAAGACCGCCGAGAAGCACAACTTCTCCTCATTGGGACGCAACGAGCAGAGCTCGTTCGACAATCGTTCGGGCAGCATCGGCACCGTACGATCGACCAAATAGACCGACGTACCGCGCTCAACAGCCTCGTTATCAACTATATCGTTCGGGCGAACATAGTGCGTAACATCGGCAATATGCACACCGATCTCCCAGCGACCCTCTGCCACCTTGCGGATCGACAGTGCATCGTCGAAATCCTTCGCATCGGCAGGGTCGATCGTGAAGGTCGTAACATCGCGGAAATCGCGACGCTCGGCATAGTCCTGTGCCGTAATCTCTCCCTTGATCTCCTCGGCCGCCTCGATAACACGCTTATCGAACTTATATGGCAAATCATACTCGGCCAAAATTGCGTGCATCTCGGTATCGTTATCGCCACTCATACCGAGCACATCGCGGATACGACCCTCCGGACACTTGCTGCCGTCGGCCCAATCAACGATCTGAACAACAACCTTTTCGCCATCGCGCAAATCGGGATACTCGCGTTTCGAGCAGTAGATATCCATCGGCACCTTGCGCGAATCGACCTTAATAAAAATCTGATGATCCATCACCTGTGCCGTACCTACATAACCCTTCGGATTGCGCTCGATAATCTCCGTAATCTCACCCTCAGGTACTCCCGCGCGATTCTTACGCGTAACGGCTACACGCACGCGGTCGCCATCCAGTGCATTGCACGTATTGCGGCGATGAACATAGATATCATCCTCCATACCCTCGACTGCGACATAGACAGCACCCGACGAAACCAGATCGGCAATACCCTCATAGGTAGGCATCGCGCCACCCGCCAGACGGAATTTCTGACCGGTGCACTGCTCAACAACCCCCTCAGCAATCAGTTTTTCAAGCACATCGCGCGTAGCATAACGGCCATCGCGGTCGGCACCGCCCGAAACAGCGGCCAACTCCTTGAACGAGAATTTATGGCCCGGCATTGACGTAAGCACGTGCATAATGATCGACGAGCGATCGCGCTCAACGACCGATGAATCTTGGCGATTCTTCTTATCTCTTTTAGCCATAGTTGTATGGATTTATATTGTTAAAATAGATTTTTCACAATCTCTGCGACATTATCCGTACGACTCATCGTATAGAAGTGGATCACAGGCAGACCAGCAGCCTTCAACTCTCGCGCCTGCATCGTTGCCCACTCGATACCGACCTGCTTCACTGCGCGATTATCCTTGCACTGCGAAACAGCCTTGACCAACTCTTCGGGCAGATCGACGTGGAAGGTCTGCGGCAGAACCGTAAGCTGCGATTTGGTCGTAAAAGGCTTCAAACCGGGCACAATCGGAACGGTGATTCCCGCCGCACGACAACGCTCAATGAACTCGAAAATACGCTGATTATCAAAACACATCTGCGTAACGATATACTCGGCTCCCGCGTCAATCTTACGGCGCAGATTCTCGATATCGGTTGCCATATTCGGAGCCTCCGAATGTTTTTCGGGATAGCCCGCAACACCGATACAGAACTTCGAGTGGTGGCAATTCTCCACCTCGCCATCGACAAACTCGCCGCGATTCATCGCCGCAATCTGGCGCACCAACCCATCAGCGTAGGCGTGGCCGTCGGGATGGGGTGCGAAACGACGTTCCGTACGGCGGCTATCGCCACGCAGAGCCAACACATTCTCGATACCCAAAAAGTCCATATCGATCAGTGCATCCTCAATATCGTAGCGCGACAGACCGCCACAAATCAGATGCGGAACGGTCTCGATGCCATATCGTTTCATTATCGCCGCCGAGATACCGACCGTACCCGGACGGCGGCGCGTAACACGACGCTCCCAAAGACCGTCTTCGCGCTCGACCAGCTTTTCATCTTCGCGCTGGAACGTAACGTTAATATATGCAGGGCCATACTCTACCAACGTATCAATAGCCGAGAAGACACCCTGCGTGCCGTCGCCCTTCAACGGCGGCAACAACTCGATCGTAAAACGCGGCGCGGAGTTCTGTGCCGCCTGATTTATAATATCAATAACCTTCATATCCCTCTTTTTAGATATTCTTGGGTAGAATTTTTCGCATCTGCTCCTTTGCCATTCCGCGACGTTTCGCATAATCCTTCAACTGCTCCTCGTCAATCACTCCGACTGCAAAATAGCGAGCCACCTCATCTGCTACCATCATACCGCACAGAGCCTCGGCGGGGTTGATCATAAAGTTCTCTGTAAGACGCATCTCGGTCATCAGTTGAGCATTAAGCAGATCGAAGGCCTCACGTTTCAACGAGTGATCGGGCGTGGCGGGATAGCCAAACGCCATTCGCAGACCCTGATACTTGCCTGCGATAATCGCCTTCGGATCGGGCTGCTCCGAGCACGATTCGTAACCCCACATCTCGCGGCGGACAAACAGATGCACCACCTCGGCCATAGCCTCGGTCAGTCGATCGGCCAGCAGTTTGGCCAACATTGCATTATAATCGTCGCCCTCCGAGCGATACTTTTCGGTCAGCTCCTTCAAACCTGCACCTGCCGACAAAGCGAACAGCGCGATATGATCCTTCGCTCCCGTTTTGGCCGAGATTACATAGTCGGCCAGCGACAGACACTCTCCCTGCTCGTCGGGGGTCTGGCTACGCAATTGCGCCATACATACGCGGCGACCCTTCGGATCGGTGATAACGATATCATCGCCCTCACTCACAGCCTCAAACAAACCCACAACGCCCTGCAAGCGCAATAAGTTCTCTTCCTTAATTTTAGCCAAAAGGGTCTGTGCATCATCAAAGACCTTGCGAGCCTCCTCGCCATAGCGCGGGTGGTCAAAGATTTCGGGATAACGACCCTTCAAACCCCACGCGGGGAAGAAGAAGTTCCAATCGATCATCTCCTCGACCTGCTCGATCTTCATATCGTGGAAAACCAAACGGCCCTTATGCGCTGCGGGCACAATCTCCTCGACGCCCTTACAGTGCGCCTTGCGACGTGCATCCTTCAACGACACAAGGTTACGCAGGCTCTGTTCGCGTTCAAACTCGTCGCGCAAATGCTGCTGTTCGGCTCGCACCTCAGCCAGATACTCCTCACGTCCCTCGCCCATCAAACGATTGAGAATACGCGCGTTATCCGACGCATCGCGCGAGTGAATTACCACGCCCGAATACTCCGTAGCCATCTTAACGGCCGTATGCACAGCCGACGTGGTTGCACCACCCACAACAACGGGAATCTGCTCACCACGCGCCTCCAACTCGCGCAAAACACGGATCATCTCGTCAAGCGACGGAGTGATCAATCCGCTCAATCCGATCGCATCTGCACCCCACTCAATCGCCTCATCGACAATCTTTGCGGGTTCAACCATCACACCCAAGTCCTTAACTTTGAAACCATTGCAAGCAACAACGACCGAAACGATATTCTTACCGATATCGTGAACATCACCCTTGACCGTTGCAATCAAGAACTTACCTGCCGCCTTTGCTCTATCCGCAGTATCCTGCTCGATATAGGGAGTCAGCACACCAACTGCGCGTTTCATCACACGGGCACTCTTGACAACCTGCGGCAAGAACATCTTGCCCTCGCCAAAGAGCTCTCCGACACGTGCCATCGCAGGCATAAGCAGTCGGTCGATCACCGCCAACGGCGAGCCCAATTCGTTATAGCCCTCCATAGCATCGGTCTCGATATACTCCGTTACGCCCTTCAACATCGCCCACTCGATACGCTCCGCGAGCGTACCCTCGCGCCACTGCTCGGCATTGACGGTCGCGGTGGCGGCCTGTTGTTTCAGACCGGCTGCCAACTCGGTCAGTCGCTCTGCGGCGTCAGCACGTCGTGCCAGCACCACATCTTCGACACGCTCCAAAAGTTGCGGCTCGATTGACGAATATATCTGCAACATTGCCGGATTGACAATACCCATATCCATACCCGCCTGACGCGCGTGATAGAGGAACACCGAGTGCATCGCCTCGCGCACCGCATTGTTACCACGGAAAGCAAACGAGAGGTTCGACACACCGCCACTAACCTTCGCGTGGGGCAGATTCTGCTTGATCCAACGTGTAGCCTCGATAAAATCAACGCCATAGCGATCGTGCTCCTCGATACCCGTTGCTACGGCTAAAATATTGGGGTCAAAAATTATATCTTCGGCGGGGAAACCCTCGCTCGTAAGTATCTTATATGCACGCTCGGCAACCTCCACCTTGCGCTCGAACGTATCGGCTTGACCGCGTTCATCGAACAACATCACAACCGCCGCCGCGCCATAGCGACGCAACTCGCGGGCGTGCTCGCGCAGCACCTCCTCACCCTCTTTGAGCGAGATCGAATTGACCACGCATTTACCCTGTGCGCAGCGCAATCCTGCCGTCAGCACCTCCCATTTCGACGAGTCAATCATAACAGGCACACGTGCAATTTCGGGCTCGGCAGCGGCCAGATTCAAGAATTGACACATCGCCTGCTTGGCGTCGATCATTCCATCGTCCATACAAACGTCGATCACCTGCGCTCCGGCCTCAACCTGCGCACGAGCCACCGACATCGCCTCCTCGAAGTTACCCTCGCGCACCAGACGTGCGAACTTGGCCGAGCCGGCCACATTTGTACGCTCGCCCACATTGATAAAGTTCGCTTCGGGCACTACGCGCAACTCCTCCAAGCCGCTCAAAGTGCAGATGTGAGTCTTCTCACGCTTCGGGCGCGGTGCATAGCGCATTACAATCTTCGACAGTTCAAATATATGTTCGGGCGTGGTGCCGCAGCAACCACCCACAATATTGATCAATCCACGACGCAGATACTCCTCGACATCGCGGGCGAACATCGCGGGTGTCTCATCATAGCCACCCAACACATTCGGCAGACCCGCGTTGGGATGTGCCGACATTCCGCACTCACTCACAGCCGAGAGACGCTCCAAATAGGGCAACATCTGACGCGCACCGTAGGCGCAATTCAGACCCATCGTCAGCGGCTCGGCGTGTGCAACCGAAGCATAGAAAGCCTCGACGGTTTGTCCCGTTAATGTACGGCCACTTGCATCGGCCAACGTGCAAGAGATCATCAGGGGGATCTCCGCGCCTATCTCTTCACCAAGCTGCTTGATTGCATAGATTGCCGCCTTGGCATTGAGCGTATCAAATACCGTTTCGAGCAACAGCATATCCACGCCACCCTCGATCAGTGCCTGTGCCTGAACTTTGTACGTCGCAGCCAGATCCTCGAAGGTAACCTCGCGCGCAGCAGGATTATTCACATCGGCCGACACCGATGCTGTGCGATTGGTCGGGCCCATCGAGCCTGCCACCAGACGCAGTTTCGTGGGATTGGCAGCCGTATAACGGTCCGCCACCTCGCGTGCCACCTGCGCCGCCGCACGATTTAATTCAGCCACATACTCCTGCAAGCCGTAATCGGCCATCGACACCGCATTGGCATTGAAACTACACGTCGAAACGATATCTGCACCCGCTTTATAATATGCCTCGTGAATCTCGGCTATAACTTCGGGGCGCGTCAGCACCAGCAAGTCGTTGCACCCCTTCAACGGGGTTGCCCACTCGGCAAAACGCTCTCCGCGATAATCCTCCTCGGTCAATCCGTAACGCTGCACCATTGTACCCATACCGCCATCAAGCAGGAGGATACGCTCGGCGAGCAGCGATTCTATCTCTTTTTTGCTTCTCATTGTCTATTTAATAACCTCTATTTCAAATAATTTAGGCCAATTCTTACCCGTTACAAAGATTCGACCGCTCGTCGGGTCATACGCAATGCCGTTCAGCACGTCGGTAGTCGAGTCCATATCTGCCTCCGAGAGCAGGCCAGCGAGATCCAATACCCCCTCAACCTGTCCCGTCGCAGGATCAATCACAACAATCTTATCGGTCGTATATACATTTGCCCACAACTTGCCGTCGATCCACTCCATCTCGTTAATAAAGCCGAGCGACTGGCCATTGAATGTTACCGCGATCGTAGCCTTGCGCTTAAAGGTTGCAGGATCAAGTTTATAGATCTTGTCCGTACCATCGCTCATATAGAGCCACTCTCCATCGGTTGCAATGCCCCAGCCTTCGCCCGAATACTTCATCGTGCCGCGCTTTTCGAGCGTCTGCGCATCGTAGATATATGCTCGACCCTCGCGCCACGTAAGCTGATAGATAACACTATCGAGCAACACTGCGCCCTCGCCGAAATCGCGTTTGGGCAGATCGACCGAACGCTCGGCGCGACCACTCGCCAGCTCAACACGCATCATCTTCGAGCGACCATACTCTCCCACACTCTCCCACAACGAGCCGTCGTTCCAAAACAGTCCTTGCGTATATGAATTGCGCGAATGGGGATATACATTGCGAATTATGTAGTTGTAATTTCTTGGCGTGATAATCACAGGGCGTGCAACCTCATCGGCCGTCGAGGGATTATTGCTACGACCTCCGCACGAAAAAAGAGCCACAAGCGGCAAAAGTAAAAATGCCAGTCTCATCATCGGATACATATTTATATAATTGAACAAAGGTACAAAATCTTCCGCAAGTATCAATTACAAAATCGCCAAAAAAGATCGTTTGCGCAATGTAGTTGTCATCTTCGACCAAAAAGAACAGGGCAGATTGCGACCGCAGCCGAATATTTTGTAAAAAATATGCATTTCGGTCTTTCTTCGTATCGTGCTGGTTTAGTTGATATTAGAAGCGCCGAGCAAGATTTTCGGTCAAAAATATCGCAAAAACAGATAAAATTCTTTGCGAAAAGTTTGCACATTTAGAAATTCCTACCTACTTTTGCACACCCAAACGGAGTTAAATGCTGTTGTAGCTCAGTGGTAGAGCACTTCCTTGGTAAGGAAGAGGTCACGAGTTCAAGCCTCGTCAACAGCTCACGAAAAGGAAGAGTTCAGGCTCTTCCTTTTTTTGTTGGTACTCATCACGTTACGAACATCCGTTCGACAATTTTTTACACTATTTTCACCCAGATATAGTAAAGGTGGGATTTTTCCGTATGTGGGCCATATACGAATGTAACTCAACTATTCAGCTATGGATTACACCCAAACGCGATATGTCGATCTGGTTCTGCTATATCTATCTGATAGTCAATAGCACAATCCAGCTGATAGGCATTGCGGCGATATCGTTCTCGGCGTGGGCCTCGCCGCCGTCTGCGCAGACAAGCATAGCGACTACCGTCGAATAGAGACAAACAGAGGTGCGCGCGACCCAATCAAGGTCGCGCGCAAACTTTTATTCGCCCTATCGAGGGACGGTTTAGTCGGTCGCGAGTTCAAATCTCAATGCACATAAAATCAAAGTCCCCAAAATCCAAAAGGATTTCGGGGACTTTGCGGTATGGACGAGACTCGAACTCGCGCTACGCGCGTGCGTGTTCGCGATCTTTATTTTGACAACCCCTCCAAACCTCCCCTTGATAGGGGAGGCTTAGTCGGTCGCGAGTTCAAGTCTCAATGTATATAAACAAAAAAGCCCGAAGATTTTTCTTCGGACTTTCTGCGGTATGGACGAGACTCGAACTCGCGACCTCCTGCGTGACAGGCAGGCATTCTAACCAGCTGAACTACCACACCGTTTTGCTGTTTGCAGGTGCAAAAGTAATACAATTTCTACAATCTGCAAACTCTTATTCGATTTTTTTCATATTTTTTTGCAAAATATTTCACTACCTGCGCTTAACGCCCTCAACAAATTCAATAGCCTCCGGCGACAATGTTTCATCGCGATCGCGCCAAACACCACTATCAGTCAGTCGCTTGCGACGACGATTAATCGACTCCTGAATCGGGAACTCCGGTTGGGGCTTTTTCAGCATCTCCTCACGACGCGACGGGCGCAAAAATCGGTCAAAAACCTGATCTACCGTCGGACATTTATCTCCGTGCCACTGGAAATCGCGCAAATATCGCTCCTGATCCTCCGGCACCTGCTCAATCGCATAGATAGAATAGACGGGATTGCCGCGCCAAATGATAGTTTCAATCTGCTGATCGGCAAGCAGGAACGAGATATCTCCGCACGTAATGGTCATAAACTCCGCCACTTCACCCGTATTTTCATCGGTAGTATAATACAGTGTCTGGCCATTACCGATAGCATTGACACGATAGACCTCATTATCGCGGAACAGAGCCTCGATCGTCTTACCCGCCACCTGATTGTAGGCCATCGAATCAATCTGCTCAGCCATAATCGGGCTGCCCAAAAACTCGGCACGAGTAATCTGCTGGTTAGCCGTATAGATGTCAATATAGTCGGCCGTAACCTGATTACTTGCATACCACAAAATCGGCGAGAGATAGAGATGTATAGTCGAATCGAGCGACAACACCACCATCGAGTCGCAAACCGATTGGAAATCACTTCGATAACTGCGCACATTACGATAAGCGCGAATAATGCGACGCACCGAATCTATCGCCGTCGTATCGTCTGCAAGCATTGTGCTATCGGGACCATCAAACTGCTCATCGGCAAGTTCATCGCCCGCGTGTTGCAACAACGAATCGCGCATAATCGAGTCCATTGCCAGACTGACCTGCTTGGCGCGCGAACGCTCATATTTCTCGATTTTGGCCAATCGTTTGGCACGACGTTCAGCTATTTTAGCCTTCAATCGGGCCTCACGCGCAGCCACTTTCTCCGCCTTCTTTGCCGCCTTTTCGGCCTTTGCTGCCGCTTTGGCTGCCGCCACCTCGGCCTTCTTGGCCTCGGCCGCAGCGCGCTTCTGCTCCTTGATCTGTTCAGGGGTTAATTCAGGAGCAGGCGCAGTTTCGGATGCGAGGGCAGTGTTATCAACCACCGAGCTATCAATCGGTTGCATTGCCACATTCTCTCCTGTCAGGCTATCGACAATAGGCTGTCCGACACTTGTCGTATCGCTTTGTGCAGTCATTGCAGCAGCCTGCTCAATCTGCTGACGGACAGCATCATCGAGCATAGGCGTTGCCGCCGCCAGCGAATCGGCACGTGCCAACGAGTCAGCCATAGCCGTACTATCGACCGCCAGCAATCGCTCGGTGAAGAGCAGAATCGAATCGGCTCGAACATAGAGCGAATCGCCCATTTCGGGATCATAGCTGATTACCGACGGGCGAGCTGTCAGCAGAGCCTCCTCACGATCGCCCCAATACTCGCCATAATCGCCAAAGGCGAGCACCTTCTGATCGGTATCGTCAATCTGGATATTGCGGCGCAAGACGGCATTTTCGAGTGCGCGTTTATAGTCGATACTATCGGCCCAAACCTCCTGCTTCTCGGTCAGGATATAGCTATTGGAGAAGAGTTCAAAACGGTCTGCCACACGATCATAACGGCCTGCCATAGCATTGACCATCTCGCCCTTTTCGTTCCAAATATAGGTATCGGTGGCAAACGAGGCCACATCAGTATCGAGGTTATATACGACCGAATCGGATTTGAGTTTGTATTGCGAATCCTGCATCTCGACCGCATCGACACAGATCACCACGCTGCTGTCGGCATAGTAGTATCCACGCTCGGCCTCCAAACGATTATCTCCCTTGGTTACGATTGCACCGCCGCCGAAACGACCCACATTTTCGAGTGTATTGAACGAGAAGGTGTAGGTGTACATCGTCGCATCGCCATCGACAACCTTAATCAGCGGCGAAAAGACGTATGCCATATTCGTCTCACCATTATACTCGGCACGGTCGCCATAGACATAGAGCGAATCCTTATTGATCAACACATTACGGAAACACTCCATATGCTTCTCGCTATATCGCACCGCGCTGTCGCAAGTGATTATCGTTCCGTTATGATAGAACATCACATTGCCCACCAGACACAATGCCGTCGTATCCTGATACTTGACCGAATAGGCATCATTACCCTGCATATCGACAGGTTTGCGGCGACCACGCGACGAGGCGGGCGACTGCGCAAATGCAATCGACATAAAGGCTGCAATCAGCAGTAATATGGTCGCAAGACGTTTCAAACGAGCTGGTTATATCTAAATCGTTGCGATAGCAAGTCCTTTCGGGAGCGAAGGATTATTTAACCCAATTGTCGTACTCCCACTCGCCCTCGCGGAATTCGGGTTCGATACGGACATACATCGCAGCGATCTTGCCCTTCAACCACTTATTGTACTCTGCGCGCTTCTTATGTTCGAGAGCGGCCTCCTCAATCATCAGGTAGTCCTCATCGAGCGTAGCCGTATGCGAAGGAATGATATCGAGCAACTTGATGATCTTGCTCAACTGGTTGCTCTTCATATCGGTAGTCTGGAACGCGTCAGATATCTCACCCTTCTTCAAGCGACGAATAGCATTATAATCGGCAGGCATCAGATACTCCTTGTAGAATTTGGTCTGGGTCAGACGAGCCTCATAGGCCTGCTGCGCCTCCAAGATATCGTGGTTCGATACAAGACCGCCATTCTGCTTCGAGAAGATATCGTCAGAGTGCTCCAATGCGGCAGCCTCGAAGGTGATCGAATCCAAACGGATAAGGTTAGCCAACGAATCGAGCATATTATCGCTCTCGGCCAGCTCCTGCGGGGTGAAATAGGGGCGAATCAGGATGTGGCGGCAACGATATGCACCATTAGCCAGACGCTCAATGCCCTGAATGATATGGAAACCGTACTCGGTCTCAACAACCTCCGAGATCTGATCGGGCTTCAACTTCTCCAATGCATCGGCAAACGGCTGTACAAAACCCTCCAAAGGCTGGGGGTCAAGCTCACCACCGCGAACGGCCGAGCCATCCTCCGAATACATACGTGCCAGAGTTGCAAACGAAGCCTTGCCCGAAATGATACGCTCACGCATATCGAGCAGACGCTCCTTCACACGACGCTTTGCCTCGTCCATCGTCGAGGGGTATTTGGTGATATGCGCATAGACATACTGCTCCGGAACGATCGGCAGGCTATCTTTTGGTTGCGACTTATAGAAACGCTCAACCTCACCCGGTGTGATTGTTACCTTGTCCTGAATGGTACGCTGCATCGCCTGTGCTGACTGCATCTCGACATACTGCTGGATCATCGACTCACGAATATCATAGACTGCCTTATGCTCCTGCGCCTCCAATGCGCCGATCGAGCCGGCCTCGGCAATCATATTCTGAACCATATTCTCAACCGGCATAGCAACCTCGACACGCGAAACATCGACCGAGTCAACCTGCGACTGATGATAGAGCAACTTCTGCAACATCAGCTGCTCCAAAGCCTCGTTCTTCGGGTCGCGGTCGGAGGTGTAACCCATCTCGCGACGCTGCTGAACAAGACGATCGGCCGTCTCGACAACGTCCGAATAGTAGATAGCCGAGTTTCCGACAACAGCCACGATCTTATCAATAATCACCTGCTGTGCCTCTGCGGCAACTGCGCACATCAAAGCGCAAAGGAACAAAATACCTCTCTTAATCATATTTTCGTTATTGTTTTTTATTTTTTCGTTTCTTGCTTGGTTGTATCCGCCACAGCGACATTGGTCGTATCGACCTCAACCGTCGGAACACTCTTCTCGGTCGGTTCGCTCTTTTCGGTCGGAGCAGCGGTCGGGTTGGCTGTCGGGGTTGCCACCTCGGTTGGCGACGATTCCTCAACAACCTCCTCATCACCCAAATTGATGCGCAACTCGCCCGATGCCAATGCCTCGGTGTAGATTCGCTCCTCGTGGGCACGAATAATCTCGCTCTGTCGCTGATTGAACAATATGCGGCGGATCGTCTCGCGCACTCGTTCAAGCGGGGCAGCATCGCCCGTGCGACGAATCTCCGTAATCACAAAGTAGTAGCGGCCATCGTCATCGCGCATCTCCTGCAACTGACCCAATTTCAGCAGCTCCTCATACTTACGACCACGCGACGTAGGCAGTGTCGAAAGGAACTCCGAATAATCGACCCACGAGCTATACTCCTGCATTTCGAGGTTGCTCTTCTGGCACATATCTCGCCAATCCTGCAACTTCTCCTCCGAAGTCGAGCGCATCAACTCACGCAACTTGTTGGCCTGGCGGAAGGTCGAAGGCACACGCACCTGACGACCGCGAACAATCGTTCGATCCAATCTGAAATCTGACGGGTGGCGGTTGTAATACTCCTCAATCTGCGCCTCGGTGAAGAGCGTATCGAGCTCCTGATCGACATAGTACTGATCCAAACGGCGCGTCAGCAACGAGTTGCGATACTCGGCAACCATCGCCTCAATAGCCTCCTCACTATCGCGGAAGAGGTTTTCGGCAGCGCGTAGTTTCAGTTCGTTCTTAACCCATCGATCGACATAAATTTCGAGCAGTGCGACACTATCCTCTGCCGTTTCAGCCTGCGCATAGATCGACTGCACATCGCTCTCACGAAGTTTCTTATCACCCACCTGTGCCACAACTTTATCGTATTCAAACGGATGCGGCAACTCGCGGCACGCCCCCATAATGAGCACGAGCACAACGAAAAGTGATATTTTTACAAATCGAGTCATAACCAAAATGCAAAGATAGTGTTTTTCCTGCAACTAACGCACAATCGCGGGCGAATATTATGCGCGAAGAAGAATTTATTCTTCTCTTTGGCGGTTATTTTCGCTCAAAATCGCACTCTTTCTCGCTCTTTCGCACAAAAAACACCTTGCGTGGCAACTATACAGACCACACAAGGCGTTAAAAAATTATCCGTTCGGGCGAGCTCCCCGATCGAGATTACCCTTTTCGATCGGCAGCATTGATGCGCTCGACCGAACGCCACACCATATAGCCCGAAACGACGAGTACGACCAACGATGCGCCATAGACTACGGCATAGAGCGTATTGTTCTCGATAAGCGAGCGAATGGTGATGTTTGCGCCATCGCTCCACTGCATAATGACGTAAGCCATTGCATTGTTCAGCGCGTGGATAATAATCACAGGCCAGAGCGACTCGGTGCGAACGTATATGTATCCGAGAATCAGACCGATAGCAAAGGCATTAACGACCTGCTGGGGAATCAGATGAATCACGCCGAACATCAACGCCGACACCACAATTGCACGGCCTGCACTATGTTTCGAGCGCACCGATTCAAGCAGAATTCCACGGAAGAGCACCTCCTCCATAACGGGGGCCAAAACCACCAACATCAGTATCGACCAACCGCCGTGCATCCCCATCTTGTCGATCATTTCGAGGAAGGCATCGGGGAAGAGTTCAAGCACAGGCTCAATCACCACGCCCGTCATCAGTACCATTACGAATCCCCAAAGGATCAGCATCGGATTAAAACCACGCATCGAGAAGTGGAACATACGACCCGTACCGCGACGTAAAGTGCGATAAATCAGCACTCCCGCGATGGTCGTACCCATCGATAGCGCATAACTCAACGCGCTCATCGGGCCACTCGTAACGCGATCGGCAAAGTTCTCCGCACCGCTCGAAACGGCTGCAATAATCGACACCACAAGCGACGTCGCAACCGTCGCCAGCAGATAGATACCGACAACGGCCAGCATATCGCCCCACGTAGGGAATCGTTGCGCTCGCGGAGCCTCAAATCGAGGGTCATTCATCGGATCTGCGGCAGATCTTTCCGCAGGCTCGGCGGCAGTCTGTGCAGCAGGTTCTGCGGGCTGCTCCAAAGAAGTGATTTCGCTATTGTCGGGAGTAACATTTTCAACTTTTTCTGCGACCTCCGAGGCGGTATTCACGCTCGGTGTCTGCTCCAAATTTTCGCTCATTATTGCTCTATATTTAGTTTTGATGGTCAAATATAGTTATTTTCCTCGGAATATGGTGGCAAAATCCGATAAAATCATTAATTTTGTCAGTTGAATATTATGCTCCAACGCGAGCGAACAAGGCCGTTTATATGCAAGCCAACGGGGCTAACGACCTTCGTCAAACGCTTGGAGAATAAATAATTAGCAATCTGCAACAATGGGAAAAATTATAGCATTAGCAAACCAAAAAGGCGGTGTGGGCAAGACCACGACGGCTATCAATCTGGCAGCTTCGCTGGCTATTCTCGGCCACAAGGTGCTGCTTGTTGATGCCGATCCGCAGGCAAATGCCACATCGAGCCTCGGTTTCGATATCTCTGGCGAAGGCATCTATGAGTGTATCACCGGACAGCGAAAGGCCGAAGAGGTCATTCAGCAGAGCCACGACCTGAAAAAACTCTGGTTGATCGCATCGAGTATCAATCTGGTTGCTGCCGATACCGAGTTGCCGAAGATGGATGATGCGCACTATGTCGTTAAGCGTGTCTTGGAGTCGGTGCGCGATCGTTTCGACTACATTTTAGTCGATTGCTCACCCTCGCTCGGCTACACCACCGTCAATGTGCTGACGGCTGCCGATTCGGTGCTTGTGCCCGTACAGTGCGAATATCTCGCCCTCGAAGGCCTCAGTAAATTGCTCAATACGATTAAGATCGTCAAAGGCGGACTGAACCCGAAACTCGAAATCGAGGGTTTCCTGCTGACGCTCTACTCGCGCAATCGACTTAACAACCAAGTTGTTGCGGAGGTACGCGAGCACTTCGGCCATTTGGCATTCGACACAATAATTCAACGAAATATCCGTTTGGGAGAGGCCCCCTCGCACGGCAAACCCGTAATGCTCTACGACGCCTCGGCGACAGGTTCGCAAAACTATTTGAACCTTGCAAAGGAGTTCCTCAAACGTAACAAAAAGCAATCGAACAGATGAAAAACAAAGGTTTAGGACGCGGTTTAGACGCGATTTTCGGTCTGGAAGGCGCAAATATAGACATCAAGAGTACCCCGATGAGCACGATGCGCGAGATCGAGGTCAGCAAGATTATCCCCAACCCCACGCAGCCCCGCGCTACGTTCGACGAGGAGGCTCTCACCGAATTGGCCGATTCGATTCGTGTATTGGGTGTAATCCAGCCCATTACGGTCAAGCGCAACACCGACAATGAGTATGTCATTATCAGTGGCGAGCGTCGTTGGCGAGCATCAAAAGCAGCTGGTTTGGAGACCATTCCCGCCTATATCCGCGAGGTCGATGATGCCAATCTGCACGCGATGGCTCTGGTCGAGAACATTCAGCGACAGGACCTTAACGCGATCGAGATTGCTCTCGGTCTGCAACGTCTGGTCGATGAGTGCGGTCTGACGCAGGATTCGCTTGCCGAGAAGGTGGGAAAGAAGCGTTCGACCGTTGCAAACTATATGCGTCTGTTGAAACTTCCATCGGAGGTGCAGTTGGCATTGAAGGAGGGAGCAATCTCAATGGGACACGCCAAGGCGATTGCAGGCGTTCCCGAACAGAAGCAGTTGTCATTGTTGAAGCGTTGCCTGAAAAAGTCGCTCTCGGTACGCCAGACCGAAGAACTTGCCCGCGTGATGTGCGAAGAGCCGAAGGTTAAACCCGTAGAGGAGGAGGCTGAATACCCCGAATCTTACACCCGCCTGATCGAGCAATTTGAGAAGCTCTTCTCACAGAATATCAGCATTAAGCGCGCTAAAAATGGCGGTGGCCGTATCACGATCGACTTCGCCTCGGATAGCGATATCGAGCAGTTTGTCAATCGATTTGATTCACTCTAAACTCCTCTATCAATGAGTCTTGCCAAGAGAATGATCCTCGCGTTAGTGGTTGCCGCAGGTTGCATCTTAACCGCCGCAGCCCAGCAGCCGCGTGGTGCTCGTACAATCATCCGAGGAGGTACCCGTCAAGAGATTCGCAGCGATTCGGCCGCAATGGCCGCCGACTCGTTGCGTGCAGGTGTAATCGGGCTTGATTCGGCAGCACTTGCCGCACTCGGCTTTGACGAAGCGATGATCGACACCCTCTCGGCCGACTCGATTGCAGTGCGTTTGAGTGCTCTGCCCGTAGATTCGCTCGCATCGTTGATGGGCCGTATGCCGACCGACTCAATATTGGCAGCCAAAGCGAAAGCCGAAATGGAGGCGATAAAGGATACTATCAAACCTCGCCGCCGCGACTCGATAACGATCTCGAAGATCTCGTGGATCTCGGCCGTTGCCCCCGGTTTTGGACAGATCTACAACAAGCAATATTGGAAATTACCCATACTCTACTCGACCGTTGGCGCAGGTTTGACGATGGGTATTCTCGAAAATAAGAAATTCCAAAATTACAAGCGACAGGTAACCGCCATTACCAATATCGACGCGACACGTACCGAGGAGCTTGACGCTTTGCAGGCGCAGATGATACGCCACAATACGCGCCGTCAGCTCTATTTCATCGGGGCTCTCGCCTCGTATATCTATTTTATTGGTGATGCGGCGATGAACTACGATGGCAAAATTCCCGCCACCCGTGTCAAAAAGGCCACTACCCTCTCGATGATCTGCCCCGGTGCCGGACAGATCTATAACGGCAGTTATTGGAAGGCTCCGATCGTAATCGGCGGCTTTGCGTCGATGGTCTATGTCATCGATTGGAATAATCGCGGTTTCCAGCGATTCCGCACCGCATACAATCTGCGTGTAGCATACGACAACGCCCTAAAAGAGTATAACTCTGCCGAAGATAAAACGGGACTGACCAAGCCGACTCCGACCGATGAGTTCAAGGGTCGTTACACGGCCGACTATCTCAAAAACCTGAAAAACAGTTATCGCCGTAACCGCGACCTCTCGATCATCATCACCGCAGGAGTCTATCTGCTCAATGTGATTGATGCGCACGTCGATGCCCATATGCAGGACTACGACATCTCGGACAACCTCGCGATGGACGTTACACCACAGGTGGGCAACTTCTACTCGGCTCGCACGGGCGGCACAAATACCTATGGTTTAGGCCTTAATATCAGATTCTAACAACCACAAAAACGAATATCTCCCCGAACAATGAAATTCGCACTTCGCACTACTACCCTACTAATCATTGCACTCCTTACACTCTCGAATGCGACAGCTGCCGAGGGCCCTATCTGGCCCTTCAACAAACTCAATCGCAAAGCCAAGAAGGAGCAACAAGCACAAATGGAAGAGGCCGAGCGTCAAGCTATTATCGAGCGTATGGTGGCCGACTCGATTAAACGTCTGTTGGCCGATACGGTAAAGGTCGAGGTGGTTGAGCCCGAAGAGGTTGGACACGAAGGAGCAATTAGCGACAGCAGCTATTGGCGCGAACATTTCGAGGCGATGAGCATTCACGAGCGCGACTCGGTGGTATCACAGTGGTATGAAAAGGCGGCCATCGAGTCATTTGAGAACTTCTATAAGGATTTCATTGTTCTCGATTCTACTTGGCAGCCTTCGGCCGAAGCGGTGCTCCCTGACTCGGTATATGCCGAGCGTCTGAAAGCGATGGTTTCGCCCATTCACCTGCCTTATAATGAGGTTGTGCGCAACTATATCATTCGCTACACCTCACCCACCAGCGGTTTGATGAGCCGTGTGCTCGGTCTGTCGCAATACTACTTCCCGATGATCGAGCAGGAGCTGATTAACGCCGATCTGCCCATTGAGTTGCGCGCGTTGCCGATTATCGAGTCGGCACTGCAACCAACCGCGAAATCGCGCGCTGCGGCTGTTGGTCTGTGGCAATTTGTCTATACGACGGGTAAAGCCTACGGTTTGGAGATCAACTCGTTTGTCGATGAGCGTTGCGACCCTCTGCAATCGACTCGCGCGGCGTGTAAATATCTCAAAGATCTCTATCGCACATATGGCGATTGGTCGCTGGCTTTGGCTGCCTATAACTGCGGCCCCGGCAATGTGAATAAAGCCATTGCCCGTGCCGGCGTTCGTGGCTCGTTCTGGGACGTTTACAACTATCTGCCTCGCGAGACTCGCGGTTATGTTCCTGCCTTTATTGCAGCCACTTACGCATACAACTACTACCATCTGCACAACATCGAGGTAACCCCTCCCCCAATGCCGATGGCAACCGATACAATTATGGTTTCGCGCGTGATGCACCTCGAACAGGTGGCCTCGACAATCGACATTCCGATCGAGACGCTACGCCTGATCAACCCCCAATATCGACTCGACATCATCCCCGCCTCGACGAAAAAGTATCCTCTCACGTTGCCCGTGCGCGATCTGTCGCACTACATCATCAACGAGGATTCTATTATGGCAAAGGATTCGCTCTACTTGAAGGAGTATCTCGATCCGACCAAGGTCGAAAAGAAACGCACGGAGGAGAATGTCGCTCGCACGATTACTCACGTCGTGAAACGTGGCGAGACATTGGGAGGCATCGCTCGCCGTTATGGCGTTACGACTCGCCAGATTATGCAGTGGAACAACCTCAAAAATGCGAACAAACTGCGTATCGGTCAGCGATTGAGAATTCAGCGTCGTCGTTAAGTCGTTAAAGAGAGCGATAAATGATTCATAGCACCGATACAATCATCGCCTGCGCTACACCTACGGGTGGGGCCATTGCCGTTGTGCGTATGAGTGGCAGCGAAGCGATTTCTATTGCCGATCGCCTTTTCAAATCGCGCTCAAAACGGCCGTTGGCGCAGGCCGAAGGCTACACGGCTCACTATGGCGAGATCATCGATCCGGCAAGTGGTGATACGATCGACGATGTCATACTGACCCTTTTCCGCGCACCGCGCTCCTATACGGGCGAAGATTCGGTCGAGATTTCGTGCCACGGCTCGGCCTATATTGTAAATCGCATTATGCGCTCTGCTATCGACTGCGGCGCACGCACAGCCACAGCGGGCGAATTCACCACACGAGCCTTCCTTGCAGGTAAGATCGATCTGGCACAGGCCGAAGGCGTTGCCGATATGATTGCCTCGACCGATCGCGCCACACATCGCTTGGCCCTCAATCAGATGCGTGGAGGTTACTCGGCCGAGCTGCAAGGTCTGCGCGATGAACTGTTGCGTCTTGGCGCACTGCTCGAACTCGAATTGGATTTTGCCGAGGAGGAGGTCGAATTTGCCGACCGCACAACGCTCAATCTGCTGATGCAGAATATCGACACCCATTTGGCGCGTCTTATCGAGTCGTTTGCACTCGGTAATGCACTGAAAGATGGTATCGCAACCGCAATTGTCGGCGCGCCCAATGCGGGCAAATCGACCCTGCTTAACCGCCTTTTGAATGAAGATCGCGCAATGGTTTCGGACATTGCAGGTACCACGCGCGACTCGATCGAGGAGTCAATCGTAATCGGCGGTCGCCGCTTCCGTATGATCGACACAGCAGGTATCCGTTCGACCGAAGATCGTTTGGAGCAGATGGGCATCGATCGCACATTCTCTTCATTACGCCGTGCGGCAGTGGTGCTGCTTGTTTGCGACTGCTCAACGTGGAGCGAGCACGAAGATTATCACGACGCAACTGAAGCTGTCATACGCTCAATCAACGAATTACAAATATCGGAGGATCAAAAACTTATCATTCTTCTGAATAAGTGCGACTGTTGCAGTGATGATTTCGTGGCAGCACTCTTCGGACAACTCTGCGAGGAGGTTGCGTCGGAGGTGCTGACGATATCGGCTCGGTCGGGCGCAGGTATCGACAAACTACTTGCAAGCCTTGCCGACTATGCCGCGATGATGAGCACCGAGGCGAGCGATACGGTTGTAACTTCGGCACGCCATTACGAGGCATTGTGCAATGCCCGCTGGGCCCTCGGCCGTGCGTTGAATGGCCTTTCGACAGGCATTCCAAGCGATCTTTTGAGCGAGGAAATCCGCCAGGTAATCTACCACCTCGGCACAATCACAGGCGAAATCACCACCGACGAAATCCTCGGCCAAATCTTCTCGAAATTCTGCATCGGTAAATAAGTAGCTGATTATCAAATAGTTAAATCAATCATAAATGATTAATATAGCACTCCTTACGGGTGCTATATTTGTTTGTGCAAGCATCGTTGTTAATCGTTGCTAAGCCTTTTTACGCCTGTTTTTGTACCTCCTGTGTACCTCGCAAACCGAAGTGCGAAATTTCATTGGTCAGATGACGGAGAAGTTGGTACGCATTGGTACGCTGTGGTACGCAATGAAACAGATTTGGCGAACTAAAAAGAGAATTAAAATGGCTAGTAACATTGACATTCAGAAAAAATGCGAGTGGTGCGGTGTGATTTTTACCGCACACAAGACCTCTACTGCCTACTGTTCTCACAGATGTGCAAACCTTGCATACAAGGAGAGAATAAGGAAAAAGAGAGTACAAGAGTTTCAACTAAAATTTGATGAGGAAGCAAAACCTCATTCAGAAAAGGAGTTCTTAACACCAACCGAAGTGTCGGCATTTTTAGGTGTCGGGAGAACTTCAATCTACCGTTACATTAGGTATGGCAAAATTAAGGCTGTTAGATTTGATGGTAAGACACTCATAAGGCGATCAGACATAGATAAAATGTTTGACTATATCACTGTGAGTGAAAAGAACAAGCCAAAAGAAAAAGTCCCTATCACCGACTTCTACACCATTGCCGAGATTAAAGAGAAATTTGGCGTTAAGGAGTCGTGGATTTATGAGATTGCGAAGGAGCATAATATCCCTC